>JAHABX010000019.1 GCA_018376135.1 Clostridiales bacterium | reverse complement strand
TTAATGCTAGTATAGAAATAGTACAAATCTAAGATGACTTCTTCCTATACATCATGTAAGATTAAGTAGATGGAGGAAGATGATTATGGCAAAAGGAACACAGTATTCACAACAGTTTAAGGAAGATGCAGTACAGTACAGGAATGAACACCCTGAAATATCACTTCGCAAAGCAGCTGAAAACCTTGGAATCAGTGAATCGGCATTAAAGACATGGATTAAAGCTGCTCAGGAAAATGAAGGAACTGTTCCGACTAGAGGCAGTGGCAATTATGCAAGCGATGAAGCAAAAGAAATCGCGCGTCTCCAGAGGGAACTCCGTGATACAAAGGATGCACTTGAAATACTAAAAAAAGCAATCGGTATTCTGGGAAAATGACAAAAGCAATCTATACCGCTACTTCAGAGTATATTTCTGAAGTTGAGAACTACCCGGTGAAACACCGTGTTTCTGTCAGCGGAGTACTGAGAATTTTAGGTGTTTCACGCTCCGGTTATAATGCATGGTTAAAACATGTCCCTTCAAAAACAGAGGAACGCCGCAATCGGATAAAAGAGCAGATCAAGGATATATACGACGAATCACATCAGAATTATGGAGCGCCCAAAATAACACAGCAGTTGCATAAACAAGGTGAGACCACTGCTGAAAAAACAGTAGGCAACTATATGAGACAGATGGGAATCAGAGCTCAATGGGTAAAGCCTTATACTGTTACAACGATTGATTCGGATCAGAGTTGTAAATTGAAAAATATCCTGAATGAGGAGTTCAATCCTGAATCTCCTGATGCTGTATGGGTATCTGACATCACGTATATATGGACCTTTGAAGGGTTTGTTTATTTAACAAGCATTATGGATCTCTTTTCCAGGAAAATCATTGCATGGGTACTTAGTGAATCTCTGGATGCCGCTCATGTAGTGGATTGTGTAAAAAAAGCAAAGCAGTCGCGAATGGTAACCGCACCGCTTGTGTTTCATACGGACAGAGGTTGTCAGTATGTGTCAGAGGCATTTAAGAATGCTACTGCAGGAATGATTAATAGTTATTCAAAGAAAGCATATCCGTGGGATAATGCCTGTATAGAATCATTTCATGCATTATTGAAGAGGGAATGGATAAATCGTTTCAAAATATTTAATTATCGGCATGCATACAGGCTGGTATTTGAATATATCGAAACTTTTTATAACACTGTCAGAAAAGTTGGAAAAAATGGCAGTATCACTTGTGAGCTAATCGATCACGAGAATTAGGAAAAAGGCATATTTAACTTGTACTTTTTCTTGACATAGCACCAATTTTTATTTTTTAGTATAACATTTTTCATTTCTTCCCATAAGACAGAAAACCGATTCTGTAAAACTTGTCGGCTGGGAACAGCTTGCAGCGCATGGTGTCCCCAGATGGCAAGTCCACAAAAGGGTAGCTGGCGAAAGCCAGCGCAGAGATGCAAAACGTCCGCTATCATAGGGGCATTGGCTTTATCAAGGGCAAGCTGCCCGTTCATCTTGACCGCCCGCTGCTCCGGCTGGGTTTGCTATTTCAGGTTGATTTTATACCCATATCCAACTACCGTTTTGATGAAATTTTGTGATTCTGTAATTTGACTTAATTTCTTTCTTATTTGAAAAATAGTATTTTCGACTGCATGATAACGGTTATTAGCCGGCTCGTGCCAAACAGCTTCATAAATCTGTTTTTTTGTAAAGGTAACATCGGGATTTGAATACAGCAAATACAAAACATCAAATTCCTTTGTTGACAAATAAACCTCTTGTTTGTCTACTGTTACATTATGATTACTCACATCAATAAACAAACGGGATAAGAGTGGGCTTATTCCCCAAAATTCACGTGCATACATACAATCTTTTCTGATTTGCTCTAATAAGAATGATAGATTATCAAATCTTTGAGGAAGTCTTAGTTTTGTAAATAATTGTATTTCCATTTTGTAACCATATATATCTTTATTAAAATTTAAAATATGTGTTTCTACTGATATGTCCTGGTCATTATCAACTGTTGGACGTGTTCCTATATGGGTAATTCCATAGTAAATATTGCAATCTAAAATGGCTTTTGTGATATATACGCCTGATTCCGGTAACGCTTGTCCTCGTTCTACTTTAAGGTTTGCTGTAGGCATACCTACTAATTTGCCAATTCCGCGTCCATGTATAACTGTTCCCTTAACTATATAACCGGGAATATAATTCATGCTTTCCATACTCTTTCCTCATAATATTCCATTCATAGATAAAATAAACAAAATACAACTAATAATAATCATCACAGCTAATAATATCAACCCTACCGGTCGGCGATTATTTTTTCTTTCTGACATAGAAATATATCCGCTCTTTCTTAATGCTGTTGTAAGGGGCTTATAGAGCAAAAATGTAAATGCAGCATTAAGCCCCGCTTTAAGCACATTAAATGGTAAAAAAGCCGGCAGCAATAATTGTACAACAGCTTCTCTTGGATACCCCATGTAAAGTGGCGTAATTAGATAATTCCATAAGAGCATAACAGTAATCATAGTAATGCTTCCGGCTGCCAATCCAATAGTTGCACCAAATAAGGTATGTTTTTTCTTGTAAATTGCAGAAGCAGTACAAGCAAATGAACAAGTTGAAATAATATTCATTATGCAGCCTAAAATACCTGTTTCACTCACGGAAAGCATTTCTATAAAAGAAACAATTACCGATACCATACACGCGGTCATCGGATCCCATATCAGTCCGCCTAATGCAATAATAACATCTTTGGGGTCATATTTGAGAAATAATACAATGGGAATACGCCCAATAACCATGACCGCATAAGAAACAGCACATAGCATTGCTACTGTTGTAATTCTTTTTGTTTTACTGTTCATTTCCTATTTCCTCCACATAAAATCAGCACCTGAACAATTATCGTTCAGGTGCTAATGACAGTATAAAGAGAATAGCATTAAAGTCCTTATGTTTTTCTTTATCTTCTTCTATCCAGACTATACTGTTGGTTTTGGAATTACACCAAATCATGCGATTAACGCTCGCGGACTTTACCGCCAATCGGGAATTACACCCTGCCCTGAAGACATATTTATTCAGTTATTATCTAATATCATATATACAAAACTCTTTATTGGCAATATGTTGAACCTATTTCGGAAACATTTCGGAAACAGGCTGTTTTGTATATCAAGCCCTTGCTTACTATTCTTTTTCAAGAAGCTGCAAATCAATATTTTCTTAAAAGCTACTTAAAACTTAAATCGTAAATCTTCTTTGAATTTTTTTCGCCCAGGATTTCCTTCCGTTCTGTAAATCTTGTGTTCCTTTAAATCATAAACAACTGACCACACAGTATCTTTACCAGTATTACGATCATACTGGCACAGGAAACCATACTTGCCTGCTAACAATTTCTCTGCAAACATAAGTCCTGAAATATTATTTTTCCTGGAAAGGGCGGACACTAAAGTTTTATATCTTGTTTCTGCAAACCAGTTGTCAATTTCCTGATTGTTATAAATTTGCATTTCAGGATGGTGGAAAATATTCGTCGCACAGACAAAAGACGGTTCTCTTCCTTCTGGTCTTACAATCTTAATTTTCACGGAATTGCTTTCAACAACTGCAATATCTCCAGTTAAATCTGCTAAAGTAAGTGTTTGGGCAGAAGCAATCGGTAAAGAATTTAAGAGAAATATAGCTTCCGATACATTTTTACATTTTTCTAAAAGATAGCGGAGAAGCAAGCCTGCATTAAATCCGGGCTGCTTTCTAAACGGATATACGGATGTCAATCCGATTGCTAATCCATACTCATTAATGCCATCTTCGATTTCAATAAAAGCAGTTGTATTGCCAGTGAATGAATAAGCTCCATCAGTCAACCTATAAATTACATTTTGATTAAGCTTTTCAATGGCTGTTAAAAAATCGCTGTTTCTGCCTAAAAGAATCCCCTCTTTTGTCACTGAAGCAAAACAAGAGCAATTACACGTTGGCGGCATGGAATACATACTGAACAATACAGCCTGCAAAACATGAACATCACAGTGCTGCCCATCCGCCAGCCCTTGAATTTCATCTAAAATTTCAGGATAGAACTTTTCATAAATCGGAATACAGGAAAGGGCGTACTCGATCCGTTCTTTTGTAATCTCAAACGGTATTTTATCCAAAATTATATTTTGGTGTTTTAACAGCAGAGAGCCCCACCGAAAGCCTGCTTCATAATGTGTTCCCTTAAAATGTGCATGATACATTTTTATGCGCTCCTTATTGATAAAATAAAGAACTGCCGACAACTCTTATCTAAAGCATAATTGAATAAAAATTTCAAGTCAAGCCATATTTACTTGTCAGCTGCAGCAGCACATCCATCGTCACAAATTCAAAACATTTTCATTCTCTAAACAGCTTGATATTTGAAAACATATTATGTAGATTATATTCATCAAACGGAAGGTATTCTGCAATTGTAAACCCGACGACATCAGAATTTTCGGTAATAACCTTTAATGTATCAGACAACTTTTCCATTGTCATTTTCCCGCTGCCGCTTCCGTCACCAACTAATTCCTTATTTGCAAAATAGGTTGAATGAAAGCTGCTCGCATCTAATACATCAATATCAAGATGAACCACGATATGTTCAAATTGCTGTAAAAAAGCTTTCATCTTATTATCTGACAGAAATGCTTCTGCTTGTACTTGATAATCAACACCCTTATCTTTTAGAAAATCTTCCTGATAATTGTGCAGTTCCTGTAAGCCGACATATAGAATTTCATTCGCTTTGAATTTGGAATTTTGCATTTGAGCCGAAAGTTCACAATCCCCGTATCCCAGTAAAGCCCCCAGTACCATAGCATGAGCGTTGGGATAATTATTTTGCGGAGTGGATACGTCCGGGTGTGCGTCGATCCAGACAATACCCATATTTTCATAAATCCCATGAAGATAATCGAATGGCGCAAGCGAAACCAGACAGTTTCCACCTATGGTAATAATTTTATCAGGGTTTGCTTTTTCGATTGCTTTTTTTGCCTGATGTATGCCTTCAATTACTTCGTTTCTTGCGTAAATCCCCGCAATTATATCACGCTCTTTTCCATCCGGCGGTGTAAGCTCCACCTTTATCAATGGCTGTTTTTCATTCTCCGGAAGAATATGTGCCAGTAAATTTGCACCGAAATAATAGGTTTCCATTCCTCCGCTTAAATAATCTGGATATAATAGTCTGATTGTTTTCATATTCATCATTTTTCCGTCACCTTTACGCAAAGTAAAGATTCATCAAAGCGCTCCTTTCATTCATTCACAATGGCTGTTATTGAAAAGTAATACCTGTAATGGTACAATAAAAAAAATTGTGAGGTGAGATTATGCTGACACCGCGATATATTTTTGCTGATGACTTCAAACAATTTTATCAATATTTTCTATCGCAGCCACATATTAAAAAAACTTTACGCAAGGGGGAGTATCTCTGGGCCACCGGCTCCCCCTGCGAAAAAATACACTATATTGTTTCTGGTGCAGCAGTTCATTACGCAGACCATGAAAACGGACGACGAAAAATCATCAGCTTTCATGCTTCCGGTACTGTCTATCCCGGCTACCATCTTAATGACTATAAAATTGAACTGTCGTTAACTACAGTAGCTCTTTCAGAAATGATTGTGCTGGAGTTCACAAAAGAACAATTTCAAAAAATGTTCGAGAGCAATACAGCACTTAGTGAACAAGTCGTTAACTGGTATTCTATGTATGTAAATCGGTTTCTTTTCGAAACTGTCCATCAAGAATATAATTCTTCTTTGATTAAAATTTGCAATTTATTATACCTGCTTACAGCTGCTCAAACGTCACTATCTAAGTTCACTATTGAGATGACACAAGATGAACTTGCGGAAATGTTAGGTTTAAGCAGAGTACAGCTTACAAGAGGTCTTTCTGAATTGCGAAAAAGAAATATTATACTGACAAAACGCAATCAAATTAAAGTGATTGATTTAGCTGCTTTGACAGCACTATGTACCTCGGAAGCCCTTTAAGAATACTTGTGTTCAGCGCTATTATAGAACTTTTTCATGTCAAAGTCTGCTTCAAATGATATATAGGGCAAGGAAAATCAATTTTTCTTTGCCATGCCGATAGATGGGAAGAAGTTTGAAATTAGCACTGCAATGCCATTTAAGAAAACAGTTGTGCAATGCGATAGGGTGTATATTTCCCTTTCAAAATTGCCTTACTCCACCGAATATTAAAAAAATTGTGAAGCATTATCAGTAAAATTTTTGAGAAATTCGTTGCAACGCGCTCAACAGGCTAAAGCCCATACGCAAAAATCAATCGTATTTTTTTACGATTGATTTTTCAATTGCTTTTGATTGTAAAATCTGGAATTCAAAGCGGTTTAACACCATAATAAGAAGCAACGACCTCATTTGTCGGATTGGGTAATTCCACGTTAAAACCATTTTCAAATAACCATGCGTGATAATTTTTTAGGGCTGGAGGCGGTCCCATTATTTGAAAAGACATTATTATTGCTGATTGAAACTCTAATTCTTCCTCAAGATCAATCACATACTTTTCAGTGGGATCAAGTGCACCACCAAAATCTCCGCATATGATAACATAATCCTCTTTCGTCATTTCGTTTTGTTCCGGAAAAATGCTTGCATTAAATCTTTCAAAATTCCCATGACAATCCCCGGTAATATAAATCATATATTTTTCAACGCTCTCCTCATGCGGTATCTATATTTCTTCTGCCTGTTCTCATACTATTCCTTATCCCTGCTTTCTCAGGATTTTATCCATTGCCTTACCTTTTGCCAGTTCATCCACCAGCTTGTCAAGGTATCTTATTTCACGCATTAATGGATTTTCAATGTTTTCCACACGAATCCCGCAAACAACGCCTTTGATCAACGCTCTGTCCGGATTCAGCTCCGGCGCCTGTTCAAAAAACTCGGCGTATGTGATTTCCGAATCCAACAGTTCCTCCAGCTGCCTGAAGGTATAACCCGTCAACCAGGAGGTCACTTCGAATACCTCTTCTTTCGTTCTGCCCTTTCGTTCCGCTTTTTGAATCAAAAGGGGATACACTTTTGCAAATTTCATTATAAAAATTTTCTCATTTTCCATAATATCAGCTCCACTTCTTCCACACGTCCGGCTGATAGCCAAGCGTAGACTGTTTCCCATTTCTAACAACCGGCGTCTTAATTACCTGTGGATTCTCAAGAATCTTCTCAAGCTTATCTTCTTCAGCAATATATTTAATAAGCGCCAAAGTATCCTGGTCTTTTCCTTCCCAGTTGACCATATTTTCAATGCCGCCATTCACTGATGCCACAGAGTTAAATTCTCCTTTTGACATGCCCTTGTCCAGCATATCGATAAACTGAAACCGGATTCCGCGCTCCTTGAAAAAGCGCTGTGCCTTCTTTGTTTCATTACATTTTTTTGTACCGAAAATCTGTATATTCATACATTCTCCTCACACCATTTCGCAATCTCTGCAACCAATTCCAGCGGAAGCTCTTTATCATACGGAAATTGTATCGCCCCCTTGCTTGTCTTATATCCTTTAAGTCTTTCTGCAAATACTTCTACAGCCTGAGGACCGGGATACAAGCCAATATGCTTTTTGAAAGCGGCAAACTGGATCAGATTGTGCTTTTTCCAATAGGTTGGCATACTCCATGATATTTTTTCTGTTGTATCCGGTATGGCTGTTTTTATTGCCGTATTTATTTTTTGTAAATATGGCTGTACGGTCTCGGCCTGCCTCGAAATATATTCTTCAATTGTTTTCGGAGCTTCCCCGCAGTAATGGTCCTGATTTGTATTCTTGAACATTCTGCCGCATTTCGGACATTCCCACATATTCATCACCTCTTTAACTACTCCTTTTTATAAAAGACTACGCATATTGTCCGGCATATGCTCAAACCCTGTCAGATCTGATAATTCTTTCTATATTTCCAACGTCTCTTCCATATATTTTCTGAACTCATCATTCTTCCAGAACCCCAGTCGTATTCCGTCTATCCCTCTCGTAAGAAGCACATAGTAGATGTTCATTACAAACAGCGTAAATTCAGATCGACAGCCGGGATCGCGCATTTCATCTGCCGTAAAGGTACCATTGGTATTATGGAACTTATCAGGATCCGCCGTTAATTTTCCATCCCTTCCAACCTGAAGATCTGCTCCGATCAGGACTCCGACTTTATTCAGGTCGATCCCCTGAACAGCGAATACGGAACCGATCTGCTCAGACGCATCCGGATCCCTGCTGTTGATCCAGTTTTCCTGAGTCGAATTCCATCTACGATGAATGTCCCCCTCATGCCAGTGCTTTATACCTGGATCTTTGCCGTCACTCTGGGCCCAGGGCTCCACCAGACCTGCAAGCACGCGATTGATGTGTTCCGGATGGTAGTTATTGTCCTCCTCTGTCCACTCGATAAGGCGATGCAGTGGCAGCTCTGTAAAATATCCGAAATAAGCATCCTCAGACAGATCTCTGAATACCTCCCGGTTAAAATCCGGATCATAGTTGGTCAGCTGAGAATCCAGCAATCCTGTATCCTTATACAGCAGGTACTTGATTCCATTTATATAATCATCGGAAGAATAATTCTTTCCCCGGGGAGACTGGATTCGGAACTGTGTTTTGAGAAATTTCTTCTCATACCCGTTCGTCAAAGTCTGAAACATCTCTCTTGTAATGTTGGCGGGACGGATTGCCTGAAGAATATCATACATCAGGATCAACTGCTTCCCCATCCTTTGAAGGATCTCCAGATGGGACTCACAATTCTCAAATCCAGGTATCTCATATACTTTTCCGAATGAAGGATGCTGTTTTCCATACTTTCTGGAGAGCTTATGGGACTCATCCACGATGATCACATCGTATTCACGGTTGTCCGTGATCATTTTTGTGGAGGTAGTGATAGAAAGAAGGCTGCTGTTCATTCCAAACACTTTGAAAATATCAACCGCCGTCTTTTCCCAGTTTGGCTGTACCACGACGCCGATCCTTGCTCCGGGCCTGCCCTTAAGCAGGCTGGCAATCAGATGGGTGAGAAGAACCGTCTTCCCGGTCCCGGCGTCTCCGTTGATCACATAGCTTTTATCCGGATGGCTGATCATTTCCGTAATCAGCTGCCCCTGCTCTGAAGTCAGTGCTTTAATGGGGCTGTATTTTACCAGAGCCTTCGTTCTGAGCTCCTCCAGGACAGGCGTATTCACCCAGCCTCTTGCATACAGCTCCCTTTCCCATAGGGGCAGGATTACGTCTGATGCAACAGCTTCCCTGCCTACGTACTCGCTTATACTGTTTCCGCCGGTTCTGTTAATGACATTGGCACTGTCAAAGGAGACCCTCTGACCGTTTTTCCCGGGACAGTCCGCCGTAAAATATGTAATAAGCTGACTCTCAACATCATCAAGAGCAGAACGATGAAAATATACGGAGAAAATCACAAGCACCTTATCAAAATCAGCGGCATGAAATTTCTCCTCCGCACCTGCATAATGCTGTCTGTGCCGGTCAAGGAAATGAATCGTCTGTCCAATATAAACCTTTCCGGATCTGCTCCCTCTGTATATATAGATCGCACTGTTTAACTGCAGAGCTTTCTTCTTTTCACTGCTCAGGTCATCCACACCCGACAGCCTTCCATTCTCTATATTCAGTTCTATGATCGAATATTTTGCCATTCTATGAACCCTGTCTTTTACAATTTATCATATTTTGTTGCTACACCCCTGGCCTTCTCAACCGGATACTTTTTCTCCGTAAGATCCATCTTGTGATTTATAATGTCAATCATGTCAACATCCAGTATCTGCGCCATCTGCAGACAATAATTCATCACATCCGCAAGCTCCTCAAGCACGCTGTTCCTGTCGTAATCCGTATCATTCCACTGAAAACACTCCAGAAGCTCGTTCGCCTCTATGGATATGGACTTTGCCAGATTCGACGGGGTATGAAACTGATCCCAGTCCCTGTCTTCATTAAATTTTCTGATTCTCGCCGTTAATACTTCTAATCTTTCCATGTCTGTTCCTCCCGCAGTCCGTCAATTTCCGGTCCAAGTACCTCTAATACCTGCTTTTTGGTCACTTCATTCCGAAACCATATGCCCAGCTTTTTTCTTGGCCGCGACATCATCACATAATATGTATTTTTTACCAGAAGCTCCATATCCTCCTGTGACATGGTCAGCCCGTCCGGCTTCACCACATTGCTTCCGGTATCCCGGTTCCATTTCGCTTCCTGCCATAATCCGCTTCCTTCATCCTTCATATATCGGAAAGCAGGATCCTTTAGTTCTTTAATATCTACGATCCATCTTGCTTTCCTTTCATCCCATACCAGATCATTGCACCATATGAATGCAACATTATCCATGGCCAGCAGAACGGAAGCACAAATTTGGTTCTCGTTGATACCGCTTCTTTCCTTTCCCAGCGTTCCAGATCTTCTAACCTGTCAAATACTCTGACTGCATCGAGTCTGCCCTCAATAGTTACAGATTCATCGTAGAAAAGCCTGTGCAACCCTTTCAGAAGCTTTTCATCACATCGCTTTTCATCTATCAGCTCCAACGGGTTTTCTCCACGTATATCCATCGGGAAAAACGGTATTCCCGCTCTGTCCGCATACGGCCTGATCGTGCGGCAGGTTCCCTGCTCTCCGGGCCTTACCAGCTGATGATCATCCTGCAGGATAATCAGGAGCCTGGTTCCTTTCCGAAACACCTCATCCAGTGTTCTTTCCAATTCGGTTATCCGATGACCTTCATCAACCACCACAAGATTCTGATCCTTCCCGATCTCCTGCAGATAGCAGCAGTATTCCTTCTCGTATTCCTCATCCACCGCGCAGGCGGCATCAAACACTGCTTTTACGGTCTGACTTCTGGGCAGGCAGAATATGGCCTTATTATCATTTCTGCCTTTATGAAAGATATTTACATATTCCAGAATAAACCGAATGCCCACAATGGTTTTGCCTGTTCCGGGATCGTCGGATATGACGATTATTTCCTTATGCGGATCCTGCTTCTGTGCCTGCAGGTGTTCCCTGACAAAATCAACAGTCTTCTGCTGATCCGCCTGCATTCTTAAGGAAGCCTCGCTGCCGTATGCTTTTCTAAGCCCTGCCAGTCTGAATGCCCTGCTTTTCTTATAAGCTTCCCCTGCTTTCATAGAAAATAATGCTTCCATCTCTTCTCCTCTTCTGCATAACCTGTTCAGCTACCTCTATTATATAGACTGCGGCTCCTTTCATCAACACCACATTTTCACTCCCGCTCATACCCGCACTCCAGAATGCGGATATAATGATTCGCTTCTCTCAGAACGTGATCAGCCAGCAGCGGCAGTATCACAGACTCGATCTTGCATTCCAGGATTCCCTTTGTTCCTGCCGTTTTGAACGCCTTCAGCTTCTGTGTTTCCTGCAGGGATTTTTCCGTGATCCCACCTGCCCCACGACAGTCCTGTCTCTTTGCCTGTTCAAGAAGCTTCTGAAAATCCACGGCAAATTTATCCGCCGTATCTATCAGTTCTTCCTCTGACGGATCCAAATACCTCTCTTCCCTGCCGGAGCTCTTCTGTCACCGCACGGTACAGCTTTGCCTTCCCTTTGACTGCATCCGCACTGCAGCCTTTTTTCCGCCTCTGTAATACTGCTGTCAACAGGAATACCGCTTAGACAGCTGGTTCTCTGCTCTGCAGGAATCGTAAATGGTGTAAATAATTCTTCTGAGCACAACACACAGTGTCCGATCAGACCATTACTGATCCGTACCGCCTGACGCAAAACCTTCTCAAATTCACATCTGAAAAACTCTGCGCTCTGAATCCACTCCTTATCTCTTCCCACAAAGCCTGCCTGCAGAAAAAGAGCATGCTCCTTCATGATTCTTGCAAAAAACAAATGCGTTTCCAAAGATATCCTTACATAATTTTCCATTTTTCCATATATCCTTATTTTTACTGTTTCCTTTACTATATGCAGGAATCGCAATTTTTGATTTTAACAATTGACCAAGTGGTCTATATTTGCTATAATACCAAAAACAGACCATCTGGTCGATTATCTGGAGGTACTATGAAGAGAGAAGAAAAAAATCAGCAGACCAGACGAAAAATCATGGACAGTGCTTTAACTGAATTTTCCGGACAGGGCTACGGCGCAAGCTCCGTCAATACCATCTGCTCTGTCCAGGGTGTTTCCAAGGGAATCATTTATCATTACTTTCATACAAAGGATGATCTTTTTCTGGCATGTGTGGAAGAGTGCTTTCACTTACTCACGGAATATTTAAGAGAGAGAATGGCGCGCCAGAAGGGAAGTGCCGAGTCGCAGCTGGAAGAATATTTTACTGCAAGGACAGATTTTTTTGCAGAACATCCGGTCTATCAAAGAATATTCTGCGAAGCAGTGATCTCGCCTCCCGCTGCCCTCAAAAAGGAGATTCAGGAGAGAAGACAGTCCTTCGATCTTCTGAACATACAGATTCTGGAGCGTCTGCTGGAGCCGGTTTCCCTGCGGTCCCGGATCTCAAAGGAAGATGCGATTGAAACCTTCCGCCAGTTCCAGGATTTTGTCAATGCCAGCTACCAGGCGGAGGATTTTGAAATTCATGAAAAAAAATGCCGGAGAGCCTTAAATATTCTGCTCTACGGCGTGATTGAGAGAAAGGAGCTTGATTAAAATGTCTCAAACACAAAATAAAGCTTCCGTTCTGGGAGATATGGCTCCCTCGAAAGCCATTACAAAGCTGGCTGTCCCTGCCACGCTTGCACTGCTTGCAAAGGCAGTCTACAATCTGGTAGACACAGCCTATATCGGAATGCTGGATTCCGATATTGCACTGACCGCGGTAGGGGTCACCGTACCGCTGCTGCTTATCATGGTATCCATTGAGAATATTTTTGCCTCCGGAGCTGCGGTTCTGGCAGGGCGGCAGCTGGGCGCAGAAGACAGCGAGGGCGCCAGCCGCACCGTCACGACCATCGTCGGTATCTCTGTCCTGATCGGCATCCTGCTGTGTGTAGGCGGGATCCTGTTTATCGAGCCTCTGATGCGGGCTTTTGGCGCATCCGAAGCGGCTCTTCCGCTGGCAAAGGACTATGCGTTCTGGATGTTTATAGCAGCCTTGGCAAATCTGCCTGCCCAGAGCATGAACTGTGCCGCAAGAGCGGAGTCATCTGTAAAAATCTCTTCCATTGCGGTCATCACCGGTGCGCTGCTTAACGTTATCCTGGATCCTATATTTATGTTTGAGTGGGGATTGAATATGGGCGTGGAGGGAGCTTCACTGGCAACCACCGTATCCCAGTTCGTCACCTTTTTCATTCTGATCTGGTTCTATGCCAGCAGACGGTCTGTCATTCAGATCCGGGCAAAAGCATTCCATCCAGGCTGGAACCTTATCAAAACAGTGACTGCCATCGGTATTCCTACAGCGGTCATTCAGATCTGCCTGTCTGTTGCGGCTTCTCTGACCAATATCTCTGCTTCCGGTCTGCCGCATTCAGATGAGATCATTGCAGCCTATGGAGTCGTTCAGCGGCTGATCCTCATCGGCTGCTATGTGGTCATGGGCTTTATGCAGGGCTATCAGCCGGTAGCCTCCTATGCTTTTGGCGCCAGAAAGGAAGAACGCTTCCATCAGTCCGTACGCTTCGCCTTAAAAGGCTCCCTTTTACTGACCGTACTGGTTGCCGCAGTCTATATTCTGCTTGCCCGGCCGCTGATCTCACTATTCAACGGCAATCCGGTGATTGTAGATTACGGCAGATGGCTGCTCATCTCTCAGGTGGCTCTGTATCCTGCCTTTGGACTGTGTTATATGATGACGATCACCTATCAGACCATCGGCGCATCCAGATACGGATTATTCCTCTCTCTGATACGCCAGGGTTTATTCTACATTCCGTTTATTTTAACTCTGCCCAGACTCTGGGGTGTCAACGGCATCTATTTTTCACAGCCTGCCGCAGATATCCTGACCATCTGTGTCTGCGTGCTGTCCGTAAGATCCATGAAGCAGCTGGCAAGCAGGAATATGGCACAGAAAGAAGAAACGGGGCAGTAATGCCCCGTTCCTACGCCAGCAGCTCCCGTACCATACGGGCGCTGAAGGTGACTGCCTTTACATGGTCGACCTCGATCCGGTACAGCGCATTCGCCGCAAGATGCTCCGCCGCCTGTTCCAGATCCCGGATACCTGAAGTATCCGCATACTGCTCGATGACTGCATCGAGAGCCTCCTCCGGAAGAATGCATTCCTCCGGACGAAGTCCCATACGCTTCAGTACCTTCGGCAGGGCAAATCTTGAGAAGATGATCTTCTTCTCCTCTGCGGTATAATCCGGAATATCGATCACTGCAAACCGGGACATGAGAGGCGCACTGATCTGAGCCTTATCATTGGCAGTGGCGATGGGATATACTCCCACGGTCGGAACCATACATTCCATATAATTATCTGTAAATCCAAGATTATCCAGAAGCGTCAGAAGCACATCCGCCGGATTTCCGTTCCCTTTTCCGGAAGCAGCCTTATCCAGCTCATTGATGATAAACACCAGATTGGACTCTCCCGCCATGGAAAAGGCTTCCATGATGATTCCGGGCTTTGCATTGGCATAGATCCGGGAGCTTCCGGTCAGCTGCTCCGGGTCATTGATGGAGCTCATGTCCAGCGTGGTCCACGGCAGCTTCAGGATCCGCGCCACCGCATAGGCGATCTGGGATTTTCCGGTTCCGGCAGGTCCCACCAGCAGAAGCCCGTACGCGGGAAGGGTATGGGTCCGGTTGATCTGGATGATCGTCTCCATGATCCGCTGCTTTACCCGCTCCATTCCATAAAGCTCCTCATCCAGGATCCTTCTGGCTTCCTTCGGATCGATCGCTTCAAAATAATTATTTTTCCACTGTACATTCATCATAATGGAAAGTGCCCGCTGGGCATGACGCCTCTCCTCCGGGGAGACCTCGTTGGAGCGTGCCACCGCCAGATTCCGCCTCGCCCAGAGCCGGATATTATCCGGCATGGTCCTGCCCGCACAGGTCATAAAATCCGTAATACTCTGCAGACTGGTAAGCTTCATATCATCACCGGTCTCGTCCTGCTCCTCTTCTCCCGGATCCTCCTCCGGCGCACTGCTTGCCAGCAGCCGTTCGATCATGAACTGCAGGAAGCCATCCTCCGCAGAAAGCTTTGTCCCTCCTCCGAAGGCGATCTCCCGGATCCGGTAAACTGCGTAGCCGTCCTCCCGGTTCTCTCCGGACAGACGCACATTGATATGATTCTCTCCAAGCCACCCCAAAAGGCTGACAAAACGGGCGTCTATCCTGAGAATATCCGCGCTGACCGTTCCGTCTTCCTCCTTGAACTCAAATGCAGTCCGTTTGATGGGGTTGGTGAAAACACCGCAGGAATGATGCGCCCATCTCCTGCTTTTGTTGTCAAGAACCATGATCGGTCTGTCCGGGGACGCCTCCCCTTCACTGGAATAAAATATGGTGTAGGTACACTCCGACACGTTTTTACTGTCCGGTGTACTGCTGAAATCAAATACTGGCATATGGGATGATCCTCCTGTATAACAACTATGATAAAATATCTGTCGACATTATACCAGACCTCCGGCTCTGATTCCAGTCCCAGTATAGGTTCCAGGGGGTGTTTTATACAATATATCCTCTGCCCCTTGCCCACACATTGTAGGCGTCCGTCCATGCCTCCACCGGAAATACACAGAGCAGGCAAAACAGCACGGCTCCTGCCATCACACAGATCCGCACCATCGGGAACGCCCTCTTCTGCCGGAAAATGAGCAGGACGAATACCAAAACCATCCAGAGCAGAAAAACCAGAGGAAGTATCCGGTTGACCGTCAGACCGTAAACACTCATGTACATTCCCAGCTTACTGACCGCCGTCCCGATCAGCAGCAGCGTAAAGACAGATAGAAGTACCGTCAGACAGGCAAGTCCCCGGTTCTGCGTGCTTCTGCTTCTGGAAAACAGCCCGGCGCACCCGATCACCACCAGATTGCAAAGCCCGATCTGACACAGTTCAAAAAATCCCCTTCTGGCATACTCCGCATAGGTAAAATCCTCCGGAATCCTTCCTGCAAAAGCAGAGAACAGATAAGATCCCTGCAGCCCTGTGAACACCAGATAGATCATACACAGAATGGCAAGTACCGTACACACTGCCGTATCCGGGATCTTCCGCACATACCTTTCCGTCTCCTGAAGCTGCTCCTTCTGGATCCGGTCTGTATTTCTGCCGCTGACGCCACCGAAGACCAGTCCGTAGAGATATGCCGCCACCGGAACGGCAAACAGCGCACGCAGAAATACCTCCATCAGATTTTCCCGGATATATGCCACAAGACCTCCCGCCATCCGTTCAAATCCCGCATCCGCACTGGACAAAAGGGGCAGCACAACGATCAGGACCGGAACTGCCAGCAGAATCCCCAGCAGGATGCCGCTGCCCTTCTTTTCCTTCTTCTCTTCCCCGTCCTCTGCCCCCTGACTGCCTGCAAGCACACGGAGCTGACAGGAAAAATTTCCGAAGGGCACCATGAAAAGCCCGTTCCAGCAGTCGAAAAATACCCACTGAGAGGTCCGGTCCTTCTCCAGAAGTCTGCCGGATGCCAGAAGCGTCCAGTAAGCCGCCGTGACCATCAGCCCCAGGATCTGAAAGATATAAAGAACACTCCAGAATGCAAAGGGAATGCCCATGGCAAGCATGGCTGCCAGCCAGAACCAGCTCTCCTTCGGCGGGCAGATGCCTTTCCTGTACAGGTAGCCCAGCACTGCCGCCGCATAAAAGACCGTAAACACGGCAAGATTTCTTTCCGGCTCCCGGCTGGTGAAGGCATAGACGAACCCATAACCGATCAGCAGATACAGGACTGCAAAGATCCGGTCCGCCGTCTGAATCTTCGGGAAATCAGATAGATGTTTCATGACTCTTCCTCCCTTACATATTCCAGTATATCGCCGGGCTGGCAGTCGAGAGCACGGCAGATACTGTCCAGGGTACTGATCTTTATGGCCTTCGCCTTTCCGTTCTTCAGCACGGAAATATTCGCCATGGTGATGCCCACCCGCTCAGAAAGCTCCGTAACGCTCATCTTGCGCTTTGCCAGCATCACATCGATATTAATGATAATTGCCATCTTCTCTCAACCTCCTATATGGTCAGATCCTGTTCTTCCTGCATCTGACTGGCTCTCTGCACCAGATGGGACAATGCCGCACACAGTACCGTCAAAGTGACCGAGATAAAGACTGCCAGCAGTACCGGGAACCACAGCCATGCCGCCTTCTCATACCAGCCGGCAAAGAAGAACCACACCAGAAATCCGGCGTAAAGCACCGTATCCGCCAGCATATACTGACTCATCCGCTTCAGTCTCCATGCATTCTCACCGGAAAAGGACCGGTCCTGTCCGATGCTCCCGCAGATACCCCAGAACCGGATCAGACATCCCAGCGCCGGGACCGCACTGATCCATATAAGCATGCAGACTCCCCGGTAGGCATAGACTCCGCCCACCTCCTCCAGCGTCTCCTTCAATACCAGAGGCAGGAACCAAACGGCAAATACCAGCAGCAGAACGCCCACGCCTGCAGTGATCACCTTCAAATATCCGGACATCTCTGTCTGTTTCATAACTGTTTCCTCCATATCTGTTTCTTAATTTCTTAATTTCTTTATTTATCTGTATCATAATCCCCCGAAAAAGAAATGTCAATATATTTTTATCGTATTACGATAAATTATTGCCGCAAAAAATCACCGTCCGGTTTGCGTCTGATTACGCGGTTACCGAAACGGTGAGTTTCTCAATGTCTGTCAGATTTTTAAAAACGCCTTAACATCGGCATCCGGGATCCGGGACTCCCGGATTTTCTGCACTGCCTTCTTCCGGGTAAACTCATCCAGCCCAAGCTCCTTCAAAGCCCGCATGGTGCGCACCGGATATGTAACGAACAGCTCTGCCAGAAGCCATGCGGCAGCCATCTGCGTATAGTACCCCTCCGGAAATTCCCGGTCCAGCACTCCAAGGATCCGCTCCAGATACGGGCTCTGTTCTTCTTCCCCCTGGAGATCCTCCATGGTCACGGTCCTCCGTCTGGAGATCCTCTTTCCCTGTTCTCCCAGCTTCACAAAATGATCCAGCAGAAGGATGAGTCCCACCCTTGTGGGAAATTCCTCTCCGGAATACAGATAAGGCTGTAAAAATGCCCAGGTCTCCTCCGGGTACTTCTGTACCAGCTTGAGTCCGCTGCATACGCTGTCGCACACAGACCAGTTCTGTACCCGCGGAATAAAATCCTCCAGATACGAAAACAGCTCCCGAATCTCCTTACAGCCATAGCCAAGCACCATGCCCCGGAGCATGGTCTCTTCAAAATAAAGATCCTCCCCGAAGGAAAGCTCGCTCCTCCAGTCTCCTCCTGCCAGTTCCTTTGCGTAATTTCGAAGCGCCGGCAGGCGGATTCCCAGCATCTGCCCCCTCCCGGAGGCAGGAATCAGCGACGCGGAAAATGCAAGATATTCCGCGTCGCTCATACGACATAATTCCTCTCTGATCTCTTCTCTCATAAGTTCTTTCCCTTATTCCAGATTCAGTCTGGTGGACAGCACCCGCTCCGTGATCACATGGAAAATTATGATCTGCACCACGGTCACCAAAAGCATACTCACCAGATAGACGATTCCAAAGCTGCTCTGGCTCAAATAATACATATAATCCGGAAGGATCCACGACAGGATCATCATGCAGATACCGCTGATGACTGCCAGCACCACTCCGATCCCCACATAGGAGACGCAGGCGCCTGCCACCCGGTGTCCCTGGAAGAACTGTCCCAGCGCCATGGCTGCATATACCTGATAGACGCTCTTCACGATCCCGGCAATAAACAGCAGCAGATACAGTACAAAAACAGTCCAGACCTCTGCCTGGTCCCATCCGATGTTCGTCCAGAAGAAGCTCCACCACCGACCGTACCACTGAGGATTATCCAGAAGCAGCATGCCGACTACCAGAAGCACACAGGACAGGATCCCCACAAGGGTACTGATGCAGCTTATGATCGTTGCCGCGATCCCCTTGGCGGTAATGAGCTCCCAGGTCTTCACCGGCAGCGTAAACATCAGATATCCTTCATCCTTCAGAAGCCCGTTCCAGAACCTCTGGATAATGAACAGAATGGTCATCACCGTAAGAGCGATCATCACACCCACAAAAAGCAGCATCATGATAACCGTCACGATCCCCGTTCCGTTTGCCCAGAATGTATTGTTATATACGGAATTAACAGGAACATTTTCCGCCCATGCCACCATGCCTCTCATGGACAGGCTGAATACCAGCGCTACCACCGGTGCCAGCACCCATATGGGGATAAACGCTCTGGACATGGATTTCAAATCATATTTAATTAATTTTCCCAGCATTACCACTCACCTCCGCCGTAAGGCACCGTCCGGAACACTTCCCGGAACAGCTCATCTACGGATTTTCCTTCCTTCTCCCGAATATCATCTACCAGCTCCTGACGTACTACCGTTCCGTTCTGGATAAATACCACCTCATCCAGCACCCGCTCCACATCGGAGATCAGATGGGTGGAGATCAGCACCGTTCCCTCCGGATTATAGTTATTCAGAATCGTTGTCAGTATAAAATCTCTTGCCGCCGGATCCACACCTGCGATGGGCTCATCCAGAAGATAAAGCTTCGCTCTGCGGCTCATGACCAGGATCAGCTGCACCTTCTCCTTGGTTCCCTTGGAAAGATGCTTCATCCGCTGATCCACATCGATCTGAAGGACCCGGCACATCTCCTCTGCCCGGTTCCGGTCAAAATCCTCATAAAAATCTTCAAACAGATTCAAAAGATCCGTCACCCTCATCCAATCCGAAAAATAAGGTCTGTCCGGCAGATAGCTGACGATCGACTTGGTATAAACTCCCGGTTCTTCCCCGTCGATCAGCACCGTTCCCTGCTCCGGACGAAGCAGTCCGGTCAGTATCTTGATAAAAGTGGTCTTGCCGGATCCATTGGGACCCAAAAGCCCCACGATCTTACCGCTCTCCAGCTTGAGATCCAGCCCTCGAAGAGCCTCCTTCTTACCATAGCTTTTCCATACATCCTGACATTGTATCAATATCCCGCTCATCTCTCTCTCCTTTTCAACAGCTCCACTGCCTGCTCTCTCGAATATCCAAGCTCCGCCGCCGATTCATAAAACTGCTCTATGATCCCCTGGGCAAGACTGGCACGCATTCCTTCTATGATCGCTTCCTCCTCCGTCACCGTCCGTCCCGTGGTCCGGTTGGTCACTGTCAGCCCCGTACTGTCCAGACTCGCCAGCGCACGCTGCATGGTGTTGGGATTCACTCCCGCTTCCGATGCCAGCTCCCGCACACTGGGAAGCCGTTCTCCCACGTGATACCAGCCTGACAGGATCCTTCTCGTCAGCTGCTCCTGCAGCTGCATCCAGATCGGTCGATTGTCATCCAGCTTCCACTCCATCTGTCTCTCCTTTCTGTAGTACATCGT
Organism: Clostridiales bacterium; assembly: GCA_018376135.1. GTDB lineage: Bacteria > Bacillota > Clostridia > Lachnospirales > Lachnospiraceae > Hominiventricola. Next base: position 49,716 of record JAHABX010000019.1, on the reverse strand, counting down.
CTGTATTGTTGTATTATTGATTTAATACAATAATATTCCTATATTTCTCTTTTGTCAACCCTTTTTTATTTCAAAATTTTCGTACGATAAAACATGAGGGTGCAAAAATGGAGCGCTGCTCCATAGGTGATTACTCACCTATTTTGTAACGCCCCCTTTTATTCCATTACGATCTATACCGCCAAAGTCATGCTCTTATTGTCTTGTTTTTTTCCTTATGATATAGTATACAGCGTTGTCGCACCCAATCTGGCAACAGAAAGGGGGTGTACTGCTTGGATTTGATAATTTCTTTCTTGGTTTCCGTCATGGCAGGTGTGGCCAGCTACTACATATGCAAATGGTTAGACGGCGACGACAGTGACAACTAACCTATCGGATGCTCAACCGTAAAAAGAGAAGAAAACCCCGGAGCTGCAACTCCGGGGTTTTCACTTTGCATACCACTTGGATACAATTTCTTTCTTAGCTGATTGCATTATATCATATGTCATCAAACAAATCAAGTCTATGCTTTTTGTTATTTGTTACTATCCACTCATAAAAACCATCCCATATCGCATTCTGTTACTTTGTGGCTTGTAGTCCAACTGGATCCACCTCTTGTTACATATGCTGCACCTTCTCCCCAAATACTGTAAACTATGCCACCAGATATACCTTCAAGTTTAGGAGCATTTACTGTTACAATGTGAGATGTACTCGCCTTTGAGTACCATGATGATGTATAATTAGCAAGTCCTCGTGTATCATAATCTACACCAGTATATCCATATCTTACTTTTACATTGTCAACAGCAAGCATTCCAACATTAACAGAAGCACTTGTGCTTACTTTTTTTAATTGTATTGTAATATCGCTTACATCAAAATATATCGTGGTATATAAAGTGATTTCACCGCCGGAAGATGATACATGTTCTTCTTTTGAATAAGAAGAGGTCGACATTAACTGATTATCAACGACTTTCACCATCAGTTCTTGAAGAACTTAAAAGTTCAGTTGTAACCAAAGGTTCTTCAACTTGTTCAACTCCATCAATTGTTAAAACGCTATTTCTCTTAATACTCTCAACTATTTGAGCTGGTGCATCATTTTCTCCATTTATAGCACGTTCCATTAACACATTGATATCTTGAATCTTTTCATTTTATATAGTCATAGAATCATCCATATTACTTTCTGCTGCAAAAGTATTAAAGCTCAGAGAAAATAAAAAAATTAATGTTCCTATGATTGATAAGATTCTATAAATTTTTTTATTCATATGCTTTTCTTCATAACATCCGTAACATTTCTAAAGCTCTCTTTCCATCTTTTCTATTAACAAAAATGTGGTATTCATAAGCAGCCGACATATTAACAAAGAGATTACCATGATGTCTCCCTGGATTAGTTATTGTATTTGTAATAACAAAAGTTTTAATGTCATATTTGGAAAGTAAAGCTCTAATCCTATTACACTCGTCTAAATTTCTAGTGACACGTATTTCTTTTTTTAAAACAGACATTTTGCTCCATTCCTTAAATTAAATTTATATAGATATTAGATTTATACCATTGGCATCTCCTCCTTTCTCCAATACTGTATGTATAAATATATTTATTATAACATATCAACCATAAATCCTCAACAATAAGTCAGACAATTATCCAATATAATTAAAATAGATTTACAATTTATGCAAATAACGAATTTTGAAAAATTATTTTTCAATTCCATCTTCTTTCAATGCTTGTACTTCTGCTAACCTGTCGATATAAGCGGCTAACTGGCATTCCATTTGCATTTCAGCATATATTGTGACAGGTTCGATTCTATTCATCACTTTATTAACGCAAAAAAGAATGAGGGTGTTGCAAAATCATCTGATTAGATGATAGAGCGATACTCTCGCTCTATCTATGAAAAAATCCGGATGGAATCCTTTTGTTTCAGGAATCCTTCCGGATTTTTGGCGTACTTTAATAATACTTTGTTTTTCTTATTTTTTAAGCGGTCTCTTTTACTGGAAAAAGATGACTTCCAGTGCGTTCCCTTTGGATTTTTGCATGCAGTTTATCGATGTTGTATCCCATACACAGCAAAACAATCTCCAGTTTTACCCTGGTTTTTCCAAAAAGCTTTTTGAAATATATAACCGCTTGTTTCCTTTTGCTTTGGTACATTTTTCTTTATAAGCACATCTACTGCAGTCTTCACATTCGTAAACGGTTGCTTCCGATTCATACCCGCTCCTGCTTTTCTGCTTTTTGATAAAAAGGGGGACAGGGATTTCCCGGCATGGCAAATATATGTGTCTGCTTCTTCACTTTCATATCCCGAATCAGCCGTTACACTCGGATAGCGGAAACCCAGATTCGTTTCCATTGTCTTTAAAAAAGGAACTAATGTCCAGACATCATTTCGATCCTGAAAAATATCTGCTGCTACGATATATTCACTGTCTACTGCAATCTGTACATTATACCCGGGCTTTAACTGTGCATTTCTCATATGGTCATCTTTCATGTGCATAAAGGTTGCATCCGGATCTGTTTTACAATAATTATTTCTTCCCTGAAAGCTTGCCGTATGCCAGTCATAGATGCTCTGTCGTTCAAGAAATCTGCGGAAAAGTTCTAAATACCGTTGGTTTTTGCTTTTCCTTTTTCCTCGTCCATGGACAAAAACGGTGTTGTCTATCTGACATCGGTTTTCTAAAAACCGGACTATATTCTGTAAATCCTGAGTTCTTGATTCTGAAGTGACAGAAAAATCCTGCAGGCATTCCCTGTTCAGAAGCTGTATGGTCTCCTGATTTAATGGCAAAACCAGACTGCCACAGGCGGTCACAAAACAGGCGTACACTAAGAAACTGCGCCCATGCTCTCATACGCCTCCCTGGACTCATAGAGCGAAATGCTGAAGATCATCCGCCAGTCACGAATGACGGGAGATGGGAAGTTTTTCTCCACAGTGCCGGCGCTGATCGACCACCGGGCTCTTCCGTATCCCGATGGAAGCTCCACTTCCCAGTTAAGGGCTTCCTGCCCTGTGGGCGTATCGAGTCCCGCCGGCGGAATCTCAGACTCCGGTATATTCTGCTCGGATATGGTTTGATAGAGCTCACCCTCGGAAAAACCGCCGTACAGTTTCTCTGCCAGAGTCATGGCATCCTTCCAGTCCTCCCAGGCAAATTGTGGCTTATCTGGAAGGAGCGCAGCAACACAGTTTACCATTAAGACGCGTTTCCCCTCTACCAAAGCACAGGAAACCGAAGCGCTCGTCTGATCCCCGGTCTTGAAGGCATAGAGAATCTGATCCTCCGCCCATGACTGCGTCTCCTCAGGATTCAAATCCCAGCGCAGCTCCTCCGCCACCGCCTGCACTGTCTCCACTGCGGGTGGAAACTCTGGTGCGGAGGCATCATTCCCACAGCCGGGCAGTGCCCATAGCAGGAAAGAAGTCAACAACAGGCAGCCTAAACGGCGATAATTAACGCGGGTTCTTTGCCTGCACAATGTTACCTCCAATCGTATCAATCGTCTCTATTTTTCTTCCTGAAACTCATGACATTTGGACGGACAGTCCTGACAGCCGCAGCTGCAGAACTTTCCCTTCTTCGCGTCCTTATATTTTTTATGCAGTATCCAGAGGCTGTATGCGCTAATCAATACCACAAGAATGATCGTTGCTGCCATCTCTTACTCCTCCTTACCACAGGGAACCGACCTGGAAGATCACAAAGGATACCGCCCATGCGGTCAAAAGCTGGAATACAGCCATACCCAGGGTCCATCTCCAGCTGCCGGTCTCTCTTTTGATCGTCGCCACCGCCGCAAGACAGGGTACGTAGAGCAGGCTGAATACCATCAGCACATAAGCGTTGAGTGCGCCAAAGCCCATGCTTCCCAGCAGGGCGGACAGGCTCTGCATCCCTGCTTCCGTGGTCACATTTCCAATGCCGAACAGAACGGAACAGCTGGATACCACAACCTCCTTTGCCGCAACTCCGGAGATCAGCGCCAGGATGATCTGCCAGTAGCCAAGACCAATGGGGGCAAATACCGGAACCAGCACCTTTCCGATAGCTGCGCCGAAGCTCTGATCCATATCCGTTGTGAAGCCGCCTGCTCCCAGATTCATAACTACCCACATAATGATAGACGCAATGAAGATCGTGGTTCCCGCCTTGGACAGGTAATCCTTTACCTTCTCCCATACATACACCCGGATGGTGTGGGCATTGGGCGTCTTATATTCCGGAAGCTCGATCAGGAGCATATTTCCATCCTTCTTCTTATCCGCCAGCTTCAGCACGAACGCTGCCAGAATCGCAATGACCAGTCCCAGAACGTACATGGAAAATGCCGCAATCATGGCGCGGTCTCCAAAGAACAGCTCCGAGAACAACACATAGATCGGGAGCCTTGCACTGCAGGACATAAACGGGGTGATCAAAATCGTCTTCATCCGGTCCTTCCGGTTCTCCAGCACACGGGACGCCATGACCGCCGGAACCGTACAGCCAAAGCCCAGCAGCATGGGAAGAAAGGCTCTTCCCGAAAGACCGATCTTTCCCATGATCCCGTCCATCACATAGGCAACTCTTGCCATGTAACCGCTGTCCTCCAGAAAGGCAAGTGCAAGGAACAGGATGAAAATATTGGGAAGAAAGGTCAGGATCCCGCCTACTCCGGCAATAATACCGTCTGCGATCAGGGAGATCAGCATATCTCCCGCTCCCACAGCCAGAAGACCGGATACCGTAACGCCTGTCAGCCATTCCAGCGCAATCTCAAAGTAGCCCTTCAGCCAGTCGCCCACCGTAAAGGTCAGGAAAAACACACCTGCCATGATCAGCAGGAAGACCGGGAGTCCCAGCACCGGATGGGTCAGGATGCGGTCTGTACGATCGGTGGCTTCCGCCTTCCTGCTGCGGTTCGCCACACACTCTCCTATGATCTCTTCTATAAAAGCAAACTTCTGGTTAATGATCTCCTTCTCGTAGTCCTTATCCAGAATATCGGAAAAATCCAGAGGATACTTTTCCGTCAGCTCCTGGTCATTCTCCAGAATCTTGATGGCATGCCACCTGAGATTCTCAAGCCCCGGATACGCCGCCTCAAGTCTTGCGGCGATCTCATCGATCCGGTCCTCCACCTCATCCGTATAGACCATGGCATATTTCCGGTGATGATCCTCCACATCCTTATGTCTGCTCTGGCTCTCCTCATCCTCATGATGATGAATGAGCTTCTCACCCTGCACCTTATCCTTATGATGCGCTACCGTATGAATCAGGATCTCCAGCCCGCTCTGTCTTCTGGCAGATACCGGCACACAGGGGATTCCCAGCATCTCCGGCAGACGGTGAAGGTCGATCTCCATTCCCCTCTCCTGTACGATATCCATCATGTTCAGCGCCAGCACCACCGGCTTTCCCAGCTCGATCAGCTGAAGCGTCAGATAAAGGTTGCGCTCCAGTGCGGAGGCGTCCGCCACATCCACGATCACATCCACATCATCACTGAGTATGTACTGTCTGGTAACCGTCTCCTCCATCGTATAGGAGGTCAGACTGTAAGTACCCGGCAGATCCACCAGCCGATAGGTCTCGTCGTGAAAGCGCATGGCGCCTTCCTTCTTCTCCACCGTTACTCCCGGCCAGTTCGCCACCTTCAGGTTCGCCCCTGTATATGCATTAAAAAGCGTGGTCTTTCCACAGTTGGGATTTCCCACGAAACCAATGGTCAATTCCTTTGTATTCATACTGCCTTCACCTCGATGTGTTCCGTAATATCCTGTCCGACTGCAAACCGCGTGCCCCGTATCTTGATGATCATGGCGCCTTTCTTCTTACGGTTCACCACCGTGATCTTCGTGCCCTCCAGCATTCCCAGCACCTCCAGACGGCGCTCCGTCTGAATCGGAAGATCCATATGAACAACCTGAAGGGTACTTCCCTTTTGTCCTTCGTACAGCTTCATCTATCTATCCTCTCTGTCTGCAAAAATAATGCAATTGATAATGATTATCAATTGCATTATATAGAACGAACCTTATTTTGTCAAGAACAAATTCTACTCCGATGCGGTTACCGGTGTGATCGTAATATTTGCCGCTTCAATTCCCGTCTTGCGCTTGACGATATCCTCGATCTGCGCGCGCTGGGCATCACTGACCTGGGTACTGCTCACCACCACATCCGCACAGGCATCATAGATACTGACCACCACCTCGTCAAAGCCCTGCGCCACCAGAAGCGTCTCTGCCGCCAGCTCCTTCTCCGCCACGTCGGTCATCTCCACCATCTCATTGATGGCTCCCTGCTTCTGCTCATCGGTGATATTGGTGCTGTTGATCAGCTCCATCAGCATCTCTTTATTTCTGGAACGGGTCTGCTCCCTGGTCACCTTTGCCTCCGATACCAAACCGACTCCCACCGTACTGTTCGCCAGGACCGTCTCTCCTACGCTCTCGCCGGTCTCTGCCACGTCCTCATCCAGGCTCTCAATATCCGCGTAATCGTCCGTCTCTCCGGTCTGGGCATACACATCCTCCGCCGAAATATCCTCTGCCAGACTTCCGTCCTCCAGATCCTCAACCGCCGAGCTGTTGGCGCTCAGCATGGATTCATCCAGCCTGGTTCCTGAATAGTTCAGATAACCGGCAACTGCGATCATGGCGGCAAGCGCTGTGATGATCATCTGATTTTTCTTAAATACGGGTTTTTTTAATAATTGCTTCACTTTGTTCCCTCCATTTTCATTATTTTAATTTTATGTGCCTCGATGCCAAATAATGCCTGTGCCGCCTCCAGAATCTCCTGTTTGACCCGGCTGTTTCCTCCGCCCTTTGCAATGATCAGAACTCCTTCCACCCTTGGATTGGTCTCCGAGGTCACATAGGGGGTGCGCTCGCTGCTCCCGTTCTCCGTGTAGACCGTCTCCTCCCGGCTTTCATCCGCGGAAAACGCCTGATCCTTCTCCACCTTTTTCTCTCCTGTTCCCTCAAAGGTCAGCATCACCCGTACCTCTCCCACTCCCTCCACACTGCCCAGCAGCTCCTCCAGCTTCTGCTCCATCTGCGCCTCATATCCGGTCTCCGGCTGCTGCGCGGTCTCCTCTTCCTGCTCTTTGGGGACACTCTGACCGGCAGGCTTTTCCCTATCCTCTACGGGAATCGCGATCACTGCCAGCAGAAGCCCCAGAAGAACCAGGATCAGCAGCTGATCCTTTCCCGGGCGCTTTCGCTTTTCAAGCCATTCCTTTACCTTTTTGCTCATCGAAGCTCCTCCACCTCCTGTTCAAGCTCATACATCAATGCCTCTGTATCCATCTGCTCTGTCAGACGGAAGATCCGGAACATGGGCTGCAGAAGCAGCAGCACCAGAAGGAGCCCCAGATAGAACCGCACGTATTTCTCATATATTTTTCCCGGAAGCAGATTTAGTACCATCTGCTCCAGCAGATAAAAGACCGCCACATATCTGACCATATCCAGAATTTCCTGCATCACGCTTCCCCCTATCGTCCGGTCATGGCTGTGGTCAGAGCAATGGTCAGAAGAAACAGGACCAGCACCGTGAACACCGACTGGAACAACAGCCGGACTCCGTTGCCCATCCCCGTTAGGCATCCGGTGATCCGCTCATCCGATACCGGCTGGAGCACTGCCGCCAGCACATAATATGCCGCCATGATGACCAGAAGCTTCACCAGCGGTATGAGACAGAGAAAGATCAGAGCGATCAGCGCTGCCGCCCCGATCCCGTTCTTGATCAGCATGGCAGAACCAAGCACCAGATCCGTCACAGAACCGCTTACCTCTCCCACTCCCGGAACCAGGTCGATCCCTCTGCTGATGGTGGTCGTCCGGAACGCATCCGCTGCCGGAGATATGATCCCCTGTATCATATGGAAGCCGGTGACCAGCGCCAGCGCTCCCTTCAGGCTCCAGCCCACCAGCATGGAGGTCAGCTCCGCAAACCGGGTCAGCCTCGCTTCCTTTGACAGATAATTGACCAGCATCAGAAGTACATAGATCTCAATGCAGGGCAGGACAAAATTCTCGGTAAACCACCGCACGGCAGAGATCAAAAGGAGTATGAATTCATAATAGATCCCGGCGGAGGTCAGATACGAGGTCAGTGTCAGCGCCAGGAAATATGCGGGAGCCAGCACCGTCATGAAATCCCGCATATTATCCATGACCTCCCTGGCTATCCCCAGACTGCTTTTAAAGGAAGCCATCAGCAAAAGGAACAGAATCATATAGATCATGCAGAAGCTGATCTGGGAAACACTCTTATTCTGGAAAACATCCGCAAAATGCAGAAGCACCGCAGCCGCAATGGCAAGGATCAGGATATGCATCCACATCTGCTTCTGCAGCATCAGCTCCTCCAGAAAGATCCGCCTCACAAGGGACAGTCCATTCTCCCAGGAGATCAGTCCGCTCCCCTCCGATCCTGCCTTCACCATCTGCTGAAAATCCAGACCGGTCCCCAGTATCTCATCCAATACCCGCTGGATCTCCCCAAAATCGATCTCTTCCATCGTTCCTGCCTCCCCTTCATCCTCCGAGAAATGTCTGGATCGTATCCAGAAGCGCAGTCAGGATCGGGATACTGACCGCCAGCACCGACAGCTTGCCGAAGATCTGGATCTGCCCCGCGATCGTCTGATACCCCGCATCCTTGCAAAGATCCGATGCAAATTCCGCAATATAGGTAATACCGACGATCTTCATCAAAGTCTGGATATACCCCACATTCAGCGGAAGACAGTTCTGCACCGCCTCCATCCCGTCCAGGATCACGGTCAGCTTATCTGCCACACAGGTAAAGATCAGAAGACTGACCCCCAGACACAGATAGGCAGAATACTCCGGCTTCATCGCCTTCAGCTGCAGCGCCATCAGAATGCCCGCAATGCCGATCATGGCAATCTGAACCATATTCCCACCCCCTTATAACAAAAAGAGCTGCTGCATGGTCTGGAACAGTTCATATACATATGGAATAATCCAGAACAGCACGATCAAAAGTCCTGCCAGACTTGTCAGAAATGCCTGCTCCTCCCTGCCGCTGTGCTTTAAGACCTGGGAGAGCACTGAGACCAGAATCCCAACTGCCGCAATCTTAAATATCAAAGTCACACTCATATCCGCTCCTGCTTTCCTCCCTTTTCTCAGAATATCAGAATCACCAGAGCCATGCCTCCCAGTACCCCCAGATACTGATACAGCTTCCGCCGGCTTCCCACGGCTTCCGCCGCCTGCTCCAGAGACACCTTCAGCTGCTCCAGATAATAATCCAGTGCATTCAGCTGCATCTCCACATCCAGATATCCCAGCATACTCCCCAGCTTTTCCAGCTCTCGCTGTTCCTGCCCGGTCATATGAAGCCCCGGGACATACTGCTTCAGGTTTCTCTTCCAGATCTCCTCGGAGGTCTGACCATCCCTTCGTATGAGATCCTGCCCGGTCTGCCGGAAAAATTCTCCAAAGCAGCCAAAGCTGTCTGCCGCCAGATGTAAAAATGCTTCCGGAAGCGGCTGATGCATATACCGGATCTCCCCCCGAAGCAGAAGCATCAGCTGCCGAAGCTGATTCAGCTCCTCGATCCTCAGATCCAGATCCCTGGCAAAGGCAAGCCCAAGCCCCGTACTGCCGCACAGGATGCAGACCATACCTGTCAGCCTCAGCATACCGGCTCCCTCTGCCACAGGATCTGTCCCTCTGCGTCCAGGATCTGTCCAAGCCGTCCCGGCGTCCGCCCCGGCTGCAGAAACGCATACCGTTCAAACAGCTTCCCTTCTATCATCTCTCTCAATACCGGCTTTACCATAAGCTCCTCCATACTGCCTCCATGTACAGTCGCCAGCACCACGCAGCCGCAGTTCATGGCATACTGCATGGCAATCAGCTCCTCTCTGCTCCCGATCTCATCCACGGCTATGACCTCCGGCGCCATGGAACGGATCAGCATCATCATGCCCTCCGCCTTGGGACAGGTATCCAGCACATCCGTGCGCATCCCCACGTCATTTCCCGGAAGTCCCCGGAAGCTTCCCGCGATCTCCGAACGCTCATCCACCACACCCACCGTCATCCCTCTGTGACGGGAATCCCCGTCCGAGATCCGGCGGATACAGTCCCGAAGGAGCGTGGTCTTCCCGTGTCCGGGAGCCGATGCAATCAGCGTATGCAGCAAGCCGCTGTCCGTCCATAAAAAGGGCAGCAGCTCTTCGGAGCAGCCCTTCACCTCATGGGCAAACCTTATATTCATGGAGGAGATCTCCCTCATGGTCCGGATACTCCGGTTCTCTATGACTCCCTTCCCTGCCAGACCTACCCTGTGCCCTCCGGGAAGGGATAAAAATCCCTGCCGTATCTCGTCCTCATAGGCATACAGCGAATAATTGCCCAGATACGCAAGGGTCTCCTGTACCTGCTCCGCCGTCACCGTGTTCCGGGATACATACTCCCGGTCTCCGCAGAGCACAAGCACCTGCCTGCCCGCCCGTATCCGGATCTCCCGCAGACATTCCATATCCACATTCCATTCCTTCAGAAGCCCGCGTATGTAATTTGGAAAAATCGAAAGAATCTCTTCACAGTTCATTGTCCCACTCCCTACCTCAATATATGAGGACAGGCAGATTTTATGCACAAAAAAAGGACCGGTGTCCCGCGGCTTATGCCGCAGGACAGCAGTCCTTCATGCTTCTTTGAACATCTTTTTTATCAATTCTCTCTTATCAGTCACGGTTTTTGGCATATATCTTCGGATCACCTGCTGAGAAGAAGCAAATCCCATCAGCTCCGCGATCATATCCGATGTCGCGCCTTCCTGCACCGCACGCATGGCATAGGTGTCACGAAGCATACGGGGAGTTACCTTCTCAATTCCGCAGGCATTCGCCCTGCGTGTCAGCGCGGCGCGCATCCGGTCCATCCTGACAGGCTCCTGCTCAGACTTGCACAGTACAAATTCCTCCGGATTTCCCTTATATTGCTTTTGTATCTCCCGCAGATAACGGATCAGGAATCCCGGCACCGGAATCTTACGGCACTTTCTTCCTGACATCTTTTCCAGACAGTAGCTTCGCTCCTCATCTGCACCGTTCTGCTCTCTCTTTACCGCCACAAAATACTGCAGACTGAGAGTTTCGCCTTCAAAATCCACGTCCTTCCAGCGAAGCGCTGCCGCCTCGCTCAGCGTGATCCCGGCATAGAGCACCAGCTGAAATCCCAGACCGATCGGATATCCTTCCTCGTCCTGATATGACGCAAGCAAAGGCTCCAGCTTCTTTATCTGTTCTTCATTCAGCCATCCCTGCTCTTCTCCCACATTCCGGCTCTTCAGCGTCCATGCAGACTCTATACAGGGATTTCGGTCAATCAGACCATATTTCTGGGCATCGCGGATACATCCGCTCAATACAGAAAGGGTATTGCGCACCGTCCCTTCGGTCATCCTCCCGGTCTGTGTTCCCGGAACCGCTGCATTCTGCAGCTCCTTTACCCATTCCCCGATAACCGGTTCCGTGATCTCCGCAAATTCCTTTCCTCCCAGCGGACCCAGAATATGATGTCCCATCGTCTCTGCGTACATCCGCATGGTCGTCTCCTTGACCACATTGGGCAGTACATCCCGAAGCCATATATAGACCCAGTCTGCTAATGTACGAATTCCCGAAAAATCCCCTTTTTGAAAAAGAATCCTCTTTTCCTCCAGCCTTTCATCGAACAGACGCTCCCACAGATCCGTCTCTTTTCCGGAACGGATCCTGTCGCATCCACAGCTGGTTACCCGTCCGTTCTTCAGATCCCGGGTTGCAATGCTCTTCTCCTGCCCGCAGTCACACCGGCAGATCACCTTCTGAAGCGTCGTCTGGTTATTCGGATCCTCACCGATCACCGTCAGCCTGCCAAAGCGTATGCCCGCCATTTCTTTTGCGGAATAACGAATGCATCCGCAGCTCTTTCTGCGTCCGTTCTGCAGAAGGCTTCCCGGTACGGTACAGCTTCTGCCGCAGTCGCACCGGCATTCCCACAGAGAGATCCTCTGCCTTCCATTTTCACCGTAACCGGCAAAGCCGGACACGGTCAGTTTCCCAAACCGCTGTCCGGCCAGATCTTTACCGGTTCTTGACATAATTGTCAGCTCCTGTTTTTCTTTCTTTTGTAAACGATAACTCCATATCCTCCAAGCAGAGCTGCCATAAGGATGAACAGCAATGCCGGAAGCAGAATATTCGTCGTATCTCCTGTCTGTGCAGAAGCAACCGGCTGTGCAGCCGCCGGCGGCGTGGTGGCTGTGCTGTCGTCGTCATCATCGTCATCGTCGTCATCATCATCCTTCGGGACAGAAGTCTTCACTGCCTTATTGGTGATGCTGACATCTGCGCTGTTCTTCTCTGCAGACACGATCACTTCACTGCCCTTCACCGTAATTGTATAACCAAAATCCTGACCGCTCTGAACTACTTTTCCGTCCTTGTCCGTCTCCATCACATAAAAACGGCTGTCGCTTCCGTCTCCCGGAATTTCAACGGTCACTGTTCCGGTCACTTCACTGGCATTGGCAAGCTTCAGTTCCAGAACACTGCCGTACAGGTTTTTGTACTCAGAATCGGTAAAGATACCTGCATAGAATGTTTTATCCACCTTTGCGGCCTTTCCATCGCTGTCTTCCACCCGCTTGGTGATGTTGATTCTGGCAGTCGGAGCTTCCGACACCGTGTAGCTGACCGTTGGTTTTTTGAACACTTCCGGTTCGCCCGCTTTTCCGTTACTGTCTACCGGGAACAGGACCGCACTGTTGTTCGTATACAGGGAAGCCATATTTTTTTCACCATATCGGTCATATTCTCCATAAGTTCCCGCTTCTGTTTTCGGATTGGTGAGATGTACATCATAGTTTAACTGTACCTGCTCAAATTTGCTGACTGGTACATTGATGTCCCATACAAAGCATTCTCCATAATCAGTTCCATCGTATGCAGTTCCATTCTGATAATAGTGAAGTACAAACGGGAACTTTTGATTCGCCATACGCTCGCCAAAGGAATATGCTGCGGTTTCACCTTCCTGTAATCCATCTGCGTATACAGCCGTCGGCAGCACTTTACCGCCAACCGTCAGCACTAACTTTTCTGCCTTATTTACAAAATCAAAATTATACTCATCTGTTTTTCCAATTTCATCGACTACTTTACTTCCTTCATCCAGCAGATAGTAAATATCGTTGCGAATGTCATCGAATGATACATCCTTTCCATTGGACAGATATTTCATAAATGATGGTCCCCATGGATGATTCGATGCATCTATATCTTCACTTGCCTTAACCGCATAGCAGTTATATTTAGCCTCCATCGTTGTATATTCTACATAAGACTTATAGAGAGCCACATCCACTGAGCATGCATAAAGATCTTTTTGATTTGCCGGTATATATTTTACCGGGTCAATATTTCTGTCATAAGGTTCTGCGTATAATTTAATGGCACTGTTTATCTTTCCGCTTAAAGCATCAAAATGTGCCTTCCAGTTGTCCGGAACTTCACTTGTTCCGTATTTGATCGACCAGGTATCCGGACTTGCGCGGAAAATCATAGAGTTTCCATCTACCTGCTCTGCATTTAATCCCATATTTGTCCCATCTTCGTCCCAGATATAGGTAATACCATCACTGACCAGGATCATATATTTGCAGGTATCATCTACGGAAGTATCTGCAGCCAGCATTTCCTCGGCTTTCAGAAGCCCTGCATGCATATTGGAACCGCCCGTTTCCGGTTTTTTACTCATAAAGCTCTTCAAACTATCCAGACTTTCATCCGTAAGCTTTTGCATCGGGTATGTCGTTACCTCTCCACGGAAAACAACCGCGCCGACATTTACAGCCGCGTTTTTCCCTTCTAACTGCGTATTCAGCTGTTCAAGCATCTTTAATGCTTCTTCCTTGACAGGTTTATCACAGGTTGAATAATCCAGAACAAATACAATATCGGACTCTATCTGTTTTTCTGCCGAAGGCAATGACAGGGTCACCTTTGAATCAAAGTTCCCGTCAAGGTTCGTTGCCTCTTTTGATTTTGAAGTTTCAAATTCCAGCGGTATCTCCGGTTCATATGGTTCATCCGGGACTGTAATTCCATGTGCTGCTTTCAGACTTGTTTCTCCGACAACAGACAGGTCTCGCTCCTGAAGCAATTCTATATGATAACTGTTCTCATCATGGGCATTCCAGCGTGCTTCCTCTTTATCATCATACCAACCGTCAATCTTGTCTCCATTATTACATCCCACTGTCAGATCCAATGATTTATCATTCTGTCCATTGGACAAGTCAGCAGACCCTGTATCGTAGACATACACATCATCTCCTGCACTGGACGCACGGTTATTATAGATTTTTACGGCATCTCCCATCGTAAAATGCCCCTTTGTGCGTACACCGCCGCCATAAGTGTTATCTTCACTTCTTCCATTGCCGGTTACAACCCCCGCATCCATGATCATCCAGCCATTTGCATTGTCAATTTGAATGCCGCTCATATAGTTATTGATGATCTGCAGATCAGCTCCTGCTGCTACCGTACATTTTCCGGTGGAACCCAAAACACGGAATGCTCCGACATTTTCGGAATTAGATGTATTATCTTCTACCAAAACATGGGATGCCGCATCAATAGTGATATCACGTCCAACGATGCCATTGCGTCCATTGCGCAGAGTTTGTACTGTAGAATTCGTAATATACAGCTTTTTGGCAGACAAACCATGATCCTTGTTATCATTAAAATTCACCTCAGAATCCGTAATGACAAAATCGGAACCATTAGAACCGTTTCCACGACTGTTTACCACATCTACCTTACTTCTCAAAAGCGTAGCATAAAATGTTCCAGTAAATCCCGATCGATTGTGATCTGATATAAAGGTAGAATCCGTCAGATTAACATTATAGCCTCCATCACCGCCATCCCATTCCAGCGCATCCTGCTGATAATTTTCGATAATCAGGGTTGATTCCGTCAAATTTAATTTGTTATTACTGCAAAAATAAATAGCATGTGCATTTACCGGATCTGTTCCTTTCATAGTCATTCTGACATTATCCAGCGTCAGAGACGCGTTTTGGCTTGCACAGATTGCCATCCAGTTCCATTCCGCTGTATAAGGTGTTGAAGTTATATTTGTCATTATTACATTACAATCTTCAAACGTCAGTGCTTTTCCCCAAAGGGCAATGCCATATTTTGAAAATGAGACTGTCTGTCCGTTCGTTCCTTTAATAGTGAGTGCCTTACTTAAATTCAATCCATCTGTCGTACAATCTTCCAATAATTCAATGACTGCACCATCCTCTGCTGCAGCTACTGCAGCATCAAGAGAAGTATATTCTGCATCATTAATTCTACATACGAACTTATTCTCTGCCGGAATTACTCCCTCTGCCGTCGTCGTATCCTCCGCCGGGGTTTCTCCCTCTGATACCGTCGTATCCTCCGCCGGGGTTTCTCCCTCTGATACCGTCGTATCCTCCGCCGGGGTTTCTCCCTCTGATACCGTCGTATCCTCTGCCGGGGCTTCTCCCTCTGATACCGTCGTATCCTCTGCCGGGGTTTCTCCCTCTGATACCGTTGTATCCTCCGCCGGGGTTTCTCCCTCTGACACCGTTGCATCCTCCGCCGGGGCTTCTCCCTCTGACACCGTCGTATCCTCTGCCGCAGCTTCTCCGGCTGCCTCTTCTCCTGTCGGAATCTCCGTCTCGCTGCCGGTCTCTGCAGCCGCCTCTTCTCCCGGAACACCTTCCGCAGGCTGCTCTGTAACTGCTGTTTTTATTGATGCTGTCATATCTGTGGTTGTCTCTTCGGTCTCCATCACAGCGGTCTGCTCTGCGGATCCTGTTTCTTCCGCAAATGCAGTAACGCCGCTCTGTGCAACAAGAACAACTGTCAAAAGCAATGCCATGAACTTTTTCATTCTGTTCATCTTCTTCCTCCTTCATATTTTCTTTCATTTCTGAAGGAATCCATAGAATCTGGTATACTTTTATAAAACTTTCATAGAATACCTAATTCTGTGATAACAAGAGAACTTTGCTCATCTGCATCTGCTTATATTCAAAGGAAGAATGGAAATAATATTCCATAGTGATTTTAATATCAAAATGTCCCAGAACCTCACTGAGGGTCTTCATATCCCACCCCAGCGTCACGCATCTGGTTGCAAATGTATGGCGAAGACAGTGAAAATTCAGATACGGGACTCCGATTTTCTGCAGGATTCTCTGATAATGATATTGAAGCGTCCGAGGCTCCATAGGCGCCTTTGCATCGTTTGTCAGCAAATATGCATCCTGAGCGCCTTCCGGAAATCTCCTCATATAATCCAGCAGGAAGGACGGCAGGGGAATCAGCCTGTTGGAAGCCGCGCTTTTGGGCTGGGAAACAAGAAGCTCAGTCCGTGAACCATGTTCTCCGTCAAAGGTTTTCAATCGCTGTACTGTTTTATTGACGTACAGAGAGCTGGTCTCAAAACAGATATCCTTCCACTGCAGCGCGCAGATTTCCCCCAGTCTCAGCCCGGTAAACAGGGAAAGCATGATCGCCAGTGAGCAGGCGTCTTCATGACAAAGGATATATTCCTCGATCTTTTTCTGGTCATCTCTGGAGAATACGCGCACCACCTTTCTGGTGCGGGAAAGCCGGGGTCTGATATAATACCTCTGGTCCAAAGCTCTGGAATCATAGGCATAATCCAGCGCATTGTTGACAATCATGAGAATGGTCCTTCGATTGCCGATGGACAGCTGTCTGCCGCCGATGGTTTCCTTCTCATTGATTAAACTGCAAAAATGATTTAAGCATTCATTATCTAATTCTTCTTCTGTCATCGACTCAAAAAAAGGGCTGATATAGTTTCTTGTCAATTGCTCGTATTTTACATATGTGGACCTGGAAATTCGGTACTCGACTGCATGCAGCCATTCATTTACCAGTTCCGATACATTTTGATTTTCAGTCATCTGATTTTCCTCCTCGTATTTCCCTCAATACCTGTTTTTACCGTAAATATCCCTACTTTCTCATTGATTTTTCCAAAATTGTATAGTAAACTTTAATAGGGTTTTCATAGTATTAGGTATTCCACGAAACAGTTCTCGGAGACGAGGACTGTTTTTTCATTCATGAAAGCAAAAAAGGCTGCTCCCGGATGATGTTTATCAAACCGGAAACAACCCTTTCCCAAAAACTTATATTATTATTTGCAGTCCTTGATGGAGAAGCTGATGCGTCCCATCTTATCCTTGCCGAGGCATACGACCTTTACCATATCGCCAAGCGTCAGTACATCCTCTACACGGTTGATCCTCTCCTTTGCAATCTTGGAGATATGAACCATACCCTCTTTGCCCGGTGCAAACTCAAGGAATGCTCCGAACTCTTTAATGCTGATGACCTTGCCTACGAATACCTGACCCTCTTCAAAGTCGGTGGTAATGATGCGTACCATCTCCTTTGCCTTGTCCATCATCTCTTTGTCTGTACCGCAGATAGATACCGCACCGTCATCGGTGATATCGATCTTCACGCCGGTCTGCTCGATGATCGCATTGATGGTCTTTCCTCTCTGTCCGACTACATCGCCGATCTTCTGAGGATCGATCATCATCTGGATGATCTTCGGCGCATACTCGCCAACCTCTTTGCGCGGCTCTGCAATTGCCGGCTTCATACAGGTGTCCATAATGAACAGTCTTGCTTCGCGGCATCTTGCGATCGCACCCTCTACGATCGGTCTGGTCAGACCATGGATCTTGATATCCATCTGGATCGCAGTGATACCATCCGTCGTACCGGTTACCTTGAAGTCCATATCGCCGAAGAAGTCCTCCAGACCCTGGATATCGGTCAGAAGTACAAAATCATCATCCGTATCGCCGGTCACAAGACCACAGGAGATACCTGCAACCATCTTCTTCAGAGGCACACCTGCTGCCATCAGAGACATACAGGAGGAGCAGGTAGAAGCCATGGAGGTAGAACCGTTGGACTCGAAGGTCTCAGATACGGTACGGATCGCATACGGGAACTCCTCCTCGCTGGGAAGTACCGGGATCAGCGCTCTCTCTGCCAGTGCACCATGCCCGATCTCACGGCGTCCCGGTCCTCTGGACGGCTTGGTCTCGCCTACAGAGTAGCTCGGGAAGTTATAGTGATGCATGTATCTCTTGCTGACTTCATTCTCATCCAGTCCGTCGATTCTCTGCTGCTCAGACAGCGGAGCCAGTGTACATACGTTGCAGATCTGGGTCTGTCCACGGGTAAACATAGCGGAGCCATGTACTCTCGGGATGATATCCACTTCTGCTGCCAGACGGCGGATCTGGGTAATGTCACGGCCGTCCGGACGCTTGTGATCCTTTAAGATCATCTTGCGGACCGTCTTCTTCTCATACTGATATACTGCCTCTCCGAGAACTGCAAGCCACTCCTCATTCTCTGCGAATGCCGCTTCCAGCTTCTCGGTCAGCACACGGATATTCTCCTCACGGGTCTGCTTGTCATCGGTGAAGACTGCCTCCTCCATCTCTGCAGGCGGAACGATCTCACGGATCGCTGCAAACAGCTCCTCCGGAACTGCACAGCTTGTGTAGGTATGCTTTTCCTTTCCTACCTCAGCTACGATCTTCTCGATGAAAGCGATCAGCTCCTGATTCACATCATGAGCCATGTAGATTGCTTCGATCATCTTCTCTTCCGGGATCTCATTGGCGCCGGCTTCGATCATGATCACCTTTTCCTTCGTGGATGCAACGGTCAGATTCAGATCTCCGTTCTTCCACTCCTCCTGAGACGGGTTGATCACGAATTCTCCGTCGATCATACCTACCTGAGTCATGGCACAGGGACCATCGAACGGAATATCGGAAATGCAGGTGGCAATGGCTGCACCCAGCATGGCTACCAGCTCCGGACGGCATGCCGGATCAACGCTCATGACCATATTATTCAGAGTTACGTCGTTTCTGTAATCCTTCGGGAACAGAGGACGCATAGGACGGTCAATGACACGGGAAGTCAGGATCGCATTCTCGGATGCTTTTCCCTCACGCTTGTTGAAGCCTCCCGGGATCTTGCCTACTGCGTATAATTTCTCTTCAAATTCCACACTCAGCGGGAAGAAATCGATCCCGTCACGCGGTTTGTCAGATGCGGTCGCTGTGGATAATACAACCGTATCACCATAATGCATAAATGCCGCACCATTTGCCTGAGCTGCTACTCTGCCGATATCCACTCTCAGGGTTCTGCCGGCCAGCTCCATTGTAAAACTTTTGTACATATTCTGTATCTCCTTTCTTTTCTTTCTTTTAGCAGAAGATACCGAAACTACTGAAAAAAACAAACTGTATTTGTGCTTTTCAGTGGTCTCGGAGCTTATCTTCCACTAAAAACAGGGGCGGAGAACTTCTCCGCCCCTATGATTGATTACTTTCTCAGACCTAATTTTGCAATTAATGCACGATATCTCTCGATGTCGGTTCCCTTCAGGTATGCGAGCATTCCACGTCTCTGACCTACCATTTTCAGAAGACCTCTTCTGGAATGATGATCCTTCTGGTTTGCTTTCAGATGCTCAGTCAGCTCCTGAATTCTTGCAGTCAGGATCGCGATCTGTACTTCCGGTGATCCGGTATCTCCCTCGCAACGACCATACTCTGCGATAATTGCCTGCTTCTTTTCCTTAGAAATCATTTTGTTTCCTCCTTATACTTTCAAACGCCGGTCATTAAGGGTCGGTCGGAGTGTCCGGACTCTGAATGACGGCTAAAATCATACCTTATTACTCTAGCATAAACCAGCCGCTTTGTAAAGTGGATTTTATCAATCCTGAATGATTCTTCTCGCCTTTACCGGAGTTCTGTAATACATACCGGAAATGGTGATTCCCACACGGGGATTACTTGCATGCACAACCTGTCCGCCGCCCACATAGATTGCCACGTGGTTGATACCGGAACTGTTCCCGTAGAATACCAGATCGCCCGGCTTCAGCTCGGAAAGACTGACTGCACTTCCGCAGTTTGCCTGTGCACGGGAAGAATGAGGAAGACTCATTCCATAATTCTTAAATACGGATAACACAAAACCGGAACAGTCTGCACCTCTGGTCAGGCTGACGCCGCCCCACACATACGGATTACCGATATGCTGCTTCGCGAATTCACTCAGCGCGATGCGTACATCCGACACACCCTCGCCGTAACGGATCTCATTGATGGTCAAAGCCTCATCCAGCTTCGCTCCAACCTCCACATATTCCTTGAAAAGGTATCCTTCCTCGCCGTCAAGATCGATCTTCACCCACTCATCCAGCTCTTCCAGAACATCAAAGCTCTGTCCGGAGCCCACCACATCCAGCACCTCGCACTCGGTATTCGGCTCGGTACGAACCTTCAGACCATCCGTGTTCACATCTGCAACAGGCTTTAACAGGGTAGAAGCCTTCTCCAGCGCGTCGGAGCCTGTCAGAACATATTCGGACTTGATATATCCTTCCACCTCGCCGGACTTCACATGAAGCCACTCGCCTTCTTCGCCAAGAACATCACAGCCTGCATCACGTCCGATCTTGCCTACAATCTTGCCTTCGGTAGACGCTCCATCGCGGATGTTTACCTTTCCCTCTGACACACTGACGATTCCCAGATTGCTGTAGCCGTCCAGATGGAATGCATCCAGGACCACATCGTTCATGGCTCTTTCCAGAACCTCTGTATTCTCAACAGATTCCAGATCCGCAGAAAGACCGATCTGCGCACTGCTTCCCAGTGCAGCGGATGCCTGTGCATCCATTGGTGCTCCGCATACAATGACTGCACCCATCAGAACTGCTCCGATACTTCCGATAATTTTCTTCTCTCTATTTTTCGACATTACAAACTCCCGTTAAATATTACAGAATTATTACATTTCGTGTACAATTCTATAACATACGGGAGTTTTTGTCAACGGATGATTTTGTATTTCTGCATCCTTATTTTGTTAATTTGTCCACGATTTCCATCAACTCGTCTATCTTTTCATCTCCATTGCCCTCCAGAATTGCCGATTTTACACAACCCTTCATATGGGCGCGGATGATCTCGTTATTGACCTTCCGAAGGATCGCATCCGTCGCCATGACCTGTGCGGAGATGTCCATGCAGTAGCGGTCCTCCTCCACCATACGCAGAATGCCGTCGATTTGTCCTCGTGCCGTCTTTAAAAGACGCTCTGTTTTCTTCTTGTCTGCTTTCATATTTCTGTTCCTTACAGGATCTCTACGACCTGATAGCCTTCATCCTCCACCGTCTTCTTCAGAAGCTCGTCGCTGACATCTCCTTCCATGGTAAGGTAAGCCGCCTTGTCCTCCAGGCTGACCTGAGCCTGTACGCCCTCCAGCGCGTTCAGCACCTTATCCACTCTTCCTGTACAGTGTCCGCACATCATTCCTTCGATCTTCATGGTTTTCTTCATGGTAATATCCTCCTTGTATTCCGGCTCTGCCGGTTTCTCTGTCTCCACTGCGGCTTTACTTTCTGCCGCAGGTGATCTCTTCTTATAAAACGTGGGGCGGAAGCCCTTCAGTCTCAGCGCATTGGATACCACAAACACCGAGCTGAAGCTCATCGCCGCGCTTCCAAACATGGGATTCATCTGCCAGCCCAGCAGCGGATAGAAAACTCCTGCCGCCAGCGGAATGCCAAGGGCATTGTAGAAGAACGCCCAGAACAGATTCTCCTTGATGTTGCGGATGACCTTCCGGCTGAGCTGGATCGCCGCCGCCGCATCCAGAAGATCGCTCTTCATCAGCACGATATCTGCTGACTCGATCGCCACGTCGGTACCTGCTCCGATGGCAATACCCACATCCGCTCTTGCAAGCGCCGGGGCATCATTGATTCCGTCTCCTACCATGGCGACCCTGTGCCCCTCTTCCTGAAGTCTTCTCACTTCCTGCTCCTTGTCCTGAGGAAGCACCTCTGCCACGACTCTGGTGATACCCAGCTTTTCCTGTATGGCGCGGGCCGTCCGCTCATTGTCGCCGGTGAGCATGACTACCGAAAGTCCCATCTTCTCAAATTCCTGTATTGCCTGCGCACTGGTCTCCTTTACCGGATCCGCCACCGCCAGAATGCCGAGAAGCTGTCCTGCCGCTGCGATATAAAGGGCTGTCTTTCCTTCTCTGGCACACTGCTCTGCCTTCTCCTCCATGCCTGCCGCTTCGATTCCAAGCGCCTGCATCATCCTGAGATTGCCTGCATGGACCTGTCTGCCGTCCACCATACCGGATACGCCCTGTCCTGCTGTTGCCTGAAACTCCGTGGTCTTCTTCAGTGCAATACCCTGCTGCTTTGCATACTCCACGATCGCTTCCGCCAGCGGATGCTCAGATGCCTGCTCCAGGGAAGCAGCCGCCTGCAGAAGCTCCTTCTCTGCCGCTGCGGGAGCCGTTATCACATCGGTAACCGCCGGATGACCCTTTGTGATCGTTCCGGTCTTATCCAGCACGATAGTATCTACCAGATGAGCCGTCTCCAGACTCTCTCCGGATTTGATCAGGATCCCCTGCTCCGCACCCCGTCCGGTACCTACCATGATCGCCGTGGGGGTTGCAAGTCCCAGCGCACAGGGACAGGAGATTACCAGAACTGCGATACCGGATGCAAGGGCAAAGCTGAAGCTCTGTCCTGCCAGAAGCCATGCGGCAATGGTGACCAGTGCGATCCCAATGACGATCGGAACAAAGACGCCGCTCACCTTATCCGCCAGCTTTGCGATGGGTGCCTTGGATCCTCCCGCCTCCTCCACCAGACGAATGATCTGAGAAAGAGTCGTATCATTCCCCACACGGTCTGCTTCCATCCGGAAATAGCCCGCCCGGTTCACGGTTGCTCCGGTTACCCGGTCTCCTGCTCCCTTCTCTACCGGAATGCTCTCTCCGGTAATGGCAGATTCATCCACCGTTCCGGTTCCTTCTATTATAATACCATCCACCGGGATACCCTGTCCAGGCTTCACGATGACGATCTCACCCACTGTGACCTGCTCTGCCGGGATCTCCATCTCTGCTCCGTCCCGAAGCACCAGTGCGGTCCTGGGCGCCAGATCCATCAGCTTGGTGATGGCATCCGAGGTCCGGTTCTTGGAACGGCTCTCCATATATTTGCCGATGGTCACCAGTGCCAGGATCATGGCCGCCGCCTCAAAGTAAAGATTCATGGCACGCTCATGGGCAAGCCCCACATCCCCGCGCCCCAGTGCATAACCCATAACAAAAAGCTGGCTGACACTGTAGACCACTGCCGCTGCGGACCCCATCGCCACCAGGGTATCCATGTTGGGGGCGCCGTGCATCAGTGATTTAAAGCCCGTCTCAAAATATTTCCGGTTCAGATACATGACCGGAAGGGTCAGGAAAAGCTGCGTCAGCGCGAATACCATCACATTCTCATGTCCGGACAGGATCGCCGGAAGCGGCCAGCCAAGCATATGTCCCATGGACACGTACATGAGCACTGCCAGAAATCCGATGGACCAGCCAAGACGATGCTTCATCTGTCTTGCCTCTGCCTCTGTCCTCTTCTGGAGATCATTCTTCCCGTCTTTGGAAGCCGCCTCCGCCTGCTCCCCTCTCACAGATGCCCCATATCCGGCTTCCTCTACCGCACGGACAATGGTCTGCGCATCCGCAGCCCCCTCCTTATACTCCACAACCATGGAATTCTGCAGAAGATTCACCTGTACCTTATCAACACCCGGAACCTTGCCCACCGCCTTCTCCACATGGGCACTGCAGGCGCTGCAGCTCATTCCGGTCACATCAAATTTTTGCTTCATCCGTCTGATTCCTCCTTTCAGATACCCCACCGGGGTGTCCTGTTGTTTTTGTTATAGCATACTTCTTTTCAAATGTCAACGGGGATATGAGACGGCAGGTAAAAAATTTTATATAAATCTGATTTAAATGTCTCAGACAACTTGTTACTGGGGATTGGAAAACAGTACAAAATATGATAAGGTGTAATCATACAAAAGATATTCAGGGGAAAATGGGGGATCATATGCAGAATCAAATTTTTCACAGGCTGGATGCCGGAGAACCGGTATTTCAGGGATTTATGCGACAGTTAATCGAGAATATGCAGAATAATATTTTACACCCGGGAGACCGGCTTCCAACCGAGGATATACTTGCCCTGGATCTGGGCTGTTCCATCTCCTCTGTGCAGGCCGGACTGGAAGCACTGGAGTTCCTTGGTCTTGTACGTACCATTCCCTGTGACGGAATCTACCTGACCATCGATCCTTCCAACTGCATCCTCTATCCCATGACGCTTATGTTCTCTCTGAGCGGAAGCAATGCCATGGAGATACAGGAATTCCGTGCCGGGCTGGAACGACAGACTGCCGCTCTCGCTGCCAGAAAGTGCAGCGCCATGGATGCCACTTATCTGAAAGCGATCCTGGACCGACTGGAGGAGAGCTTTGACGAGGACGAGCGGATCATGCTGGACCGGGAGCTGCATGACAAGATTGCCCAGATCGCAGGCAATCACATTATCCTGTGTGCCTGGAAGGCATCTTCACAGCTGATCGACCGGGTGATCGCCGGGATCCGCAAAAAGCTCAATCAGGAAGAAGAATTTGCCCGTATCAACCGCCAGCACCGGACGCTTGTGGACGCGATCTCTCAGAATAAGGAATCCCTTGCAGTGTCCGTTATGCAGGAGCATATGGAGTTCATCATGCAGGAGATTCGGAATCAAAAATCATAACATATATACAGAAACACCCACGCAGGGCAAAAATGCTCCCACGCGGGTGTTTTTTATCTCTGCTGTCATTCACTTTTATCAGTCTTCATCTCCGTCCGGGGATTCCTCCAGCAGCGCATATGCGATATTGGTCGCATGGTCAGCCACTCTCTCCAGTCCGGAGATCACGTCCGAGAAGATCATGCCGGATGCAGCCGAGCATTCGTTCTTTGTCAGACGCTCCACATGATTTCTCTGGAACTGCCGTTCCATCTCATCGATCTCATCCTCCAGATCCATAATGTCCTGAAGATGTTCCTTTGTATTATGAGCAAACATCTCAATGGAGTATTCCAAAATCTTATTGACCTTCGCTCCCATGATGCGAAGCTCTTGAAAGCCCGTATCACTGAAAACGATGTTCTCAGCCATCCGGTTTCTTGCCGCATCTGCCAGATTCTCCGCATGGTCGCCAATGCGTTCCACATCGTTGACCACATGGAACAGCGCGCCGATGCTCTTGCTGTCATCCACCGGAAGGGTAAGCTGGCTGATCTTCACCAGATAATTGGTGATCTCATGGTTCAGGAAATTGATCTGCTTCTCCACCTCATAGATGCGGTTGATCTTATCCTCGTCCAAAGCCACCAGTGCGTCCAGACCCCGGTTCAGATTCTCATATGCCAGCGCACCCATATGCTCCAGCTCCCGGACTGCCTCCACCACTGCGGTCGTTGGAGCGAACAGGGTCTTCTTCCCGATATAGAGAAGCTCGAATTCCTGATCTCCGGACGCCTCGCTGCCCGGAACAACCAGATAGGTCAGCTTCACGATCCATTTTGCAAACGGGAAAAGGATCGCCACTTGGAATACCTTGAACAAGGTATGTGCATTTGCCACACAGCGTCCCGGATCCGTGCCGGAGATCTTCACGATGCCATTGAGCACCTGTCCCCCTGCCAGGATCAGGATCACAAAGATGACCGCCGTACCAATGATATTGAAGAACAGATGAATCAGCGCCGCTCTCTTTGCTTCCTTCTTGCCGCTCAGAGATGCGATCACCGCAGACATACAGGAGCCGATGTTGCATCCCAGTATAATGAAGAAGCTGATCGGAAGCTGCAGAAGTCCCTGCTGTGCCATCAGAAGGACGATACTGACCGTTACCGAGGAGCTCTGGATGATCGCCGTGATCACAAATCCCATAAGCACTGCCATTGCCGGATTCGTCAGACTGGCAAGCTGATCTGCAATATACGGAGAATCCTTCAGGCTGGACATGCTTCCCGACATGACGCTGAGTCCCATGAAAAGCACGCCAAAGCCCAGAACCACTTCACCGATCTTCTTCACCCGGCTGCTGCTGACGAACTGGGTCATCACCACACCCAGGAACAAAAATAACGGCGCATACTCTGACAGGTTAATGGAAACCAGCTGGGAAGTCACCGTTGTACCGATATTGGCACCCATGATCACTCCCGCCGCCTGATACAGGGACATCATCCCTGCATTGACAAAGCTGACCACCATAACGGTCGTCGCACTGGACGACTGGACTACCGCACAGAACAGAATACCTACCAGCATACCCAGAAAGCGGTTCGTCGTAACAGCCTCCAGGATCCCGCGCATCTTGGCGCCTGCAGCCTTCTCCAGACCATCGCTCATCTGCTTCATTCCCAGCAGAAAGAGTCCCAGTCCTCCCATCAATGACACAACAACACTAAAATCCATCTTTACTTTACCTCTTAAGTCCCTTATTCTTTGCGAATTCTTAGCGCAAAATAAAAGCGTATGTTCTTTACATACGCTTTACTTATACTTTACATCATTTTCAGATTGCTTACAAGTGTTCTTTTACTTTTATTTTGCTTTTTCCCCAATATACATCGGAAAGAATGCGGGCCTTCAGCTCGTCCAGGGAATGGAACTTCTGTTCCGGGCGCTCATACTCCAGAATCTCCACCGTGATCTCCTTTCCGTACAGATCTCTGTCAAAATCAAAAAGAAAGGTCTCCACACCCCTGCGGGTCTCTCCTCCTACGGTGGGCTTATATCCGATATTGGTGATGCCGTAGTAATCTCCATCCTCCAGAATCGTTCTGGTCAGATAGACGCCGTTGGGCGGCAGAAGCTTCTCCGCCGGCGGCAGAAGATTGGTGGTCGGCAGTCCCAGCGTCCTGCCGATCCGCCTTCCATGGAGCACCTCTCCGCTTACCGAGTAGCGATAGCCAAGGAGCTCATTCACCAGAGGCATATTTCCTTCGTGGAGCGCCTCCCTGATATAGGTGCTGCTGATATCCCTTCCGTGGCTCTGCTCCTTTTCCACCACTTCCACCTGAAAGCCAAGGGTCTCGCCCATCTGCCGGAGCAGGGCATGATCCCCTCTTCGCTGGAATCCAAACCGGAAATCCCTTCCTACCGCCACGAATGCGGTCTTCAGCTGTCTGACCAGTACCTCCTCCACGAACCGTTCCGGCTCCATATGAGCGATCTCAGGCACAAAGGGACACTCCAGAAGACAGTCGATCCCCGCATTTTCCAGCCTTTGACGGCGCTCCGCGTTGGTCATGATATTCTGCGCTGACAGCCCCGCCAGCATTCGGGTGGGATTCTTCTCAAAGGTAAAGAGGACTGCCTGAAGTCCTCTCTTTTTCTGCTCCAGCACATGTCCGATCAGTCTCTGATGTCCTCTGTGCAGTCCGTCGAATTTTCCAAGACTCACAGCCGATGGTACATCCATATGAAATTGTGTCTTCCCTGTCACATAATTCATGGTATTCTCTCTACTTTTCGTAAAACATTTTTACCGGACGATACATTTTTCTGTTGGAATCGTATTCATAGATCCCGATAAATATCCCGGCGTGATCATAGACCCGGACTCTCTCTGCTTCCTGACCCAGCTCCCTTCTGCTCAGCGGGTTACCGTTATAGCCAAGACGGGAAGCCTCCTCTGTCAGATACACGGCAGGAAGCCCGGCAAATACCTGATCCACGGGAAGGACGATCTCCGAAAGGCATCCCTCATCCCGGAGCTGCTCCACCTGTGCCAGCGTCAGGCTGTCCTCGATCTCAAATCTGTCTACCTTTGTCCGGAGCAGCTTCTCCATACAGCCGTGGCAGCCCAGCTTTTCTCCGATATCATGGCAGAGGGTCCTGATATAGGTGCCTTTGGAGCATGCCACCGACATACGCACTCTCGGAAGCTCCATATCCAGTATCCGGATCTCATAGATCTCCACCGGTCTTGCCTTGCGTTCTACCTCTCTGCCTGCCCGCGCCAGATCGCACAGCTTCTGCCCGTTCACCTTCAGTGCGGAATACATGGGAGGGATCTGCTCATAGGGACCCACAAAGCTCAGGACCGCGTCCCTCACCTGTGCTTCGGTCACATGCACCTCTGCCTGCTCCAGAACCGTTCCGGTCGTATCCTGCGTATCTGTGGACTGTCCCAGAAGAAGCACTGCCTCATAGATCTTATCATGGTCCGTCAAAAGCTCACACAGCTTCGTCCCTTTTCCAAGACATACAGGAAGAACTCCCTCCGCTTCCGGGTCGAGAGTTCCAGTGTGTCCGATCTTTTTCTGTTTTAATATACCGCGAAGCTTCGCCACCACATCATGGGAGGTAAAGCCCCGCTCCTTATAAATATTAATGACTCCGTTTATCACTTTGTTTCCCGCTCCATCAGCTGATGTTCTATATGTAAGGTCAGATTGTTGATAATATCATGGAAGGTTCCCTTCATGGTCACCCCGGCTGCCCGCACATGGCCGCCTCCGCCGAAATAAGACGCAACCTCACTCACATCCACGGTCTCTCTGGAACGCAGAGATACCTTGTATTCCAGATTTCCTGTCTCATACAGGAAAATAGCCACCTCGACTCCTTCGGTCAGCTTGAGCTGGCTGACGATGCCCTCCAGATCCATGGCAGTCACACCGAAGAAATCCAGATCCTTCCTGCGCACAACGCTGACGATTCCTCTGCCGCTCAGAAGACGCATGCTCTCCAGCAGCGCCTTTCCCAGGATCTGGTTCTGGCGGTAGGTCTTCTTATAGTAGGTCTCCTCCAGAAGATACGTATACGGTATCTCCTTTTCCATCAGCATCGCCGCAAGACGCATGGTCTCCGGAGAGGTACAGCTGTACTGGAACACCCCCGTATCGTGGGCGATTCCCATATATAACGCACATGCCGCAGCCCTTGAGATCTTCTCCGGGTCCATCATCCGGCACAGTACCTCACAGGTGGAGCTTGCCTCCGCATCAATGACATTTGCCATGGCAAAGCCAGTGTTGCTGATATGGTGATCCACGCAGATCGTCCTCTTCGCACTTTCAAAATATCCGGCTGACGGTCCCAGACGGTCATATGCCGCACAGTCCACGGAGATGAAAAGATCATAGCTTCTCTCCTCATCCCCCGGCTGACGGATGGCGTCATAGCCATCCAGTACGGCAAATTTGCTGTCCGGCTGTTCCAGCCATATATCCGTCTCTATCTGTGGAAAATTGTCTCTGATATAATGCCAGAGACCAATACATGCTCCCACGCTGTCGCCATCCGGACGGATATGTCCGGCAATGGCAGCAGTGGAAACATTCTGCAATTCTTTTTCAAACTGCATCATTCTCAATCATCCTCTTCCTCATCCCTGCTGATGTCCTTTGTGACATCATCGATCAGTTTTGACATGCTCACTCCATAGGCAATGGACTGATCCAGAATAAAAGTGATCTCCGGAGTATTGCGAAGATTCAGTTCCCGTGCAAGCTGGCGGCGGATATATCCCACCGCGCTTTTCAGTCCCTCCAGCGTACTTTTCTGGGATTCCTCGTCTCCCAGTACACTGATGAACGCCTTGCAGGTCTTCAGGTCCGGTGCAACCAGCACCTGCACCACAGAGGTCATGGGATTGATCCGCGGATCCTTGATCTCTCCCCTGATGATCTCCGACAATACCTTCTGGACTTCTCCATTGATACGGGTATTTTTAATACTGTTTTTCCTCATTCTATCTTGGCACCTCTACCATTGTATAGGCTTCAACAATATCCATCTCCTGAATATCATTGAATTTCTCAAATACCAGACCGCATTCGAATCCGGCTTTTACTTCTTTTACATCGTCCTTGAAACGCTTCAGGGAAGCCAGCTCACCTTCAAAGATCTGTGTTCCCTCTCTGCTGATACGTACCTTGCAGCCTCTCTGGAACATACCGTCCAGCACATAGGAACCGGCGATATTGCCCACTCCGGACGCCTTGAAGATCTGACGGATCTCTGCATGGCCCAGTACCTTTTCCTCAAAGATCGGATCCAGCATACCCTTCATTGCTCTCTCCACATCTGCGATGGCATCGTAGATCACCCGGTACAGACGCATATCCACCTTCTCGCGCTCTGCCGTATCCTTGGCTGCCGCATCCGGTCTTACATTGAAGCCGATGATGATCGCCTTGGATGCACTTGCCAGAATGATATCAGACTCATTGATGGCCCCAACGCCGCCGTGGATGCATTTTACCACAACCTCTTCGTTGGACAGCTTCAGCAGGGACTGCTTCACAGCCTCCACGGAGCCTGCCACGTCTGCCTTGATGATCAGGTTCAGCTCCTTCAGGCTGCCGGTCTGGATCTGAGAATACAGATCATCCAGAGACATTTTAAGCTTGGTATCCTCCAGCATCTTCTCTCTGCTTTCCTTAATGAAGGTCTCTGCAAAGGTTCTTGCCTCTTTATCACTCTCCGGAGATACAAAGATCTCTCCGGCCATCGGTACATCATTGAGACCCAGGATCTCTACCGGAGTAGACGGACCGGCCTCTTTTACCCGACGTCCCTTATCGTCCATCATGGCACGGACCTTACCGTAGGATGCGCCTGCGGCAATGAAATCACCCACATGCAGCGTACCCTTCTGTACCAGAACCGTGGCAACCGGACCTTTTCCTTTATCCAGCTCAGCTTCGATGACCAGACCTCTTGCCTGACGCTTTGGATTTGCCTTCAGCTCCAGCACATCCGCGGTCAGAAGAACCATCTCCAGAAGCTCCTCGATGCCCTCTCCGGATTTTGCGGATACGGGAACACAGATGGTGCTTCCGCCCCAGTCCTCAGAGATAAGCCCGTACTCTGTCAGCTCCTGTTTTACACGCTCTACATTTGCCGCCGGCTTATCGACCTTGTTGATGGCAACGATGATCTCTACTCCGGCCGCTTTTGCATGGTTGATCGCCTCGATGGTCTGCGGCTTCACGCCATCGTCTGCAGCTACTACCAGGATCGCGATATCCGTGGAGCTTGCACCACGCATACGCATGGCAGTAAATGCCTCATGTCCCGGAGTATCCAGGAACGTGATCTTTCTTCCCGCTGCAGTTACCATATAAGCACCGATGTGCTGGGTAATACCGCCTGCCTCACGGTCAGTCACGTTGGTGTGACGGATCGCATCCAGAAGGGAGGTCTTACCATGGTCAACGTGACCCATAACACAGATGACCGGAGCACGGGCGATCAGCGTATCCTCTGCATCTTCCTGATCCTCCAGCATCTTGCCGATTACATCCTCCTTCTCTTCCGGTTCCGGATCGAAGTTGTACTCCAGCGCGATCTCTCCTGCGGACTCAAAATCCAGCTCAGAGTTCACGGTCAGCATCTTGCCTTCCAGGAACAGCTTCTTGATGATGGCAGACGGCTGGATCTTCATGCGCTCAGCCAGATCGGAGATGCTGATGCTCTCCGGAAGCGGAAGCTTCTTCGGCTCATTATCTTCCTTCTTGTGCACTGCCGGCTGTGCTTCCGGCTTGATAAACCTGCCCGGTCTGTTCTTCAGCTTGCTGATATCCTCATCCTTGTACTGCTTTTCCTGCTTCTGATGATTGCGGTTATCATATCTTCTGTTCTCCGGCTTGGTCTCCACCGGAGTGTCAAATGCCTTGTTCATCTGACGGCCGATGCCGCCTCTTCCGCCCTGTCCTCCGCGGCTGTCCTGACGTCCGTTCTGCGGACGGTCTCCGCGGTTATAGCCCTGACGGTCTCCCTGCGGACGGTCTCCGCGGCTGTAGCCCTGACGGTCTCCCTGCGGACGGTCTCCGCGGTTATAGCCCTGACGGTCTCCCTGCGGACGGTCTCCGCGATTGTAGCCCTGACGGTCTCCCTGCGGACGATCCCCACGGTTGTAGCCCTGACGGTCTCCCTGCGGACGATCCCCACGGTTGTAGCCCTGACGGTCTCCCTGCGGACGGTCTCCGCGGTTGTAGTTCTGGCGGTCTCCCTGCGGACGGTCTCCACGGTTGTAGCCCTGACGGTCTCCCTGCGGACGATCCCCACGGTTGTAGTTCTGGCGGTCTCCCTGCGGACGGTCTCCGCGGCTGTAGCTCTGACGGTCTCCCTGCGGGCGGTCCCCGCGGTTATAGCCCTGACGGTCTCCCTGCGGGCGGTCTCCGCGATTGTAGCCCTGACGGTCTCCCTGCGGGCGGTCACTGCGGTTCTCCTGACGCGGTGCCGGGTTCGTACGGGTCGCTGCCTTCTCCTCCGTCTTCGCTTCTGTCTTCACTTCTGCCGGTTTTACTTCCGGCTTCGGAGCTTCCTTTACCTCCGGCTTTACTTCTGCCTTTGGCTCCGGCTTTGCAGGAGCTGCTTCACGCTTCGGCTGCGGACGCTCTGCCTGGGGCTTACGTGCCGGCACTCTGCGCTCCGGACTCTTCTTATCCCGGCTGTTTTCCGGGTTGTGCACTACGATAAATTTTTTCTTCTTCGGAGCTGCCTTTGGCTCCTGTGCAGCTTCCTGTGCCTGCTTCGGAGCCTGACCTTCCAGCTCCTTGCGGACCATCGCTGCCTGATTATCTTCCAATGTTGCCATATGTGTTGTCACCTCAATATTTTTCTCTGCCAGTACGGCCATTACTTCTTTACTTGTTTTGTTTAATTCCTTCGCGAGCTCATACACGCGAATATTTTTATTCGACATACTTACTACCTCCAATACCTGTCTCCTGTTCCAGCTGCCGGATCGCCGCATGCGCCAATCCTTCATCCTCAATCGCTGCGGACACCCGAAGTTCCTTTCCACAGGCAGCCCCCAGCTCCTCCCGGTTTCCGAAGAAATACAGAGGCACTTTATAGTAAGTACAAATGTTGCGAAACTTCTTTTTGGAGGCTTCGGAAGCATCCTCTGATACAATGACCAGCTTTGCTCTTCTCTGCCTCACAGATTTCTCCACGCAGAATTCTCCGCTTACAACCCGACCGGCTCTGGTGGCTAGCCCCAGATATGCCAGAATCTTATTTCCCTGCAAGCTTCTCTATCTCCTTCTCCAGACTGTCATAAACCTCTGTGGGGATCGTGGTCTTCAGCGCACGTTCCAGTCCTTTGGATTTTACCGCTTTCCGGAAACACTCCTGACTTCTGCACAGATATGCGCCTCTGCCATTCTTCTTACCGGTCGTATCCAGGACGATCTCACTCTCCGTGGTCCGAAGGACCCTCATCATATCCCTTTTACTTTTCATTTCGCCGCATCCGATACACTGACGCATCGGTATCTTTTTCACTGTACTCACTCTGTCACTTCCTGCTCTTCGTTCTCGTCGTAATAAGTACCGTCTTCTTCATATTCCACATCATACTCGTCATCATCATCGTCATCATCATAGAAGCCGTCGTAAAAGCCTTCGATGGCATTCGCCTGGCTCTCGCTCTTGATATCGATCTTGAATCCGGTCAGTCTTGCTGCCAGTCTTGCATTCTGTCCTTCCTTACCGATGGCAAGAGAAAGCTGATAATCCGGGACAACGACCTTTGCTGTCTTATCCTCCGGATCTGCAAGTACCACAACCACCTTTGCCGGACTCAGCGCGTTCTCGATCAGAAGCGCCGGGTTCTCGTTCCAGGTAATGATATCGATCTTCTCGCCCTTCAGCTCGCTGACGATGGAGTTGACACGCGCTCCGTTCAGACCGACACATGCGCCCACCGGATCCACGTCCGGATCGTTGGACCATACGGCGATCTTGGTACGGGAGCCTGCCTCACGGGCAATGCTCTTGATCTCCACAATACCGTCTCTCACCTCGGTCACCTCAGACTCGAACAGTCTCTTGACCAGCTCCGGATGAGTTCTGGATACCAGGATCCTGGGTCCCTTGGTGGTATCCTTCACTTCCAGGATATACACCTTGATACGCTCGGTAGGGGTAAATACCTCACCCTTCACCATCTCGTTCTCATTCAGGATCGCGTCCACCTTGCCCAGATTTACACTCACATTCTTTCCAATATAACGCTGTACCACTCCGGTAACCACATCTTTTTCTTTTCCGTAGTACTGATTGAACAGCACCTTACGCTCTTCCTCACGGATCTTCTGCAGGATGACGTTTCTTGCATTCTGGGTCGTGATACGTCCGAACTCCTTGGATTTGACCTCCTCGTTCACCACGTCTCCCAGCTCGTATTTGCTGTTGATCAGCTTCGCAGCCGCCAGACTGATCTCCGTCACATCATTTTCTACCTGCTCTACTACGGTCTTCTCCACATATACGTGGAAATCATAGGTATCCCGGTCGATCTCCACACGGAAATTATCCGTATCCTTGCCAAAATGTCCTTTACATGCAGTTATCAGGGAATTCTCAATGGCTTCCAGCATGACTTCTTTGCTGATGTCTTTTTCTTTTTCCAAAATTTCCAGCGCCATTTTTAATTCTGTGTTCATTTCCTGTATCTTCCTCCTTAAAAATCAAATGCCAGACGGATCAGCGCGATATTCGCTCTCTCGATCGTCAATTCGGCTTCGTCCTCAAACTCCAGAGTAACGGTCTCTTTATCCCAGGCTTTCAGAATTCCTGTAAATTCCTTCTGCTTATCGATTGCCCGGAACAGCCTTACCTCCACGGATTCACCAAGGCTTCTCACAAAGTCTTTGTCCTTCTTCAGCGGTCTGCCAAGCCCCGGAGAGCTCACCTCCAGAATATAGGTTTCCTCGATAAAGTTCTCTT
Source organism: Clostridiales bacterium (assembly GCA_018376135.1). Taxonomy (GTDB): domain Bacteria; phylum Bacillota; class Clostridia; order Lachnospirales; family Lachnospiraceae; genus Hominiventricola. Next base: position 14,886 of record JAHABX010000019.1, on the reverse strand, counting down.
CATCCAGCCGATCAGATAATGCCCTGCTCACAACCTCGCAGTCATCAATCGTGATTCCTCCCGGCTTATCAATGTAAGCCCGCAGAAACCAGGTTCCTGCCTCTTTGACAAACTCCACATCCACAAGTTCAAAATGATGCTCTTCCATCATCGGCAGCAGCAGCGCTTCTGTCTTCTGCTCATAAACTTCTCTTTTTGCCAAGTATGAATCCTCCTTCTTACATATAAGAAGGAGTGGACTTTTGTCCACCCCTTTCTTCAGTCTACGTATTATGTTATTCTCAGTATAGCACAAGTTGGCGCAAATGCAAGGGGTTTTTTCGTTTTCTCCTTGCGAACACATTTTTTCCTGACGCTGCCGTAGACGGTGTTACTCAAGAAGCTCGGACACATCACACTTTAAGGCTCCGGCAAGACGCATCACAATATTAAACTGAGCCTTATTCAAATCTTTGCTTTTCCGTTCGTATGCACGGATGGTATTGAGTGAGACACCGGATTCATCGGCAAGTGCCTCCTGTGTTAATCCGCAATGCTTCCTGACTGTCTTCAACCTGCTTTCACAATGAGAAAAGTGAGCGTCAAGAACCTCGTAGCTCTTTTGAATATCTGCTTCGTGAAGCGTTCTGTAAAGTCCCATAAGCTCTTCGTAGGGAACGGCGTCCAGTATGCTCTTAAAGGTACGACCGGAGTACCATTGATAATGCGTCAGCATCCAGCCTGCCCAATATACGTCGCTGCGATCATAGCTTGGAGCGGGTTCTGCATTGAAGATCTGTCCGGTGGTCTTCTCCATAACCTCCAGAAACAATTCCATACCGCTTTTTCCTGCAATGTATTTGGGATTGCCGCTTTCAATCTGCCCGGCAACACCAGATTGAATAAATCGATTCAGGAAATCCGTACCATTTATTCCGAACTCCAATACCGCATCGTGGAGCATATTGCCAACAGCACGGGAAGATTTATTCAGATATAACTGATTGTAAGCGTGGGTCGTCATACTTCATATCCTCCCTCATAATATCGAGAACAAAAATATCGTCCATGAGCTGCTGCAGATTCTTTTTCTTACTTTTGTAAGCAGTTCTTGCATTTTGATCTCTTTCCGCCCGTTTGTAGTAGTATTCCCGATAATCGACAGCTTCGTATTCGATAAACTCAATTTGCTGAAAGGAGCGTTCAGAGAGTAAGACAACCTGTTCGCCAAGAGTACCAAGCTGCATGGCAAGTTCCAAGTCTCTGAGAGAGATGGTATTATTCACGAAATCTTCTGCAAAAGAGAAATAAGAATCATCGGCACGATAGCCGATCATCACATCCACATCTGCTGTATCAGGCATAAAGCGATCCAGAATAAATTCTCTTGCGTTGTTGCCAACAGGCGAATTAATGTCAAATTTTCTATGAGCAAGTAAAATTGCGAGCCAGTTAAGGATATTAAATTCCCCCTCAGTCAAGTGCATGACATTCATTCCGTCAAGCGTCAGACCGTACTTGTTGGAGTAACCATCATTTTTTACAGGGCATGCCCATTCTTTTGCAAGCTCGATATTTTCGGTACAGTAAAAACCCTGTCCGTAATCGTTGTATTTCTTTCCAATACCAAACTTTGGCACCTCAACGATTTGCTGAGAGCCGTGGTAGATGATCAAATCCTGTTCCATAAGGCACCTCCGAAATAATACCGCAGTATTAGTTTGTCATTATTATAATACTACAGTATTAGTTTGTCAATGAGTGCTATGGATATCAGGCACACCAAACTTTTGCAGCTGCTTTCTAAGATGATATACAGTAATAATTCAACAGGATCTACACCCTTGGTCTGTAGATTACTATTCAGGAATATTCAGATCACTTGTTACAATGCCAAATGATTCAAGCTTTGCTTTTAATACAGTAATCTGGTATTCAACCTCTTTATTCATATCAGCTGCCTTTTTTATACGCTGTAAACTCGTGTAGTTATCAATAAGATTATTAATCATTTCTTTTTCATTCATATCGTTTTCAGTCACCTTCATCTTTGCACCATCCTTTATCAATGTACTTGTTCCGTGGTTCCTTTACAGACGAATGCTGTATGCTGATATATCGAATACTGAATGTTTTAGATATTTACCTATAATATAACTTATACTCACCTTACAGTCAATATCATAAAAACAAAAAAGACATCATAGAATCATCTTATTGACAATTCCATGATATCTCCTTCTTAATAAATACAAGAATTCTGCTCATCCAGAAAATGTTCAGATTCTGGCAACTCCTGTTTTTCTTGCCGCCTCTGCAACTGCAGCCGCAACGGTCTTGCCTACTCTCGGATCAAATGCCTTGGGAATGATATACTCCTCGTTGAGCTCTTCCTCAGAGATCAGTCCTGCCAGCGCTTCCGCCGCAGCCAGCTTCATCTCATCGTTGATATCACTTGCTCTTACATCGAAAGCTCCCCGGAAGATACCCGGAAATGCAAGTACATTATTGATCTGGTTCGGATAGTCACTTCTTCCGGTGGATACGACCTTTGCTCCTCCTGCCTTCGCCTCATCCGGGAAGATCTCCGGCGTCGGGTTCGCACATGCAAAGATGACTGCATCCTTGTTCATGGTTCTGACCATCTCCGTCGTCACCATCTTCGGAGCGCTCACACCGATGAAAACATCTGCACCAACCAGCATATCAGCCAGTGTTCCCCGCTTCTTCTCACGGTTGGTCAGCTTTGCCATCTCCTCCTTCACGGGATTCATGCCCTCTGTACGTCCTTCATAGATCGCACCCTTACGGTCACAGAGCGTAATATGGGAATAACCAGCGGTCAGAAGCAGTCTGGTAATCGAGATGGCTGCTGCTCCCGCTCCGTTGACAACCACCTTCACATCCTCTTTCTTCTTGCCGACCACCTTCAGCGCATTGGTCAGTCCTGCCAGAGTAATGATCGCCGTACCATGCTGATCATCATGGAAAATCGGGATATCACATTTTTCTTTTAATTTCCTCTCGATCTCGAAACAGCGCGGTGCAGAGATATCTTCCAGGTTGACACCGGCAAAGCTTCCGGATATCATATAGATGGTATTTACAATCTCGTCCACATCCTTACTCTTAATGCAGAGCGGAAAGGCATCCACATCTCCAAAGGCTTTGAACAGGACACATTTACCTTCCATAACCGGCATGCCGGCCTCCGGTCCGATATCGCCAAGTCCGAGTACAGCCGTTCCATCTGTCACCACCAGGCACATATTGTGGCGGCGGGTCAGCTCATAGCTTTTGTTCACGTCCTTCTGAATCTCCAGACAGGGCTGTGCGACACCCGGGGTATAGGCAAGGGACAGATCGTCCTTGGTCGCAACCGGAACTGTTGTCACCACCTCAATCTTTCCCTTCCATTCATTATGAAGTCTCAGTGATTCCTTTGCATAATCCAATGTAATATCCTCCTTCACAATTTCTTTAAGAAAATCATATCTCTTTCTACAAAAAAGTCAATCATTTTTCTGATGGCTGTCCTCTGACCTACCTGGTCAGATCCTTCAGCCATACCTTTGTCCGGTATCTCCACCAGGAAAAGGGCAGCTTAATGAACTCATCCAGCATCAAAAGGACAAATACCGCCTTCACGGGAAGCTGCAGGTAAAAAGCTCCGATGGCGCCCAGCAGGATAGAACCTCCCCACAGGGCACAGCCCTCCAGGATCAGACCGAACCGGGTGTCTCCGCCTCCGCGGAGCACCCCGACGATGACCGGACAGCTCACTGCCTGGGCAAGACCATAGAAGGCAAGTATGATCAGCATGAACATGAGATAATCTCTCGCCTGATCGCCCAGCGTCAGCGCATTGCAGATCGGACGGCGCAGAAGCAGCATACACGTGCTGGTCACTGCCGTTACGATCACGCTGAGCGCCACCATCCGCTTCGCATACAATTCTGCCATATCAAATCTCTTCTCTCCGATCGCTTTTCCAACCAGCACGGCAGTCGCCGCAGACAGCCCGATACTCATGACCATCACAAGCTCACGGATCACGCGGACCACCGAGTTGGCAGCCGCGGCAGCGCTTCCCATCTGTCCCAGGATCGCCGCATTGGCGGACATCCCCGCTCCCCAGAGTGTCTCATTGAGCACTACCGGAATAGACAGGATCAGAAAGTCCTTCAGCAGCGCCCGGTCAAAATGGATAAAATACCGGGGTCTTAAAAGCACCTGACGATTTCCCTTCCATATATAGAGAAGCACTACCACAAACTCGAAGCATCGGGACAGCAGTGTGGCGATCGCCGCTCCGCGGACTCCCATTGCCGGTATACTCCCCGCTCCGAAGATAAAGACTGCGTTCAGAACCACGTTCATGGCAAGAGAACCTGCATATACCGCCGTTCCGATCTTTACCCGTTCAATGCTCCTCATGAGATAAAGATATCCCATGGTAAATGCTGACAGCGGATAACTGAATGCCACGATTCGAAGATATGCCGCACCATTTGTAATAACTTCTTCCTCTGAGGAGAAAATATGCATTAAGCTCTCCGGGAAAAATTCCGCCGCCGCGAAGAAGATACAGCCTGCTGTCAGAGAAAAGCTGATGGTCATGCCAAATACCTTTTCAATGGTCCCGATCTCCTTCTTTCCCCAATACTGCGCCGTCAGTACCGATGCACCCGATGACATTCCAAAGATCATCAGTCCCATCACAAACTGCACCTGTCCCGCCAGGGAGCCGCTGGAGAGAGCTGTCTCTCCTACCATTCCCAGCATGACCACATCGGCTGTCGTCACACCTGTGTTGATCAGGTTCTGAAGAGCAATGGGAAATGCCAGTCCAAATACTATTTTCAAAAAATCCTTCATATATGTTATACTCTTTCTATCACTATTTATCTGCGGTATCTGCTAAAGCCGCACAAGGAGGCTTCTTTCATGAAAACCATTGATCTGCATGTACATTCCTGCATCTCCGACGGCACACTGACTCCCGAGGAGCTGGTCCGCCTGGCGCTGGATACCGGTCTGTCCGCCTTTGCTCTGACCGACCACGATACGACTGACGGTATCCGGCGCGCCACAGCCGCAGCCCCTGCCGGACTGGAGGTCATTCCCGGTATTGAGTTCTCCACCAGATGGCAGCACAGAGATATCCACATCCTTGGCTATTACATGGACTATCTGTCCACCGGATTCCAGGATACGCTCCACGCATTTGTGGATACCCGGAATACCCGAAACGAACGGATGTGCCAAAGGCTTCAGGAACATGCCGGATTTCCCATTACGGTGGAAAAGCTGCAGGAGCGCTGGCCGGATGCAGTCATCACCCGTGCCCATATGGCTGCATGGCTTGTGGAGCAGGGTCTGACGCCCAGCCGGACCATCGCCTTTGACAAATATCTGGGAGATCATGCCTCCTGCTTCGTTCCCAGGGAACAGATCACTCCCGCGGATGCCATCAGACTCATCCGCCAATACCGGGGCATCCCTGTCCTTGCCCATCCGCTTCTGTATTCTCTGTCCAGAAAGCAGCTTGACGGGCTGGTGGCAGAGCTTGCAGACGCCGGACTTATGGGCATTGAAGCTGTCTATGTCATGAACCGCGGCTCCGATACGGCTGCCATGCGCCTTCTCGCACAAAAATACAGCCTGCTCATCACCGGAGGCTCCGACTTCCACGGAAGGAATAAGCCGGACATCGCAATGGGAACAGGCGTACGATCCAATCTTTCTATTCCGTACAGCCTTCTGGACGAGCTGAAGGCTGCACGCGGTTAGAGATCTCTATCTGGATTTACAGAGGGCAAAGACCGCCAGTACCCCCGCACCCGTATGGGCGCCGACCACCGGACCTACAAAATTGATCATAGTCTCCTTTATGCCGTATGTTTCCTCCAGATGCTTCCGGATCGCTTCCGCCTCTGCCAGACAGTCTCCATGACTGATGAAGACCGTGGTCTCACCATCTGACAGGCTCTCCATCAGATTCTCGATGATGGTCTGGACCGCTTTCTTCCTGCCTCTGACCTTGCCGATCACCTCCAGTTTCCCCTCATTGTCAATGCGCAGAAGGGGTTTGATCCCTGCAAGACTGCCCAGGATCGCCGTACTTTTGGAGACACGGCCGCCCCGATGCAGATGGAACAGATCATCCACCGTCACATAGGCTGCCACATGCAGCTTGTTTTCCTCACACCATGCTGCCGCCTCCTCCAGAGAGACGCCTGCATTCTTCATCTGAACTGCCTTATGGACCAGAAGTCCCTGACCCATGGCTGCCGTCAGCGTGTCCACCACAATGATCCGGCTGTCCGGATACTCCTCCATCAGTTCATTTGCCGCGATGACCGCGCTCTGACAGGTTCCGCTCAGAGCAGAAGAAAACGCAAGATGCAGCACATCCCTTCCTTCCTTTATATATGGCTCAAAAAGCGCTTTTGCCTGATCCGGGTTCACCTGAGAAGTGGTCGGCATGGATCCCTGGCGTATTTTCTCATAAAACTCCTCCACCGGGAGCGGATTCTCCGTATTATATACCTCTCCATCCATCAGGCAGTTCAGGGACACCATGCCCACCTCATTAGCCTGTAAATATTCCTGTGTCAGATCTGCACTGCTGTCGGTTGTAATTACATATGGTCTCATCCTGTCTGCCTCCTGTTAATAATTTCCCAGAATCTTAAAATTCACCGCTTCTTCCATAATTCCGCGGATCGCGTTCTTTACCGCACTGTCATTTAAATTTCCTTCAAAATCAACGAAGAAATGATATTCCCAGTTGCGCCCCGGTATGGGTCTGGACTCGATCTTGCACATGTTCAGATCATTATAGATCACATGAGACAGGATATTGTACAGACTTCCGCTGGTATGGGGCAGCTCAAAACAGATACTTACCTTCTTCGCGTCCTTTTCGTACATCTTCCGGTTGGTGACTATGATAAAGCGGGTGGAATTGAACCGGTTGTGATTGATGGGCATCTGGAGGATCTTCAGCCCGTAATGCTCTGCCGCCGCTTCGCTGGCGATCGCCGCCTGGCTTTTGTCCATCTCCTGCGCCACCTTCTCCGCTGCCATTGCCGTATTGGGAAGACTAATCTGCCGCCACGCTTCATGCTCCTCCAGATAGACCGAACACTGCATCAGCGCCTGGGGATGGGAAAATACCGTCTTCACATCGGTAAGCTCTGCCCCCGGCACACCCAGCAGCGCATGGCTGACCTGAATGATCTGCTCTCCCACGATAAAATTCTCATATTCCTCCAGAAGATCGTAGATATCATTGACCTCGCCTGCAGAGGAATTTTCTATAGGAAGCACCGCATAATCTGCCATGCCCTCCTTGATCGCTTCCATACATTCCTTCCAGCTTGCCATGTGGAACACATTCACCTGTTTTCCAAAATACTCCATGGCCGCCTGATGGCTGTAAGCGCCCTCTACCCCCTGATAGACCACCCGGCAGTGCTGCCGGTCAATCTGATCGATCTGGGTAAAGGGCAGATTTCCCGACACACCTTCCGCTTCCAGAAGCTGATACTGCAGTTTCCTGCTCATTGCCATGATCTGCTGAAACAGCTCCTGTATGCCGTGACGGTTAAAATCGCTGTGCGCCAGTCCTCCCAGCGTCTCCAGCTTCTGCATCTCACGGGTGCGGTCCAGCACCTTTTTCCCGCTGGCGATCTTATATTCCGCCACCTGTCTGCAGATATCCATCCGCTCTTCAAACAACCTCACCATCTCGCGGTCGATCACATCGATCTGATCGCGAAGCTCCAATAAATCTGCCATCTATTTTCTCCTTCCCTGCACACTCCTGACAAGCTCTCCCAGATAAGAAAGGGAGCCAAATGCAAGGATCACATCATCCTTCTGCGCCAGCTCATATGCCTTCTCCACGGCTGCCGAAATACTGTCTGCCGCCTGTACATGCGGCTGATATACCGCCACTGCTTCTGCAAGCTCCTCTGCCGGGAGCGCCCTTGGATTGTCCGGCGGTGTCACCGTAATGACCTCTGCCGCACAGGGCACCGTCATCTGTGCTACCACATCATATTCCTTATCTGCCAGCACACCCATGATAAAGATCAGGCGGTGCCCCTGCAGATACTGCTCGATGCTCTCTCTAAGCTTCCGGGCCGCATCCCGGTTATGTGCTCCGTCCACAATAAAATACGGATCGCCGGCGATCACGGTAAACCGTCCGTTCCACACTGTAGTCCGCAGACCTTCCCGCACCGCTTCCTCCGGGATCTCATATCCCTGGCGGCAAAGCTCATCAACCACCTCTAATGCAAGTGCCGCATTGGCGAACTGATACTCCCCGGACAGGGATATCTCCACCTCCGACCTTTCCTTATAATCAAATACCTGTGAGATCAGCCCTCTCCTCCGGATGACTGCAAGCTTAGGATCTGCCGTCACCACCGGACAGTTCTTCTTCTCTGCGTGCCCCAGCAGCAGCCTCTCGACCTCAGGCTTCTGTCTGAGCATCACCACCGGGCAGCCTTCCTTGATAATACCTGCCTTGTTCTCCGCAATCTCCTCCAGAGTATCTCCAAGGACCCCAATATGATCCATGCTGATCGATGTGAACGCCGTTACAGCCGTGCGGCGGATCACATTCGTCGCATCGATCAGACCGCCTCTTCCAACCTCCAGCACTACCGCATCACATTTCTGCTCTGCAAAATAAAGGAATGCCAGCGCCGTCTCTGCCTCGAACATGGTGGGATGACCAAGGCCTTCCAGGAGCATCTGCTGTCCCGCTTCGCGGATACGGTCTGTCAGGCGCGCCAGATCCTCCTTGGGAATATAAGCCTCATTGATCTGAATCCTCTCCCGGTATCCAAAAACCGTAGGAGAGATGTATCTTCCGACCCGATATCCCGCTTCCTTCAATATTGTAGAAACAAAAGCAAGAGTAGATCCCTTTCCGTTGGTCCCTCCGATATGTATGAACCTCAGCTTATCCTGGGGATCTCCAAGCCTTCGTAAAAGCTCCCTGAGAGGCTCCAGCGTCATCTCCCCCGCATATTGATTGCATCCCTCCAGAAAAGCCTTCGCTTCTGTATATGTCATATTATTTCACTCTTTCATTCCCGTTATCTATAACTCCGTACTTCCAGGATGCCAGGCTCAAACGGCATTTCGCCCTGGGATCCCGGCATCATTTTATTAGTATAGTATAATTCCCCCCATATTTCAAATACTATAGCCATGATGAGACAAAATTTTTTACGCTGCGGACTCATTGGCTGGGCGATGGAGATTATCTGGACCGGACTCCATGCCTTCCGGGTCCGTAATCTGAAACTAATGGGAAATTCCTCCCTCTGGATGTTTCCCATCTACGGCAGCGCCGCATTTCTCATGCCGGTCATCCGCCGGATGAGAGGAGACGGCATATTTAAACGGGGTCTGGTCTACATGACCTGTATCTTTCTGGGAGAATATGCAAGCGGAAGCCTGCTCAAGCGCCACAATATCTGCCCTTGGGATTACAGCCGCAGCCCCTGGAATTACCGGGGAGTCATACGTCTGGACTATGCACCTGTCTGGTTCCTGGTGGGGCTTGTGTACGAGCGGATTCTTTTGAAGCAATTACGAGAAACAAGTTGAATTTTCCTCCCATATCGTGTATCCTATACCATAGTTAAAGCAGACTCCAAAAGGGTGCATTCTGCCTCTTTGGGGTCGCCAGTTCACAATATGGAGGTAATTATGCGACATTTAATGACCCCTCTGGATTTCAGCGTCGAAGAGCTTGATCAGCTTCTGGATCTTGCCGGCGACATTGAACAGCATCCGGAAAAATACGCACATGCTTGCGACGGCAAGAAGCTTGCCACCTTATTCTACGAGCCAAGCACCAGAACCCGTCTCAGCTTTGAAGCTGCCATGATGAATCTGGGCGGCAATATTTTTGGCTTCTCCAGTGCAGCCAGCAGTTCTGCTGCCAAAGGTGAAAGCGTTTCTGATACGATCCGAATGATTTCCTGCTATGCGGACATCTGTGCCATGCGCCATCCCAAGGAAGGTGCTCCCATGGTTGCCAGCGCTGTTTCTTCTATCCCTGTCATCAATGCCGGTGACGGCGGACATCAGCATCCTACCCAGACATTAACCGACCTGCTTACGATCCGTTCCCTGAAGGGACGGCTGGATCATCTGGTCATCGGTCTGTGCGGAGATCTGAAATTCGGCCGTACCGTCCACTCTCTTGTCCGTGCTCTGGCACGCTATGAGAATGTGACCTTTATCTTCATCTCTCCGGAAGAGCTGAGAATCCCAAGCTATATCAAGGAAGACGTACTGGAAGCCAATCAGATCCCCTACCGGGAAGTGGAACGTCTGGAGGATGTGATGGCAGATCTGGATATTCTGTATATGACCCGCGTACAGCGCGAGCGTTTCTTCAACGAAGAGGATTACATACGTCTGAAGGATTTCTACATTCTGGACAACAAGAAGATGAAGCTTGGCAAGGAGGACATGATCGTCATGCATCCGCTCCCCCGTGTCAACGAGATATCCGTGGAAGTGGACAAGGATCCCCGCGCCGCTTATTTCCGTCAGGTACAGTACGGCGTCTACGTCCGTATGGCACTCATCCTGACGCTTTTGGAGGTGAAAGTATGTTAAATATCGGAGGAATCCACGAAGGCTTCGTGCTGGATCATATCGAAGCAGGCAGAAGCATGGAAATCTACAAACATCTGAATCTGGACAAGTTTGACTGCTGCGTTGCCATCATCAAGAATGCCCGCAGCAACAAGATGGGGAAGAAGGACATCATCAAGATCGAATGCCCCATCGACCAGATCGATCTGGACGTCCTTGGCTTTATCGATCATAACATCACCGTCAACATCGTTCAGAACGACCGCATCGTTGAGAAGAAGCGGCTGTCTCTTCCAAAGGAGATCAAGAATGTGGCCAAATGCAAAAATCCGCGCTGCATCACATCCATTGAGCAGGAGCTGGATCACATCTTTGTACTGACCGATCCGGTCAAAGAGATCTACCGCTGCAAATACTGTGAAGAGAAATACAGAAGAAAAGGAAAATAATTCCATTAGAAAGGGACCTGGTCTGCACAAACCAGGTCCCCGTTTTTATCTTTCCTATACTTCTTCCATGTTCTGTTTTTTCAGCCGCTTGTTCACCCATTCTCTGAAAAGCTGATAGAAGAATGCAAAGATCGGCACACCGATCACCATTCCTACAACACCCATAAGACCACCGAACAGCAGGATCGCGAACAATACCCAGAAGCTGTTCAGATGTGTGGTGTCACCCAAAATCTTCGGTCCAAGAATATTGCCGTCAAACTGCTGCAGCACCAGGATGAAAAGGATGAAATACACACACTGGAGCGGGCTGACCATCAGGATCAGCAGCGCAGTCGGGATGGCTCCGATAAACGGTCCGAAAAACGGAATGATATTCGTCACACCGATCACCACGCTGACCAGCACTGCATAAGGCATATCCGTAATGGCGGTAAATGCCATACAGATCAATCCGATGATCAGGGAATCCAGAAGCTTTCCTTTGATAAAGCCGCCCAGATAATCGTTGATAATATGAGTCTCCCGGATGATCCAGTCCGCAGCCGGCTCCTTCTCCGGATTGGGATTCTTCGACGCCGGAAATACTGCATAGACCACCTTCTTTGCCTGACGGCTGAATACCTTACGGCTGTTCATCACATAGACTGCCACGATCAGTCCGATGATCAGATCCTTTGCCACCGTAACCATGGTCCACAGACTGGTAGACACACCGCTGATAATATTATTGATATTCGGAAGCAGGTTTGTCTTGGCAAAATCCTGAACGCCCACCATAATATCCTCCGAATACTGCTCTACGTAATTCAAAAGGAATGGATTATCGGCCACCAGCTCCTCGATCCACAGGCTGGTCTTCTGAATGTATCCCGGCATGGCATCGATCAGGATCAGGATACTGCTGATCACCTGAGGCACCACCATGGAAAGCAGCGTATAGATCACCAGACAGAACAAAAGCAGGCTTAACAGAATACTGAGGCCGCCAAACAGCTTTCTGAACTTCTCCGCCTTCTCCTCCGGCATCTTCTGAAGCTTTGCCGACTCTGCCATATGGAATTCAAACCAGTTGCAGAGCGGGGACAGCAGATATGCGATCACCGCACCGAATGCAAATGGTCTTAAAATCCCCATAACGATCCCGGCATATTTCCGTACCTCTCCAAATCGAAATATTACAAAAAAGAACAGAATACATGTGGCAACTGTCAGAAATGCCGCAAACCCTTTATAAAAATAATCCTTCCACTTCTCTTCCATATAGCTTAACCCCGTTTCTATGTAAAATTTCCGGTCTCTCCACTTTCAAATGACCGGAATATACTTTTATTATAGTATAGTTCCGGTCATTTTAAAAGCTTGATTCATAAAAATATTGCCAAATTCTGTCCTCCTCTTTATACTTAATAGTAAAGTATTTTTCAATAAAGGAGTATCCTATTATGGCAAATGTACGACTTGGCAAAACAGAGATAACGGTCAACAAGAACGGCTTCGGCGCGCTCCCGATCCAGAGAATCTCCCGGGATGATGCAGTCCGCCTGCTCCACAGAGCTTATGACGGAGGCATCCGGTTCTACGACACTGCCCGCATGTATACCGACAGTGAGGAAAAGCTGGGTGAGGCTTTCTCTGACCGCAGGAGCAGCGTGAAGATCTCCTCCAAGACAGGCGCGACGACGGTCGAAGGCTTCTGGAAGGATCTGGAGACAACACTTAAAAACCTGAAGACGGATTATCTGGATCTCTATCAGTTCCACAATCCTGCCTTCTGTCCGAAGCCGGGGGACGAAAGCGGTATCTATGACGCAGTCCTGGAAGCAAGGAAAAAAGGAATGATCTTACATATCGGCATCACCAACCACCGTCTGAACGTGGCGGAGGAAGCTATCGAAAGCGGACTTTACGAAACGCTTCAGTTCCCCTTCTGCTACCTGTCCGGCGAACCGGAGCTCAAGCTTTTAGAGGGCTGCCGTAAGCAGGATATGGGATTCCTGTCCATGAAAGCGCTCTCCGGCGGTCTGATCACCAATGCCGCTGCCGCCTATGCTTTCCAGGCACAGTTCCCGGAAACTCTTCCGCTGTGGGGCATCCAGCGTGAGGCGGAGCTTTCGCAGTTCCTGTCCTTTGTGGAGAATCCGCCTGTCATGAACGAAGAGCTTTCCGCTGTCATTGAGAAGGACCGCCAAGAACTCCTTGGCGAATTCTGCCGCGGTTGCGGATACTGTATGCCCTGTCCGGCAGGCATTGAGATCAATAACTGCGCCCGCATGTCTCTGCTTTTACGCCGTTCCCCGGCTGCTCCGTATCTGACTTCAGAATGGCAGGAGAAGATGAAGAAGATCGAAGACTGCAGGCACTGTGATGCATGCAAAAAGAAATGTCCTTACGGACTGGATACCCCTTCTCTGCTTCAGAGAAATTACGAGGATTATAAGGAGATTCTGGCAGGGAAGAATTTCTAAATATTCTGCCTGAAATTTTCATAGTTGATAAGTCTGGGGCTATTATGGGCGGGGAAATTCCCCGCCCTTTACTTTTCTTTCGATATATCGAATATTTTCTATAATTCGAGTTGTTTTTTCGATATAAACGGAAAAATCTATCTCTTTTTTGACGAAATCCAGGAAGTCGAAAACTGGGAAAAATGCATTAACTCTCTCCGCGTTGAACTGGACTGCGATATTTATATTACCGGATCCAATGCCAGATTATTATCCGGCGAGCTGGCAACTTATCTGGCGGGCAGATATGTGGAGTTTGTCATCTATCCTTTTTCCTATGGAGAATTCATGGAGCTTTACTGCTCTGTCTTTCCGGAAATGAATCCCGCGCAGACTTTTCGTGCCTATCTGACGACCGGCGGTATGCCATACCTTTCTAATCTTCGCTATGCGGAAGAACCAAGCCGACAGTATTTAGAAGATTTATATAATTCTGTAGTTCTCAAAGATATTGTAAAACGCAATAACGTACGCGATATTGATCTGCTGGAACGAATCATCACTTACATTACAGCAAATGTAGGCACACCATTTTCCGCCGCTTCCATTACAAAATATTTTAAAAGCGAAGGACGTACGGTCTCAACAGAAACGGTTTTAAACTACATCAAATATTGTGTGGATGCTTACCTGTTTTACAAAGTAAAACGTCAGGATCCGCAGGAAAAGAAGTGGATTTCGTCTGCGAAAAGAAAGATCAGAAATTATATGTTCAGGTCACATATATTCTGGCATCTGAAGATACGATCCACCGGGAATTTGGTGTCTACGATACAATCCGTGATAATTTCCCCAAATACGTAGTATCCATGGATGAATTTGACATGAGCCGAAACGGGATCAAACACCGGAATATCCCTGAATTCATGCTTCACTTATTTTTTCAGCACCTGAACGGTACGGAACATACAGCCGGCGCATACGACGGTTCCCAACAGAAATTCAAGCCCCAAAGCCCCTGATCCATAGGATCCTGCCGGGAGCAGAAGCACCGTCAGATTCGCTGCCAGGTGCCCAAGCACCGGTACCAGTATGGTGCCGAAGCGCTCCGCCAGCCATGCAAACCAGAGTCCTCCCAGAAATCCGTAGACTCCCTGCACGAGATTCCCGTGCGAGATTCCAAAGATGAGAGCGCTGCTCAGCATCGCCCATTTCACCCCCAGCAGATCCCGGAGTCTGAGATAGCACAGCCCGCGCATGACCAGCTCCTCCACCAGGGGCGCTGCTGCCACAGACGCCGCCGCCCAAAGATAGGGATTCCCTGTAAGCAGGGATTCATTGAATTCCTGATAACCGACGGACCATTCCGGCAG
>JAHABX010000055.1 GCA_018376135.1 Clostridiales bacterium | reverse complement strand
AGGTCAAATCGAAAATGGAGTAAACGAAGGGGCAGTTCACTGAAATGTCAAAACTGCTTTTTCGTTTACCCCATCATCGATTCTAACCTAAAGAATTTGTAGGAGAGAATACGATATGAATTTAACATACAAGAGAGCAACGCTTGAAGATATAGATATATTGACAGAAACAAGAATAGAGGTATTAAGAGCAGCTAATAAACTTTCTGCTGATACTGATATGAGTGAAGTTGAAAGACAATCTTATAATTATTATCAAAAAGCTCTTTGTGACAGATCTCATATTGCATATTTGGTTTTTGATGAAAATCGTTTTGTAGGGGCTGGTGGTGTTAGTTTTTTTCAAGTAATGCCGACTTACCACAATCCAAGTGGAAACAAGGCTTATATCATGAATATGTATACTAATCCTGAATATAGAAGACTGGGAATTGCTTATAAAACATTAGATATGCTGATTAGAGATACTAAAAGCAAGGGCATTACAGCTATTTCATTAGAAGCAACTGATATGGGGCGACCATTGTATGAAAAGTATGGATTTGTAAAAATGAATGATGAAATGGAATTACCAGAGTGATAAATCCCAGTTTGTAGTGCAGTAAATTATGATTTGGAGGTGCATATATGAAATGTCCATATTGTAATGAAGATATGGCAAAAGGATATATACAGTGCAGAGATGGTGTTAATTGGACAGAGAAAAAACAATTCATTGCTGCTTTGTCTGCATTGGGAAAAGGAAGAACATCGCTTGCGAATGGGGGTGCTGAAAATAAACCCAATTTGTAGTGTAGTGAATTTTGAATTTAACGAGGTGAATAAATATGTGTATCATCTGTGATAGAATTAAAATGATTAAGGATGGTGTTAATCCTTATTTTGTGAAAGAATTATCAACGGGATATGTTGTTATAGGAGATAATCAGCATTTTAAAGGCTATACATTATTTCTCAGTAAAGTTCATAAAACAGAATTATTCGACTTAGATTTTTCAACAAAAATGAAATTTTTAGAAGAAATGTCTGTTGTTGCAGAAGCAGTTTCAAAAGCATTTAAAGCAGATAAAATAAATTATGAATTGCTGGGTAATGGAGATACACATCTTCATTGGCATTTGTTTCCGAGAAAAGCAGGCGATATCGAGAATTATGGGAACAACGGGAAAGGTCCTGTTTGGTGGTATCCAATGGAAAAAATGTACGATGACAGTAATCGCCCTTCTCATAAGGAATTAGAAGAAATGAAATCAAAACTATTATTTGAGTTGGATAAGTTAATATAAAATAATTTTCGGTAGGAAGCCTCCCTGCTTAGAGGAGACTTCCTGCGGCAGCCTTTTTAGATTTCACAATCATAAATAAAAAATGTCATTTTTGAACGTTGCTGATTAACCGTAAAAATATGCTCTTTTTCACATCTTCGTACCATTCCCTGATGTTCATAAAAACCGTAGTTGCAGCTGGTATCGGTATAGAGATAAAAGCTGTCTAAATGCTCCTTCTTAAGATATT
>JAHABX010000018.1 GCA_018376135.1 Clostridiales bacterium | reverse complement strand
TCATTCGGCGTACGTCCAGTACGCCTCGTTCAAGTGCCTTGCAGGAGTCCAAATTCATCCTCGCTCAACTCTACGACCCTGCTCGTAGATATTCGCCCGCTTTTCAAGGCGGACAATTAAGGCGTACTGGACACAGAAAATCGGGCGAATATCACGATTCAGGGCGTGTGTCCCCTTGTACACTGAGGGTAACCTCTGCTAAAACCTGAATGCCCCTTTGGAAGCCGGAAAGCTTTCGGTCTTTCAACAGGGGCATTCTTTATTCAATATGATAACCTGCGTTAGCAAGCGCAGATAACGCGTCATTATAATTTTCTGCTTTTACAAGGATGTAATCCGTATTATACGTTGAAATTGCAAAGATTCCTATTTTGTTTCCTGCAAGAACAGCAGATATTTTTGACAAAATTCCGATCAATGAAAAGTCTAATGTTCCTTGTATTCTAAACGCTTTCCAGCCGTCATCCCGTACCGTTGCATTTTCCGGTACATTTTCCGTCAGGCAGACCAGCGAATTTTCTTCATCAGTCTTGCCAATAAAGCAGTATTCCTGTGACAAATCTACCTTTGAATAATTCTCTACTTTGCACACGGATAAGTCCGCTGTGATTCTTTCAATTTTCATTTATGTTCTCCTAAATTACCGCAAACGCAGCATTTCCCGTTCTGTAAATCCGTGTTTCAGCCTCTTTTCTTAAACAGCCTGCTTTCGGAAAGAAAGAGTCCTGCCAAAGTCAAAACCGTTCCAAGGCCTGCCAGCACTGTGATTTTTTCATGTAAAATCACCACCGAAGTCACTACTGTAATAACCGGAACCATGTAAATATAAATACTTGTCTTGACCGCTCCCAACACTTTGACGGCAAAATTCCAGGTGACAAAGCAAAGAGCGGAAGCGCCCAGCCCCAGATAAACGATATTGAACAGATAAACCGGGTCAGCGAACCTTGTCAGTTCCAGCTTAAAGTCAAACAGGAACAGGGCAGGTATCATAAACAGGATACCATAAAAGAACACCCTTCTTGTGGTGAGAATGGTAGGATAACCATAGCTGCCGATCTTTTTTGTCAATACAGAATAGCATGCCCATACCAAAGCTGCCAGCAGAGCAAGAAGATCGCCTGCCGGGTTCAATTCCAATTTGGAACCATTGAAGCTGATCAAAAAAATTCCGATCATAGCAACGACAAAGCCGATGAAAAAATCAGGACGCAGTTTTTCCTCATCCTTCATAAACAGATGAGTCAAAATTGCCGTAAAAAAGGGAGCCACTGAAATGATGACACCTACGTTGGAAGCCAGCGTAAAGGTCAGAGCTATGTTTTCCAACAGGTAGTACATACAGACTCCGCACAAACCAGCGGCAGCAAAGGTGATTTCCTGGCTGCGTGTTATCCCTTTTAAGCGGCGCGGACAGACCAGTATCAGGATCAGCAGTCCCATGATAAACCGGAAAAATAAAATCTCTACCGGATGAAAATCCACCAGCAGAATTTTTGTAGAAATAAAAGTAGTTCCCCAGATAATAATTGTAAGCAGGGCTAATAAATGCCCGGCAGTCTGTTTATTCTCCATTCTGATTACCTCTTTTTTCAGTCCTGAAAATATCACGGTAAAGACCGGGAGCAAGACCGATAAAGCTGTTGAAATAATTTGTAAAGTGACTTTGGTCAGAAAATCCAGTCAACAGTGCCGCTTTGATTGGAGCCACTCCCTGCTCCAACAGTTTCTTTGCTTCCCCAATACGGATATTTTGCAGATAAAGATACGGGGTCACACCTTTGGATTTTGTAAATGCCCGAAGCAGGGCAGATTTACTAAGCCCGGCACAACGACAGATCTGATCTAAATAAATATGCCCGGCATAATGCTGTTCCATAAAGGCACAGGCTTTCTCAATTTCTTCCCGGCACTCCGGAATACAGCTTTCAAACGGCTGACCATATCTCTGAAACAACAGGGACAGCAAAAGAAGCAAATTTTCTTCCTTTCCAAACTCTCCGGAACCCCTCATCACCATTTCGTGAAGCGGACGTAAATAGCAGGTCACTTCTTCATCCAAAATCACATTCTTTGAAAAACCGGAAAGCATCCTCTTTCCAGTCACTTCCTCTGCCAGATCCAGCATGATTGTCCTTGGGATATTGAATCCCCGGTAATCCAACGTCCCGCCATCATGCTGTACACATCCGTGATTGTCTCCCGGATTAAATAAAATAATGTTGCCTTTTGTAATTACATATTCCTGGTTCTTGCAGGACAGGTATCTTTCTCCTTCCTCTATAAAACCAATGACATAGTATTCGTGGAAATGATTGGGGAAGGGCTGTACAATTCCTTCAAACCGATAGGCTTCTATCCGAAGTTCATCATCATAAACTATTGTTCTTGCTTCTTTCTTCACATGTATTTCCTCCCGAACAATTTTTATTTTACCACTCTTTTTTTCAAAAAGCTTGTAAAATATCTTCATTTTTCAGCTTCGTCTCAGATTGACCGGGGGTAAAAAATACATGAACAAACCGCTCTCTTCTCAAAAGAGCGGTAAATTTCCGCAGGCTGAATTACACATTTTTCTTTTTTCACTTGTGCTCTTTTAAATATTTTGCAAAAGCCAATATTCCCATTATATAAAATGTTATTTGCAATATGTTGTGCATAATATCAATATATCTTAATAAAGTAAAAAAAGGTGACATATTTCAACTTCCTTTCTCCAAATAGGCATTGGACATATCTAATACCGTTCCATATGTATACTGAATCGATTCAAAAATGTCCACCGATTGATTTACAGGTAAGCTTGTTTCATAAACCTCATGCTCTGAATTTTTGTCGTTTTCGATCCAGATATCAAACGACAACTTTATCTGCTCCGGGGTAGACGAATCCTTCAGCTCACCGATGATGTACTCTGAATTTTCCATGCGGACCTTCAGATCCTCCAAAAGGTCATCCGGCAGTTCTGCAGCTATCTTCATGGGAATGCCATGCTCTGTGAGCCACTCCTGTACCTCAGTGAACGGTTCCGGATCCGACAGCGGCTGGTACAGCGTCAGTCCAAAGTATATCATAAGAAGAAAAAAATATCATTGTAAGAGATAAGAAATCGCTTTTTTTAACCTTTGGAATTTAATCCCGCACTAGAATTTACTTTTTCAATTCACCATCATTTTTAATATTAGGGTAAGGGTATAACTGACTACAGTCATACCCTTACCCATTTGAGTATATCTATTTTCTCACCGTCTCCCATTTTGTAATATTGTCTTGATATAATCAAAATAATCGACACACTTAAACACACTAGAACGGATTAAACCCAACAATAAACTCTTTATCTACTTTTTGCCATGCTGTAACACCTACTGCACTATAGTCTAACTTAAATCTTCCTTTTATTGTATACATAATATTTCTGTTTTTAGACGTAGCGGAAGCATTACTAATTCTGGTTTTGTATGATAATAATTCAAAATAATCATCTATAGCAACACCTCCCATAATTACACACGAAGGGCTTCCTCCACTCACAATACAATCTGTCTGATAATCCAAAGTAAGCGTTGCTGTCACTCCTACAGTTGCAACCGCCTCAGGCATAGGCGCATTACCAAAAATCACTGCTACTTCATCATAAAAGCTTTCTGTTCCAATCATACTTTTAGGATGCATTATACTTTTATCTTTAGAAATATTTTTTTCAACAACTGAAAATGTTATAGGTGTTGCTAAATATATTTCCGCTTTTCTCAGTTCCTCATCTAATAAATCTTTTGTATATACAAACTCTTCATTTTGCGGCTGTACTTCTAATACCCTTCCATATTCAGCAAACTTTTCAACTAAAGCATTTGCATACTCTTCATAACTTATTACTTGCTTTTCTTCCGCTTTTATTTCCTTAGGAATAAAGGAAAATACCAAAGCAAATAACAATAATGTAGATACTATTTTTTTCATATAATTCCTTTCTATTTGTACAAAATAGCAATATACAGATTAATTAATCTACTTACTGATAATTTCTTATTAAATTGGTAATAACAGTATTCATGCAGGGTCCTGATGTATTTCCTGATACTGTGGTTCCTGACAAGATACCAATTGCTGCCAAATTCGGATCGTCTAATGACATAACGGGGCTTCCGCTCATTCCACCCAAACTATCTGCATTAAATACTAATTTTCCATTACTTGCACTAGTTACTGTACCTTCAGATATTAATTGTACGCGACCATCATACTCTTCACTATTTCCATATCCAGATACCATCACTGTCGTTCCAACTGGAGAGCTAATTACTTTACATGGAATTATTCCAGTTGCACTGCCCATGGGATTTTTTAATTTTACCAATGCCCAATCATACGCATAATCTTGCAATTCCGTCCATCCTGATGAGCAATAAAATGTAGAGGCTTCTGAAGTTGCAATAAAACTCCCATCCTGATTGTACCCTGCCTGAAAATGCATCTTAGTTGCTGCTCCATTCCCATTATAATAGTCATATACACAATGCGCAGAAGTCAAAACTAAGTTATCAGCAACCACAAATGCCGTTCCAGCCCCTTTCTTTCCATTTTCATATGTAATGGAAAGCTTTCCTATCGCAGAAAACGGATAGCCTTCTGCATAATCTATCGGCTCAAGAAAAAATGGAACCGCATTACTAAAAAGACTACTTGTATCCGTAAAGGCATTGTCAATCTGATAAGTTCGCTCTTTTATTGTATGACTAACCAAATCGAATTCCTTCACATTATGTATTGATACATTTTCTTCAGTCAAATTTTTTGCGCTTACTGGCATAGCTAGCAGTAAAACCAATAACATCGCTGAACAAATCAATCTCTTTATCACTTTATTGTCCTCCATTTTAAATTTACTGTTTTTTACAATAAAATACTACAGTCTTTTCATATAAATCAATTGCATCCTTGGCGGATATATCGCTATCGCAGGTATTTTGGAAACATTATGAATTACCAGAACCTTATCTCCTATTTTAAAATTCTCGTGATAGATCTCATTCAATTCTTCCAAATTATACTTTATTTCATAAGTACCCTTAGATGTCTTAATATAAAGCTCTGCCCCCTGCGGGTATCCCTCTATTGAATCTATAAGTACTCCCTTTTCTGTATCCGTAATAAGAATACCATAAATAATGATGGGACTGATCAGGATCATTGCCTCAACCATAAAGATGACCATATATTTCTTTATTCCACTTTTATTTCTCTGTTTCGTCACCTCGTCAACCGCTTTTCTATCTTTCAATATAATCCACCCATTTTTCAGCTCCTACTTTTTATTTTCTCTTTCAATTCTTCTCCTACCTCTGGCTGATGCCAGTTTAAAGCACTTGTCTGTGCCAAAGAATGAATTGCCATATGATTTGCAGCAGCAACCACCAGTAGTAAAAATACATTTGTTAACTTATTAACCATTTTCCTTTCCTCCCTTTATAACTTGATTTCTACCTGTTACACAAATACCATAACAAAAACCACCTACAAACGTAAGTGGTTCTGCATAGTTTGTCCATATAACAACATAGTTTGGGTATTTACACCAGAAATAGTAATTGTAAAATAAATTTCCCCTCTTCTGTCCGAATCTCTGCCTGTCCGTCATACTTCTTCACAACATCCATAATATTGGATATTCCATATCCATGCATCCTTTTGTCTTCCTTTGAAGACATAGCATATTCTACAGATTCACCTGTATATTCATTGGAAAACTCAATCATAACAAAATGTGACAGCAACTTAATACGAATATCAATCTCCTGTTTCGCAGAGCGGTCTTTTCTCAATGCCTCTGCCCCATTATCCAGTGCGTTTCCAAAAACAGTGACTAGATCAAAGTTTTCAATCTTTTTGATAGAATCAATATTTCCAGTACACACCGCCGAGATCTCAATTTCCTTAAACTGTTCCTTTTTATCCTGTATGACCAGATCTATGATCTCATTTCCGGTATAGGCAGGATACTGTACTTCTTTCAGAGTCTGCTGTATCCGCTCCATATAGGCATCCTTTTCTTTTCCATCCTTCATACTTTCCAGAATAGAAAGATGCTTGTTCAAATCATGATATATTTTCTTTGCCTGATTCTCATACTCCAGACGCTTCTGATAATAACCATAAAGCATTTCCAACTGCTGTTCATTGAGATTCTTTGTAATCTGAATGTCATTCATTACAATTACATATCGAAGAGAAGCCACAAGACAGAGGGCAGAAAAAAGCAACGCAACTGAAAATACCAACTCATTCCATATCATAATATCTTCCGTATATCCAAGAATCATTCCTTCCAGTTTTGCAACCAAAAGCACAATTAACATCAATGGAAATAGCACAATCAAAAACACCTTCCAGCTAAGGTATAATCTTAAACTGCCGAAAGACTTTTTCATCCATACAATCAGACATACTGCAAGTAATTTGCTGAAGTATATTGCCACTGCTAAAACGAAAATATTCTGTGTAATCTGTGGAACAGACTTTCCTGTGCAAGCAATTAAAAATATCTGTACTGCAATCTCTCCCAAACCAATTGAAAGATGAAAAAGAAAACTTAATAAAATTGCCCGATATGCCGGTATCTTATGTACAATTATCCCTATGAGCATATATAAAAATCCAATAACCAGCACTTTTTCTTCTGGTGACATGGTTCTCTGTGTCATCCAAAAGACAATTCCGGTAAACACTCCAATTGTCCATACATACTTTTTCCACTGAAATTTATCTGCGGTCTTACTCAGCATATAATATAACAAACTTCCCTCTATAATAGTTGCAAATAAGTCAATTCCGATTACTATCATTTACATTCCTTCTCTTTTGCTTCAACTATTTTTCCAAGTATCAGCGTAATTTCCAGCATGCAGATTGCCAGAAATACAAAATCTGTGTATGTGTTACAGTGTACAAACTCTCCTGCCAACCATACTCCACTCAAAATCAAAATTTTAATCCTTGCCCATTTCCTATGCGAATGAATCTCTTCCTCTGATAATCTTTTTTGTTTGGAAACAATTGGTGCATACATAAAAATACAGACCACTACAGCACCTGTAACCAAACACTTAACAATTCTCGTCACACCGACAAAATGATATCCTGATACCAATAAGAAATATACCAGATTGAACTGTGTCACACAGCTCAGATGAGATCCAGCATGATATCCACCTGAAAATTCTTTCTGTTCTTTCACCATTGCAACCACTCTGTCAATCATCTCACCTATTCTCCTTATACCGTCCCCCAGACAGCCATCATCCGTTTCATGCATTCTCCTTTATTTCCTCTGCTCATGGGAATCTTCTCACCGGTACTCAGCATAAGCTCATACCGTTTATCACAGGGAATAATCTGTTCCACCAAGCGCAGATTAACGATATAGCTGTAATTACATCGGTAAAAACACGGATCCTTCAGCAGGTTTTCATAATCCTTCAGCTTCCGGCGGGACAGGATCATCCTGCCGTCATAATGCAGACAGGTTCCATGGGAATGAGTATCTGTCTCTATGTATTCCAGCCTGGAATAATATATTTTCAGTGACTCCTCCATCCCTTCTTCCCAGAAAAAGTCCTCTTTCAGATAACGAAGCGTCTTGATTGCCCGCTCCACCTCTTTTGCTACACTGGAATAACTCAGCGGCTTTTTGACATAGTTCTGTATATTTAATTCATATCCACGGTATACCGCATCCGGGAAGGATGAAACGAAGACAACCGGAACCTCTCTGTCCTCTTCCCTGATACACTCTGCCAGCCTGTCACCAGACAGATCCTCCAACCGGATATCCAGAAAAATCATGTGATAAACGGGCTGGTATTTATCCAGAAACTCCCGTCCGCTGCAAAAACGGGTAATAGCAAACTCATAATGCTTCTCATCTGCATACCGCAGCAAATGATTTTCCAGAATCTGCAGATCTCTCTGGGAATCATCACAGACTGCGATTCTCATTTTATTCATAAGGCTTCCTTGTTTAATATCTACTTGCATCCAGCCTCCACTCCCCTTCGGTTCTTTCTAAAAATTCCAGTACCTTTTCCTTCCAGTTCCTGCTGTCCCGGACTTCCATCATGACCTGATCATACTGTCTAACCCATTCTTTTTCCATTCTCCGAAGATACTGGTGATCTCCATGCACCCTTCCCATGGTTTTATCAATAATCGTCCCGGGAAACTCTTTATCCGCATAAATATACACCTGACGCGCTTTCCTGACGCTTCTCTCTTTCTGTCATGAGTGGCACAGCTCCCATTATCCTCTGACTTCATTATAGGGTTTTTTTGTTTATTTAATCAAGCAGTTTATGAACAATGTCAAAAGAGACACCCGAATACCATAAGTATCCTGATGTCTCCTTTTACATTCCCACCTGTATAAAGCCGCTTTTCCGGCTTATTTCATATCCGCCGCCACACGTTCAATATGCATGGCAAGATATCCGATCTCCACCTCATCCAGCGGCTTTTTCAGGTGACGCTCCAGATGCCCGCATACCTCAGCCGCCAGCCGGAATGCGTCCGGAAATTTCACTTCCATATAATCATTCATATTCAGTCTCAGCTTCTCGCCCCGGATCGCCCGTGCCGCCATATAACGGACATGGTTCATAAGACGGTTATAGGAAAGAGACATAATATCGATCTTCTGTCCCGTCTCCTCTTCCACCAGCTCAATACATTCCCGGACCGTTCCTGCGATCTGCATGGACAGAGCCACATTCTCATCCTCAATAGCGGAATGAATATGCAGAGCCACATAACCGATCTCATCACTGTCGATCTCCACCGACAGACGCTCCTTCAGAATCGGACGGATACACTCTGCCGCCTTATATTCCATATGAAACAGTGCCTGAATATCGTTGGTCAGTGGATTACTGATCTGTTCACCCTTCCGGATCCGCTGTACTGCAAATGCAATGTGATCTGCCATAGGAAAAAGAATGCTCCAGTCCAGCTTTCCGAATATCTTACTGCTCTCCTTCAATACCTGCTCCGCAATCTCCAGGTATATGGGATCTATACTTTTCACAAGCTCTGCGGCGCTGCCGCGCTCCGTCTGCTCCTGCATGGAATACACCATACAGTCCTCCGGCGCTTCCAGCCGCTCACTTACCTTCTTCCCAAAGCCAATACCTTTTCCGATCAGAAGATACTCCCGGTTATCCTCCATCCCGATTGCAATAATTGTATTGTGATTTAAAGCTTTCTTTACTCTGAACATCTCTCCCTATCCCCCGCAGACACAGTTCTTCTCCTGTATAATGATCTCTTATATCTATTTTACTCCTCAGATACCGTCCTTGTAAATGTGTTTTATACCTCGTAGGTATCTATTGCAAACAGAGCATCCCCTGCCTGAATTTCTCCACTCTTCAGCAGCCGGATCTTCTGGTTGTCATTCAGCTCTGTACACAGCACCGGTGAAGCAAGTGACGGTGCATGTGCCTTTAAATACTCCAGATCCAGCTTCATCAACGGCTGACCCTTTTTCACCTGATCTCCGTCCTTTACCAGTACCTCAAAGCCTTCTCCATTCAGGCTCACCGTATCAATTCCCATGTGAAGCAGCATTGCCACTCCGGATGCTGTCTGGAACCCGATGGCGTGTCTGGTTTCAAATACAAAGCACACTTCACCATCCTCCGGCGCATAGACCATTTCTTCAGAAGGAATCACCATGGCTCCATCACCCATCATTCTTCCGGCAAATGCTTCATCCGGTGTTTCTGACAGATCAGCTGCCGTTCCGTTCACCGGGCTGGAAATGATAACCGTGTCCACTACCTTCTTCTCTGTCCGGGATTCCTCAGCAGGCATATTTATCTCTTCCGCTGCTTCCGACAGCACATATTCTTCATTCGGCGCCTTCTCCAGATAATCTTCCAGATTGGACTTGATCACCGTAACACGGGGACCATAGATGACCTGTACTCCATTTCCCTTGTGTACCACGCCGGATGCCCCGGTAGTTTTCAAAAGTGCATCATTCACCAGCTCAGATTTGTGAACGGTACAGCGAAGTCTGGTTGCGCAGCAATCCACATCCGAGATATTTTTCTTGCCGCCAAGTCCCCGGCAGATTGCTTCGGACAGCGCATCCTCTTCGGATAATGCCTCCGCACCTGTCTGTGCAGTACCTTTTTTCTTCGCGTCCACATCACTTCTGCGGTACAGCTTCACTTCCTCGCTGTCATCACGCCCCGGAGTCTTCAGATCAAGCTTTGTGATCAGGAATCCGAACAGGAAGTAATACACTGCAAAATATCCGATTCCAACGATCACTACCCAGATCCAGCTCGTTTTTGCATTTCCCTGCATGATTCCAAACAGGAACAGGTCGATCATTCCGCCGGAGAAGGTCATTCCCACACCAACTCCGCAGATATGCATCAACATATAAGCAAGACCTGCAAATATACAGTGTACTACATACAACACCGGAGCTACGAAAAGGAAGGTAAACTCCAGAGGCTCTGTGATACCGGTCAGCATGGAAGTCAGTGCGGCTGAGAGAAGAAGACCAGCCACAGCTTTCTTTTTCTCCGGCTTTGCCGTCTTATACATGGCAAGTGCAGCTCCCGGAAGACCAAAGATCATAAGCGGGAATTTACCGGACATAAATCTGGTTGCCGATACTGCAAAATGCTCGATCGTGGGATCTGCAAGCTGGGCAAAGAAGATACTCTGTGCACCCTCCACTACTCTGCCGCCAATCTCCATCGTTCCGCCAAGGGCAGTCTGCCAGAACGGAAGATAAAATACATGATGAAGTCCAAAGGGTATGAGCGCACGCTCCATCAGACCATAGAGCCAGGTTCCTGCATAGCCGGATTCCAGCACCACACCTCCGACCGCATAGATCCCTGTCTGGATCGCCGGCCAGATATAAAACATCAGAATACCAACCGCCGTATAGGTAAGGGCACTGATGATCGGTACAAATCTGGTTCCTCCAAAGAAAGAAAGCACCTGCGGCAGCTCGATCTTGTAAAAACGATTATGAAGTGCCGCAACGCCAAGACCAACGATGATACCGCCGAACACACCCATCTGAAGGGACGTGATGCCTACTACGGAAGCCGTTGCACCCTCCAGCATTGCCTCCGCACCTCCATGATTGGTGATCATGGCTCCGATTGAAGCATGCATGATGAAAAATGCAATTGCAGATGACAACGCCGCCACTTCCTTTTCCTTCTTCGCCATACCGATGGCAACGCCCATGGCAAAGATAATAGGAAGATTTGCAAACACAATATCACCTGCTGCGCTCATTACAAGCAGGATCGCATTCAACATGGTTCCTGGTCCCATGAGTCCCATGAGTCCATATGTTTCCAGCATGGTCGTATTCGTAAAGGAACCTCCCACACCCAGCAGCAGACCTGCCACCGGCAGGATCGCAATTGGCAGCATGAAGGATCTTCCTACCCGCTGCAGTACACCAAAAATTTTGTCTTTCATGACAATTCCTCCTGTTTTTTCCCGGATGCTCCATACATTCACTACCTGCTTACTATGCCCCTGCATTTGCTGTTTTACACACAAAAAAGGCATTAACATGCATAAACATCCAAAATATTCATGCATAGTTAATGCCTGCCGTTCCAGTAACATACTATATCATATAGATAAGTTACCATTGAACCCATCATTTGTCAAGATAAATTTTTCTAAAGATATTATTATATCGGTTGAAAGAATTATTTACCCATCTGAGCTGCAACTTCTGCTGCAAAATCCTCATTCTTCTTTTCCATACCTTCGCCGGTCTCATAACGTACGAAACCTTTGATTGCGATATTCGCACTGTTTGCCTTAGCAACCTGTGCCACGTAAGCAGATACGATCTGTTTTCCATCCTCTGCTTTTACGTATACCTGATCCAACAGGCAGATCTCTTTGAGCTGCTTGTTCAGACGACCCATAACTGCTCCGGAAATAACCTTCTCCGGCTTGCCTGCCATCTTCGGATCATTTTCGATCTGGGATTTGATGATCTCCAGCTCATGAGCCTTGTAGTTCTCATCTACTTCGCTGCTGTTGGTGTATACCGGCTTCAGAGCTGCAACCTGCATAGCCAGGTTTCTTGCCATCTCTTTGATGTCATCGTTCACAACATCAGTCTCAACATCGATCAGAACACCGATCTTGCCGCCTGCATGGATATAAGAAGCAACGAAACCGTTCTCCTCTTTCATCTGCTGGAAACGACGGATGTTCATATTCTCACCGATCACAGCGATCTGAGCTGCCAGTTCTTCCTTAACGGTCTTGCTGGTATCCAGCGCCCATGCCTCAGCCATGAATGCTTCGATGTCTGCTGCACTGGTGGTCAGTGCCTGAGCTGCTACCTCTGCAACGTAGTTCTGGAACTTCTCGTTCTTTGCTACGAAGTCAGTCTCTGCATTTACTTCAACTGCAACTGCTGTCTTTCCATCCTCAGACAGAGCGGTTGCAACAATACCCTCTGCTGCAATACGGCTTGCTTTCTTCTGTGCGGTAGCAAGGCCCTTCTCTCTTAAGAAATCAACTGCTGCTGCCATGTCTCCATCGGTAGCTGCCAGAGCTTTCTTACAGTCCATCATGCCTGCGCCGCTCATTTCTCTTAACTCTTTTACCATTGCTGCTGTAATAGCCATGATTTCATTCCTCCTGTGGGATGTGATTTACTCCTCTACCGGAGCTTCCATTTCTTCTGCAACCTCTTCTGCCTCACCCTGATTTGCCTCGATAACAGCGTCAGCCATCTTGGAAACGATCAGTTTTACCGCACGAATTGCATCGTCGTTACCCGGG
Organism: Clostridiales bacterium; assembly: GCA_018376135.1. Taxonomy (GTDB): domain Bacteria; phylum Bacillota; class Clostridia; order Lachnospirales; family Lachnospiraceae; genus Hominiventricola. The sequence goes on along the minus strand of JAHABX010000018.1, from coordinate 60,472 downwards.
ATCACATAATCCAGCTCCTCCGGATCACAGTTGGTATCGCAGATACCGATCAGCGGAATTCCCAGAGTATGAGCTTCCTGAACACAGATTCTCTCCTTCTTCGGGTCTACAACAAAGATTGCATCCGGAATTCTCTTCATCTCTTTGATACCACCCAGGTTTCTCTGAAGCTTATCCATCTCTTTTCTCAGCTCGATAACTTCCTTCTTCGGCAGAACATCAAAGGTTCCGTCTTCCTGCATGGTCTCGATCTCTTTTAATCTAGCAATACGTCCCTGGATAGTCTTGAAGTTGGTCAGCATACCACCTAACCATCTCTCGTTTACATAGAACATTCCGCAGCGCTCTGCCTCGGTTGCAATTGCATCCTGAGCCTGCTTCTTGGTTCCTACAAAGAGAATGTTTCCGCCTTCTGCAGCGATGTCAGCGATTGCCTTGTAAGCCTCGTCAACCTTGCCTACAGATTTCTGCAGATCGATGATGTAGATACCGTTTCTCTCGGTATAGATGTACTCTGCCATCTTAGGGTTCCATCTTCTGGTCTGATGACCAAAATGAACACCTGCTTCCAGTAACTGTTTCATTGAAATTACGCTCATTTTTTCTTCCTCCGTTTTGGTTTTTCTTCCGCGTGACTTTTCACTTCCCGTAGAACCTGTAAAGGCACCGCTGCGGGAATCCGTCCGCGTGATTATTGCGTAGTGGTCCTGCTTCTGCACAACCTTAAATAATATATCACAGAATTTCCCAGTCCGTCAAGCCCTTTTCCTCAATCCTTCGACTCAATCAGCACAAAAATTCCGCTTTCCATGGATATCTCCGCCTGCTCCTTCAGCACCTCATTGGATACACCAAGGCTTCCGCTTCCCAATGTGGTGAAATGGTATCTGTCAAGGGGATATTTTACTCCTTTCAGAGTCACGCCCTTCACATCCGTGGTCAGCGGGATCAGAGAAAAATACTTCCCGTACTGCTCTTCCCGGCGAAGCACATACTGCTTCTCTATCAGACGTATCCGATTGTTCGGATCCAGAATCACACAGTCCACACCCCTCTGCAGGGGAAGATACAGAGTCTGTATATTTCCAAGCACATGATCCAGTCTTGTTCCGGTGGCACCCAGGATCGTGATCCGGGTACTGCCAAGCTCCAGTGCCAGTTCTACAGCAATCTGGGTATCCGTGGCATCCTTGACCGAATTATATTCCCGGATCTCCACCTGGGTATTGTCCTTGTACCAGGCAAGAATCTCCGGGTCCAGCGTATCAAAATCGCCTACTATACGGGTCGGCAGTATCTTCTGTTCATAACAGAACCCAAGTCCGCCGTCCACGCCAATGATATGATCATATTTTTCTTCTAAAACACGAAGGGCAAGATCGATATCGATACTGCCCCCGCTGATAATCAATGTATTCATCATATTTTTACTGTTCATTACTTTCCTGACATGATCTCCAGAAAATCCTTTACATTCTGTCCGATATCTCCCTTAAAAATAGCGGAACCGGCTACGATCACATTGGCTCCCGCATCCAGCACCATCTGCAGGTTTTCCTTCTTGATTCCTCCATCCACTTCGATATCAGTCTCTAGCCCCCGCTCGTCAAGCATTCTTCTGAGCTCCCTGATCTTCTCCGTAGATTCCGGAATGTAGGCCTGTCCGCCAAAGCCCGGCTCCACAGTCATCAGAAGCACCATGTCCACCATGTCAAGCACATCCGCAAGTACGCTGTTGGGAGTATTGGGCTTAATGGTCACGCCCGCCTTTACCCCTTTGTCCTTGATCATCTGAATGGTCTTCTTCACATCCTTGCAGGCTTCATAGTGTACCGTGATAATGTCTGCGCCGCAGCGGACAAATTCATCAATATAGCGGTCCGGATCTTCGATCATCAGATGGACATCCAGCACCATATCGGTAACCTTGCGAACAGACTCCAGCACCGGCATTCCGAAAGAAATACTCGGAACAAACATGCCGTCCATTACGTCATAATGCAGATATGGTGTGCCTGCTTCCTCCGCACGTCTGATATCCTCTCCCAAATGTGCAAAATCTGCGGATAAAATAGATGGTGATAAGTATGTTTTCATTATGAATATCTCCTTTTTTCCCTCTCCTGTAATTCCTGCATAAGCAGGCTGTAGCTCTCAAACCTCTCCCGGCTGATCTTTCCCGCCTCTACTGCTTCCTTTACTGCACAGCCAGGCTCCTTTCCATGAACACAGCCCTGAAAACGGCATGTTCCTTCATAGCTTCTGAATTCCGGAAAGCTGTATCTTAGTTCTTCCTTTTCCATCCGGTCAAGCTCCAGAGAGCTGAAGCCCGGAGTATCGAATATATAGCTGCCAGCTTCCATCCGGAAAAGCTCACTGTGTCTGGTGGTGTGCTTTCCACGGTCGATTCTGCTGCTGATCGTCCCGGTCTCCATATCTGCATCCGGTACAAGCAGATTGATCAATGTGGATTTGCCCACACCGGAAGGACCCGCCACCGTTGTCGTATGTCCGCGGAGCAGATCTCTCAGTTCTTCGATACCTTCCTGCTGCTTTGCACTGGTAAACAGTATATGGCTTCCGCAGCCGGAATAGATCCGGCGCAGCCGTTCCAGCTCCTCAGCGGGCACTCCGTCCTTCTTATTAAAACAGATGATCGTCTCGATCCCCTGGCGGTCCATCATGATCAGGAAACGGTCCAGAAGAGAAAGATTGGGCTTCGGCTTTGCTGCTGCAAATATCACCAGTGCCTGATCCACATTTGCCACCGCAGGTCGGATCAGCTGACTCTTACGTTCCAGAATCTCCGTAATATTCCCGGTCTTCTCTTCCTCATCCAGAATCTCGATCTCCACATCATCGCCTACCAGCGGCTTGATCTTCTGACTTCGGAAAATTCCCCTTGCCTTGCATTCATAGGTACCGAAGCCTTCTGCCAGTACATAGTAGAAGCCTGCGATCCCTTTCATGATCCTTCCCTGCATAAGCTATACGGAGGGAGTCTGTCCCGCAGAGGGCTGCTCCGTAGATGGCTGTTCCGTAGAAGGCTGTTCTGATGCGGGCGGTTCCGGCGCAACCTCAGGTCCTGTACTTACATAAATCGTCACCGTGGAATCCGGATCCACCTTGCCCCTTGGATCATATCGGGTCACATAGCCTTCTCCTACTGATTCACTGGACTCTCTGCCTTCCTTGATGGTTCCTTCAAAGCCGGCATCCTCCAGTGCCTCTGCTGCTGCCTCAAAATTCATATTTACCGTTACGTCAGGTATTTCCACCTGCTTTCTTCCTTTGCTGACGGTGATCTTGACTGTGCTGCCCGGTTCTGCATAGGTCCCCTTTGCCGGATCCGAGCTGATAACAAGTCCTTCTCTGATATCATCAGATTCAACTTCCTTTACCTCAACCACAAAACCGTCACTCTGCAGCTCTCCGGTGGCACGGTTGACCTCATGCCCGATCACGTCCGTTACCTTCTTCTTATTCGGTCCGCTGCTCAGAACAAGATTGACCTTTGTCCCTTTATCCACGCTGCTGTCTGCAGACAGACTCTGGCTGATGACCTTGCCCTTCTCCACGGTATCACTTGCGCTCTCTGTCACGCTTCCAACCGTCAGTCCTGCCGCAGTCAGTGCACTCTTCGCATCCGCTTCCGTCTGACCGGTTACTTTTGGAACCTTCACCTGTTCCGTTTCCGGTTCTTCCTGTTCCGTAGACGGCGTCTGTTCCGTATCAGCAGAACCGGAGCCAGCTCCGGCGATCATCACATCCACGGTGCTGCCCACAGAGACTCTTTCCCCATCGGCAATGCTCTGTTCTATAATCTGCCCTGCACGGTATTTGTCCGAGGTCTCATTTCCTTTCAGGACAATGGAAAGCCCGATCTCTTCCAGCTCGATCTTTGCCTCAGTCATGGTCTTTCCAAGCAGATCCGGCATCACAACCGTATTTTCGTTGCTGCTGCTCTCATCCTCCTGGTCCTGATCCGGATCCAGAGTCTCCTCGGTCTGCTGGTTATCCTTGCTGTCTTCCTCCGATCCTTTGCCGATGCCAAGCATCCGGGAAAACAGAAGAAGCAGAATGATCACAATGATCACTGCAAGAGCGGCTCCTGCAATGGTCATGACCTTTTCTACGGTGGGACTTAATTCCTCATCATCGTCCTCGTCGTCTTCATCATCCTCGTCATATTCATCATCGTCGTCTTCATCATCCGGCTCTTCTATATAATCTGCCCTTCTGGCATCCTTCACCTTTGACGCGGTACCTTTTGTCATAATCACTGTCTTCGCCTGTTCATCCAGATCTACCCGTTTCACAAAATCACCATCCGGATCCATCAGGGACTGCTTCAGATCTGCCATCAGATCGCCGATATCCTGATATCTGCGGTCCGGGCTCTTTTCCATACATTTGCGGATGATCTGCTCCAGACTGAAGGGGATATCCTCGCAATATGTGCGCGGAGACACCATCTCCTCCTGCAGATGCTTCACAGCTACTGTAACGGCTGTCTCACCGTCAAAGGGAACCCGTCCGGTCACCATCTCATAAAGCACAATACCAAGAGAATAGATATCGCTCCGGTGGTCCACATAACCGCCTCTTGCCTGCTCCGGCGATGCATAATGCACGGATCCCATGGCAGTGGAAGTGGTCGTCTGAGAAGTGGTCGCCTTCGCAATACCAAAGTCCGTAACCTTTACCTTTCCCTCTCTGGAAATGATAATGTTCTGCGGCTTGATATCCCGGTGGACGATCTGATTGTTATGTGCTACTTCCAGCCCTGCAGACACCTGGATCGCAATGCTGGTCGCCTCCTTGATAGTCAGACGTCCCTTCCTCTCAATATAGTTCTTTAAAACGATTCCTTCTACCAGCTCCATTACAATATAGTAGATTCCGTTTTCATTGCCCACATCATATACATTCACAATATTAGGATGGGCAAGACCTGCCGCAGCCTGTGCTTCTTCCTTGAACTTTTTTACGAAGCCTTCGTTTTCACGAAATTCTTCCTTTAACACCTTTACTGCAACAAAACGGTTGAGCTTATGGTCTTTGCCTTTAAAGACCTCCGCCATGCCGCCGACTCCAATTTTTTCCAGGATCTCATAGCGGTCGCCCACTATCGTTCCTACTTTGATCATAATCTTACCTCACTGTTATTCTATTTCTACCAGTACCACGGAAATATTGTCTGTTCCGCCATTCCTGTTCGCTTCCAGGATCAGCTCACCGCCAATCTCACTGACTGCCTTATCCTTCTGGATCACCCGGCAGAGTTCCGTATCCTCCACCATATTGCTCAGACCGTCAGAACAGAGGAGATACCGGTTCCCGGATTCTGCATGGAACGGGAACAGATCCATCTCTGTCTCCTCCTGAATTCCCAATGCTCTTGTAATAATATTCTTATCCGGATGTCTTCTTGCGTCCTCAGGGCTCAGTTCACCCTTACGCACCAGCTCTGCCACCAGAGAATGGTCCTCTGAGATCTGCCGGATCCCTTCCGGCGCCACCTCATACAGCCTGCTGTCTCCGATATTCACAGCCAGTGCTTCATGTCCGCAGATCGTCAGAACCACCAGCGTAGTTCCCATGCCATGGTAATCCTCACTCTCATTTGCTTTTTCATACAAACGGTAATTGGCATACCGAATCGCTTTCTGCAGAATCAGTGCCGGTCTGGTATCCGCACATCTCTGCACAGCCTCCACGATCTTCTTCACCGCATAGGATGACGCAAGATCTCCTGCCTTATGTCCTCCCATCCCGTCTGCAACAATGTAAAGATTGGGAAGGTTACCTATTGGCTGGTCGGAAGCATACACATAATCCTGATTCACTTTTCTCCTGCGTCCAATGTCTGTCAACGCAACCGATGTCTGCACAGGTCTTCACCTCACTTTTCTGTATCCATATAGCTCTTGCGGAGCTGTCCACAGGCACCGTCTATGTCTCTACCCATTTCTCTTCTAATAGTAACATTTATTCCTGATTTTTCAAGCTTATTTTTAAATCTGACAATGGTCTGATGCCCGGACTGCACATAATCCCTCTCCTTGATCGGATTGACCGGAATCAGGTTGACATGGCAGTTAAGGGGCTTTACCAAAGCGATCAATTCCCGCGCATCCTCTTCGGTATCGTTCACTCCGCCCACCAGACTGTACTCGAAGGTAAGCCGCCTTCCGGTCTGCTCAAAATAGTAACGGCAGGCATCCATGACCTCCGACAGCTCATATTTGTTCGCCACCGGCATAAGACCTTTACGCTTCTCCTGACTGGAGGCATGAAGAGAGAGTGCCAGCGTGATCTGAAGCTTTTCGTCTGCAAGCTGCCGCATACGGGGCACGATTCCGCAGGTAGATACCGTCACATTTCTCTGGCTGATATGAAGACCTCCCTCACAGGTCAGAAGCTCCAGAAAACGAAGCAACGCCTCATAATTATCCAGGGGTTCTCCGGTTCCCATGACTACCACGTTATGCACCCGTTCCCCGGACCATTTCTGGATCTGATAGATCTGATCCAGCATCTCCGATGGCTTTAAACCCCGCTCCAGCCCATCCAGCGTGGATGCACAGAAGCGGCAGCCCATTCTGCAGCCCACCTGTGAGGAAATGCACACAGAATTGCCATGATGATATTTCATCAGCACACTCTCGATCACATTGCCGTCCGACAGACGGAACAGAAACTTGCTGGTACCATCGATCTTTGAGGTCTGTACCTCCACAATGGAAAGTCTGGTCAGCTCATAGTCCTGCGCCAGCTTTTCCCTGAGTCCCCTGGAAATGTCCGTCATCTGCGAATAATCATCTGCCAGCTTTTCATGCATCCAGCTGTAGATCTGTTTTGCACGGAACTTTTTATCTCCCAGCTTTTCTATTTCTTCCTGAAGCTCCTTTAAAGTCAGGGATTTGATATCAATCATGGGGCTTCCTTTCCAGCTTCGCGATGTAGAATCCATCCCACGGATCTATACCCGGAAGCATCTGTACCTGATCCTTCAGCGTAAAGGGATAGTTTTCGGCAAACCACCGCGCATTGCCTTCGTTTTCTTCCTTATGTACCGTACAGGTGCTGTAAATCAGCGTCCCGCCCGGCTTCACATACTGCCATACGGTATCCAGTATCCTGCGCTGGAGTGCCACCAGCTCCTCCTGCTGCTCTCTGCTCATACGGTATTTCAGATCACTTTTCTTATTCAGCACTCCCAGGCCCGAACAGGGCAGATCTGCAATCAGTATATCTGCTTTTTCCACGGAGGCTTCGTCCGGGACCGTGGCATCCATACGAACTGCCTTCATATTGGCCACACCGCTGCGCTCAATATTTTCCTGTATCAGCCCCACCTTATAATCTGTCAGATCCCGGGCCTCCACCATACCGGTCCCTTTCATCAGGTCCGCCAGATGCAGGCTCTTGCCTCCCGGAGCTGCACATACATCCATGCAGTAATCTCCTTCCTTCGGTTCTGCCATAAGCGCTGCCATCATGGAGCTTACATCCTGTACCTGAAAAAGCCCCTCCCGAAAGGAGGGAATTGCCCGTAAATAGTCATAATCCGAGATTGCCAGGGCACAGTCCACCTCTTTTGGCTCCTGTACGCAAACGCCTTCGGATTCCAGTCTCTTTTTTAACTGTTCTTTTGTAATCTTCTGCAGATTCACCCGGATGGTCACCGGTTTTTCTCTGTACTGGTCTTCCAGCATCCTGCAGGCCGTCTCTGCACCATATTCCTCCGTCCACTGCTCCACGATCCATTTGGGCGTGGAATACCGGACAGACAGATCCGGATACTGAATATCGGAAAGTCCTCTGGCAATATTTCTCAGGACTCCGTTCACAAATCCCTTCAGATTTGCAAATCCCTTCTTCTGCGCCAGCTTTACCGCTTCATTGCACACTGCAGAATCCGGGATCCGGTCCATATACTTGATCTGATAAACCGACATTCTGAGAATATTGCGGATCACCGGCTTCATCCTGTTCACCGGGACTTTGGAAAACTGATTAATAATGTAATCAAGCTCCAGCATACGCTCGATGGTCCCTTCCGCCACTCTGGTCAGGAAGGCACGGTCCTGCTTGCCAAGATACTGATATTTTTCCAAAATCCCGCGGACAGCCACATGGCTGTACTCCTTCCCGGAGGTAACCTCCAGAAGGAGCTCCAGCACAAGTGCTCTTGTATTTACCTGATCAGTCACGATCTCTACCTCCGAACAGAAGGATCATACGGAGCAGTGACAGAATGGAAGCCGCTGCTGCCGCCACATAAGTCATTGCCGCTGCAGAAAGCACCTTTCTTGTATGCCCCAGCTCTTCTTCTGACAGCATATGGGTATTTCCCAGAATATCTACCGCCCTTGCGGATGCGTTGAACTCCACCGGAAGGGTGATGAGCTGGAACAGGGTTCCCAGTGCGAAGCACAGAAGTCCGACCTGGATCAATACACCGGAGCTTCCGAGGAAAAGTCCCAGAAGCAGGATCGGCAGTGCCGCCTTTGTACCAAAGTTTGCAACCGGGACAAAGGAATTTCGGATCCGAAGAGGTGCATATTCCTCATTATCCTGGATCGCATGACCGCACTCATGCGCCGCTACTCCGATCGCAGCCACAGAGGCAGAGCCGTAAACGCTGTCTGATAAGCGCAGCACTCTTGCTCTGGGATCATAGTGGTCCGTCAGATTGCCGCGTACATGCTCGATCCGTACATCATAGATCCCCGCGTCGTTTAAGATCCGCCGCGCCGCTTCCGCACCGGTCAGACCGGAATAGCTCCTGACCTTTGCATATTTCTGATAGGTGGAATTGACCCTCGCTGATGCCCACATAGACAAAACAGCTCCGATCAATACCAATATATAAGTTGAATCGTACCAAAACATGATAATCCTCCTATTCTGTTCCCAGAACCGTACCCGGCTCAACGGTAAAGCCACGCAGGAATGAGCCTGCGTCCATCCGCTTCTTGCCCTCTAACTGCAGCTCTCTGACTGCCAGAGCGCCGCTGCCTGTCTGTACGATCAGGGAATCCTTCGTTACTTCCAGTATCTCACCACATTCTCCCTTTGATACGTCTGACGGAATAACCTGACACTCCCAGATCTTCATGGTCTTCCCGTTTAATACGGTATAGGCGCTGGGCCATGGATTCAGTCCTCTCACCAGCCGCTCGATGGACACCGCATCCTTCGTCCAGTCGATACATCCCATATCCTTTGTCAGCATGGACGCATATGCAGTCGTGGTCTCACCCTGCTTCCGGGGATGGATCGTTCCCTCCTCCAGCTGCTTCAGAGTCTCCACACAGAGCTTTGCCCCTGCCGCACTCAGCTTGTCAAACAGGCTGCCTCCGGTCTCCTTCTCATCCAGAGGCACCACCGCCTTCGTGAGCATATCACCGGTATCCAGACCTTCATCCATCTGCATGATCGTTACACCGGATTCCTTTTCCCCGTTGATCACCGCCCACTGGATCGGTGCTGCTCCCCGGTATGCCGGCAGCAGGGAGCCGTGAACATTGATGCATCCGTATTTTTTCAATTCCAGAATGGATTTCGGAATGATCTGCCCGAACGCCACCACCACGATCACATCTGCCTCTATTCCGTCCAGATAGCGGACTGACAGCTCCTCCCGGATCTTCTTCGGCTGATAGACCGGAAGATTATGACGGATCGCCACCTCCTTCACCGGCGTATACTGCATGGAATGTCCTCTTCCCTTTGGTTTGTCCGGCTGTGTCACGACCATATTGATCCTGTGGCCGGCTTCGATCAGAGCCTCCAGCGTCCCCACCGCAAAATCCGGCGTTCCCATGAAAATAATATTCATATATTTTTATTCCTCCTCGTCTGCATATGCGGTATCGTGAAGCTCACCTTCCACCAGATCCACATAAAGCTTCCCATCCAGATGATCACACTCATGGCAGACAGCTCTTGCCAGCAGTTCTTCTGCCTCCAGCTCATACCACTCCATATCTTCATCCATAAAACGTACAGTCACTTCATTGGGTCTTGTAACCGTTCCTGCTTTTCCCGGAACACTTAAACAGCCCTCTTCTCCGGTCTGAGAGCCTTCGGTCTTTACGATCTGAGGATTGATCAGCACCAGCGGTCCCTCACCCACATCAATGGTCACGATCCGCTTCAGGATCCCTACCTGCGGAGCTGCCAGTCCAACCCCGTTTGCTTCATACATGGTCTCCAGCATGTCATCGATCAGTTCTCTGATCTTCGGTGTCACTTCTTTTACTTCCTTGCTTGTCTTGCGGAGAATCGCGTCTCCCTCAAATCTCAGATTACGAATTGCCATAATTTCCTCCTAATATGCATTTAATGGATTAAAATCAAATTGTATATATATTTTCTGCCATACCGCTTCCTTCTCCAGTTCCTTTTCCAGCTCCGTTTTCACGGCGAGCAGCACCTTTTCCTGCTCATGCTTCAGGTAAATGGTCTTACGGTACACATCATTTTTCTTTGCCAGAGCCGCATCCGCCGGTCCGATCACCGCAAGAGCGTCCACCTGCCCGTCCCGGATACATGCTCCCAATATCTGCGCCTGACGCTCAAGCAGCTCCTGATCAGGACCTGACAGGTAGATCCCCAGCATAAAAAATGCAGGCGGATATCCCATCAGATTCCGATACAGCATCTCCTGCCAGTAAAAGCCCTCATAATCCTGTTTCGCCGCGGTCTGTATGCTGTAATGATCCGGTATGTAGGTCTGTATGACCGCCTCTCCGGGAAGCGTCCCGCGTCCCGCCCTGCCCACTGCCTGGGTCAGAAGCTGAAATGTGCGCTCGGATGCCCGATAATCTGCCGCATACAGGGAAATATCCGCTGCAAGCACACCAACCAGAGTCACATTGGGAAAATCGTGCCCTTTTACGATCATCTGAGTTCCAACCAGTATGTCTGCCTCTCCTTTTCCAAAGGCAGCCAGAATCTGTTCATAACTCTCCTTGCTCCGGGTCGTATCGTAATCCATCCGAAGCACTCTTGCTCCGGGAAACAGCCTTTTCACTTCCTGCTCGATCTGCTGTGTACCTGCACGAAATCCCGAGATATAACGGGAGCCGCAGGACGGGCAGGTCCTGGGCATCCGAATCTGGAAACCGCAGTAATGACAGCGCAGACTGCCGTCATTGTGAAGGGACAGCGTCACATCACAATGGGGACACCGGATCGCCTCTCCGCAGGAACGGCAGGACACAAATCCGGACATTCCTCTCCGGTTCAGGAAAAGCATCATCTGCTGACGCTTCTCAAGCCGTTCCTCCATGGCGTCCATAAGTCTGCGGCTGAAGATGCTGCGATTTCCCTCCTTCAGCTCAGTCCGAAGATCCACAATGCTTACTCCGGGCATCTGTGCCTCTCCGATCCTGCCTGCCAGACGGTAAAAACCATATTCCCCTTCCTGTGCCCGATAGTAACTCTCCATAGAAGGAGTCGCACTGCCCAGTATCACGGATGCTCCGCACATCCCGGCCCGGCGGATCGCCGTCTCACGGGCATGATATCTTGGTACATTTTCACTTTTATAGGAGCTTTCATGCTCCTCATCCATGATAATAACACCTATTTGTGAAAAAGGTGTAAACAATGCCGATCTGGGTCCGATCATCACATCGATTTTTTTCTTTTTTGCCCGCACAAACTGGTCATAGCGTTCCCCCTCTGACAGCCGGGAATGCATAACCGATACTCTGTCGCCAAATCTCTCATAAAAACGCATAACGGTCTGAAAGCTCAGGGCGATCTCCGGGATCAGGACAATTGCCTGCTTTCCCTCTGCGATGACACGGGAGATCAGCTCCATATACACTTCTGTCTTCCCGCTTCCGGTCACCCCGTGAAGCAGATAGGTGCGTCGGATTCCCTGCCGGTAATCATTCCAGATTCCCTCCACTGCCGCACTCTGCTCCGGATTCAGTACGATCCGGCTGTCTTTCTTCCGGAAATGTCCGGCAAAGGGATTCCGGAATGCCGTCTCTGACTCGATCCGAAGGACCCCTTCCTCCTCCAGCTTCCTCATGACCTCTGTTGTAACCTTGAGCTTCAGGGAAGCCTCCCGGTAATCCAGTGTTCCCTCATCCAGCAGCGCAGCCAGAAGCCTTGCCTTCGCCCGGTAATTTTTCCTGAGATATTCATCCAGACGGTCTTGACCCTCCTTCTCTGAAAGGAGCAGCACAAGCTGGCGGTTCTGCTTCTGTACGATCTTCTGCTTGACCGGAAGGACCGTTTTCAGCGCCTGGTTCATGGTAGAGCCATACGTCTCCCGCATCCATGCGGCAAGTGCCACAAGCTGTGACTCTGCTTTTACACTGCCTTCCACGATTCCGGTCAGTTCCTTTATCTTATCTAAGGGGTAGTCAGCTTCATCTGAAAATCCTACCACATAGCCTTTCATCTGTCGGTTCCCCATGCCAAAGGGAAAATATACCTGCATGCCTGCCTGAAGCTGATCCTTTAAATGCTCCGGCACACGATACTGGAAAACCCGGTCCAGCTTTTCACTGGAAATATCCACAATGACGTTGACGAACTCCATCTTCTCTCCGTTCCCTCTCTATTACTATAAAAGTCCCGTCACGCAGTCATGAATGAGCCGAACTTGCGCGAGCTGCGTCCAGCTCCTCCAGGACCTCACGGATCAGTACCCTCTCATCCATAGGATACTTGACGCCTTTGATCTCCTGATAGTCCTCATGACCCTTTCCCGCCAGAACGATCACATCTCCCTTTTGTCCATGCTCGATCACATAGCGGATGGCTTCCTTACGGTCAATGATCTCCACATATGCCCCGTCCGTCTTCTCCATCCCGGTCTTAATGTCATCTATGATCGCCTGGGGCTCCTCGAATCTCGGATTATCCGAAGTAATGACCGTTAAATCTGCCAGCCTGCCGGACACCTCCCCCATCTCATAACGACGCAGTCTGGATCGGTTGCCTCCGCATCCGAAAACACATACCAGACGCTTTGGGGCATATTCCTTCAGGGTCTCCAGCAGACTTTGAAGACTCATGGCATTGTGCGCATAATCGATCATCAGAATAAAATCATCCGATACCCTGATCATCTCGATCCGCCCCCTGGTCTTTACTACCCGAAGCGCTTCCTTCAAATCCTCCTCTGACACCTTGAAATGTTCACACACCGCGATTGCCACCAGGGAGTTATACACACTGAATTTACCCGGTACATCGATCTCCACATCCATATCCAGCTTTCCGGATACATGATATCTGACGCCCAGATATCCCGGTCTTCCAACCAGCTCCACTTCCGACGCACAATAATCTGCTTTTTTCGAAAAACCAATGGTCTCCAGCTCACAGGTGTGACCCTGCATGACCACATCCACATTTTCATCATCTATATTTACAATACCGATCCTGCACTGACGGAACAGCATGCCTTTGCAGGAAGCATATTCCTCAAAGCTGGCATGCTCATTCGGACCGATATGATCCGGTGCCAGATTCGTAAAAATACCGATTTCAAAAGGAATCCCCGCTGTCCGGTGCATCATCAGTCCCTGGGAAGACACCTCCATCACACAGACCTGGCAGCCCGCTTCCACCATCTGTGCAAAATATTCCTGTACCAGATACGATTCCGGCGTCGTATTATTGGACGGAATATGAGTATCCCCGATAACCGTCTCAATCGTTCCGATAAGCCCCACCCTGTAGCCTGCGTGCTCCAGAATCTCCTTCACCATAAAGGTTGTGGTGGTTTTTCCTTTCGTTCCGGTAATACCGATCACCTTCATCTTTTCCGCGGGATAATCAAAATATGCAGCTGATAAAAGAGACAGCGCATAGCGGCTGTCCGGAACCACAACAAGTGTCACATGAGCCGGAACCGGAATCTTCTTTTCCGCCACGATGACCTTTGCACCCTTTGCCGTAATGTCCTCCACATGTTCGTGACTGTCATAGACTGCACCTTTGATGCAGACAAACATACAATCCTCTGTAACCTTTCTGGAATCGTAGACCAGCTCACTGATCTCTCCCTCCAGTGTACCATTTATCACCTGGTAATCTAATTTCTCCAGTAAACCTGCAATTGTTTTCATGAAGGTCCTCCTTCTATACAGACATATGCTTACGTGCAGGCACGACGCTTTTGTTTGTGGTGAGTCTTTCGCCCTGCTTTTTGCTTTCGTGTAGTATACCACATTCAGGCAAGTCTTGCAATTTTCCTTTACACACCGTATAATAGAATGTATATTTGGTTACTGCGAATAACCAGGGGAAAAATCACTTTTTCTCCAACATCATATTATATTCAGAAATGAGGCACACATATGAGCAAGAAAAAAGTTGTCGTTGCCCTCGGGCACAAAGCGCTTGGAACTACCCTGCCGGAACAAAAGACCGCCGTTAAATCCGCTGCAAAGGCTATCGCTGACCTTGTAGAAGCTGACTGCCAGGTCGTCATCTCCCACAGTAATGCTCCACAGGTGGGTATGATTCACACTGCCATGAATGAATTCGGCAAACAGCATCCCGGATATACATTTGCACCCATGTCCGTCTGCTCTGCCATGAGCCAGGGTTATATCGGCTATGATCTTCAGAATGCCATTCGTGAGGAACTTTTGAACCGCGGTATCTATCATCCGGTTACGACCATCCTTACTCAGGTTATTGTGAATCCTTATGATGATTCTTTCTATAAACCGGTAAAAGTGATCGGTCGTGTCATGACAAAGGAAGAAGCTGATATGGAAGAAGAGAAAGGCAACTACGCAACCAGGACCGACGATGGTTACCGCCGCATTGTCTCCGCACCAAAGCCGGAAGATATTGTTGAGATCGATGCAATCCGCACCTTGTCTGATGCAGGACAGATCGTCATCGCATGCGGCGGCGGCGGAATCCCGGTTCTCAAACAGGGCAACCGCTTAAAAGGCGCAAGTGCCGTTATCGAAAAGGATCTTGCAAGCGGTAAGCTGGCAGAACTTCTGGATGCAGATATGCTCCTGCTCCTGACCGGAGAGGAGAAGCTCTATCTGAATTACGGCAAAGATAACTGCCAGCCGCTGGACACCATAAGTGTTGACAAGGCAAAGAGCTATATCGCTGAGGGACAGTTCCCGGAGACTTCTATCCTTCCAAAGGTCGTTGCAGCCGTATCCTTTGTATCTGGGAAACCTGGCCGCGTCACTGTAATCGCTGATCTTGACGATGCCAAAGCCGCACTGGAAGAAAAAGCCGGAACCATTATTAAATAGTACGCAGCTCACAGAAAGGGAAGAACCTGACCGTCAGGTATCTCCCCTTTTTTTTACATTCCATACTCTTTATACAGCTTTTTACGAAATTCAATATCAGCTACCGCCTCCTGCAGATCCTTTATCCGGGAATCCTCCAGCAGCAATCCCGCCAGCTTTGCAAAATAGCTCTCGCCTTCACTTCGTCCTTCATTTCTTAATCCCTCTGCAAATTGACACATATCCTCATCCTCCTTCAATCTCTCATTGCTCTCCAGCAAAAACTGGATCAGTTCATCCCGGAATACATCACTTGTATGACTGTCCGCTTCTCTCACCAATGCTTCAAAATCCACTGCCGTCAATTCCCCCGACAGATTGGAAAGCCACTTGTATTCCACACTATTCAGATGCTTCTGTACAATGATCTGTACCGGGATCTGTTCTCCCAGGATCCAGTAGATTCCCGCATCTATTTCCTCAATTTTATAATTCTTCTCCTGCAAAAGATAATGCATCAGCTTTCTCGGATACCGGTAACACACAAAGGTCAGGGTCAGCTCGTCCAAACGTATCTGCTCTGTCTTTCTCTTATCAGGAATCACCACACCTGCCTTATACAGCAGTGCATAGGAAAAACCCTTATAATAATCATCAATACTCAGATAATCTCCGTAGCCTTTGTATTCTAATATATTATATTTTCGGAACAGTCTTCCGAGACTGCCCTTCATCTCATATCTGTCCTCCGTCTTCACAAGCAGCGCATCCATGCGGAGAGGTTTTCTGGTCATCTCCAGCTCCGGTATCAGTTCATAATGACCTGCATCCTCCTCCAGACAAATGCGCATTGCGTTCAAGAACGGCGGATGCCACTGACGTAATGCTTTCTTCACTTTTATACTGACCGCTTTTTCAGGAACCGGTCTGTTCCTTATGGGATAATCAGACCGAGACGGTCAGATGTGAAACAGATGTATCTATAGACATAGTTTAGCATATAGTATTTCAAAATGCAACCGTTTTATAAATTTTGTATAGATGAAACCAATCTTATGAAACAGCGGATCATGCTGTGGCAGCTTTTATCCACCACAGCACGATCCAGCTTTCTTATACTTATTACAGGTTCTTCTCGTATATAATCTTCAGCCCCTTCAGAAGCAGCGCGTCATCCAACAGGATATCATGCCGGCAATGAGGAATCAGAGCCTTTGCCAGCCCACCCGTGGCGATCACGGTCAGCTTCTGTCCCATCTCCTCTTCCATCCGATCCAGCATCCCGTCGATCAGAGCCGCATTTCCGTAGAACACACCACTCTTCATACAGTCTACTGTATTTTTGCCAATCAGCTTCGCAGGCGGTTCAATACTGATCTTCGGAAGCTGAGCCGTTCTTGCAGTCAGGGTATCCGCCGAAATACGCACACCCGGAATGATCGCGCCGCCAATATAATTCTTCCTGTCGTCTACCACACAGATCGTGGTTGCCGTTCCCATATCAATGATCGCCGCCGGAACCGGATACTCATGCACCACAGCCACTGCGTTAACGATACGGTCACTTCCCACTTCACGGGGATTATCCATCAAAATATTCAGCCCGGTCTTCACTCCGGGTCCTACCACCATCACGTCCTTCCCCAGTACCTTCTCCACAGAACGTCTTACTATACTGGTAATCGGAGGAACAACCGATGAGATGATCCCGCCTTCCAGACTGGAAGATGGAATTCCATACAGCTCCAGCACATTCTTGAAGCTGATGGCATATTCCAGCTCCGTTCTTGTGGACACCGTTGACAGCCGCTCCACAAAACAGATCTTCTCGCCATCAATACATCCTACCACAATATTTGTATTTCCAATATCAACTGCTAAAATCATATTTTCAACCTCATTTTTCATAGGAATCACACAGGTGCTCCGGTACATTTTCTGTCGAATCACACCTGACGCTGTTTTCTGCGCCCATAGTATAGCATACTTTTTCTCCTTGTGGTATACTTTTCACAATACACAAACGATTTTGGAGGACATTTATGTTAAAGGATAAATTTGTAATTCTGGGTGTGACCGGAAGCATTGCCGCATACAAAATTGCATCGCTTGCCAGCGCTCTGAAAAAACTGCACTGCGATGTACAGGTCATCATGACGGCAAATGCCGCCAACTTCATCACTCCGGTCACCTTCGAGACACTTACCGGAAATAAATGCCTGATCGACACCTTTGACCGGAATTTTTCTTTTCAGGTGGAGCATGTCTCTGTTGCCAAACGGGCGGATCTGGCGCTGATTGCTCCTGCCTCTGCCAATGTGATCGGGAAGCTCTCTCACGGCATTGCAGACGATATGCTGACCACAACTCTGATGGCATGCAGATGCAAAAAGCTCGTCTCTCCAGCCATGAATACTGCCATGTATGAAAATCCGATCCTTCAGGATAATCTGAACGCCCTGAAGCAATATGGTTATGAGATCATCGAACCTGCCAGCGGCTATCTGGCATGTGGGGATACCGGGGCCGGGAAGATGCCGGAGCCCGACGTGCTGCTTTCCTATATTTTAAGGGAACTGGCATTTGAAAAGGATCTGGCCGGCAAAAAGGTACTTGTCACCGCAGGACCCACCCAGGAATCCATCGATCCGGTCCGTGTCATCACGAACCACTCCACCGGAAAGATGGGATATGCCATCGCAAGAGCCGCCATGCTCAGAGGTGCAGATGTGACGCTGGTATCCGGTCCGGTAAGCATTGCTCCGCCCCCATTTGTCAAAATCATCCCAATCCGGTCTGCGGAGGATATGTTCCAGGCCGTCACCTCCCTGGCAGATGAACAGGACGCCATTATCAAGGCGGCAGCTGTGGCAGATTACACGCCTGCCACGGTCAGTGATGAGAAAATGAAGAAAAAGGACGGGGATATGAGCATTCCCCTCAGACGGACAAAGGATATTCTGAAATATCTGGGAGAACATAAGCAGGAGGGACAGTTTCTCTGCGGATTCTCCATGGAGACTCAGAATATGCTGCAGAATTCTCAGGAAAAGCTTGTAAGGAAAAACGTAGATATGATCGTGGCAAATAATTTAAAGACCGACGGAGCCGGATTCGGCACCGATACCAATGTGGTCACTTTGATCACAGCAGATATGGTTCGGGAGCTGCCGGTCCTGAGCAAGGACGAAGTCGCTCACCAGATTCTGAACCAGATCTTTTCTTGTCAATGTCATAAATAATCCGATTAAAAACAGGGATCATCTTTGGACTATACCAACAGATGATCCCGTTTTATTCTATACAGAAGATGACATGAATATCTCAGCTCCCTGTTTAACCAAGAATCTCACAAAACTCTTCCGGTGTTTTCGCAAGGAACATCCGCTCCATACGATCATCGTCCATCAGTACCTCCGCCAGCTCTCCCAGAAGATCAATATGACTGTCCGGATCGGTAGCAGCCAGTGTAATAATCAGACTGACAGGGTCATTTGCCCCCGCATGAAAAGGAATCGGAGGATTCAAAGTCGTAAAATTCAAAGCAAGACGATTTGCCCCACATTCCGGTCGGGCATGTGCCAGCGCAAACCCCTTACTGATCACAAAGTACGGTCCATTCTTATGGACAGATTCCACGATTCCCTCCACATAACTCTGTTCAATCGCTCCATCTTCCACCAGAGGCGCCGCCGCCTTTCTCACAGCATCCTCCCAGTCCTCTGCTTTCAGTCCAATCTGTACATCCTTCGCCGAAACTGTCTCCAATAACATTCCTGTTCCCTCCTAAAAGTCTGCAATCAATTCCGCCACGTTTACCTGTGCCAGTGAATCTGCCTTCCGATACTGCCCCTCAAATGTACAATACTTCGTTACATCATTGGGCACAACCAGAACCTTCATATTTGCATTGATCCCTGCCTTCAGACCATTCAGCGAATCTTCCACAACCAGACACTCCTCCGGTGCAGAATGCATTTTCTCCGCCGCCTTGAAAAACAGATCCGGTTCCGGCTTGATATTCTCCACGTCTTCTGCCGTCACCAGCAGATCAAAATACTTCATCAGCTCCAGCCGTTCCAGATGCATGGACGGCTTTTTACGTCCCGAAGAGGTCGCAAGCGCCACCGACAATCCCAGCTCTCTTGCAGCCTTTAAAAATCCCTCCACGCCTTCTTTTGCCGGAAGCCGGCTGCTTTCTTCGATAAAACGCTGCTGTGTGTCGCGGACAAAAATCTCCCTGTCTACATGAATCCCCTTTTCATCCAGTTTTTGGAACAAAGCTTCCGCATTAGAACCAACGCAAGTAAGAAATTCCTGTACCGAAAGTTCATATCCCTTCTGTATTCGGAACCATTCCACATAGATCTGATACCATACCTTCTCTGTATCCACGATCAGACCATCAAAGTCCATTATAATTGTTTTCAGCATACATCTTCCACCTTTATTTTAAAACAGAGACAATGCCGCCTCATTTCTTTATAGCAGCATTGTCTCAGGGGAACCTATGAAAGTCCACGTGCCTTACGGATTTTTTCAATCAGCTCATCATATTGCGGCGCATTTATAAAGTCTGTTACCGCGATACAATATGCATCCTTCTGGGCAGCCTTTGCACGGTCAAGCAGGAGTTCCTGTGTTACAACCACCTGACAGTCTGTGGGCAGATTTTCAATGGCAATATGGAATACTTTGATGTCCTCCAGTCCTGCCGCTTTACATTTCTTCTGAAGAACCGTCGCACCCATTGCTGAGGAACCGATTCCGGCATCACATGCATATGCAATACGGGTTACGGAAGCAAAATCAAAGCTCTTCTCATCCGCTTCAAATACCGCTGAAATCCGGCTCTTCTTGCCTTTCAGCTCGTTCATCTGCTCTGCCGCTTCTTTCAGAGAAGCATCATCCTTATTGTCACGTTTTACAAACGGAATTGCTATGATAAAGGTTGCCGCACATGCCAGTAAAATTGCAAGACAGATATTCAAGCGGTCTCCCGGATAGGACATCATCATAATAGAAATAATACTTCCCGGTGATGCAACTCCTACCAGTCCTACATCCAGCAGATTAAACATAAAGGTACCAACAGCTCCGCCTACGATCAGCGGAAGGATCAGGATCGGGTTCATCAGCACAAACGGGAAATAAATCTCGTGGATTCCGCCGAACATATGGATCAGAGAGGCTCCCCATGCAGAAGACTTGGAGGTTCCTTTACCAAATAACATATAGGCAAGCAGGATTCCCATTCCAGGTCCCGGATTACTCTCCAGAAGAAACAGTACGGATTTTCCGATCTCACCAAGCTGAGTCGTACCCATAGGAGTCAGAATACCCTGTCCAATTGCATTGTTCAAAAACAATACCTTTGCCGGCTCTATCAGGATCGCAGTCAAAGGAAGAAGTCCATTCTGTACCAGAGCATCCACACCGCCTGCAAATACAACCGTCAGAGAAGAGATTGCCGGTCCCAAAACCACACAGCCAAACACACCGAGCAGTGCTCCTATGATTCCGATTGAATAGTTATTGACCAATAGCTCAAACCCCATTGGAATCTTTTGATCCAGCATTTTATCAAACTGCTTCAAAATCCATGCGGAGAGAGGTCCGAGGATCATAGCACCGATAAACATGGTTACATCCGCACCAATGATAACTCCAATCGTCGCGATCGTTGCAATAACTCCGCCCCTGTAATCATATACCATCTTACCGCCTGCAAACGCGATCAGAATCGGCAGCAGATAATTCAGCATAGGAGTAATAAAACTGCGCATCATTTCATTATCAAGTGCAATACCAACTGCGGTCAGGAGTCCCCATGCAATAAACGCTCCAAGATTGGGGATGACCATATTACTTAATTTACTTCCAAATCTTTGTATCTGTACTCGTACTGACATTCTTTTTTCCCCCCGTTTTCTCATCAGTTTTCTTTTATCTGTATCTACAGATCCACCTCATGTCCCGCTGCAATGGAACGCTCGATCGCATCTACCACACGGAGTGAATTCAGAGAATCCTCCGGTGTAATAATGGACTTGGTTCCATTCACAATATTTCCGATAAATGCCATGATCTCCTCGGAAAGATCTCCGGACGGAGCACCGTTCACATTATACCAGTGTCTGGAATCCGGATACTGTACACGGTCACCGGTAACAAAACGTACACCGTTATCACATGCATCCACATAGACGGTTCCCTTTGTTGCGACCAGTTCTACCTTATCATCGATAATGGTCGGTGAATTTTCCGGAAGTACCCAGCATGCCTCCAGACAGGCAACAGCTCCACTCTCATAAGTAACCAGTGCATAGATCACATCATCCATATCGTACTCTTTCAGCAGTACACTGCGTGCCTTGGCAAATACTTTTACCGGTCTGCAGCCCATGAACCAGTTCACATAATCAATATCGTGAATCATTACATGCATGGAAAGATCAGAAGCTCCAATATATCGACGCGGTCCAATAATAGGACTGTTGCGGCGGCAGTACATATGAATGATCTCACCCAGCTCACCAGAATCCAGTGCCTGCTTGATCAGATTGAAGCGCGGGTCAAAACGAAGAAGGAAGCCCGTGGTAAATACCTTATCATAATCCTTCGTGATTTCGTACATCGCCTCTCCATCTGCCAGCTCCTTAGCAAGCGGTTTTTCCAGAAGAATATGCTTTTTGTTCGCAACTGCAATCTCCACTGCTTCACGATGCATATTATCGGGAAGAACAATCGATACCGCTTCGATCTCCGGATCTGTCAGCAGATCCTTATAATCTTTATAAGTCCTGCACCCATACTGTGCTTCTGCCTGTGCGCGCCTCTCGTCGTTATATTCGCAGACAGCCGTAAGCGCAACACCCGGAAGCTTATTATAGATTCCTGCATGTACCTGCCCCATCTGTCCAAAACCAATAACCCCTACTTTGATCTGATCACCCATAGCTCATACTTCCTTTCTCTTTTCCAGTTGTACAAATTTTGTTGTTGCAAAATCCAAATCAGTATACTATCATTGTGAATGAATGATATTTTTGCGGAGGAACTTATGTCTAATCTCAGCTTTCACAACCGGCTTCAGGTGTTCGGCTGCCGCCTGAGCAAGAGCGAACAGAAAATCGCCGCCTACATTATAGAGCACCCAACGGAAACTGCCTCTTTGGGCAGTCAGGAGCTGGTAAAAGCAATTGGAACCTCCAACTCTACCCTGACACGCTTCTGCCAGAAACTGGATTATCGAAATTACATCGAATTCCAGACCCTGCTGGCAGCTGAAAATACCACCCGGCCTGTTCCCGACCATATCTTACAGAAGATTGCGCACTATTACAGTAATGTACTCTCCGCTTCCAGCGAGCTGGTGGACTCTTCTGACCTGGATGCCTTTGTATCACGTATCCATCAGGCAGACAAGATCCTTGTCTTCGGTGTGGGAAGCTCCGGTCTGACTGCAAGCGAATTCAACATGCGCCTCGTCCAGATGGGCTTTACCTCCAGCATGGTGACGGATTCCTTCCTGATCCGTGTACAGTCAAGCCTCTTCTCTCCCAGAGATCTGGTCATTGCCGTATCCAACTCCGGCGAGACCCCTGAGGTCGTCAGTGCCTGCCGCATCGCCAAGTCCGTCAGTGCACAGATCTGCCTGCTTACTCAGAACAGGCAGACCGAACTGGCACAGATGGCAGATACCGTTCTCTATGCCGGAGATATCCGGCAGACAAAGGATAAACTGTTCATCAATTCCCAGATGCCCCTGATGTTCCTGATCGATGCGGTATCCTATCGACTTCTGGAAAACACCGACTGCCGGGAAAACAGAGAACGTTCTCTTCACGCCCTGTTCCATGGTCGTTCCTTTTATTAAATTCCATTCATTCACATGAGCACCTCCGGTGCTCTTTTTTTGCGCGCATTTTCATTTATTTTTTCTTTTTTGGTATTATTTTCATTTTGATTATATATTATGAAAATATTTTTGTCAAGATAAACAAAGAACTTTTTGATTTTTTTTGTTTTAAATACACTTTGTACAACAAGGACAAAAAAAATAGATGAGCACACCTGGAAATGTCTCATCTATTATCATTCATGCATCGGATCCGCCGCCAGCTTCAGCTCCTTAACGGTGAAGGAACTCCCCTTCCCGACCAGTCTTAAAGACTCCGATCATCTCCCTGGTCAGGCTCACGCCGTCATCCTCCACCGGGACAGCATCCCGACGGAACCACTGACCTACCGCCAGCTCCTCCGTATCCAGAGTGATGGATGTATCTCCGTCCACCTCACAGAAAAATCCGCACAGCAGAGTGGAGCTGAAGGACCAGGGCTGGCTCTTGTAGTAGCTGATATTTTTTACCTTCAGACCAACCTCTTCCATCACCTCTCTGGCAACGGTCTCCTCCAGAGTCTCACCGATTTCCGTAAAGCCTGCAACCAGCGCATAATTCACAGACCCCGGACGATTGGCATACTTCGTCAAAAGCAGATAGTCTCCATTGGTCACCGCAACGATCACACCCGGACAGATCTTCGGATAGATCATATTGCCGCAGTCCTCACAATGAAGCATCCGCTCCTTATGATCCGGTACCAGCGGCTTTCCGCACCGTCCGCAGAATCGGTTGGATCGGTACCATCCGTCCAGCTGCTGTCCGGTAATACCCGCAAAGCCGCGGTAACGGGGCTTCGCCTCCCGGAAAATCACCGGCTTCTCCCATGTATATCCCGGAAGCTCTTCCTCCAGTCCGTTCTTCAAAAGGAAGAAATGTTCCCCGCTGATGGTAAAGAGATAGGTCATTTCCATCTGCTCCTGTTCAACCTCCCTTACTTTTGGGAAGAAGATCTCTCCATTTTCAAATCTGCAAAGGGCATCTCCTTTGCGATAGATCATCAGCCAGTCCTCTTTTGACGGCTTCTGTTCTTCATAATGATTGTCATATTTCTTTGGTGCAATATCCTGTATCATAATTCATTATCCTTACTTTCCTGTTATTTCTTCGTCTGTATGACATATGCCACCTATTATACCTGTTCTTAACGGGCTTCGCAATCCCCTGTAACGAGGAATATGATCAAGAAATTTCTGTTAAATATTGCATATTTTTCAAATCATGCTATAATTGCAATTAAGTAAATAATAGCGAAGTAGAATCTTACGCGTTAAGTGTTCGTGGATGGGGAGTTGCCGCGGAACGAAAAGCCTGTCGGCTTACGATGTCTGATTCGCACCCGTTGCTACATATGAGTACATCTCAGATGTGGTACCTGAAAGATATTATTTATTATCGTCACTTATCATTTCAGCGGAGAGACCTCTTCTCTCTGTCTGCTGCATCTTTAGGAGGTGTATTTTTTATGCAGATTTCAAAGGAAGCATGGGACTTTAAGGGTCAGCTAAACAATCTGTGTAAGATACAGAATCTCTGTATCTGCGGATTGATGATCGCCCTTTATGTTGTCCTGTCATTTTGCAACATTGCCATTTCCAGCACACTGGAGATCCGTATCGGCTTTCTCGCATTTATGGCTGCCGGTATGATCGGCGGACCTGTCATGGGCTTCACCGTCGGATTTTTCGGTGATATGCTGAACTGTCTTGTCCGTGGCTTTGCGTATTTTCCGGGATTTTCATTAAGCTACGCGCTTGTCGGCGCTCTGTGCGGACTGATTCTGTACAAGTCCCGCATGAATAAAATGCGCGCAGTGGGATGTGCTTTTGTTGAATTCATCATCAGCATCACCCTGACCTCTACCTGGCTGTACCTGATGTACGGCACTCCGGTTGAGGTTCTGTTTACATCCCGTCTGATCAAATGCGGACTGAATTTCTTTGTAAACATCGTGATCATCTATGTATTTCTGGAAGCATTCCAGAAGATCGTCCGTGCGGCAATACCTGCACAGAGATAATATCATAAGAACTCCCGAATCATTTTGAGGTGCGGCTTATAAAAGCCGCACCCCTTTTTATGCCATTTCTAAAACCCAGTGCCTTTTCTCACTGTATTCCTTTCTCCTCTTCCTTGATCTCCCAGTGGATCAGGAATGTCAGAGCCGCTCTGAGCGCAATGATCCCTGCCACCGTGGCGATCTCTGTCCACTCCCTGACTACGACCGTTCTCAGGATCTCACTTCCCAGCTTGAACTCCAGTCCCATGGCAAGCCCCTTGGCAAGGGTCAGCTTTGTGGAAGGGGACCGGCGCAGATACAGAAAAAAGCCCCGAATGCCGGAAAAAATAATAATTCCCACGCCGATAAATTCAAACAGCAGGATCGCTGCCTCCACAATATGTTCCAGCATAACTTCCAGTAATTTTAACAACTCCATTATCTACTCTCCTCTTACGTAATCAGACTGTGCTTTTTCCAGCTTCCGCCAAAATAGTGTATTACTGTTGGGACAGTCGCTGCACACCACCCGATCACAATACTCCACCACAGTATCCCTTCCCCGAACACAGGCGTCAGCGTGAATGCACAGAACACCCGGATCCCAAGGCTGCTGAGGGTAAGACCCACGAACCATTTCATATCACCGGTTCCCTTAAATACAGATTTAATGATCATGTAGACCGAAAAGACGATCATAAACAGTGCCGTCACCCGCAGATAGGAGGCTCCCACCCGGATCACCTCCAGGGACTCTTCCTCCTCCACAAACCAGCTTATGATCTGTTCTGCACTCAGCTCCATGATGACTGTCATGACAGCGGATATGGCTCCGGTCACCAGAATGGATGCTTTCACACCTGCAGAGATCCGTTCCGGCTTCTTTGCTCCCACGTTCTGTCCCACAAAATTGGACAGGGCATTTCCCCAGTTGATCGGTATGGTGGATACCAGATTCACTGCCTTATTTGCCGCCGTACATCCTGCCATGACTGCAGGACCAAAGCCGTTGATCACCGATTGTACCAGAACATTTCCGACAGAGACTACCGACTGCTGCAGTGCCGCCGGAACTGCAATCCGCATCATACGGACAAATTCCTTCTGATCAAAGAGCTTCTGCGCTCTTCCCATACCGATCCGCCGCATCTTTTTCTCCAGTACGAGCAGTGAAAGCACCGTACAGACTGCCTGTGACAACGTGGTCGCCAGCGCCCCTCCCCCGACTCCCATGGAACAGGTGACAATGAAGAACAGATCCCCCGCCACATTCAGGAAAAAGGCAAGGATCAGGAAATAAAGCGGCGTCCGGGAATCCCCCAGGGCAATATACACCGCATTCAGTGCATTATACAGGAAGATCGCCACACTTCCCCAGAAATAGATGATCAGATAATCCACACTGTACCCCATGATCTCTGACGGTGTCTTCACAAGCTGAAGGATCGGTACCGCAAAGATCTGGGTCAGCAGAGTCGTCACTGCTCCCACACCGACCGCGAAAACGGAGATGGTCGTCATACAGACCCGGATCTCCTCTCTCTTTCCTGCCCCAAAATACTGGGCAATGATCACAGAGGCTCCCAGTGCAAGACCGGAAGCCAGCTGAATGATGACCGCCGTGATCGTGCCTGCAGAACCCACTGCCGCCAGTGCGTCCGCTCCCAGATAATTCCCCACGATCAGGCTGTCTATAATATTATAAAGCTGCTGAAACAGATTGGACAGGATAATCGGCACCGCAAAGACAAGCAGTACCTTTGCCGGACTGCCTTCTGTCATATCCAGTGTATCTCTTTTCTTCCTGTTCATTCTCAACACCCTTCTTTCTACCACCAAAGCAGATAGATCAATGTCAGCGCAAGACCGATTGCTGCAAGCATCAGACCAAAGGACAGGCTGGCGCCGATCAGACGGTTCGTCCTGTGCATCACTTCCTCCCACTCTGCAAATGTTACCACAAAGGACCGCTCAATGGGGTTCTTACGGAAAATCGTATGGTTCAGCACCCGGGTAAAATTATCCAGTATAGATCCCAGTGTTCTGGAGAACTTTGAACCGATCAGATATACATGCTTCTCCGTTCCGCTTCTGTGAGTGGTGCTGCGAAGCAGCAGCAGAACCCCATCCATCATATGATCACAGACACGGCTGAGAAATGCCGAAATCTCCAGAAGCGCCTTTAAGCATATCCTTGTCAGATACAGCTGATCCGCCAGACGACAGATACCCCCTGCCGCCATAACCGCCGCCTTTTCCAGTACCGGACGGTAGACCAGATTCTCCAGGTCCAGCCAGTGCGGCCATACATTCACATAGATCCGCTCCTGACAGTCATCCTTTCTCATCAGGAACCTCCGTATCAATCCAAAATATACCACCATACCCACAGTCAGAGATATGGCTGCTCCTTTTAAATTCCCCAGACTGAAGAAATGGATCCCATAGATGGAAAAGCTGCTGTCTGCGCCCAGAAATTCCACTGCAGCCCCCCGGACAAGACTCATCGCTCTCCACTGCCATACACCCAGCAGGAACAAGTAGACTGCCGGAGTCAGAAGCGCAAAAGTGCTCTCCGGATTCATATACCGTTTCTTCGCATCGAATTCCGCCTGACGGCGCGGGTTCTTCTCCACAAACACTGCCACAAAGATCTTCGTCATGTAAGCAATGGTCATACCTCCGGTGATCAGAAAGATCCACTCAATGGAACGGATCCACAGTGTGGGTTCTCCGTGTGCCGCCAGCTCCACCGCATACTCCACGATACTCTCATGCAGCATGGTTTTACTCAGATATCCGCTGAAGCCCGGTATTCCGCAGATGCCGAGCGCACCCACCAGAAAGATTCCCTTCAGAAGCGGACGCTTCCTTCCAAAGCCGCGGATCTCATTTAAATCCAGCGCATGCAGATTCATATAGACCACACCTGCCGCCATGAACAATACCAGCTTGATCAGCGAATGATTCACCATATGGAGAACCGTTCCATAAGCCGCCAGTGCATTTTCTTCTCCAAGAAGCTCCAGCATGCCGGCTCCTACCAGAATAAATCCGATCTGAGACATGGAAGAGCATGCCAGTGTACGCTTCAGATCGATGGAGAAGACCGCCAGCAACGCACCGCCGAACATAGTGACCACACCCAGATACAGGATCAGCCTTCCCCACCGGGGATCATACCGGAAGATCTCCGTACAGACCACCAGCACTCCGAACACACCTGTCTTGGTCAGAATACCGGACAGCAGTGCACTGGCAGGTGCCGGTGCCACCGGATGGGCCTTTGGAAGCCAGATGTGAAGGGGAAACATACCCGCCTTGGCGCCAAAACCAAACAGCATACAAAAACCTGCCGCATAGATCTGTCCGGACCTCTCCGTCCAGACTGCCCCCACTGCATCGTGAAGCTCTGACATGCGGAGAGTCCCCACCGCATCATACAGAAGGAACAGCCCCATCAGCATGACCAGCCCGCCGATGACTGCAATGGCAAGGTAGATCTCCCCGGCTTTCATGGCAGCCGGCTTCTCATCATGAACCACCCACACATAGGAGGTCAGTGACATGATCTCGAAGAAAAGGAAGGTCGTATACAGATCAGCTGACAAAAATACACCCACCGTAGCCCCGAGGGTCAGCAGAAAAAAGAAATAATAGCGGTTCCTGTTCCGATAATGAGAAAAATATTCTCTGGAAAAGATCCCGGTCATCATCCACATACACACGGCGATCCCTCCGTAAAGCGCCCGGAAATGATCCAGCTTCAGATACAGTCCCTGCATACAGAAGCCCTCCCAGACAAAGGTCAGAGGTGCACCGTTTCCCCAGAACTGAAGGACGGCGAGGAACATCATTCCTGCCTCCAGGATTACGGAAAGCTGAACAAGACGGTCCCGAAGCCCCCTGCTCTTTCTTCCTGCCAGGTAGCAGAGAAAAGCCGCCGCAAACGGGAACCAGACCACATGAAATATCATCAAATCACCATTCATTGCTTTTCTCCTCTCCTAAAATAATCCATTCGCCACTGTCCTGAGAATCTGCACCAGCGGCTCCGAACAAAGTCCAAGTATCACAATCGCTGCCGCAAAGATACCAAGGGGAAGTTTCATCTCCCAGCCCGGATCTGTGATTCCCTCATTGGACCGTGCATCATAACCCTTATCCGGGAACCAGGCTCTCACAGAAACGGTCAGGACATAGATTCCGGTCATCAATGCAGAATACAGAAGAACTCCCACCGCAGCATATGCATAGGGGAAACTCCGTCCCGTCTCCATGGCAGCCGCCGCAATATTCCACTTGCTGATGAATCCTGCAAACCCGGGAATACCGATCAGTGACAGACCACAGATCGTAAACGTGGTAAAGACAAAGGGCATCCGATAAGCAAGTCCGTTCAGTTCGTCCACATATTCCTTCTTACTCTGATGGAGCACTGCACCTGCACTGAAAAATGCACCGATCTTCATAATGGCATGAAATACCAGATGGCAGAGCCCTGCCAGAAGTCCCAGAGGACTCATCATGGTCACGCCAAGCAGAATATAGGACAGGTTGCTGACCGTGGAAAAAGCCAGCCTTCTCTTAAAATGCGTCTCCTTTACAGCCATGGTGGAGCCGTAGAGAATACTGAGCATGGCAATGCTCATTACTGCAAAATGCACCCACGTGCCGCGGATAAAGTCCGCTCCGAAGCTGTAATAGGTGATCCTCATCACTGCAAACGCACCGGATTTTACCACTGCCACCGCATGCAGAAGTGCCGTAACCGGAGTCGGCGCCACAGAAGCCTTTGGCAGCCATCCCTGAAACGGAAATACTGCCGCTTTTACACCAAATCCCCAGAATGCCAGCAGATAGATAAACAGCATCATCTGCGTATTTTGGCCGATCTTGTCCATATTCAGCACGCCGCCCATGATAAAATCCGTCGTATTTCCAAAAATGATCAGGAACACCAGGGAAATAAACGCAAAAGCAGCGCCGCCGATGGAATAGTACAGGTATGTGCGGCTGGCACGGATCGCCTTCTTGGTCATGGGGTGCATGACCAGATACACCGACACCAGCGTCAAAAGCTCATAAAACAGATACATGGTCACCAGATTCTTCGCCATGGCGATACCCAGGGTGACACCGTAGGTCATCGTATAAAAGGAAAAGAAGCTGGTCGTCCGTTCTTCATGACGCATGTATTCAAAGGCATACAGCGTCGCCAGGGGCCACAGAAAAGCGATCAGACAGGTAAAGACACTGCCCAGCCCGTCCAGTCCCAGGGCAAAGTCCAGATTACCGGTCAGATGGAACAGGACAAATCCCTCCTCCGGACGCCGGAAGACACAGGCAAAGGCGATTACGGAGGTCAGAAGAACCAGAACCTCCAGACACAGATTCCTTCTTTTCTCCGGCAGATGCAGAAGCGGTATGAGCGCTCCGCCTACAATGGGAAGCACTACCGGGAGAACCAGATATACACCGTTCATTGTCTCCCTCCCTTATAACAGCCCTGCTGCAATATTCTGCAGGAACCCAAGAAATCCCGCCGGGAACATACCGAACAGCACCGCAGCCGCTGTAAACAGCACCATAGGCACCGTCATCAGAAGATTCGGCTCCTTTTTCTCCAGACGGTCATACTCATACCCGATTCCCGGGAAGAATGCCTGTATGGATATGGGCAGCAGATAGCCTGCGGTCAGCATGGCGCTCAGGAGAAGCACCACAGGACCGATCCATGCATACGCACCCATTCCCGCCTCCAGTGATCCCACTGCCAGATACCATTTACTGACAAATCCACTGGTGGGCGGGATACCTACCAGGGTGACGGATACCAGCGTAAAACACCACATGGTCACCGGCATCTCCTTGCCGATCCCTTTAAGCTCACTCACCATGGTCTTTCCGGTACGGTAGATGATCGCACCGGCTGCCAGGAACAGACAGTTCTTGACCACACTGTGGAATACAAAATGTGACAGTGCTCCGGTCATTCCGTCTGCATTCAGTACGGACAGACCAAACAGAATATAAGACACCTGACTGACCGTGGAATAAGCAAGCCGTTTCTTCAGAAGCGGCTCCTTATAAGCCATCATGGAGCCCATGAACACCGTGATCAGCGCAAGAGTCATCCACGTATACTGTACCCAGGTTCCACGGATAACATCAGCGCCTGCCGTATAAAAGATCACACGGATGATCGCCAGCACACCGGATTTGGTAATAATACCGGACAGCACCGCACTTGCCGGAGCCGGAGCCACCGGATGCGCCGTGGGAAGCCACCCGTGCATGGGGAACATACCCGCCTTCGTACCAAAGCCCACGATCACCAGCATCAGTACAAAGAGTGTCATTCCATAGCTTCCGGTATAGGAATCCATCTTCATCAGGAATCCGCCCTCCGCAAAAGAGCCGCCGATCCCGTGTGCATACAGATAAAAGATACCGAAAAGCGCCGCAAATGCTCCCGCTATGGAATAGAACAGATACTTCAGTCCTGCCATGACTGCCTCATGACTTAAATTATGCAGGACCAGAGGAAGCGAGGTCAGCGTCATCATCTCAAAGAACAGATACAGTGTCACCAGATTTCCCGCATGATCCAGTGAGATCAGCACACCCATAACGATCAGGTAGAATCCAAAATAGCGGTCCTCATGCTCCTCATGCTTCATATATTCAAAAGAAAACACGCCTCCCAGCGTCCATGCCGCAGCGGTCATCCCCGCAAACAGCCGGGTCAGGTCATCCATACGCACACGAATATCCAGTGTATCCGTCAGACTCCAGAGCACCAGCTCATAATCCTCCATGAACATCAGACGCACCACAAGTGCGCTGGTCACTGCCAGCACCAGAAAAATAAACGTACATTTTACAGTCCGGTTCGCCCACCGGTCCTGAAAGAAGAGCAGGAAAAGCCCCGACAGAACCGGAAGCAGAATCGCTGCTCCAAGTAAATAAGTAACGGTCATCTTCACTCCTCCTCTCTACGCAAACATCTCAATTCCAAGATGAATCAGATCTGTAATAGGCTGGGACAAAAGTCCCATCAGAAAATTCATAATGATCAGGCAGAACAGCGCTGCCGCCGCGCCTGCTCCGGTGCGGATCCGCGTCCCTTTGAACTCCTCCGGCACATCCACCGGCGTATAGATCCTTATGACCGTATGCAGGAAATAGACCGCGTTCAGCACCGTGCTGACTGCCAGTACGATCAGGGTGCTCAGTACCTTCATCGGACTTGCTCCAAGAGCTGCCGTGGCAAACAAAAGCTTTGATATAAAGCCTGCCAGCATGGGAATACCCACCATGGACAGACTGCCCACCAGAAATGCCGCTCCCGCAAGCGGATTCCGGTATGCCGCCCCCTGGAGCGCCGGATAGACCCGCTTACGCCCGGAAGCATCATTCAGTCCCTTTGCCGACAGGAACAACAAGGATTTGGTGACTGCATGGGTCAGGATATGGAAGATCGCCGCCGTCATCCCTGCCTCGGTTCCAAGACCGATCCCCATATAGATATATCCGATCTGCGCCACGGACGAATAAGCGATCATCTTGTAGATATCCTTT
Source organism: Clostridiales bacterium (assembly GCA_018376135.1). Lineage (GTDB taxonomy): Bacteria > Bacillota > Clostridia > Lachnospirales > Lachnospiraceae > Hominiventricola. The sequence continues at coordinate 27,734 of JAHABX010000018.1, read as the reverse complement.
GCCATAATGGCGCTGACCGAGCCCATGATCATACCGATCAGTCCGAATACGAACAGCACATTTACGATCTTACTGGTGACCACCGTGTCAAATCCGATCACCCGGTAAAAGATCTTGATCAGCAGAATAATATAACTTTTGGATACCAGACTGGACAGGATCGAGCTGCTGGAAATCGTGGAATAGCCATAAGCATCCGGCATCCAGGAATGAAAGGGATACAGCCCGCTCTTGATCGCCAGTCCCACCGTACTGAAGCTGATAATGACCAGCAGCGGAACCTCGTATTCTCCTGCCTGCGTCAGCCTCACCATCGCCTCATGGGCAGGCTGCATGAGCAGATGCCCGGTAATATCATAGAGCATGGCAAGACTGATCAGAAACAGACCGGATCCGATCAGACTCATGACCATATAGCGGGTCGCCGCCAGTATGGAGCGTCCGCTCTCCCGGATCATGATCATGCCGCAGGCCGCAATGGTATTGATCTCCACAAATACATAACCGGTGAACAGGTCGTTGGTGTAGATGATCGCCAGCAGCGAGCTCAGAAGCAGATCCACCAGAATAAAGTACAGGTTGATCTTCTCCTCGTTCACATCCTTGAACACATGATCCATTCCCCCCGCAAGAGAGAACAGCATCACAAGAGCAAATACCAGAGCCAGCATCGCCTCCAGCACGCCCACACGAAGCTCATTGCCCCAGGGCGCCGGATATTTTCCCATGGTATAGATATAGCTGCTTCCGGCGGACATCACATAGAACAGCGTTGCCGCCGACATGAGCGCCACCAGCGTCACCACCGCCATGGTCATCCTTTTGGCATTTTTCCCTTTCATCGGTGTGGACAGGATACCTGCCACCATACACAGTACGATGGAGAAGCATGGAAAATTCTGTACAAAACTCATTTCAGCTCCTCCTTCTGCATCCGGATCAGAATCTCATCCAGATCCAGCGAATGATATCTGCGGTACAGGCGGATGGTCAGTGCCAGCATCAGAGCAGTCACACTGACCGATACCACGATGCCGGTCAGCACCAGACCGCTGGGAATGGGATTGATATACCTTTCCACACTGGTATCTCCATTTACCACGATAGGAGCCACCCTTCCGTCCACATAGCCCATCGCCGCCAGAAACAGATATACCGACGTGTCCATGATATTCAGTCCGATAATTTTCTTGATCATATTTTTATGAAGGAGCAGAGTCGTAAATCCCACGCCAAACAGGATCACTGCCGCGATCTCCTCCACATTCACCCACAGATTCGGTCCCATATCACATACCTCCTCTTCGGAATAATGCAAAGAACGCATACATGGTACATGCCACCTCCAGACCAACAAAAATGTTGATCGGAAGGATCATGCCGCTGCTTAAAATATTTCCCGGCGTTCCCAGAGGAATTACATTTTTCAGCATGTTCGCGCCCGTATAGAAATAATAGATCATGGTCACACTGTACAAAGACAGGGCTCCCACCTTCACAAGGTCGTAGGTCTTCTCACCGAAGAACCGCTGGGTCCTGTGGAAACCAAAGGTCGTTACATACAGGATCAGCCCCGCCCCGATGGTCGCTCCTCCTGAAAAACCGCCGCCCGGGGACAGATGACCGTTCAGTATAATATAAAAACCGTACAGAAAAATAACCGGTACCAGAATGATCGTGACCTTCTGAAGGATCGCATCCGGCTTCGGCTCATATTTCCAGTCTGTCTCTCTGGCATTCTCGATCTCCTTCTCACTGCGGCGGAGCAGAATGATCACACAGGTTGCCGCAATAAAGAGCACACAGGTCTCTCCGAAGGTATCGAAGCCGCGGTAGCTTAAGATCATATTGGTGACAATATTGACGGCTCCGGATTCCTCCATACCCTTTTCAATATATCTGGCAGATACCTCATTGTTATTGGGTCCGGTGGGACTTCCCAGCACCGGAAGATAGGACACGGTCAGCAAAAGCACAGAGATCAGAAGCAGGCACAGCGCCACCGACCCCAGTGCATAAAACAGACGGAATGCCCGCATCTCTTTATTTTTGCTCAGATCATCCAGATACTGCTCCACCTTCTTCTGATCCAGCTGATCCGGATTATAGACAGAATCCCCCTTTAACTCCGCTTCCCTGAGGGGCTTCATCTCCATCTTCCCCTGAAAAGGATCCGTCTCTCCATTCACCCACCTGGTCAGACGGTTCCACAGGCTTTTCTCATAATTATCCCTGATCCTGCTCATCGCTGCCTCCCTCTGATAGTAATCTGATCTTGCGCAGTGTCACGAAAAACAGGATACTGCTCACTCCCGCTCCCACAGCCGCCTCTGTAATTGCCAGGTCCGGAGATTCCAGAAGAAACCAGATGATCGACATGATCAGACTGTAGGACATGAACACGATCACCGAGATCAGCGGGCTTCTGATAAAGCTTACCGACACCGCACACAGGATCAGAAATACCAGTAAAATAATCTTAAATATCTCCATCGTCCGGCACCTCACATTCCTCTTTCAGCTTTTCATTGGTCAATATCTCCATCTGCCCGATCATATGGGAGGATACGGGACCCGCCAGCCAGAAAAATACAATGATCAGCGCCAGCTTCAACGTTCCGAACTGAAATCCGCTCAGTACCATCAGCCCCAGGATGATAAACAGGATTCCCAGAGAATCTCCCATGGCAGAGGAATGCATCCGATTCAGCACATACTGGAACCGATAGACACCGAACACTGCCACACACAGTGTCAGCAGACCGATCACGATCAGAATGCCTCCTATGATCAACTGTATCCACGCTATCATACCTCATCCTCCTCTTCATCGTCCGTTTCCTTCAAAGAAAGGTGTCCCGTGATCTTCTTTTCCTGATAAGCACCCTCGTAGATCTTCGTCAGGACCACCACCGCCAGGAAGCTGATCATGGCATAGATCAGACACACATCAAACAGATAGCTTTCTCTCATATAAAGCGCCAGTATGGCGATCTCCACAATGGTCATGGTGCCGATCATATTGGTGGCAACGATCCGGTCCGCCAGCCGTGGTCCCAGAACAGCCCGGATCAGACACAGAATGATCAGCACTCCGATCACGATCATACAGCATAGCAGAAATCCTTCATAAACTGATTCGTACATATTACTCTACCGCCTCCATCTTCTCCAGTAATTCTACAAAAATGGAATTCTCCATCCCCTCTGCAAACTCCCTGTCCAGACAATGTACATAGAATTCACTGCCCTCCAGACCTACCGTGATCGTACCGGGCGTCAGTGTGATGGAATTGGCAAGAATGACCCTTGACGCCTCTGATTTCAGATGGGAAGTAAAATGAACGATCTGAGGCTCCACCTGGTATCTTGGCGTCATGATGAAGAAAAGCACCTGACGGTTCGCCTTGAGGATCTCTACGATCAGAATAAACGCATACTGGAGTGCTATGGGCAGCCGCTTCAGCATCCTGATATCCTGCTTTATGCTGTAGCCCAGGAACCTGCAGCAGAATGCAAACAGCGCACCGCACAGAATCAGTCCCAGCAAAAGGATCTCCAGCGTGATCCTCCCATTGAAAATGATCCAGAGCAGCAGAAATACAATATACATACCCTTCATCCTCCTCTTCTTGAATTCCTGTTTAGTTTACACTTTTTTTATAAATAAAACAACTCTCTTCTGGCTGTTTGTTCTTTTTTTCACAAAACAAAGGGAGCCACTGCTGCTGCGGCTCCCAATCTCTTCTATTACAGCACGTCCTTCACATGCTTCACATACACATTCCGGATACCCGGATACTCTCCCAGTCCCTTCAGCACACAGCTTACAGAAAAGCCCTCCGCCTCAAAGCGGCTCCGCCAGGATTCCTCGTCCTCACTGGACATATCGTTGATGGCATGATCTCCTGCCACCACCATAAAAGGCGCCAGTGTTACCTTTTTCACACCGGATGCACGCACCAGCTTCAGCAGCGTCTCCAGAGACGGATATGCCTCCACGGTTCCAAGAAATACATGGGAATATCCCATATCCTTGAACTTATAATCCAGTGCGGCATAGATGGAATTGGCATAATGGGTCGTTCCATGCCCCATAAATACCAGCGCCTCCTCCTTCGGCAGCTCCCGGTATTCTTCCATCAGCGCACGAATGACAGCCTCCGAATCCTCCTCGCTGGTCAGAAGCGGATTTCCAAAGGAAATCTTCTCAAACTGCTTCTGGAATGCCAGCACATCCTGGATCATCCGGTCATTCTCTACTCCGTTGATCACATGGGTCGGCTGAACGATCAGCTCAGTCACCCCGTCTGCCAGCATTCTCTTAACCGCCTCCGTCACCGTATCCACATGGACCCCGTCCCGCTTCTGAAGCTTCCGGATGATCATGCCGCTGGTCCACGCCCGGTACAGCTCATACTCCGGAAATGCCTCCCGAAGATCCGCCTCGATCACATCAATGGTCTTTTCTCTGGTCTCATTGACGCTGGTGCCAAAGCTTACGGCAAGAAGCCCTTTCTTTCCTGTCTCATTCATACTCTCTTTTCCTCCTGTATATACCTGATTTCCGATCCGGGCAATGTAACCTTCCAGTGTCTTCAGATTCCTGGGCAGTGCAAGCCCCGGCTTCAGTATGCCCTTTTTGCACAGGCTGTCAAACAGGGTAAATGCTGCCGGCTGCTCCAGATTGGTCTTCTCCAGTGCCGTCCGGTTCGTGAACACCTCCTCCGGCGTTCCTGCCATCAGAACCCTGCCTCCATGGAACAGAAATACATCATCCGCCCATTCACAGGCAAAATCCACATCATGGGTAGAGACGATCACCGTGATCCCCTCTTCCGCCAGCTGATCCACGATCCGGTTGACCATCCGCGCATGCTTCGGATCCAGCGCCGCTGCAGGCTCGTCAAAGAAAATGACCTCCGGATGCATGACCAGAATATCCGCAATGGATACCTGTTTTTTCTGCCCGCCGCTCAATGCATGGGTCGGCTTATGGCGGAAGGGTGTGATCTCCAGATGATCGATGACCTGTTCCACTTCCCTCTTCGCCTCTGCCTCCGACACCCCCAGATTCAGGATCCCGAAGGAGATCTCCTGATAGACACTGGCGGAGAAAAGCTGATTCTCCGGATCCTGAAATACGATCCCCACCCGGCTCCTCAGCTCCAAAAGCCCCTTCCGGTCATAAGACACCGGCTTTCCGTCAAAATACAGAGTCCCCTTTTTCGGTCTGTGGATTCCATTGCAGCACAGAAAGAACGTAGACTTTCCGGAGCCGTTGGCTCCCATCAACGCCACCTTATGCCCCCTTCTGATCTCCAGGGAAAGCCCGTTCAGGGCATGAGAATCCTCACCCTCATAGGAAAACCACAGGTCCTTTGCTCTGATGATTATATCTTCCATCCTGTTATTCCTCCTAACGCCAATAATACCAGAAGCACCTCATAGATGACAATCCCCGCGATTATTCTTCCCGACGGAGGATAGTCCTCCTTCAGCACACGTATCCGTCCATCGTAGCACCGTGCTTCCATGGCATCATAAAGCGCATTGGACTTTTTCAGGGCACGCACAAAAAGAGCCGCCCCCAGGATTCCGAAGGAATGACAGGCGGTCTTGAAGTTCCGGTTTCCAAGTCTGGAATCCTGAGCAGTGGAAATCGCCGCCGCAATGTCCAAAAGCACGAAAATAAACCGGTAGATCAAAAGCATCAGCTCGATCAAAAGCCCCGGACAATGCCATTTTTCCAGCACCGTCAGAATATCCGTAACCGGAGTGGACAGACTAAGGAAATACAGACAGGACACCCCTGCCAGCGCCGTAGCGACCAGCCGGACTGCCCTCATCATCCCCTCTGTGCTTCCCGTCACATACCGGCTCCCCACCTGCACTGCAAAAAGATCCAGAGGCGCTGTCGATATATTTACCATGATCGCAAGCGTGCTCAGAAGCAGAAAGCCCAGGGGAACCAGCAGCAGCCTCACATAACGGGAAAAAGGGATTCCTCCCTTTCCTACGGTCAGAATCCCCATCGTTCCCAATACGATGCCTGCGATCAGAAGCGAACGGCCGGCAACACAGACCAGCAGAGTCACAACTGCAAATGCGGTTTTTTCAGAAGCATTGACATAGCGAAGCCTGCTGCCATAGCACAGCTTATCAATCGCGATCATATACTAATCCTCTTTCATATGTTTTTTTCGTTCCACCAGACGTCCCATGCAGAATGCAATGACACCCACTCCGATACCCGTCTGGATACAGAAGAACAGACTCTCCACTTCTCCGGGAAGCTCTCCGTCGATCATGGTCTCCAGAACCGGAGTAAACCACGGCTCATATTCCGTTCCCGTAATCTCTGCCACCATAGTGGAGCCTGCATCATCCGATCCTCCGAACTCCGCGTCCTTCAGGGCGAACAAAGGAACAAGGGCGATCAGCACGATCGCTGCCAGCATAGCCAGGACCATCTTCGTATTCTTCGTCATTTTACTCTTCCTCCTTCATAAAGCCCAGTTCTTTCAGCTCCGGTTTCGCATAGGATTCCAGACCGATGATAATGATCACGGTGATCAGTCCTTCGATCACCGCCAGAGGAAGCTGCGTCGGTGCAAACACTCCAAGGAACTTCACTGCGGAAGCACCCACGCCTCCCACCTCAGACGGATAGGCAAGGGCAAGCTGAAGGCTGGTCACACAGTATGTAAGCAGATCCCCCAGCGCTGCAGCCAGAAATACGCTGACCTTTCTGCTCAAAGGGGTCTTCTTCAAAAGCCGGTACACTCCATAGGATACAAAAGGACCTGCAACTGCCATGGAAAAGGTATTGGCTCCAAGAGAGGTCAGTCCTCCATGCGCCAGCAGGATCGCCTGGAAGAGCAGCACAATAATTCCCAGTACAGAGACTGCTGCCGGTCCAAACAGCAACGCACCAAGACCGGTTCCCGTCATATGAGAACAGCTTCCTGTCACAGACGGAATCTTCAGAGAAGATATGACAAAAATAAAGGCGCCGGACATGGCGAGAAGAATCATGGTCTTCCTGTGCTCATTCATGGTCTTCCTGATGGAGAAGAAGCCTGCCACCAGAAACGGAACACAGATCACACCCCAGATAATACAATATTTTATAGAAAGATAACCCTCCATAATATGCATGGCATTGGACACCGGGGCGATCCCGAACAGTATCGCAAATGCAGATGCAAGAACGATCAGTTTTTTTTCTTTTTTATTCATTTACTTTTCCCTCCTGAGTAATTTCAGTATCAAAACGGACCCTGTTTTACTGCTATGTGTGATTCTAGCACTTCCCCCGGGAAAAGTCCACGGTATACCTATTCCTTTTTGTTATACGTCATAATGTCAGGATCCTGACTCCATCCTCTGCAGCCACATTTTTCCGTTTTTCCGGCTCTCTTTCCCGTAATTTTGGTTATGGATTTGACATTTTCGCAGAATGTGCCTATAATAGGCATTGGCATAAACAATTTGACTTAAGATAATATATTGCTTTAGATGTGTTATGAGGAGGAAATGAAAAATGGCAAGACCAAGAAAAACAACCAAAGCTGCAGCTGCTCCGGTAAAGGCAGCAGAAACTGTAAAGGCAGCAGAAACTGTAAAAGCACCTGCAGCAGAAGCTGTTGCTGTTGAAGCTGCAGAAAAAGCTGTTGAGAAGAAAGCTCCTGCAAAGAAGCCTGCATGCAAGACTTCCGTATGTGTGGAGATGAACGGTTTAAGCGTTGCAATCGCAGACGTTCAGACTGCTGTTAAGAAGGCTGTTAAGGACAGTGGACTGGAAGCTACTGATCTGAAGATCTACATCAACGCTGCAGAGCAGGCTGCATACTACACCGTAAACGGTGAGGGCGGCGAAGAATCCAAGGTGGATTTAAAGAGTCTGTAATTCAGCTGCATAGGCACAAAGATTTAAGGGCACCGGCGGTGTCCTTATTTTTGTGCCCGCGAATCAGCGTCCCCCGCTCCGGCTCTTCCGGTATTCCAGCGGCGTACAGCCCATCTTCCTCTTAAATATCCTCGAAAAATATCCCGGATTCACAAAGCCTGACCGATCCGCGATCTGGGTCACATCCAGATCCGTCCTGCGCAGAAGCTCCAGGCTTCTCTCGATCCGGTAATCCAGAAGATATGCAAACATGGACTCATTCATATAACGCCGGAACAACCGGCAGCTCTCACTCTTGCACAGGTGGACCTGCTCTGCCAGATCCTCCAGGGTGATCTTCTCTGCATAATGCAGATGAATATATTCCATAACCTTGCGGATACGCTCCGTATCCCGTCCATTCTCCGCACAGGCTGTCTCCTGGGATTCCACATGCTCAAAGATCCGCCGCCAGATCTCCAGAAGAGCGATCTGGATCTGCAGCTCCTCTGATACCGGATGTTCCTGATGAAGCTGCCGTATCTTTTCCATAAGCTCCAGCACCTGATGCTGCCATTCCACCTCCGGGACCAGATGGATCGACGCAAGGGATCCACTCTTCAGAATATGGCGCACATACTTGTCCTGTATCACGCTGGAGCTGTATCCATAGAGAAGTCTGGGATGGAAGGTGATTGACAGATAGCTGCAGTCCGGCGTATCCAGCCGCCTGCCTGAATGAAGCACGTTGGTATTGCAGAAAAGTCCCTCTCCCTTCCTCAGATGATACACACTTTCATTTACCTGATAAGCGATCTCTCCTTCCATAACAAGGGTCAGCTCGATCTCCGGATGCCAGTGCCAGGGAAAGGACCAGGTATCAAAATAGGACAGCCTTTCATAGCTTACCAGCAGGGGAAAACCATAGTTTCCGTGTTCCTTAATCTCTTTTTGCTCCTGATTGATGTTTAACTTCATAAAATCTCAATATCCTTCCATTTTATAAGAATATTCTTGTTGAATTCCTCTCTGTTTCTCATTATATTTATATTAAAGCATATGTCAACCGCCGGCGGACATGAAGATGCCGGCATGGGATATTTATTAAGGAGGAATTACCTATGGCATTCAATGTAACCGAATTAACGGAAAAATTTGCGGAGCTTTTCGGCACTGAGGGGGAACCGAAAGCATACTTCGCACCGGGTCGTGTGAACCTGATCGGCGAGCATACCGACTATAACGGCGGACATGTTTTTCCCTGTGCTCTGACCATCGGAACCTACGGTGTGATCCGCCCAAGAACCGACCGTCAGGTACGCTTTTATTCCATGAATTTCACAGAGCTTGGTATTGTTGAGACTTCTCTGGACGATCTGGTTCCCTGTGACGAAGCCGGATGGACCAATTATCCGAAGGGCATCATGTGGACCTTTGAGAAAAGAGGATACCATCTTACCGCAGGCGCCGATATCCTGATCTACGGAAACATCCCGGCAGGAAGCGGTCTTTCCTCTTCCGCATCTCTGGAGGTGCTTACCGGGCTGATGCTCCGGGATACCTTTGGCTTTGACATCTCCATGGTGGATCTGGCACTGATCGGACAGTATTCCGAGAACAACTTCAACGGCATGAACTGCGGTATCATGGATCAGTTCGCATCCGCCATGGGCAAAAAGGACTGTGCCATCTTCCTGGACACGAACACACTGAACTATGAATACGCTTCTATCGTCCTCCCGGATGCTAAGATCGTCATCACCAACAGCAAGGTAAAGCACAGCCTGGTCTCCTCTGCCTACAATGACCGCAGAAGAGAAAGTGAGACAGCGCTCAAGGCGCTTCAGACGGTTGTGGATATCAGGACTCTGGGCGACTTAAATGAGGAGCAGTTCGAGCAGTACAAGGATGCCATCACAGATCCCATCTGTCAGAAACGGGCAAAACATGCGGTCTATGAGAACCAGCGCACCATCCGTGCCGTAGAAGCACTGAAGGCAAATGATGTGGAAGCCTTCGGAAAACTGATGAATGCCTCTCACATCTCTCTGCGCGATGACTACGAGACCTCCTGCGAAGAAACGGATATCCTTGCAGAGCTTGCCTGGAACATTCCCGGAGTGCTTGGCTCCCGTATCACCGGCGGCGGCTTTGGCGGCTGTACCGTCAGCATCGTCAAAAACGAATCTGTAGACCTGTTCATCGAGACACTGGATAAAGCCTATACGGAAAAGACCGGACACAAGGCAGAGTTCTATGTGGTAGATATCGGTGACGGCGCACACCCATTGGATTAATGAAAAGGAGACATATGATGTTATCAGAACAGATTGCAGCACTGGTTCAGTACGGCGTTCAGACCGGACTGGTTCCCGAGTGTGAGAAAATATATACCACAAACCTGCTCTTGGATGTATTTCATGAGGAAGACTATGGGGAGCCGGATTCCATTCCGGAGGAATCCCTGGAGGAGATCTTAAAAGAACTCCTGGACGAAGCATGCCGCCGGGGACTGATCCCGGACAGCATCGCATACCGGGACCTTTTCGACACCCGGCTTATGAACTGCCTCATGCCCCGTCCGGCTCAGGTACAGCAGACCTTTTTTGAGAAATACAGCCGTTCCCCCCGGGAGGCAACCGATTATTTTTATAAGCTGAGCCAGGACAGCGACTACATCCGCCGCTATCGGGTATGCAAGGATCAGAAATGGAAGACCCCCAGTGTATACGGGGACATGGATATCACCATCAACCTGTCCAAGCCGGAGAAGGATCCCAAAGCCATCGCCGCCGCACGCAATGCAAAGGCAGGCTCCTATCCCAAGTGTCTGCTCTGTATGGAGAACGAAGGCTATGCCGGCAGAGTCAATCATCCGGCACGGGAGAATCACAGGATCATCCCCGTCACCATCAATGACAGCAGATGGGGCTTCCAGTATTCCCCTTATGTCTATTATAATGAACACTGTATCGTATTTAACGGTGAACACACTCCCATGAAGATCGACCGCGCTGCATTTACCAAGCTGTTTGATTTTGTAAAGCAGTTCCCTCACTATTTCCTTGGCTCCAACGCAGATCTTCCCATCGTAGGCGGCTCTATTTTAAGCCATGATCATTTCCAGGGCGGAAACTATACCTTCGCCATGGCAAAGGCTCCCATGGAGCTGACGGTCACGATCCCGGGCTATGAGGATGTGGAGGCAGGCATTGTCAAATGGCCGCTTTCCGTACTCCGTATCCGTCATCAGGATGAGAAGCGCCTGATCGATCTGGCAGATCATATCCTGCAGGCATGGCGTGCATACACCGACGAGGACGCCTTCATTTTCGCGTATACTGACGGAGAACCGCACAACACCATCACTCCGATTGCCCGGAAGGTGGGGGATACCTACGAGCTGGATCTGACTCTGCGCAACAATATCACTACCGAAGAGCATCCGCTGGGTGTTTACCATCCTCATGCAGACCTGCATCACATTAAGAAGGAAAATATCGGTCTGATCGAGGTCATGGGACTCGCCGTGCTTCCTTCCCGTCTGAAGGACGAGATGGCTCTTTTAAAGGATGCGATCCTGACCGGAAAGGATCTGGCAGCAGATGAGGTTCTTTCAAAACACGCAGACTGGGCTGCAGGATTCCTGCCGCACTACACCACTCTGACGGAAGAGAATATGGACCATATACTCCAGCAGGAGATCGGCAAGGTCTTCGTACAGGTACTGGAGGACGCCGGTGTTTATAAGTGCACACCGGAAGGAAGAGAAGCCTTTCTGCGCTTTATCCAAACCCTGTAAAAATATTAAGTCTGCTTTTTTTGAAAAAAGGGCTTGAAAATCCTGTCCTTTTCTTATAAGATAAAAGTAGCAGCTGTACGACTGGCGGAAAGCAGACTCTTGTCTGTGGTAGGGAAACCTACAGGAAGTGCAGCAAAAAAGAAGCCGACCGCCTGGGCGCATGCAGTTGATGTTATGCGTTCAGGCGGTTTTTTGTTTTCAGGAAAATCCTGCGAACAGAATTTTATAGCTATCAGACGCACACACTGTATGCAGAGTCAACAGGATGCCCTTTCCGCTTTCAAGGATCTGCGGAAACCGGCTCCGGGAAAGAGAGGAACATATGAATTTATTATCCCTTGAACAGGAACTGAAAAACAATGCCTATCCAGGCAGAGGCATCGTCATCGGACGCTCTTTGGACGGCTCCAAAGCAGTCACCGCTTATTTCATTATGGGCAGAAGCTCCAACAGCCGCAACCGTGTCTTTGTGGAAGACGGCGCAGGCATCCGTACACAGGCATTTGATCCCTCCAGGCTGGAGGATCCAAGCCTTATCATCTACGCACCGGTGCGTGTGCTGGGCAACAAAACCATCGTGACCAACGGAGATCAGACCGATACGATTTATGACGGCATGGATCATCAGCTTACCTTCGAGCAGTCCTTACGCTGCCGGGAGTTCGAGCCGGATGCTCCCAACTATACCCCGCGTATTTCCGGTATTATGCACATTGAAAACGACGGATACAACTATGCCATGTCCATCTTAAAGAGCAACAACGGCGACCCGGATTCCTGCCACCGTTACGCCTTCGCTTACCAGAATCCCAAGGCAGGAGAAGGGCATTTTATCCACACCTACATGCACGACGGCAGTCCGCTTCCCAGCTTTGAAGGTGAGCCGAAGCTGGTATCCATCCCGGATGACATGGATGCATTTACCGATATGCTCTGGAACAGCCTGAATGAGGAGAATAAAGTCTCCCTCTTCGTCCGCTATATCGACATCGCAACCGGAACCTACGAGACCAGAATCGTCAATAAAAACAAATAAGAGAAACAGGAGGATCTATCCATGAATGAACTTCAGTTAAAATACGGCTGTAACCCCAATCAGAAGCCATCCCGCATTTTTATGGAGGACGGAAGCGAGCTTCCGGTCAAAGTACTCTGCGGCAAACCCGGCTATATTAACTTTATGGACGCTTTCAACGGCTGGCAGCTTGTGAAGGAATTGAAAGAGGCAACCGGACTTCCCGCTGCCACCTCCTTCAAGCATGTATCCCCTGCCGGTGCAGCTGTGGGTCTTCCCCTTGACGATACCCTGGCAAAGATCTACTGGGTAGACGATCTGGGCGAGTTATCCCCGCTGGCATGCGCATATGCAAGAGCAAGAGGCGCTGACCGGATGTCCTCCTTCGGAGACTTTATCTCTCTGTCCGATGTCTGTGATGCAGACACCGCAAAACTGATCAAAAGAGAAGTATCCGATGGTGTCATCGCTCCCGGCTATACCGAGGAAGCACTGGAGATCCTGAAACAGAAGAAAAAAGGAAACTATAATGTGATCCAGATCGATCCGGCCTATGTTCCGAATCCGCTGGAGAAAAAGCAGGTATTCGGCATCACCTTTGAGCAGGGCAGAAATGAACTGGATATCAACGGCGATCTCTTATCCAATATTGTTACAGAGAACAAGGACATCCCGGAAGAAGCACTGATCGACATGAAGATCGCACTGATCACACTGAAATATACCCAGTCCAATTCTGTCTGCTTCGCCAAGGGCGGTCAGGCGATCGGTATCGGAGCAGGACAGCAGTCCCGCGTACACTGTACCCGTCTGGCAGGAAACAAGGCAGATAACTGGTTCCTGCGCCAGTCTCCGCAGGTTCTGGGGCTTCAGTTTGCAGATAACCTGGGACGCGCAGAGCGCGACAACGCCATTGACGTCTATATCGGAGAAGAATACATGGATGTACTGGCAGACGGCGTATGGGAGAAGACTTTTAAGGTAAAACCGGAGATCTTCACCAGAGAAGAAAAACGCGCATGGCTGGATCAGATGAAGGACGTGACCCTTGGCTCCGACGCATTCTTCCCATTTGCAGATAACATTGAGCGTGCACACAAGAGCGGCGTAAAATACATCGCACAGCCGGGCGGATCCGTTCGCGACGATCTGGTCATCGACTGCTGCAACAAATATGGCATGGCAATGGCATTTACCGGAATCCGTCTGTTCCATCACTAAGTTTTTGATTTCAACAAAGAAGGAACCGTTGATCCCAACCGGATCAGCAGTTCCTTCTTTCTTATGGTATCTGATTGATTCCTTTTATATGCTTTTTCATTACGGTCTCCACAGCATCTCCCTGGAGATATCACTCAGCGTAAACGCGCCGCACATGGTCATGGTATCCTCCAGCTCCGCTCCCAGCTTCTCAATATAGCACTTCACACCCTCTGCACCGCCTCCGTAGACCGCAGTCACAAAGGGACGGCAGATCAGGACGCCGTCCGCGCCCATGGCAAGCGCCTTGAAAATATCTGTACCGCTGCGGATGCCGCCGTCCACGAATACTTTGATCCGTCCGCCCACAGCCTCTGTAATATCCTCCAGTACCTCTGCAGTGGCAGGACACTGATCCAGCACACGTCCGCCGTGGTTGGAGACAATGATCGCAGCCGCGCCTGCATCCTTCGCCTTCAGCGCCGCCTGGCGGGTCATAATGCCCTTCACGATGAACGGAACTCCTGCCATCTCTGCAATATCCCGCAGCTCATCTACGGTCTTGCTGCCCGCCGGAGGGGTCATATTCTTCAGGAATGGGAGTCCTGCGGCATCCACATCCATTGCAACTGCAAAAGACCCAGACTTCTTCACCAGCTCCATTTTCTCACGGATCATATCCAGATTCCAGGGCTTGACTGTGGGCACTCCCATGCCGCCTGCTGTCCGGATGGCTTCCGTAGCATATTCCATGACCTTTGCATTGGTCCCGTCACCGGTAAAGGCAGCGATACCGGCTTTGGCACAGGCTTCCACCAATACATTATTGTAAGACAGATCGTCATATTTCTCTCCGTAGTGCATATTGACTGCCCCCACCGGACCGGCAAAGAACGGATACCGGAAGGTCTGTCCGAACAGCTCCAGAGATGTGTCCACCGGACGGTTCTCATGCAGCGTATCCATATTCACGCGGATCTCCTGCCACTTCTGGTAATTGCGGACAGCCGTATCTCCAACTCCCTTGGCACCGGGTCCCGGCATCTGGTTCCTGCACGCCGCTCCGTTGCAGACATTGCATGCTTTGCAGTAATTCCCCATACAGGTACGGGCTTCCTTCAGTACATCATTGTAATTCATAAGTATCTCCTCTTTTCTCTTTCTCTTATTTACACACGTCGATCCATGCCTCGCAGCCCGAGGATCTCTCCAGCTCCTCCAGGGTCAGCTCCACCGCACTGTTGCTGCTTCCGCATGCAGGATAGACGCTTTCAAAACGCTTCAGGGACGCATCCAGAAATACCCGGACACCCTCCTTCACGCCAAAAGGACACACACCGCCCACCGCATGTCCGATCCGTTCCTCCACCTCTTCAAAGGGCAGCATCTTCGCCTTGGTATGGAACTGTGCCTTATACTTACTGTTGTCGATCCGGGCATCCCCTGCCGCCACGATCAGAATATTCTCCTCCCCTACCTGAAAGGACAGGGTCTTGGCGATTCTCGCCGGTTCACAGCCCACTGCCTCCGCTGCAAGCTCCACCGTTGCGCTGGAGGTATCAAATACCATCACATGACTGTCCAGCCCGAACTGTTTCAGATATTCCTTTGCTTTTTCAAATGCCATTTTCTTTTCCTCTTTTCGTTCATAGATCAATTCTCCCCAGGTATCCGTCAGACGGTCCAGTGTGAAGATCGCATTTGCCGGACTGGTAGACGGAAGCTTCACGGCAGGTCTTCCGGTCATGCTCTGGCAATATTTACGATAAAGACGATATGCCTTATCCCCGTTGGCAAATATTTTCCCGATCTGACTTCCGCTCAGCACCCGGTTCAGATCTGCCGGGATCACATTGCGGATACTGCTGTCGCTGGAGCCGATGATGTCGCAGCTCTGCACCACATCCCAGACGGCAATATGGTGCTTTAAAAGCATTGCCTTCTTCTCCTCCACAGTCTCCGGAACCTCTTCCTCCGTCAGCCTTGCCAGCACTTTCCAGAAACGGTTCTGAGGATGTCCGTAATAGAAGTTCTGCTCTCTGGACTTGACCGATGGGAAAGTCCCCAGGATCAGGATCTTAGAATTCTCATCATAGACCGGCTCAAAGGTATGCTCCACATGCTCATAACGGGACTTCTCCTCCTCCGGTATCACATCCTCCGGATCCAGTCTCTGCCGTCTCGGGTTCATGATGCTTACACCGCCATCCTTTGCCACCGAAACGATAAAGGAATTGATCTTCAGCTTATGCTCCTCATAAAGTCCCATATCCTGATACAGCGCCTTGTAATGCTCCAGAAGCTCAAACTTCACCCGCACCCCATCCACGGAAACTGCTTCTGTGGACACCAGGCTGCCCTTCCTCTTCATGTAATAGTAGATGGGCTTCTGCAATGCCCGGAACCGCTCTCCATAGCGGATATAGTTCAGGTTAAAGAGAAAATCCTCGCACCAGTTCATACTCGCATCACAGAACAGTCCGTGTTCCTCAATGATGCTCCTCCGGTACAGCTTGTTCCACATGACTCCATAGTAAAAATCAGCGGGACCATCCGCCATCTCCATGGCAAAGTCCTCCCTGGTCATCACATCCTCCCGCCGGATGTGCTTCTTCTCCACATAGTGCTCTCCATCCACCCGGTAAAAATCAGCGATCACAAAATCACAGTCATCCTCTTCCGCTGCTGTTACCAGACTTTCCACCGCATCCGGCGTCAGCCAGTCATCACTGTCCATAAATCCCAGATACTTTCCCCGGGCAAGCTTCATTCCCAGATTCCTGGTATCCGAAACTCCCGTATTTTCCTTGTCGATCACGCAAAAGCGCGGATCCTTCCGCTCATACTCCCGGCAGATCTCAAGACTTCCGTCTCTGCTCCCGTCATTCAGAAGCAGGACCTCCATGTCCTGAAAGCCCTGTTCCAGCACGCTGTCCAGACATCTGCCCAGATAACGCTCTGCATTGTATATCGGAATAATCAACGTCACTAACGGCATCCTCATCTCCCCCTACATCTGCTTTCTGACGATCATATACTCGTCCTCTCCCCTGAAATAGGGGCAGCTGTCCACAGCACTGCTCAGGAAGCGGTACATCTCATCCTCGTCCAGATCCATCTCGCATACATAATATTCATAATCTTCGTCATATACATAATTGCTGCACATTTCGCAGCTTGTCCTTACACCCATCCGTATCCTCCCGGTAAAACTCATCATCCCTTACGGGACCGTACTGACATCACGTCTGCCCACATTATATCACGCTAACGCTCATTATAACATTTTTCTTTTTTATAGGCAAATCATTGCCAGCTTTCCTGAAAAACTGTTATAATTCAGATAAAGGATTAATTAAAATCAGGAGGGAATTTTATGAACATTACCATCAAAAATGCTTTTGCATCCGTCACCTGTCAGACCCACGGAGCCGAGCTATTATCCTACTGTACCGCTTCCGGCAAGGAATACATGTGGCAGAAAGATCCTGCATACTGGGCAAAGACCTCACCGGTCCTGTTCCCGTACATCGGTGCTGTTCCGGATACGGTCACGATCCACGGAACCGACTATCAGATTCCGCGCCATGGCTTTGTGAAGGATGCAGAGTTTCAGATTGCCGAACAGGGCGAAGATTATGTAGTTCTTTCTACCGGAACCACCAACTTTACCCGTTCCGTATATCCGTATGATTTTCTCTTCACGGTTACCTTCCGGCTGAACGGACCTGCTCTGGAGGTTATCTACGGAGTTGTCAACAAAGGAGCAGCGGAGATGCCCTTCCTGATCGGAGGACATCCCGCCTTCTTCTGCCCTATGGAAGAAGGAGAACATTTTACGGAATATCTGCTCCATTTTGAGGACGAGAACGTACCGGATCTTCATCTTCAGTATCCCATGTTCGACAACGATGCCATTCTCTATGAAAACCTTCAGAACCGCACGGTAAAGCTCCTTCACCAGTGTACGGGAAAAGGCATCCGGTTCGATTTCCCGGATTATTTAAGCGTGGCATTCTGGACCCCGATCAAAAAGGACGCACCATTCCTCTGCATCGAGCCATGGTGCGGCGGAACCATGGATCAGGTGCCGAATACAGATATGCTTCAGAAGAAATACGTACAGTTCCTGTCCGGCGGAGAGAAACGCGACTATCTCTTCCGTTTCCAACCCTGCTGACAAAAAAGGTGCCGCTCATCATCTGATTCCGATGATTGAGCGGCACCTTTTTTATCTGATTTAGATCTGATACCAGCGAATCTCATTTGCCTCCATCTGGAGTTCAAAGCTGCTTCCGTCACCGCGGTACACCGTTGTACTCTGCGGCTCGTACGTATTATTGACAACGCAGTATTTTCCGTTCTTCACATAAGCGTGTACTTCCACGTTAAAGTTGGAGCTGAACCAGGTATGCAGTTCTTCCTCTCCATGTGCACTCCACAGGATACTGCGGTACAGGATACGGCTGTTCTCAAAGCTGTACGGAAGACCGCTGATATAAACGGAACGTCCCTTTCCAAAGGAATGAACCGCCATCTGCACTTCCTTATCTCTCTGAACCAGGATCTCTGTATCTTCATAAGCAAAGATGCTCTTCTTGCCTTCTCCAAAATCCACAGCCTTTGTAGTATCTGCCAGAATAAAATGATCCGGATGCTCTTCCCAGTTATATTTATCATAATTCAGGGTAAATCCGGTCTCCTTCTCCACACCCAGCATATTGGCAAGCTGCAGATAATGCCCCTGATACTGATGACCGGACGGCTCACCTACACCGATAAAGCCTCCGCCGTTATATACAAAGCGGCGGATCATGGAAGACACTTCTGCATCCTCCCATACAGCTCCTCCCGTATGAGCAGTATCACCATCACCTACGTTGATGATCACGTCCACATCATCCAGCACATGGCTGTCTGCCTTCAGATCATCAAAGGAGATGAACCGCACATCAAAAGGTGCACCGGAAAGCACCTCAATAACTCCTGCATAACTGTAGTTCTGTTTCTGATACAGTGCATGATGCACCATATGGCAGCCCCAGCTGCGGATCCTGCCCCAGCTGTTCAGTACCGCTACCGTCTTCACGCAATATGGAGTAACATTCTTTGCATTCTCATATAATTCACGGAACTCGTTGCAGACGCTTTCCACATAATCAATAAATTCCGGGAAATCCAGAGCAATCTTCAGATATCCGCCGTAGCCGATACGGTCGATAGGCTTTCTCAGGATCGCACGTCTTGCAGTCACCCAGTTTTCCTTCGCTTCCTTTACCGGATCTCCTCCTTCATGGAAGGTATCCGGGAAGAAGTATGGCAGGAAACGTCCCTCGGTGTATTTTACGCCCGGAATATCGGAGATCAGACGAAGGGTACATCCATTTCCCACACTTCCTACTACCGCATCCAGACCAATGGTGGTAAACTCCGGCATAAAAGGCTCTGTGCCGATCCAGTGGTCTCCAAGGAACATCATGGCTTCCTTTCCACACTCATGGGTGATCTCTACCATCTCTCTGGCAAGCTTTGCCACCTCTCTGCGCTGGAATGCCTGGAAATCCTTAAACTCCCTGCTCGGAACCCGATACTGGTTATTGTAGTAGCCCTGGTCAATGATATATTCCGGTCGGAACTTATATCCCACCTCCTGCTCGAACTGCTCCAGGATGTACGGGCTGACAGATGCGGAATATCCGTACCAGTCTACATATCTCTCCCTCTTCATCTCATCAAAGATCAGGGTGAACTGATGGAAGAAGGTGGTATAACGAATCACATTTACATATGGATGCTCTTCACAGAAGCGTCTCAGACGCTCCATAGTAAACTTATGGGTCTTGGGCTGTCTCACATCAAAGGTAATCTGATGTTCAAAATCCGTCCAGTTATTTGTCACTGCATTGTACATATGCACCGGGTCCCAGATCAGATACGCCAGAAAGCTTACCGTATATTCATGGAACGGCTTTGGTTCCCGGATCTCCACACACCCGCAGTCCTCCAGATAGTCCCAGCAGTCCGTCGGAACAACCACTCCTTCAGAACGGTCCATGACCTCCCACCAACGCTTGATATCATCCCGGGTATTCACCTGCATAAGCTCCTCTGATACCCCCTTCATCAGAGGAATCCGAAGCGGCTCTTCTCCTGCGGCATAGAAACCTGTCATAATATAGCACTGCTGCACCTCATCCGGATTTGCCTTTGCCCAGGCATTATCCTTACGGGTCGTATAGTAGGTGGAATAGATCTTCGCCCCTACCTCTGTCAGCTCCTCCGGGAATTCCGTGCCGTCACAGTCGCGGATCGCATCTGCTCCCCAGCGTTTCAGAATCTCTATGGTCTCAGGAACCACATCCATATCAGTTGGGATCGTAACACGTCCTGAAGTCTGTACAATATCTTTTTTTGTCATTCTTATCTCCTTCGGTCTTTTTTTGGCGTCTCAAATGGCTTGTTATAAATAGATAAAGCAACCAGAAGAAATGCTGTCCCCACCATCATCAGCCCGAGACCTGCCAGCTGTCCGGTCATTTTCCATCCGATAATAACCAGAGCAAGCCCCAGAAGGAAAAATCCCAGAATCAGAAATGATCTTAACTTTACATGTTCTTTCCAAAATGCCATACTCTCACCTTATCCTTTCAAACCGCCCACGGTCATACCATCGGTCAGCTGCTTCTGTACACAGATATACAGGATCAGCGTCGGAAGCATAACCAGTACAAGACCCGCATACATAATACCATACTGTGCTGCGGACTGCTGTGCCTGCATCAGGTTCAGAAGTCCAACCGGAAGTGTCTTCTGTCCTGTAGCGGAACTCATAAGTGTCATGGAAATGATATATTCATTCCAGAATGACAGGAAATTAAACAATATAACGGTAATGATCGATGGTTTTGCCATTGGGAAAATAATCTTCCACATGGTCGTTCCATAGCCTGCTCCGTCAATATAAGCAGCCTCTTCATAATCATGAGGAAGCGTCGCAAAATATCCGGATAACAGGTAGATTGTAAACGGAAGCGCCGTAGCCGCATAGACAACCGCCAGAACAACCAGGTTGTTCAGAAGGAAGCCCTGCCCCATCACCTTCTTCAGCCAGAGATCGCCGTCTCTTAACATGAGGAAGATCGGCACTACGATATAGTTTACGTTGATAAACAATCCTGCCATAAAGGCGAGATTCAAAAATTTGCCGCCACGGAACTCAAATCTGGACAGGCAGTAGGATGCCGGAAGTGCAATGATCAGCAGCAGCAGAAGCGCAAGCAGAGTTACTACTACAGAGTTCACCATGTAGCTTCCCATATTTGCCGCATTCCATGCATCTGAAAAGTTCTGCCAGTAAAGACCTGCCGGAAGAGCCCATGGATTGCCGTAGAACTCGCTGTTTTCCTTGACGGATGCCATAAATACCCATGCTACCGGGACCAGGATCATAACCGCCAGAGTAATCAGCGCCACATAAATAAATACTTTGTAAAGGCTTCCGCCGGAAGCGGATTTCTTTTTCTCCATCATAACTATCCTCCTTAAAATTCCAAAGGCTCACGTTCTGTGACCTTGTTGACAATCGCAGAAAGTGCGAAGGAGAACAGGAAGATCACCACGCCGATCGCCATACTGTAGCCGAACAGTCCGGCATCCTTCTGGCTGTACATATAGTTCAGTGCAACATCAGAAGCACCGTTCGGACCGCCGGAGGTCATTGCCTTGACGAAGAGGAACGCCAGATTGATATTGGATATGATAAAGAAGGTCAGCGTGGTACGAATGTTGGTCCAGATAAGCGGAATCGTGATCTGGAAGAACTGTGCCACACGTCCTGCTCCATCCAGACCGGAGCTCTCGTAAAGACTCTCCGGAACACTTGCCATGGAGGACATGTACATAACCATATAATATCCGATCGCCTGCCATACCATTGCAATAATAATACTTACAATGACAAGAGACTGTCCTTTCCAGAGGATCGGGTCGCTCATATCCCGGAACAGACCGATAATACTGTTCAGCATACCATTTTCCGGCTTGTAGATTGCAGAGAAAATACCTGCAATTACAACAACGGACAAAATATTCGGGATATAGAATACGATCCGGAAAAAGTTCTGTCCCTTCAGCTTTTCACGGGTCAGGATTCCCGCAAACAGCAGTGCAAAGGCAAAGGTGATAATCGTTACCACAACAACCAGAAGGATCATGTTCTGCATGGACCGGATAAAGTTCGCATCCTTCAGAAGCGTCTGGAAGTTCTTAAAGCCTACAAATGTCTCATTGGGAGAATATGCTCCTGTCTCAAACATAGATAAACGGAATACATTGATCGTGGGTAAGATCATAAAAATAAAGAATAGGAGAGTTGCCGGTGCAACACACATCACCAGAAAACGGCTCCTCTTTCCGTCTTTCTTCATAACAGTTCATTCCTTTCTGTATTAAAGAAAAAAGCGGCTGGCAGAACAACTGCCCGCCGCTTTGAAACTCTGCGCTTTGTTATTTATTTCAGGTTTGCACGCATCTGATCGCTTGCTGCAATGATTCCATCGATCCATTCCTGCTCGGTGATATCTCCGGATACCAGAGAGTTTACCGGATCAAAGAAGATCGGACGGATCTCAACGCCCGGAATTGCTTCGAACGGTGCGAAGTTACCCATAGCTGCCTTAGCGCCATTGTCGTAGATGGAGTAGAACATTACATTGTCGCCTTCCAGCTTGTCAGAAATGCCAAGTACCGGCTGAATTGCGTTGGATTTTGCGAAGATCTCACAAGCCTTGTCGCTGTAAAGGAATGCAAGGAACTGCTTTGCGGCATCCTGATGCTCTGCACCTGCCGGGATCCATGCCTGCTCGAACCAGGTATAGCTGTATCCGTCGCCGTCTGCAGTTACTGCCGGAAGAGCGGTCATGCCCCATTTGAAGCCTTCTGCTCTCGGAGCTTCTGCCATCTCTCCTACGATCCAGGTACCATTCGGCATGAAGATTGCTTTGTTGTCAAGAACCAACTGCTGATTCTGTGTGAAGTCCTGATCATTAGCCTGTGCAGGTGTGATCGGGTTGGTATAGGTAGCCAGTTTTGCAACGATATCGAAGCAGGTCTTAGCTTCCTCTGTCTCCCAGATACCCTCAGCATAATTCGTTGCCTGGTTGAAGAAATCTGCACCGCCTACAGAGTACATTAATGCATAGAAAAATGCATCAAAGTAACCGGTGGTCGGATAAGTAAACAGGTAGATACCCTCTGCCTGAGCCTTGTCGCCAAGCTCCCACATCTCATCCCAGGTAGTCGGAACAGCCCAGCCCTTTTCCTCTAACAGACCTGCATTGTAGAACAGTCCGCACGGAGAATAGAACATCGGAGCAAGATAGGTCTTGCCGTCGCCATAAGGATTGGTAAGTGCAGTCTCGGTAAATCCGCCTGCGATCTTATCGGATACCAGCTTGTCCTCACCCGGAACAGTCATGGATAATACATCGGTGATGTCTGCGATGAGATTGCCTTTGATGAACTGCTCGGTCAGAGCTGCGTCACGTCCGGTAGCCAGATGGATCACATCCGGATACTCTCCACCCTGCATGGATGGTCCAATGACATCTTCAAGATTCTTATCGGTTGTAAGCTGTACCTGAATACCGGTCTCTTCGGTAAATGCCTTGCAGACCTCATCCCACATAGCAGAACCATATGCGGTCTCAATTGCTGCAACCTGAATCGTAACGTCTGATGCTGCTTCTTCCGGTGCTGCCTCAGCGCCTTCCTCCGGTGCTGCTTCCGTTCCCTCTTCCGGTGCCGGTGTAGCTGCTTCTTCTTTGCTTCCGCATCCAGCCAGCATGGTCACTGCCATCGCTGCACACAAGATTAAGCTGATCACTCTCTTCTTCATATAAATATCCCCCTTCATGTGATATTATGATATTTGACACGTTGCTGTCATTTTCAGTATATCTTTTTTGTATAATTTTACAATACACTTCTTGTCCACTATTTTATATATCTTGCTGTCTTATATTTTTTTATTTATTTAAAATAAAAAAATGGTGACACATTTATATACTATATACAAAAGTTTTGTGGGTTCTTTCAAAAATAAAATATGAAAATATTTTTTCTTGTATATATTGTTGTATTCTCCTCTTTTTGCGTATATAATTATATTGTGTATATCGTTTTTTTACCAGCAACAAATATAAAATACACTTCAGGAGGAACAACTGTGAGTACAAACCGCTATGATTTTCTGTCCCAGTCCGGTACAGATACCAAACACGCAGCCCATCTGCTCTATATCAGCTCTGCCAAATACACCGGAGACTGGCACAGTACCCCGCATACCCACAGCTGCTCTGAATTATTCTACGTCACAAACGGAAGCGGACAATTTCTTGTGGAGGACGAGTTCCATCCGGTTTCTGTTCATGATCTGGTCATCATCAACCCCTATGTCCGGCATACGGAGACCAGCCTGAATTCCAGACCCATGGAATATATCGTACTGGGTGTGGAAGGGCTGGAGCTGTCCGTCCATAACCAGCAGGACAGCCGTTTCTGTATCGTCAGCTTCCATGGCATCCGGGATATGTTCCTTCTCTATCTGCAGCAGATGATCAAGGAAATCAATACCCGGGCAACCGGCTATGAGACCGTATGCCAGAATCTCATGGAGATCCTCGCCATCCATCTGATGCGCCAGAGCAACTTTACTGCCACACTCTCTCCGGTGCTCCGCAATTCCACCAGCCTGTGCGCCTCCGTCCGCCGCTATATGGATGAACACTACAAGGAGTCCATCACTCTGGACATGCTGGCGCAGATGTTCCATGTGAGCAAATATCATATGGCGCACCTTTTCACGGAGACCTATAAGATCTCCCCCATCAACTACATGCTTTCCCTGCGTATCCAGGAGGCAAAGCAGCTTCTGCAGACAACCGACTACTCGCTCTCTCTGATCAGCCGCATGCTGGGCTTTTCCTCTCCCAGCTACTTCTCCCAGAGCTTCCGGAAGCAGACAGGCACCTCCCCTCAGGAATACCGCCGGCAGTACCGGCTCTCTCAGGAACCGGAATAGACCCCTTGGCAGCTTTCAGGAATGTTGTTCTTTACCGGATCTTTTTCCCGCACAGCAGGAGCCGTCCATCCGTTCTGGTATAATCACAGGTCAAAAGGAAGAGAAACCGGTCACTCTCGGACAGCTCCACACCCCTCCACAGAAGAGCGCGGCTCTCAAGTCCGACCGTCAGCTCCTCTGTCTTATCCCCGTCTATCCGGTTGATATAACTGTCCACCGGAAAATACTCCTCATCCTCCTCATACCCGGGAATGACCAGCACCGCAAAAATCTCATACCAGGCGCTGTCCTCCCCCTGTTCCCAGCGAACCAGTCCGTGCTCCCGGAAAAATTCCTTCTCCTTAAACCGCTCCAGGCTTCCGAACATGCTCCCGTTCTTCATGTGATGTCCGTAGATCAGAAGGTTGCCGTCCTGCTCCGGTTGGGTCCTGTAATCGGCAAAGAGACAGCCATAGGAGCTGTCCTTTCCATAAAAATCATGATCCAGGTAATAGGCGTTGTCCTCTCCCAGCACCACCGGAAGTGCTGTATCCGTCCCATAGACCGTCAGCCATCCCAGATAATCTCTGTTGATCTCCGACAGATTCCGGGGCAGCTCCTCTGTCTGTTCCTCTGCGGCTGCTTCTTCCCCCTCTGTCCGCCCTGCTGTATGGATCGCCAGCAGATCCTGAACCTGCATCTCCTGCCGGTACTGCTCCCACAGAAGGCGTCCTGCCCAGACCACAGACAGCAGAAAAAAGGCTCCAAATACTGTCTGAAGCCTTAAAAACCACCTTTTTCTAATCTCTCTTCGCATAGTGTCCACACAGCAGATAACCGCTTCCCAATAGCAGCGAGATCCACAGCAGCAGCTCCGCATCCGGTCCGTAATCCCCGGTCCTTGGCAGCATGGAGGAAGGGTCGGTCACAATAGTCCCGGTAATGGGCGCATCCTCATCCTCGTCCTTATCCCCGGACGGCTTTTCAATATAGAGGTAAAAATCAGTCCCCAGCTCTGCGTCCCGCTCTTCCCCCATGGTATACTCCCCTTTTTTCGGCAGCTCCACATAAGAAGGCACCTGTGCTTCCTCTGCCCGGGCATCCGGACTCCATATGAGGAGGCAGCCTGCAACCGCCAGTGTCAGACCTAACAGCTTCTTTTTCATATGTCATGTTCCTCCCTACTTCAAAATATGTATGGTGATCTGGCAGGACACACTTCCCACCTCTTCCAGCGACTCCAGATCATAGGCATAAAAGACTGCCTCCGCCGGATATTCGCCCGAATCCAGATCCACACTCAGCGCATCGGTCTGGATATGATAATTGGGCTCCACAAGCCCGGAATCGTAGACCATCTCTCCGGTATCGGAAAGACTGATCTGTACGATCATCCCGTAATGGTTTGCCGGAACATTTTCAATCTCCAGCGTTCCCTCCGCCGTACCGTCCGCAAATACCGGATCCGGGTTGACTGCCACATGGAGCATGCCTTCTTGATAAATGCCAGCCATTCCTCTGCCAGTTCCTCCAGGGTAGTTTCCCGCTTTTTTGCCTCCGCTTCGATCAGAATCCGCTCTGCCAGAAGAATGTTCCGCTTTTCCCGCACTTCCGCATAAGTATTTCCATAAATCGAACGATAGATCGTCTTCCCGGTTGTCTCATGCCCCAGAAGGACTCTTGCCTCCCATCTCCCATCTGACCGCCTCCTGATGTTTTCGCCTTTCCTTGACATTTTCTTTTTTCTCCTTTCAAATGTATTTTTCATTTTTGACCCTTTTAATGACCCCGAATCGGATGGAATTTCTTCCGAAAATCACTAATGTGCATAAAAAACGCTTACATTTTTTATAATATCGTACATGTCGAGGCAAAAATCTTGACACAATAGCCTTAAAGGTATTAAAATATAATTAAATTTTTAGAATATTTTATCAAAATACAATACCCGGAATGTGTATACTTCCAGACAGAAAACCCCAGAGAACTTAAATTCCCTGGGGTCTTTTAAAACAAACTTTTTTCATTTTTCTGCCATTTCAAAATCCGCATACATATGCCGCTTTATGAATCTGCCATTATATCTGGTACTTTCGGTACATCTCCTGCAGGAGTTCCTCATCCTTCACAACCTTTACAATCATATCATTCTCTCCCGCATCACACATATACGTCATCAAAAGCCTGAGTCTCTGTTCGCCAAGGCGTCTGCCCTCTTCCTCTCCAAGGCGCCTTCCATCTTCCACCATCTCTCTGATTGCACGACACATATCCATTCCTCCTCCTTCTTTTTTCACTTCTTCCATAATCTTCAAAAGCCCCGGCTCCCCGGTATAATCCGCCAGAGCGATATACGTATCATCCGATATCGTCTCCGGTGCGGATTTTTCCAGAAGATATTTCAGCGCATTCTTATCCTTCTGGTTCTTCATAAACTGAAACATAAAACGGATATCCGGCGGAAAATCCTGCCTTTTCCAAATTTATTTAATCTTATTCCTCTATCTGATACTTCCGGTACATCTCCTGCAGGAGTTCCTCATCCTTCACAACCTTTATAATCATATCACTCTCTCCCGCATCACACATATACGTCATCAAAAGCCTGAGTCTCTGTTCGCCAAGGCGTCTGCCTTCTTTCTCGCCAAGGCGTCTTCCCTCTTCCTCTCCAAGGCGTCTGCCCTCCTTTCTTCCATCTTCCACCATCTCTCTGATCGCCTGACACATATCCATTCCTCCTCCTTCTTTTTTCACTTCTTCCATGATC
>JAHABX010000017.1 GCA_018376135.1 Clostridiales bacterium | reverse complement strand
AGATTCTCGTATCGTAGAGCTGGATAAGATTGTAACAGAAGTCAAAGAATCAGAAGAATGGGAGGCTGTGAAGATGAACATTCTGGAGGTTGGCATTGAGAATGGGCGTAAGGAAGGCGAACTTCTAAAATTACTATCTCAGGTCCGCAAAAAGCTGCAGAAAGGTCAGGACGCCCAGTGCATTGCAGACGCACTGGAGGAACCGGTCACATACATTGAAAAGGTGATTGAACTGCTGGGTTTCGATGCAGAACGGACCGATGCGGAACTGCTGGAGGAGATGAAGAAGCTTTCTCAATAAACGGACATGTTTACTGACGCAAATATCATCAAACCGGGGGGCAAAACTGTTTTGTCCCCAACGTCTTCTAAAAAAGTATTAAACCATTCCGGATAAAAAGGCGCTGCAATGAAGCCTCAGTTTTTGAGGCTTCAGGAAGCAGCCGGCATGTCACCCGCCCATCTGCTCTGACAACCGGGTAATGTCAGCCATTATCTCCTGCGTTTTTTCTCTCCCCTTTTTGGATAGGGCTTCTTCTCGTCTGTCAGCTCCAGGAGATAATCCACACTGACTCCATAATATTTAGATACTTCAATCAAAAGAGGAATCGGAATCTGGACATCTCCGCATTCGTAATTACTGTATACTCTCTGGCTGCATCCCAGATACTCTGCCATCTGTCTCTGTGACAGATCATTGTCTTCACGTAAATCTCTGATTCTTCTGTACACTATTCACACCTCGTTTTCAGAATAGCGTAAAACAATCCTCTACTTTGACTTTTAGCGGTATTACTGCTAGAGTTTTTTTCTGCCTTCCGGAATCTGTACCTTTACTCCCTGTCCTCTCTGTGATAAAGTAAATTCAACATCACAAAACACAAAGGCAGGTGCCTCTATGAAGCTTCCAGGCTACTATTCCTCCGGTCAGTTTGCCCGCATGGCAAATGTCTCTGTCCGGACCATCCGATTCTATGACAAACAGAATATTCTGAAACCGTCTTATGTAAAGCCCTCGGGTGCCAGATTCTATACGGATTCGGATCTTGCCCGGCTCCAGCAGATCCTTCTGCTGAAATACCTGGGTTTTTCACTGGACGATATCCGGGAGATGACCATTGGAGATACAGACTATCATTTTCTGCATAATTCTCTGAATCTTCAGAAAAAGCTGGTACAGGACCGCATTGAGCAGATGCAGCTGGTGGAAAGCGCCATTGAGGACACTGTCTCCGCCATCGAGAGGGAACAGCAGATCGACTGGAGCCATATGCTGGAGCTGATCCACCTGACCAGTATGGAGAAGAGCCTGAAGGTTCAATATCAAAATGCTACCAATATCTCTGCACGTATCCGCCTGCATCGGGACTACTCTACCAATCGGCAGGGCTGGTTTCCATGGATCTTTGAACACTGCCGGATTCGGAACGGTCTGAGTATCCTGGAGCTGGGCTGTGGAAACGGAGCCCTCTGGACCGAAAATATGTCCCGGCTGCCGGAGCATGCAAATATCATACTCTCTGATATCTCGGAAGGAATGCTCCGGGACGCACGGCGGAATATCGGTCAGGAGGATGGGCGCTTTTCTTTCTCACACTTTGACTGCGCCAATATCCCTTTTCCGGAACGATCCTTTGATCTGATCATCGCCAACCATGTGCTGTTCTACTGCAGTGATCTGGCACAGGTTTTTCAGGAGGTACGCCGGGTTCTGAAACCGGACGGAATCTTCCTCTGCAGTACCTACGGGAACAAACACATGAAAGAGATCAGCGAACTGGTACAGCAGTTTGACAGCCGTATCACTTTATCTGCAGAAAAGCTTTATGAGCATTTTGGACTGGAGAATGGTCCTGATTTGCTGGAACCGTTTTTTTCAAAAATCCACTGCGTGCACTATGAAGACTCCATTGAACTTGACCGGGCAGAACCACTGGTTGAATATATTCTGTCCTGCCATGGCAACCAGAATCAGATCCTGCTGGAACGCTATAAGGATTTTCGTTCCTTTACAGAGAAAAAAACTGCAAAAGGGTTCCACATCACCAAGGATGCCGGAATCTTCCTCTGCAGGCTGTAAAACAGCATCCTGAAGCTGCCGCCGGCATTCACAATCCGGACTGCCGTCCTGCTTGTTCATGCCGTCTTGCCCGTCCCATATCCATAAATTCGCTCGTGCAGGCACGGCTCATTTATGCCTGCGTGACGGGACTTTCATGGAAAATTTAGGCATATTTACCAAAAATAAAAAAGTGCTTGAAGGTGACCTTGCGTCACCTTTTATAATAGGGATAATAACAAAAACAAGATATGCCTGACCACGTATGTTCAGGAGAAAGTGAGGAATAAATAATATGAGCAGCACAACCATTATCGTCACCGGCGGCGCAGGCTTCATCGGAAGCAATTTTGTTTTCCACATGCTGGACAAATATCCGGACTATCGTATTGTATGTCTGGACTGCCTGACCTATGCAGGCAACCTGTCCACCCTTGCACCGGTCATGGACAACCCGAATTTCCGTTTTGTAAAGGAAAGTATTACAGACCGCAGCGCTGTCTATCAGCTTTTTGAAGAAGAACACCCGGATATGGTGGTAAACTTCGCAGCAGAAAGCCATGTGGACCGTTCCATTGAGAACCCGCAGGTATTTCTGGACACCAATATTATCGGTACATCTGTACTGATGGATGCCTGCCGCAAATACGGAATCAAACGTTATCATCAGGTATCCACTGATGAAGTATACGGCGATCTTCCGCTGGACCGCCCGGACCTGTTCTTCACCGAGGAGACTCCGATCCATACCTCCAGCCCGTATTCTTCCAGCAAGGCTGCTGCTGACCTTCTGGTTCTGGCATATCACCGTACCTATGGTCTGCCGGTATCCATCAGCCGCTGTTCCAACAACTACGGTCCTTATCATTTCCCGGAAAAGCTGATTCCGCTCATGATCGCGAACGCACTGAACGATAAGCCGCTGCCTGTATACGGAACCGGAGAGAATGTACGTGACTGGCTGTATGTGGAAGACCACTGTAAGGCAATCGACCTTGTGATCCACAAGGGACGCGTAGGTGAGGTTTATAACATCGGCGGACATAACGAGATGAAAAACATCGATATTGTAAAGATCATCTGCAAAGCACTGGACAAGCCGGAAAGCCTGATCACTTATGTAACAGACCGTAAGGGTCACGACATGCGCTATGCCATCGACCCGACCAAGATCCACAGTGAACTGGGATGGCTTCCGGAGACCAAATTTGTGGACGGTATCCAGAAGACGATCCAGTGGTATCTGGACAACAAAGAATGGTGGGAAACCATCATCTCCGGTGAATACCAGAATTATTACGAGAAAATGTACAGCAACCGGTAATCCCAGGATGGAGGAAAACAGCAAAATGAAATTATTTGTAACAGGAGTAGGCGGACAGCTTGGTCATGATGTGATGAATGAGCTGGCAAAGAGAGGTTATGAGGGAGTCGGTTCCGATATCGCACCGGAATACAGCGGTGTACAGGACGGTACGGCAGTAACCGGCATGCCCTATGTGCCTATGGATATTACGGACAAAGCTTCTGTAGAAGAGATTCTTACAAGAGAGCAGCCGGATGTAGTCGTTCACTGTGCAGCATGGACGGCAGTCGATATGGCAGAGGATGATGACAAGGTAGAAAAGGTACGTCTGGTCAATGCAGCCGGAACAGAAAATATTGCTCTTGCCTGCAAAAAGCTGGACTGCAAGATGATCTATCTGTCCACTGATTATGTATTTGACGGACAGGGCACCGCTCCCTGGGAGCCTGACTGCAAGGACTATAAACCGCTGAATGTCTACGGACAGACCAAGCTGGAGGGCGAGCTTGCTGTTTCTGATAATCTGGAAAAATATTTTATCGTCCGCATTGCCTGGGTATTCGGCATCAATGGCAAGAATTTTATCAAGACCATGCTGAATCTGGGCAAGACCCACGATCAGCTCCGGGTAGTCAGCGATCAAATCGGTACACCGACCTACACTTACGACCTGGCGCGGCTGCTGGTAGATATGGCTGAGACGGAAAAATACGGCTACTACCACGCAACCAACGAAGGCGGATATATCAGCTGGTATGATTTCACCGTAGAGATTTTCCGCCAGGCAGCAGAGCTGGGGCATATGGAATATGGCACTGACCATATTACAGTCACACCTGTTACCACTGCGGAGTATGGTGCTTCCAAAGCAAAGCGTCCCTTTAACTCCCGACTGGACAAGAGTAAGCTGATCGCCAATGGCTTTACTCCGCTTCCCACCTGGCAGGACGCACTGAACAGATATTTAAAAGAGGTTCTGTAACCTCATTCGGACAGCAGATGATTCCCATGGAGGATCTGCTGTCCTTATTTTTAAAACCCGCACTCGATAAAAAGATTGACAGAATACATTTTATGTATTAAAATAATATACAAATAGTTCTGAATTTCATTTGCAATTGCAGTCCGGCATTTCGCCCTTTTTCAGAATCTTAATTACATACAGGCGGAATCATGGCGGACCGATCACCCCCTTGATTCTGTAAAAGGAGGATTATGGGGAACATTAACGATGAATTGAACAGTTTCTTTATTGATAATCAAGAGTTTGCAGATTTGATTAATCTCTGTATCTATCATGGAAAAAAGATCATTCTTCCTGAAGAACTGGAAGACACAGGACAGATCACCTATCCAAGAGACCACAGAGGACAAAGGCACGAATTACGCAATGATGTAAGCAAACGTCACCAAAGCGGACTGTCCTATCAACTCTTTTGCCTGGAAAATCAGTCTTTCATAAATTATGTGATGCCCGTAAGGGTAATGGGCTATGAAGCAAGCCGGTACATGGAACAGGCAAAAGAGATTGCTGCACAGCACCATCGCAAAGACTACAAAAACTGGGCAGAACGAAGTAGCGGACTGACCCGAACAGACCGACTCTGCCCCGTGATCACACTTGTCCTTTACTGGCAGAGAAAAGCCTGGGACGGAGCCACCAGTTTATATGAACTGTTAAATCTTGAAGCCGAGGATACCGATTTGAAGGACTATCTCCAGGATTATAAGCTGAATTTGGTCAATATGTATGAGCTAACTCAAACAGACCAGTGCGAGGGGCAGCTGAAATATATTCTGAAGCTGCTGCAGCTGGATCAAAGTCAAAAGGCAATCTGCGAAGAGGTCAGAAGAAATCCTGAATATCAAAACCTGAAGCCCGAAACCGGGAAGGTCATGTCCGCCCTTCTTGGGAATTCTGGTATCGAAAAATATATCGAACAGCAATGTAAGGAAAAAGGAGGTACTGTGGATATGTGTAAAGCATTAGATGACTGGGAAAAAGAAGCAGAACAAAGAGGAATTTCTATGGGAATTCACCAGGGAATTTCCCAGGGTATTACTCAAGGTATTACTCAAGGTATTACTCAAGGTATTGCTCAGGGAACCGCTGAAACCCTGATTCGGAACGTCCGGCTTATCATGCAGAATCTGGATATCGGTCTGGAAAAAGCATGTGACCTTCTTGGCATTCCTGTGGAAGAATACAGAAAAAAAGAACAATTTCTGCAAAAATCTCTTTAGACCAGAAAGGGCTGTCAATTTCCTGACAGCCCCTCCATTTCTACCGAATCCCCCTCAGCTCCTGATACAGCTCCTTTGCGTAGCTGTCCGTCATTCCGCATATCTCATCCGTCACCAGCATCAGCCGAAGATACAGCTTTTCTATGGGATCCTTTCCTTCTGCATAGATATGATAGACTGCCTTATAGTTGTCAGAAATGATGCTCATCAGCTTCTCCTGCACCGCCGTCATGGGTTCCTTACTGTCATAGCGGATCGCCGCACCCACAAACTTGTCCAGCAGAAAATCGAAGACCGCATCCGCACCAATCTCCAGCTTCAGGATCGGTGCGGAGACAAAGGCATAACGGTATGCAATATCTCCCAGTGCATCCATGATTCCGGTTCCCGGAACTCCTGCAAACAGATCCTTTTTATAGATACCCTCCATGATTTCCTCATAATGCTCTACAAAGCCTGCAGTGGCAGCCCGTATCATCTGTCCCTGTACCTGAACTGCCCAGTTCTGCACCGCATTTGCACTCGGGTTGCTCATCTTCTTTTCCAACGCTCTTCTATAACGATACTCCAGACGTTCCACCATGCTGCGATATGCATCATCCTGCTGTTCCGGCCTGTAATCCTTCAGCTCCCGAACCAGTCTTTCATAGGTCAGACAGCCCTTTTTGCATGCGTCCTCAATATCCGCTGTCTTATAAGCAATATCATCCGCTGCCTCCAGCACAAATGCCAGCGGATGTCTCCTTCCATTGGTTCCCGTGCTTCTCTGGATCTCCCGGAATACATCCCGGTCCGCATAGAAATATCCCATCTTCTTCGTCCGGATATCTCCGCTCTTCTTATTGATCTCTGTGGACGCTACCGGATACTTGATGACCGTCCCCAAAAGCCCCTTCGTCAGATTCATGCCATGCTCATCCACCAGATAATGCAGCTTGCTCACAAGCCGCAGTGCCTGAGTATTTCCTTCAAAATGATAAAAATCCGCCTGCATCTGCGCACTCAAAAGCTCAGTCAACGACTTCCCCTGAAACAAAAGTCCGGACATATGCTCCCGAAACCAGTCCCGGATAGCTGTTTCTCCAAAATGTCCGAAAGGCGGATTGCCGATATCATGCAAAAGCCCCGCACACTGCAGAATGTCACATACATCTGCCTTATAGGAGGGTAAAAAACTCTGATCCCCAATATTCTGCAGTATCTCTTCAGATATATTCTGCCCCAGAGACTTGGCGAAAGAAGACACCTCCAGTGAATGAGTCAGCCTTGTCCTTATAAAATCGCTTCGGTCCAGCGGGAAGACCTGCGTCTTATCCTGCAGTCTCCGGAAGGATGCGCTTCCAATGATCCGGTGATAATCCTTTTCAAATTCCGTTCTCAGATCACCGGAGCCTCCTCTTCCTTTATATTCCCGTATCCGGTCAGGGCAAAGTAAATTTTTCCACTCCATATGCTTCTCCTGTTATGTTCAAATAATCGTGATAACTTCATTATACAGACTTATATCATAAATGCAATTTTAAATCTGCAGGTCCCCTTATCAGATTCTCATCCCGAATCACAGACGCCAGAATCTGCGCACGCAAAAATCCGCCTGCCGCGCATCACGCAGCAGACGGACCTTTAAGGGGAGGATAAGTATTCAATTTATCTTTGGTTTAGTTATAGTATGACCGTTCTTCCAAAAGATATACACATTGACGGACACATTTAAAAAAATACTTGTTATGTAGTTTTAAATACTATATAATGGATAAAGAGGTGATAAATTATGACAATTGACCCCCAGGATATATTAAACAGTATTCTTGCCAGTCTGGAGCGGATCGACTATATCAAGCCCCGGGAGATTCCAAATATCGACCTTTATATGGATCAGGTCACCACATTTATGGAAGAGCATCTGCAGGCATCCAAGCGTTACCCGGAGGATAAGATCCTGACCAAGACCATGATCAACAATTATGCCAAGAACCGGCTGCTCCCTTCTCCCGAGAAGAAGAAATATTCCAAGGAGCATATGCTGCTTCTGATCTATATCTATTATTATAAAGGCATCCTGTCCATCGGCGATATCCAGAGCCTTCTGGAGCCTCTGACCGAGCGCTATTTCCATACAGACGGTCCGCTGAATATGCAGGCGATCTACGAGGAAGTCTTCAGTCTGGAGAAAAGCCAGGTGGAACGGATGAAGAATGATGTCATCGAGAAATATCGTACAGCCGCTGACACCTTCCCGGATGTTCCCGAGGAAGAACGGCAGTTTCTCCAGATCTTCTCCTTCATCTGCCTTCTGAGTTTTGATGTATACGTGAAAAAGCAGGTCATCGAGAAGCTGATCGATGAGCTCCCCAGAAAGGAATCCGGAAAAAAACATAAGGAATAAAAAAAGAGCCGTATCCGGCTCTTCTTTTATTCCTCATTTTCCATTCTCCGGAGCACCATATCATATCCGTCATTCCCATAGTTCAGAGAACGGTTCACACGGCTGATCGTTGCAGTCGAAGCGCCTGTCTTCTCTGCAATCTCCAGATATGTCTTCTTCTCCCGAAGCAGTTTTGC
Organism: Clostridiales bacterium; assembly: GCA_018376135.1. GTDB lineage: Bacteria > Bacillota > Clostridia > Lachnospirales > Lachnospiraceae > Hominiventricola. The sequence goes on along the minus strand of JAHABX010000017.1, from coordinate 65,939 downwards.
TACTTCAAAGCGCTGAGACAGGGACTGGATCTCATTGATCGTACATACATCTTCAAAAAAGGTGTAGCACTCATCCATACTCTCCAGGCTCAAAATGGCATGAAACAGCCCATCCGTCGCTTCATTCCGAATCTTTTTATTCATCTCAAACCAACCCCTTGCATTTTTACTCTTTTTAGTTTACCACACTAAAATTGTAAAGTCCAGAAGGTTTTAGAGATATTTATTAATAAATCCATACAGCCGTTCCTTCGCTGTATTTACCACCAGCTCTTCCGGAAAATCCACTTCCTCCAGAAGGGGTATGGTCAGACTGTGATTGCAGATATCCGCAAAATAATGGGCATCACTTCCAAGGATCACCGGTACCCGGTACTTTTTGCAGAGCCGCAGAAGCTCCAGATCATTTTCTCTTGCATTCTGACGGAAGCCCCTGGGGTTCAGAGAATTATTATTGATCTCCAGCAGCGTATGGTATTCCCTGGCTGCCTGTACCACCGCCTCGTAATCCAGCGGATACCTTCCGTCATCAGGATGCCCGATGATATTGACCAGCGGATTCTTCATGGCATTGATCAGACACTGGGTGTTCCATTCCCGGCTGCCCGGCTGGATGCAGGGATTATGCAGACTGGCGATCGTCACATCCATCTGCTTCAGATACAGCTCTGCCATATCCACAGTCCCATGCTCATCCAGAATATTCAGCTCTGCTCCCAGCAGAAGCTCCAGGTCTCCATGCTGACGTTCCACTACCCTCAGATTGTGAAAGTAAAATTCATGACAGCTTCCCGGCATCTTCGGCGCATGCTCCGTAATGCCGTAGACCTCCAGTCCTTTTTCCTGTGCTTCGCGGACCATCTCCATCATCGTATTATAAGCATGCCCACTGGCAATGGTATGGGTATGCACATCTAAGACATCTCTCATTGCTTCTTCTCCAATAGCTGACGCAGCTCCCGCATCGCCTGCTGCTGGCTTTCTACCAGTATGGCGTGCATGCCAAGCCGCCCCGCCATCTCAATATTAGCAGCAGAATCATCCAGAAAAACGGACTCCTCCGGCTTCAGACCGTATCTGTCAAACAGTGTCCGGTAAATATCCGGCTCCGGCTTAATCTGCTGCACCGTATAGGACATGACTCCTCCATCCATTTCCCGCAGAAAGGAAAGCTGGTCTGCTGCCTCCTCCTTGACACGGGCGGAGTAGTTGGACAGATAATAGGTGTGATAACCCTCTTCTCTCAAAGAACGCACCCATTCTGCTGACCCTTCTCTCTCACGCACGATCGTGCCAAGATCAGAAAACACCAGACGGATCTCCTGCTCCAGTTCCGGATCGTTGGCAATAAATCCCTCCAGCAGCCGGTCATTGCTCCAGACACCCCGGTCGATCTCATTCCACACAGGGTTCTGCATCATTGCCTTCCCAAGCCTTTCCGCCGTCTCCCCGGCAAATCCCAGACCTGCGATGTGCTCCCGCCAGCAGAAATCCACCAGTACATTTCCAATATCAAAAACAATATTTTTTATCATCATTTATTGCGGAAGATAATATCGGTTCTTCCTGGTCCGTTAGATATCATCGTGATCGGGAAACCAATCTGCTCTTCAATAAATTCCACATACCTGCGGCAGTTTTCCGGAAGCTCTTCATAGTTCTTAATACCGCGGATATCTGTCTTCCAGCCCGGCAGCACCTTTATAACCGGCTTTGCCTTTTCCAGAAGATGCGTCGTTGGAAATTCCGTCGTCACCTTGCCGTCGATCTCATATCCGACACATACGGGAATCTCATCCAGATACCCCAGCACATCCAGCACCGTAAATGCCACATCGGTAGTTCCCTGCAGGCGGCAGCCGTATTTGGATGCCACGCAGTCGAACCAGCCCATACGTCTCGGACGCCCGGTGGTAGCACCGTACTCTCCGCCGTCTCCTCCGCGTCTTCTCAGCTCGTCTGCCTCTTCTCCGAAGATCTCGCTGACAAAAGCGCCTGCTCCTACCGCACTGGAATATGCCTTGCAGACCGTAATGATCTGTTTGATCTCATAGGGCGGAATGCCTGCGCCAATGGCTCCATAGGCTGCCAGTGTGGAGGATGAGGTTACCATGGGATAGATTCCATGATCCGGATCCTTCAGAGTTCCAAGCTGCCCCTCCAGAAGGATGTTCTTACCTTCTCTGATCGCATTCCACAGATACGTGGAAACATCACACACATATGGGGTGACCATCTCCTTATATTCCATCAGCTCTGCGTAGATATCCTCCACCTTCAGCGCCGGAGCATGATACAGATTCTCAATCAGCACATTCTTCTGCTGGAGTACGCGCTCGATCTTTTCCTTCAGTTCCGCTTCTTCCATGAACAGCTCGCTCACCTGAAAACCAATCTTCGCATACTTATCCGAGTAGAAAGGTGCAATGCCGGATTTTGTGGAGCCAAAGGACTTACCCGCCAGACGCTCCTCCTCCAGCTTATCCAGAAGAATATGATAAGACATGACCATCTGCGCACGGTCAGATACGAGTATCTTAGGTACAGGAACCCCGCGGTCCACAATTCCCTGGATTTCGTGGAACAGCACCGGAATATTCAATGCCACGCCATTTCCAATAATACTTGTCGTGTGTCCATAGAACACTCCGGACGGGAGAGTATGCAATGCAAATTTTCCATAGTCATTGACGATGGTATGACCTGCATTGGCTCCACCTTGAAATCTAACAACAACATCGGACTCCTGACCGAGCATGTCGGTAATCTTTCCCTTACCTTCATCTCCCCAGTTCGCTCCTACAACGGCTCTTACCATATTCATTTTCCTCCATTTCACAGACTTTCATGGTCTGCACAGAATGTTGCAGGCGGCTCTGAAATCGTTCTCACCGCGTACACAGCCCAGTATAGAACAAAATTTTTCAGAAGTAAAGCAGTTATTTTCACTCTTTATCCAAAGTCAAACAGAGAAAGCTGGTTGGATTCCGGCAGTCCGTCCAGAAGACCCAGGTCTGCCATCAGGTCAATGACCGTCTTGCTCAGCTTACTGCGCTGCCGCAGATCATCCTTGGACAGGAACGGTCCCTTCGCCGCCGCTTCCACCAGCGCATCCGCCGCCTTGTCCCCCAGTCCGTCGATGGTGGACAGTGCCGGCATCAGCTTTCCGTCAATGATCTGGAATTTATGCGCCTCTGCCCGGTAGATATCCACCTTCATAAATTCAAATCCCCGGGCATACATTTCCTGTACACTCTTCATATCCTTCATGGTGTCCTGCTCCTTTTTGGACAGAGTATCGCTTCTGCGCTTATAATCTGCCATATAATATTCCAGCCGGTCCCTGCCCTGGCACATGATCTCATAGTTAAAGGCAGAAGCACGGATACTGAAATACGCCGCATAATAGGCAAGCGGATAATTGATCTTACAGTAGGCGATCCTCCATGCCATCATTACATATGCCGCCGCGTGAGCCTTCGGGAACATGTATTTGATCTTCTTGCAGGACCAGATATACCAGTCCGGAACCCCATGCTCCGTCATCGCCGCCTCCCACTCCGGCTTCAGCCCCTTGCCCTTACGGACGCTTTCCATGATCGTAAAGGACTGCTCACTGTCCATCCCCATACTGATCAGGTATACCATAATATCATCACGGGTGCAGATCGCTGTGGAAATGGTCGCCTTTCCTTCCTGGATCAGCGTCTGCGCATTGCCCAGCCATACATCCGTGCCGTGCGCCAGTCCGGCAATACGTACCAGGTCAGAGAAATGAGTGGGATGTGTATCGATCAGCATCTGCATGGCAAATTCCGTACCGAACTCCGGGATACCAAGGGATCCCAGCTTCGTCCCCCCGATATCCTCCGGCTTGATGCCCAGCGCATCCGTATTCTGAAACAGGGACATAACCTGCTGATCATCCAGAGGAATCTTCTGTGCATTAATGCCTGTCAGGTCCTCCAGCATACGGATCATGGTCGGATCATCGTGTCCCAGTATGTCCAGCTTCAGCAGATTATGATCGATGGAATGATAATCAAAGTGCGTGGTCACAATATCTGTTGTCATATCGTTTGCCGGATGCTGGACCGGCGTAAAGGAGTAGATCGTCTCCCCCAGCGGAAGTACGATGATCCCTCCCGGATGCTGTCCCGTCGTACGGCGGATTCCGGTACAGCCCACCACGATCCGGTCGATCTCGCAGTTTCTTTTATGGCTTCCCCGTTCCTCATAATAATTCTTCACATAACCGAATGCCGTCTTATCTGCCAGTGTACCGATGGTTCCCGCACGATAGGTCTGTCCCGCGCCAAAGATCACCTCTGTATATTTATGTGCCTTGGACTGGTAGTCTCCGGAAAAGTTCAGGTCGATATCCGGCTCCTTATTTCCCTTGAATCCAAGGAAGGTCTCAAAAGGAATGTCAAAGCCTTCTTTTATCAGCTTCGTTTTGCACACCGGACAGTCTTTATCCGGCATATCGCAGCCTGCCATACCGGAATACTTCCGCACTTCCTCCGAATCAAAATCACTGTAATGACAATTAGGACAGATATAGTGAGGTCTTAAAGGATTCACCTCCGTAATACCCGCCATGGTCGCCACAAAGGAGGATCCGACAGACCCACGGGAACCCACCAGATACCCGTCATCGTTGGATTTCCACACCAGCTTCTGCGCAATGATATACATAACCGCAAATCCATTGCCGATGATGGATTTCAGCTCTCTTTCCAGCCGCTCCGTCACCACCTCCGGCAGCTCTTCCCCGTAGATCTCATGGGCCTTCTCATAACAGATCTCTCTTAAAATCTTATCGGAATCCGCAATGACCGGAGGGCATTTGTCCGGTCGTACCGGAGACAGGTGCTCGCACATATCCGCGATCAGGTTGGTGTTGGCAACCACCACCTCTTCCGCCTTTTCGGTTCCGAGAAATGCAAACTCTGCCAGCATCTCCTCTGTTGTTCTAAGATACAGGGGAGCCTGCTGGTCTGCATCCTGGAAGCCCTTTCCCGCCATGATGATCCTCCGGTAGACCTCATCCTCCGGATCAATAAAATGCACATCACAGGTCGCAGCCACGGGCTTTCCGAACTCCTCTCCCAGACGGACGATCCTGCGAACGTTTTCCTTCAGATCCTCCTCCGACTGAACCGGACTTTTGGAGTCTCTGAGCATGAACGCATTGTTTCCAAGAGGCTGGATCTCCAGATAGTCATAGAATTCCACAATACGGGCAATCTCCTGCCGGGGCGCGCCTCTTAAAATCGCCTGATACAGCTCTCCTGCCTCACAGGCGGAGCCGATGATCAGCCCCTCCCGGTATTTTTCCAGCTCACTTTTGGGGATCCTGGGTCTCCGTGCAAAATAATCCAGATGAGACATGGACACCAGCCGGTACAGATTCACCCTGCCAATGTCATTTTTGGCAAGAATAATAATATGATAGGTCGGAAGCTTTCGGATCGTCTCCGTATTCGCCCTGCCCAGTTCATTGACCGCATCCAGCGTAAGCGCGTCCCTTTCCCGGAACATCTCCAGGAATTTCAGAAAGATCTCCGCAGTACATGCCGCATCATCCACCGCGCGATGATGATTCTCCAACGGGATATTCAACGCCTTTGCCACATTGTCCAGCTTGAATTTGCTCAATGCAGGAAGCAGGATCCGCGCCATGGCCACCGTATCTCCCACCGTAAAATCCGTCCCGATCCCCAGCCTCCGGCAGTTCTCCTCAATAAAGCCCGCATCAAAGGACGCATTGTGGGCAATCAGCACACAGCCCTCACAGAACCGCAGAAACTCCGGCAGAATTTCTTCGATGGCAGGCGAACCGATGACCATCTCATCACTGATTCCCGTAAGCTGTTCGATCTCAAAAGGAATCGGCTCTCTGGGATTCACAAAGGTGCTGAACCGGTCCGTGATCCGTCCTTCCTCTACCTTCACCGCACCGATCTCGATGATCTGATTGTTCACTGCCGAGAGTCCGGTGGTCTCCAGATCAAAAACAACATATGCACCGTCCAGGCTCTGCCCCCTGGAATTTTCCACAACCTCCTTCAGGTCATCCACCAGATACCCTTCCACACCATAGATTACTTTAAAATCCTCCGTCTTGGAAATGGTATGGCTTGCCTCTGTAAATGCCTGTACACAGCCGTGGTCGGTAATGGCAAGGGCAGGCATTCCCCATGCCTTCGCTCTCTTCAAAAGCACGGATGCATCCGTCACACCGTCCATATCGCTCATCTTCGTATGGCAGTGCAGCTCTACCCGCTTCTTATACGCATAATCCATACGAGAAGTAGTAAAATCCGCAATCTTCTTAATACCGACCACGGAGCTGATCCCAAGCTCATGATCGAACCGGTCCAATGCCGTCATACCCTTCAGCTTCACAAATGCACCTGCACTGATCTTCTCCTTGATCTCCGGCAGAACCTCGTTCTTTGTAAACATCTTTACATGGATCGTATCCGTGAAGTCCGTAATGGTCAGCGTAATGATCGTCCGCTCTCCGCGGATCTCCCGTTCCTCCATATTCAGGATCTTGCCACGGATGGTCACCTCTCCCATCTCTTCGATGACCTGATCCAGTGTGATCGGCTCATCATCAAAATCCCGTCCATAGAGTACATCCGGATTATCACTCCTCCGATAGCCCGCACTTCGGCGCTCTCCGGAGAATCTCCGCTCTCCCTGACCGCCGTTTTTCAAAGCCCCCGGCTTTTCTTTGTTCTTCTCGCCGCCAGATACAGCCGCTTCTTCCGCCTTCGCCGCTTTTACCTCCGCTCGTGCCTCCGCCTTCGCTGCCTTTTCCTTCCTCAGGTTCTCTGTCAGGAACTGGATCCTCTGTTTTAATTCCGCCTGGCTCTTCTCAATGCTGACACTGTCCTTCAGCTCCAGATACTCCACATCCACCTTCACATGAAAACCACAGCGCTCGTTAAAGACCCGGTCCAGGATCCGAACGATATCCTCCACTGCCTCCTGATCGTATACCTTATTGGAAATCCCCACGATCACGGTATGCGCATCCGGGAACTCCACCTTCGCATTTTTCATGATACTCCGCTTATAGGGACTGTACATCTCCAGCTCCGTCAGGACACTCTCCTCATACACCTCCCACAGCTTCTGAGGCGTATACTGCTCCGAGAGCTGGAACCGTTCAAAAATATGTACCTTTACCTTCCGATATCCGAAGATCTGCTTCCGGATCTGTTCCGACAATTGAAAAAGCTGATTTTTGGCAATCAGCTTTTTACTCGTAATATAGACTCTCAGCACATCCTGGCTGGGAGTCGTGGACACTCTTGTCACCATTACCTGCTCAAAAAGAGCCCTCGCCTTTTCGTCTACCTGCAGGGTTCGGAACACGTCAAAAAATGGTTTCTCATTCATGCTTCCAATTCTCCAGTTCATGACGCAGCGTACTTAAAAGCTGGTCCTCCGGCACCTTCTTCACGATCTCTCCGTGCCGGATCAAAAGACCCTCACCAATGCCTCCTGCGATTCCGATATCCGCTTCCTTTGCCTCTCCCGGACCATTGACCACGCAGCCCATGACTGCCACCTTAATATCCAGCGGGAATTCCGCCGCCATGGTCTCCACCTGATTGGCAAGCCCGATCAGATCGATCTTTGTCCGCCCGCAGGTTGGACAGGATACCACCTCGATCCCTCCCTGGCGAAGCCCCAGTGTCTTCAGGATCAGCTTTGCAGACTTGATCTCCTCCACAGGATCACCGGTCAGGGATACGCGGATCGTATCTCCGATGCCCTGATTCAGGATAATGCCCAGTCCCACCGCAGATTTGATATTTCCGGAAAACAGCGTACCTGCCTCCGTAATACCCACATGAAGCGGATAATCCGTCTTTTCCGCAATCAGCTCATGCGCCTTTGCACACATAAGTACATTGGAGGATTTGATACTGATGACCAGATTGTCATACCCCAGATCCTCGATGATCTTCACCTTGTCAAGAGCGCTCTCCACAATTCCCTCTGCAGTGACGCCATGATACTTTTCCACCAGCTCCTTTTCCAGAGAGCCGCTGTTTACGCCTACACGGATCGGAATACCGCGTTCCTTTGCCGTATCCACAACCGCCCGGATCCGGTCTCTGCTTCCGATATTGCCCGGATTGATGCGGATCTTGTCCGCGCCGTTTTCCATAGCCGCGATTGCCATCTTATAATCAAAATGAATATCTGCCACCAGCGGAATCGTGATCTGCTTTTTGATCTCTTTAAGTGCCAGCGCCGCCTCCATGGTGGGTACCGTACAGCGGATGATCTCACAGCCTGCCGCCGTCAGCCGCCGGATCTGGTCAACCGTTGCCTCCACATCCTCTGTTCTTGTATTGGTCATGGACTGGATCAGGATCGGATTGCCTCCGCCGATGATCCGGTCTCCGATCCTTACCGTTCTCGTATGTTCTCTGTACATAAATCTCCCCTCCTATTCAAGTCCTGCCTCACGTATGGCATCCATACGCTTCTTCACACTGTATTTGTTCACACTCAGAACAAGTCCGATCTCGATCAGCAGGAAAACCGTCGCCGTACCTCCATAGCTGAAAAACGGCAGCGTCACACCTGTGGTCGGGAACAATCCCGTCACAACCATCAGATTCAATATCACCTGCAGCGCAATATGGGAAAATACCCCAATGGAGAGCATCCTTCCCAGCAGATCCTCCGCTGTCTGAGAGATCGTATAGATCCGGTACAGCAGATAGATAAATAAAAAGATGATCAGTCCTGCACCGAAGATTCCAAGCTCCTCGCAGATGATGGCAAAAATATAATCATTATACGGCTCCGGAATCTTACCCAGCTTCTGGATACTGTTTCCCAGCCCCTTCCCCCACAGTCCGCCGGAGCCAATGGCATAGAGCCCCTGCAGAGACTGAAATGCCTTATCCTGCTCATATTCATAGGGATTCAGCCATGCACGGATACGCGCCAAGCGGAAATTCGCCTCCGACACCTCCAGCGGATCCATGCTCTCCACATAATAAAGGATGCCTCCTATAAGAGCCGCCACTGCCGCCGCACACAGGATGAACTTCCACTGCTCCGGATGCACCACGTAGATCATGAAGACTGCCGTCCCAAGAAGAATCGCCGCCGTACTCATATTATCGCTGAGAACCAGCAGAAGCACCGCCATGAACCCGGACGGGAACGCCATCCGTATCATGGATGCCCAGCTCTTCAGATGCCGCCCCTTCGCCACGATCAGCGTTGCCATAAAGACGATCATGATCAGCTTGATGGGCTCTGCCACCTGAAACTGTATGGGACCGATACGCAGCCATCTGGTGGCACCCTTTACCGTGACTCCCAGAGGAGACTTCAGAAGGACCACCAGAACTCCGCAGGCAATATATCCAAGGACTGCAAAATGACTCCAAAAATGATAGTTGATACAGGAGACCACGATCATCGCCGCGATTCCCAGACAGCTGTAAATGATCTGATTCTTCAGAAGATACATGGAATCATAATTAAATGCCTTGCTTAATCCTGCCGTATAGTAGCTGGCGCTGTAGATCATGATGAAACCAAACACCATGACAAAAAACAGGATGACCAGAAGGTTCGTATCCAGTCCCTTCAGACTGAACTGGAAAAGCCTGTCTTTTCTTTTTTTTGCCATTCTCAGGCCCCCTGTCTCTCATAACGGCAGAACCTGAACTCCAGATCAAAGTACGTTTTTTCCTCACTCTCTCCTGTCAGACGCCAGTCGGGCATTTCATCAATCTTCGGGAAAAACGCATCCGCCTCATAGGCATGATCGATGCGGGTCACATGCGCCACGCTGCAGTAGGGCAGAAATTCCTTGTAGATGCTGTCCCCGCCGATCACATAGATATCCTCCCGGGCGTACTTTTTCAACTCCTCCAGAACTTCCTCCACAGAATGAAGCACAATGGCTCCCTTTGCCTGATAATCCGTATTTCTGGTCAGCACAATATTGGTGCGGTTCTTAAGGGGCAGACCGTTGGGAAAGCTCTCCAGGGTCTTACGTCCCATGACCACTACCTTTCCGCTTGTTTCACTGCGGAAAAACTTCATATCCTCCGGGATGCTCACCAGCAGCTTGTTCTGATATCCGATCCCCCAGTTCCTGTCCACTGCCACAATCAAATTCATCTGTTCCTGTCCTCCTACACTGCAATTGGTATGTCTTTCACCTGCGGACCTGCCTGATAATCCTCCACGATCAGGTCTGCCGTCGTAAATGCATAAAAATCCTTTACCTCCGGATTCAAGGTTACCTTCGGAGCCGGATACGTCTCTCTTTTGATCAGTTCCTTCACGATGTCCACATGACGGTCATAGATATGCGCATCCGCGATCACATGAAGAAGCTCTCCCGGGATCATATCACACACCTGTGCCACCATCATAAGCAGAATCGCATACTGACACACATTCCAGTTATTTGCCGCCAGAATATCCTGAGAACGCTGATTCAGCACCATATTTAACGTCAGCCTGTCCTCTCCCGGACTCTGGGTCACATTATAAGTAACACCGTAAGCGCACGGATACAGATGCATCTCGCTCAGATCCTCATGCACATAGGTATTGGTTATGATCCGGCGGCTGAACGGATTGTTCTTCAGGTCAAAAAGCACCCGGTCCATCTGATCCATCATACCTTCCCTGTAACGGCTCTTCACTCCGATCTGATAGCCATAGGCTTTTCCGATGGATCCGGTCTCGTCTGCCCATTCATCCCACACATGACTGTTCAGCTCATGGATATTGGCTGATTTTTTCTGATAGATCCAGAGGATCTCATCCATGCAGCTTTTAAGCGCTGTCCTGCGCAGCGTGATCGCCGGAAATTCCTTTCTCAGGTCATAACGGTTCACCACCCCGAATCTCTTGATGGTATATGCAAAGGTACCGTCCTCCCATTTGGGGCGAACCTTCTCCCCCTCCGTGCTTGTCCCGTTCTCCAGGATATCACGGCACATGTCTATAAAAAGCTGGTCTGCATAACTCATTGTTTTTCCTCACTTATCCATTCTGTGGTTGTACTTTTTTTCAGATTGTATTATAACATAAAATAAACCATATAAAAAGAGAGGTTTTTATGCGCCAATTTACAAAAATCACCGAATGGTATCATCATTTTGTCGAATTACAGGTTCAGCCCGGAGATTTTTGCATCGATGCAACCATGGGAAACGGCTATGACACAGAGCTGCTCTGCCGTCTGACCGGCGAAAAGGGACAGGTCCTCGCCTTCGACATTCAGGAAAAAGCACTCCAAAGTACGGAAAAAAAGCTGCGGGAATCAGGTGTCCCGGACAATTACCGGCTTATCCTTGATTCTCACAGCCATATGGATCAATATGCGGATGCAGACAGCGTAAGCTGCATCATATTTAACTTCGGCTACCTTCCCGGCGGCAGCCATGCCCTTGCCACCAGCCCTTCCACCAGCATCCCTGCCATAGAACAGGGGCTGACCCTTCTCAAAAAAGGCGGGCTCATGAGCCTGTGCATCTACAGCGGCGGTGACAGCGGCTTTGAGGAAAGGGACGCGATCCTCGCCTTCCTGAAGGAGCTGGATTCCGGAAAATATCTGGTCATTCTTTCTTCTTATTATAACAGACCAAAGAATCCGCCGATTCCTGTGCTGATAAGGAAGTTATAACGCTCCCATACCTTCTGCCCTTCCTGTATTATCCGGCTCTGCCCTGCTCACTGCCTCCTTATAGATAAGGCAGGCACTGCTGTTGGGGCATTTCTCATAATTACAGTCGAATTCCACCATACGCAGGGACCCATCCGGCTGACGCTCATATTCACAGGCTACTGTCCTGGTCTCGTTGCCGGTGCGGCAGAAGCCGCTGATAAATGCTTCTTCTATCTCTTTCATAGGTTTACATGCAAAGCGGATATTTCTCAGTCAGCCCCTGAATCAGCGCTTTTGCCTTCGGTGCAGCCGCTTCGCCCTCTTTAAGCATCATAGCGATGGCTTCTGCAATCGTATCCATATCCTCTTCCTTCAGCCCGCGGCTGGTTACCGCTGCCGTTCCCAGACGTACACCGCTGGTCACAAATGCGGAACGCGGGTCATTTGGGATGGTGTTTTTATTTGCCGTAATATTTGCCATATCCAGCAGATTCTCCGCATCCTTGCCGGAAATATCCAGATTCGTCAGATCCATCAGCATCAGATGGTTATCCGTTCCGCCGGATACAATACGGATATCTCTGTCCATAAGTCCCTTGCAGAGAGCCTTTGCATTCTTCACAATATTTCTCTGATATTCCTTATATTCCTCAGTCTGGCACTCCTTCAGGCAGACAGCCTTTGCTGCGATCACGTGCATCAGCGGACCGCCCTGAATTCCCGGGAATACAGCCTTGTTAAAGTTAAACTTCTTCGCTGTCTCCGCGTCAGACATGATCATGCCTCCACGTGGTCCCCGTAAGGTCTTATGAGTAGTAGTAGTGGTCACATGTGCATACGGAATCGGGCTTGGATGAACACCTGCTGCCACCAGACCTGCAATATGCGCAATATCCACCATCAGGTAAGCGCCCGCCTCGTCAGCGATCTCGCGGAATTTTTTAAAATCTATAGTTCTGGCATAAGCGCTGGCGCCTGCCACGATCAGCTTCGGTCTGAACTCCAGTGCCAGACGGCGGACTTCCTCATAATCAATAAAGCCTTCGTCGTTGACGCCATACTGCTGAACTTCAAAATATTTTCCGGACATGTTGGCAGGGCTTCCGTGTGACAGATGTCCTCCATGTGCCAGATTCATGCCAAGTACCTTGTCTCCCGGCTCCAGCATGGCGAAAAATACTGCCATATTTGCCTGTGCTCCGGAATGGGGCTGCACATTTACATACTCGCAGCCAAAGATCTCCTTCGCTCTCTTTATGGCAAGATCCTCTACCACGTCCACGCATTCGCAGCCGCCGTAGTATCTCTTTCCGGAATATCCTTCTGCATATTTATTCGTCAGAGGACTGCCCATGGCAGCCATCACTGCTTTGCTTACCCAGTTTTCCGATGCAATCAGCTCAATATGGCTGTTCTGTCTCGCCATCTCATCGGTAATGGCTTCTGCGATCTCAGGATCGACTGATTTTACCTCGTCCAGTGAATACATAGATAGGTCCCTCCTGTAATATGTGTGTTTTTTTGTTTTTCTCTCAAAGACATTTGTTTTTCACATGGACACTACTTTATCATACTATGCCATATTTTTCAACCGGAAATTTTATTTTTTTGTCTTTTCATGAACGGTTTTTTTTGTTATGATTTCTATAAAAACAAATGGACGGATATGTCAGAACATACCCGCCCGTCCGAAGGAGTATCTATCATGCAGCCTCTGAAGCTTTTTTTCCTCTATCTGATCCTTATGAACCTGCTGGGCTTCGCCCTGATGGGCATCGACAAATACAAGGCAAAAAGGCATCTCTGGCGCATTCCTGAGAAGACGCTTTTCCTGACCTCGCTTCTGGGCGGTTCCATCGGCACCCTTACCGGAATGTACTTTTTCCGACACAAGACCAGACACTGGTCTTTCGTTGCGGGGATGCCTCTGATCCTGATCCTCCATACAGCGCTTGCGGTCTATCTTGGATTCTTCCGCTAACCAGAAAGGAGCCTTGAAAATGGATATTAATTATGAATTGTATAAGGTCTTTTACTATGTTGCCATCTCCCTGAGCTTTTCGGAGGCTTCCAAGAAGCTCTACATCTCCCAGTCAGCGGTCAGCCAGTCCATTAAGGTATTGGAGAAGAAGCTGAACCAGACACTCTTCATCCGCAGCACCAAGAAGGTACAGCTGACCCCCGAAGGCGAGATCCTGCTCCGCCACGTGGAGCCTGCCATGAACCTGATCAAGCGGGGCGAGGCACAGATCCTGGAATCCAACACTCTGGGCGGCGGTCAGCTGCGCATCGGTGCAAGTGACACCATCTGCAGGTATTTCCTTGTTCCGTACCTGAACCGCTTTCACAGAGAATACCCGAATATTCATATTAAAGTAACAAACCAGACCTCCATCAAATGTGTGGATCTGCTGGAAAGCGGAGCGGTGGATCTGGTCTTCTCCAACTATCCCAACTCCCGTCTTGGCCACGGATATCATACCCGGTTCATCCATGAATTCCATGATGGCTTCATCGCCAGCCGGAGATACTACGGCGAACTGGAAGGACATATCCTGTCCTTTAAAGAGCTTCTGGAGTATCCGATCCTCATGCTGGACCGCAACAGTACCACCAGCGAGTTCGTGCATACCATGTTTCAGCAGCATCAGCTGGACCTGGTGCCGGAGATCGAGCTCAGCTCCAACGACCTGCTTCTGGATCTTGCCAGCATCGGTCTTGGCATCGCTGTTGTACCGGATTTCTGCGTTTCACAGAAGGACGGGGATCTGTTCCCCATCCGGCTTAAAACAGAACTCCCTCCCCGGCAGCTTGCCATCGTGCATAATGAGCATATGCCGGTCAGCAATGCCGCAAAGCAGTTCATGGGATACTTCTGACCCGCCTGCGGCTGTACCCGGCAGCCCAGAGCCATGCCCGGTCAGACTCCGCTCCAGAATTCCTCCAGATATCCCGGCAGGGAATCGATCCTGCAATATCCATGCTGTTCCCATTCTCTTGGGAACAGCTTTTTATATGCACTGCCTGCAAAACGTTCATCCAGAAGAAGGATCACACCCCGGTCCTCATCCGTCCTTATGACCCTCCCTGCTGCCTGCAGTACCTTATTCATCCCCGGATACTGGTAGGCATAGGCGAATCCGTCCATTCCCCTCCGGTCAAAATAGCCCTTTAATATCTCCCTTTCCCGGCATACCTGCGGCAGCCCGGTGCCAATGATCAGCGCTCCGATCAGCCTGTCTCCCGTCAGATCGATCCCCTCAGAAAAGATTCCTCCCATAACACAGAATGCCGCCATACTCTGTTCCCGTTCCTCCCCAAACTGCATGAGAAAGCTCTCCCGTTCTCCCTCATCCATTCCTGAATCCTGGCGAACCCACAGAATATCCTCATTTCGGCTGCAGCGTTCATAGACTTCATTCAGCATATAATAGGATGGAAAAAAGACCAGATAGTTTCCCCTCCGGCTGCGCACCGTCCGGCAGATATAATCTGCCATCCTGCCATATTCCTGTTCCCCTCTTCTTGTATATCTGCTGCTCACATCGGTTCCGATCAGAAGAAGACGGCGCTCCACGTCAAAGGGAGATCTGGCATAGACCGCATAATCCTCCAGATCCCCGGTCAGAAGATCCTTATAATAATTGACCGGAAGCAGTGTTGCCGAGAAAAAGACCGTGCTCAGCCCCTTATCCAGGCAAAGCCTGAGATTCTCCGCCGGACGTACACAGTAAAGATGCAGATAAAACCTCCCGTCTTCCGCAAGCTCCGTGTAGATCTCATAATTCTCATCCAGACGGTCACAGATATTCAGAAAATTCCTTACTTCAAAATAAAAATCTGTCAGCGGCTTTCTCAGTGTCTCTTCAAGCGGCATATCCAGAAACTTTTCAAGCTCCGACATCAGATGTACCAGGGGTATGGTAAAGCCTCCTGCCTGGGGCAGGATCTGACATCCGTCCTCACACTCCCGCTTCAGTGTCAGCAGATGTCTGTTGCATCGGTCCAGAGCCTGAGTCAGGGCAGCACTTCTTCCCCGGACCATCCGTTTCATCTCCAGAAAATCCTCCTTGCACAAAACCGCGCTGTACATGGACCTCCCCCGTTCCACCAGATTATGCGCCTCGTCCACAAGAAAAAGATATTCTCCCTTTACACCCTCTCCGAAAAACCGCTTCAGATATACATTGGGATCAAAGACATAATTGTAATCACAGATGACCACATCCACCCAGAGAGACAGATCCAGATTCAGCTCAAACGGGCATACTCTATGCTTATGTGCCTGCTCCAGGATCACGTCTCTGGTACAGGAATCCGGGCCCTTCGTCCACAGCTCGTAGACCGCCTCATTGATCCGGTCAAAATGCCCTTCTGCATAAGGACAGTGCTCCGGATTGCAGTCTGCCTCTCCGCAGATACACAGCTTTTCCTTTGCCGTCAGGATCATGGATTTTACCCGGATCTTTTGCTCCCGCAGAATATCCAGTGCATCCGCTGCCACCGTTCTGGTAATGGTGCGTGCAGTCAGATAAAAGATCTTGTCACTGATTCCCTCGCCCATGGCTTTCAGTGACGGAAACAGTGCAGACAATGTTTTTCCCACTCCTGTAGGCGCCTGAATAAAGAGCCTTTTTTTCCTGAGAATCGTCCTGTAAACACTGACTGCCAGTTCTCTTTGTCCCTCCCGGTACTCAAAGGGAAATTCCAGGCCCTGCAAAGACTGCTTCCGCTGCTGCTTCCAGTTATACTCATAGGACACCCACTTCTCATAGGCATTCATCAGTTCTCCAAACCAGCTCTTCAGTTCTGTATAAGTATGTTCCTCTGTAAAATACTCCATCTCCTCCGTATCCAGATCCGCATAGATCATACGGGTACGGATCTTCTCCAGATGCTTCTGTTCCGCATAGATATAAGCATAGCACTTTGCCTGTGCCAGATGTACCGGCTGCGCCTCCGTCATCTGCCGGATATCCCGATACGTTCCCTTGATCTCATCAATGGTCACCGTTCCCTCATCTGTCCAGATCCCGTCCGCGCGTCCTTCCACGCTGACCGCAACCTCTCCCAGCTCCACCAGGGTCTTCAGCACCACTTCCGGCTGATATGCCGAGCCCATACGTCCCTGTATCTTTCTGTGCAGGCGGCTGCCCGCCTGCATTGCCTCCGCTTCCCTGCGTCCGCCGTACCGATTGTCCAGATCCCCGCTTCGAAGCAGGAATTCCACCAGATTCCGGACTGAGATCCGGATCGTCGTCTCTCTCATAGCTGTACCTCTCTGAGGGTATC
Source organism: Clostridiales bacterium (assembly GCA_018376135.1). Taxonomy (GTDB): domain Bacteria; phylum Bacillota; class Clostridia; order Lachnospirales; family Lachnospiraceae; genus Hominiventricola. Next base: position 48,967 of record JAHABX010000017.1, on the reverse strand, counting down.
ATAGCAGATTTTCTCACGGCATGCAAAATAAAAGACGGCTCCAAAACGGAACCGCCTCTTAATCTGGAATCGGGTATCATAATAAAAATCGGCTGATCAGGCTACTGCGTACTTCTGTAAGAATTGCTCAAACTCCGGATCCTCTCCATGGCATATTACTTTCAGAACACGGTTCAGATCCATACCAAGAACACCAAGAATGGACTTTGCGTCTATTATCAGTCGGTCATAATTCATGTCAATATCAAAGTCACATGCCGCTGCAGCTCTTACAAAATCGCTTACATCACTTACAGTTAATCGGATGCTTGTTTCTTTCATAATGTTCACTCTCCTTCAGGCAGACATAACTTATTTCTACGATGAGACCATTATACACAACCGTCGAAAGTTGTCAAATATTGTCATCTGCATATTCACAGAATCCGCTATGCAAAACTGATAATTTTTGTCTGTGAATCCGTCTGCTTCTATACAGCATTCCCTTCTATTATCAAAATATTCCAGTTTTATCCTATTCATCCTGGCTATTTACTGGTGTGGTATCGTTCTCACAATTATGACATATTCCACAAAATATCAAATCGTGAGAAGACTCTTCCCATTATAGAATTCATTCATAAAAGGACGGAACTTTAGTGGGAGAAAGGACATCTGAAGCTTTTCATTCCTTCTGGAATCAATCCCCACTGCACGATGGAAGCCTTTCCACAACGCCTCAAACCGTACCTCATCTACCGAACTTCTGAAGTGCTCAAACTCTGCCTCTTCCACCGCTTCCAGAAGGAACCACCCCTTTTCCCGCGGATGGACTGCCGCCTTCCTCCTGCTTCTGTCATAGATCATCCAGTTCTCCAGAGGAAGCCGGTCTGCAAAATGGGGTGCGATCAATGCCAGTACATCTGCCTCTGCCTGGATCTCCGAGAACAGGATCCCGTTTTCCAGTTCCCGAAAGCGCACAAAACCCATATATCGATGGGCAATATGCCATACCTTTCTGCGAAGCTCAAACACCAGACGCACATCCGGCTGCGTCAGCATCCCTCCGATCTTCTTCCCATCCGGCAGATGAAGCCCCAGCACGATCATCCGGTAAATAGCATCTGCCTTCTTCCCGTCCGGGTATGCCGATGCATAGGCTATCATATCATATGCCGCTTCACCCAAACGGTTCCAAATGGTACGGATCACCTTCCCTGCCTTCTCCACATCCGGCTCCACCTGTACATACTCGCAGAACAGTTCCATATTCTCATCACATGCAGTCTGAAGCCGTACGTTCCCGTGACCGAGACGGCTGTCCCACGCATCATAGACACCGGTCAGGATACCGGTCAGGCTGTCCTCACACTGAAAAACGCGGATCATCAAACAACGTAAGCTGCTCGTAAGACGAATCCTGACGGATTCCTCCGGGCAGCCTCTCCTTTCCATCCAGAATATTCCGGAGAATATAATCCTCCTCCAGCTTCACCGGGTACATCTGTCTGCCGCCGCAGGTAATGAAGTAAATCGCCCTCTTCAGGACCACTCCCATCTTCTTCAGCGTCCCATAATCCAGAGTACCCAGCCGCCTCGCCCTTACGATCCGCTGAGCAGACCTGTAGCCGATCCCCGGAACACGAAGCAGTGTATCATAGTCTGCCCGCATGACCTCCACCGGAAACTGATCCAGATGACGGAGCGCCCAGTCACACTTAGGATCCAGAAACACATTAAAATCCGGCTTATCCTCTGACAGCAGCTCATCTGTCTCAAAACCATAGAACCGCAGCAGCCAGTCTGCCTGATAAAGCCGGTGTTCCCGAAGGAGAGGCGGACCTCCCGGAAGAGCCGGAAGCAGACTGTCATCATTGACCCGGATAAATGCCGAATAAAAGACTCTCTTCATCTCATACTGCTTATACATGTGCTCTGCTGTCTTCATGATCTGAAAATCATTCTCTCCGGAAGCTCCGATGATCATCTGCGTCGACTGTCCTGCAGGAACAAATCTGGGTGCATGGCGGTAGAGGGCAAGCTCGTTCTTGTTCTGCTGCCTCAGCTGCTGCACCTGCCGGATAGGCAGAAGCATCCCCGAACGCTTCTTCTGTGGCGCCAGCCGGGAAAGTCCTTCCTCTGTAGGCAGCTCAAGGTTCACGCTCATACGATCCGCAAGATATCCGGTACGCTCCACCAGCTCAGGGTCCGCTCCCGGAATCGCCTTCACATGGATATATCCCTGAAAACGATATTCTGTCCGCAGCTTGTAAAGGGTCTGATACAGAAGATCCATGGTCAGATCCGGACTTCCGACGATCCCCGAGCTCAGAAATAATCCTTCTATATAATTGCGCCTGTAAAAGCCAATGGTCAGATCACATACCTCTTCAGGCGTAAAGGATGCTCTGGGCAGATCATTGCTCCTGCGGTTAATACAATACTTGCAGTCATAAATGCACTCGTTGGTAAAAAGAATCTTCAAAAGGGAAATGCAGCGTCCGTCTGCACTGAAGCTGTGGCAGATTCTGGGTGCCATACAGTTCCCGATCCCCTTTCCATCGTTCCTGCGGTCCACTCCGCTGGAAGTACATGCCACATCATACTTTGCCGCATCCGCCAGTATCTCCAGCTTCTGCTGTAAATCCATCTCCTGCTCTACTCTGTAACCCATAATCATCCTGTCTCCATCCTCAAAATCGAACATTTGTTTCCTATATTATATCGAACATTTGTTCTTTTGTAAAGAGGAGATTTAAAAAAGCAGGACGATCAATCCTTTTATCCCTCGCTGTCCTCATCCAGACCGGCTTCCAGCTTCCTCCTTCGCCGTTTTACCAGCCCTCCCATAACTGCAAGCGAACCATAGATCAGCACAAAAAGACTGATTGCCGTTATTCCGCCAGCCAGCAGCATATCCGACCACCGGGCATACCAGCCCTGCCGGCAGCCATTCGCAAGGAGAAGTATCGTAAAAACAGCCGTGAATATCAGCGAATAAACGAGATAGGATCTCCAGCCCGGCTCAGAATGCTCATCATAGATCCCTTTCCTGACTTCCAGTATCACACTTCCCACTGCCATGATCATAAAAATGATCCACTCTGCCGCAAACTGCTGAAACGGCGCCTTCATGGCAATCTGCTGCCAGAAAATACTGATCACCAGCCCCCAGAATACCATCCAGTACATATAATGCTCAATGGTATAAAGCTCCATCTTCTCTCGCTCATCCATCTTCTTTTTCCTGTTAAATAACTTCATCCTTCTTCCTCCTCCCAGAATATATCATCCAATGTCTTATGCAGCGCCCGGCATATGGCGATGCAGAGCTGAATCGAGGGGTTGAATTTCCCTGCCTCGATCATTCCTATGGTCTGTCTTGTCACGCCTACCAGCTTTGCCAGTTCTTCCTGAGACAGATCCATTCCGACCCGCGCCGATTTCATCTTTAAATTTTTCAAAACTCCAGCTCCTCCTTCCTGTACCCATAATATATAACTTATTCATCTTTTTGTCAACTATATTTTACTTTTTGTTTTTATTAAATTGCATTTCGGCAAATAGCAAACCGATAACCGTCGATAACCATATGAATAACCTGTACAGCAGAATATAAAATGAGGATTGGAAGTAATACCTGAAACAGATGGAAAATTATGACAATTAACAAAAGAAGAAAGAGTTGCCGACACTAATGGACGCTTATATTGATTTGTTTTTAGAAAAGGTGCAGCGGATCTGCGATTTCAGTCCTGTATCACTTTATCCATATCCATGCCTGCACCTTCATTTACTTACATTTACTCTGGTCATATTCCAGTTTTAATTCATCTGCCAGATATAAATCGCTCCTGCAGTGCATATCTGAAATACCTTCACTAACCAGTTTGTAAACCTCCGAATGGTAAAAAAAGTCTAATGCTGCGTCCAGTGTCAAATCTGCTGCCTCAGCAAAACAGACAACCACACGGGCATATTTCTTTTGTAATAAAACAGGGCTCGCATTCATATTCGTTCACTCCCTTCAAAGCAGAGCTGCTCCACTTCGCAGCCTGCTCAATGCAGAATATTGCAAACTCCAGCTCTTTGCTGTCTGTAATCTTTTGATTTAAAATATTCATTTGCGGTTCCTCCTTCTTTAAAGAATTATAACACTCATATGCTTAAAAACAACATAAACATCCGCTTTTACGAATATTTTTCTTTTATTTTTTCAGACACAGGCAGCTTATAGGACACCAACAGACTCTCAACTCTCTCTATTCTGCATATACTAAAGAGACTATTATTATGGCAGGAGGTACGCTATGTATTCTTCCACCCCAGCCGATATTTTTCTCCGACTGCTGAATCGGGGCGAACCTGACGCAATCGCATGGATCCAGGGCAATGCATCCTGGCCCCAGCTTGCCGGTTCTGTAAAGTTTTACAAAACTTCCTATGGAGGCATCCTTCTGGAAACTGAGATTTTCGGTCTCCCCAACATCTCTGTTCCAGGCTCCAGCGATTTCTACGCTATGCACATTCACGAATCCGGAAACTGCGCCAGACCCTTCGACCAGACCGGAGGACACTATAATCCGCACATAATGCCTCACCCGCAGCATGCAGGAGATCTTCCCCCGCTTCTCGGCAATCAGGGCTATGCCTATCAGGTCTCCTACGATAAGCGCTTCACACTGGAGGAGATTGTCGGACGCTCTGTTATCATCCACCGTCGTCCGGATGATTTTGTCAGTCAGCCGTCCGGCAATTCCGGTGATAAAATCGGATGCGGAACCATCCGTTTTATGGTACACTAGAATCACAGACTATGGTAGCCCGTTCACTAAGGGCTTCCTTAAAGAAAGGACTTACAGATGTTTCTCTTATGTACGACTGCCAGCATCCTCTGCCTGGCTTATTTTATCCTGCTTCTTCTGTACAGCGGCTTCACCTCCGCCTTTTATCTGATCTGGCCTGTGATGTCCGTTGGCTTTCTGGGCATCGGGTGGTTCTTTCGTCTGCATCTGTGGCAGCGCCTCCCTGCTCCGCTCCGTATCGGACTGCTCCTGACAGCAGCTGTCTGTCTGATCTTCTTCCTTGCTGTGGAAGCAATGATACTGAAAGGCGCTGTACAGATGCCCTCCGTTCCCCAGAATTATGTGATCGTACTCGGCGCTCATGTACGTACCAGCGGTCCCAGCCGTGCACTGGCACTTCGTCTCGACAAAGCGCTGGAATATGCCGAAGCAAATCCGGACACTGTTATTATCGTATCGGGAGGGCAGGGTTCCAATGAGCCATGTACCGAATCCTCCGCCATGAAAGCATATCTGCTGCGCCACGGACTTGCCGAAGAGCGGATTCTGGAGGAAGACCGTTCCACCAATACCCGGGAAAATCTGCTTTTCTCAAAAAAACTGATTCCTGATGGTTCCCAGGTAGGTATTATCAGCAATGATTTTCACATCTGCCGGGCACTGCATCTGGCTGAGAAACTCGGATATGAACAGGTCAGCGGAATTCCCGCTAAAAGCGACCTGCCCACACAGCCTGCAAACCTGCTCAGAGAATTTTTCGCCGTGGTCAAGGACTTCTGGATTCATCCATAGATCCTTTATCCGCAAACAGGCGGTACCCCCAATAAGGTACCGCCTGTTCGTGTTTTCTGCTATATTCACTGTGCTTTCTGCAGGTATTCATATTATAGATATACTTCCTATAAGGACAATAATACGTCCTTTGCACCTTCCACATATGTGTTCTCCGCCAGATAGAAGGCTCCGTCTGCCAGCTCAGCAAGCCTTGTATCGATCGGCATCTTACCAAGCACCGGAAGCTTCAGCTCCCCTGCCAGTTCATCGATCTCGCTGTCTCCGAATATCTGAAACTGCTTACCGCAGTCCGGACATACCACATAGCTGTAGTTCTCTACCAGACCAATTACCGGAATCTTCATGCTCTCTGCCATATTCAGGGCTTTCTTCACGATCAGGCGGACAAGGTCCTGCGGAGAAGTCACCATTACGATTCCATCCACCGGAATGGACTGGAACACGGTCAGCGGCACATCTCCGGTTCCGGGCGGCATATCCACGAACAAATAATCCAGCTCTCCCCATGCCACATCACTCCAGAACTGCTTTACCATATTGGCAAGGATCGGACCTCTCCAGATTACCGGAGATTCCTCATCCGGGAGCAGCAGGTTGATAGACATCACCTTGATCTTATTCTCAGTCACCATAGGCTGGATACTCTCATCGATCATCTCTGCCGGACCATGCAGACCATACATCTTCGGAATAGACGGTCCTGTAATATCTGCATCCAGGATCCCCACTTTGTACCCCTGGGCAGCCATCATATTTGCCAGGGACGCGGTCACCATGGATTTGCCCACGCCTCCCTTTCCGCTGACAACACCGATCACATGCTTAATATCGGAAAATTCATTCTGCTCCACAAGGAAGCTCTGTGGATTCTGCTTGCTGGGACATCCCTCGCAGCTCTCACGTGTGCAGCTTGTACTGCTGCATTCTCTCTCTGCCATATTTCTAAACCTCTCTTTATCTTTTTGTTTCCGCCTGAAGCGGAACTATCTTAAACGATTGCATTCAAACTTCTCCATCATGGAAAGACAGTTCAGGATCTCCTGATACTTCTCCTGTATACTCTCCTTCTCCACGACCAGATCCAGCGAGATCGCGATGCTGTTCAGAAGCTCATCATCCATTTGGTTCCGGTGAAATGCCATAATGTGCATCTTCTCCTCCAGCGTCTCTGCATCCAGAAACTCCAGAAGAATCGGATTCACTTCCTGCTGCTCCTGACCTTCTGGTCGCATCGGCTCCTTCTGAAGCTCCACCAACTCAAAACGGTATCTCTGCTTAACCTCCGGGTATTTCTCCCTGTCCACCTCACTTACGAACATCTCATACGGACGCACATAGATCCGATAGTCTCCATAGAGTGCCTGATAGACCACCATCTGCTCTCCGGTCTCGGAATGCTCCGCCACCGCCACGATCTGATACAGGCGGTCCTTAAAATGTCTGTAAAACTGTCCCTGTCTGACTTCCCGCATACCATTCACTCCCCTGTCTCTTTCTGAAACGTCAATAACGTAGTATACAGGGAGATACATGTGTATCCCCCTGTACACTGACGCTATTACCAGTATAGCACTCTTCTGCTCATTTTACCACGGTTTTATTTCTCCGCCAGAATCTGTTCCTTCCGCTTCAGAAGCTCATCAGACAAAAGCTGTGCTTCCACATTCTCGAATCCGATCCGGTCGATGGTCTGCGCCAGTCTCTCGCCCGGTTTCCCCTGCTCTTTGAACAGAAGGATCGCCTTCTCGATCACGGACAGCGCCTCTTCCTTATCTGTAAACACTTTGCCAAGAGGTCTTCCCTGCTGAACTGCCTTGCCCCAACGTCCGCCCACATAGATCTTGTAGCCGTAGGTTCCTTCCTCCATGCTGTGGAAGGGACACCTGCCCACACAGCGTCCGCAGTTAAGACATCTTTCCTTATCAATATTCAGGATGCCGTCCACCACCTTTGCCGCCCCTACCGGGCAGATCTTCTCGATGGCACAGCTCTTGCAGCCCTTGCACGCTTCACTGTCAAAGGACGGGATCCGCTGTCCGATAATACCCACATCATTCAGGCTGGGTTTTACACAGTTATTCGGACATCCGCCTACTGCGATCTTAAACTTATGAGGCAGTACCACAGGACGGTATCCCACATAGAACCTCTCATGGATCTCCCGGGACAATCCGTATGAATCCAGAAGTCCATACTGACAGGTAGTGCCCTTGCAGGAAACCACAGGACGGACCTTACGTCCGGTTCCTCCGGTGGTCAGTCCCTCTTTCGCAATAAATGCCTGAAACTCTTCCACCTTTTCATAAGGAATTCCCACCACCTCAGCAGTGAGACGGGTGGTGAAACACACTTCTCCATTGCCGAATCTGTCTGCTGCCTCAGCAATGCAGCGCATCTGTGCCGTTGTGATCTTACCATTTACCGTGATCACCCGGGCGCTGAAATTATCTGTACCTTTATTATTCAGAAAACCCATTCCCTTTAAACGCATTTCTTCTTCCGGTTTTACTGTCAATGCCGCCATTTTTATCCATCCTCCGTCTTTTGCTCTGAATTTTTCTCTATTATAGCACTTGTTTCCATTAACGAAAAGTGATATTCTTCTATCATATTCATAGGAAAAACCTATAGGAGGACGCCAATATGACCATACGGCATCTGAAAATCTTTATCTCTGTAGCAGAAAATCAGTCCATGAGCGCAGCCGCAGCAAAGCTCTTCCTGTCTCAGCCTACGGTCAGCCAGGCGATCCGGGAGCTGGAAGACCACTATGAGGTACTGCTTTTTGACCGGCTTGCCAAAAGACTTCATATTACTCCGGCAGGACAGGAGCTTCTGGGCTATGCGTATCAGGCAGTGGGGCAGTTTGACCAGCTGGAAAACCGCATGAAAAAAAGCAGGCACCGGGAATCCCTGCGTATCGGAGGAACGATCACCGTAGGCGCCTGCCTGCTGCCTAATATTATGTCTGATTTTGGAGATCTGATGCCTCATGCCGGCACCTTCACCTTTGTAGGCAATACCCGTACCATCGAGGGAAAGCTGATCCGCTCTGAGCTGGACATTGCCCTGGTAGAAGGAGAGATTCGTCACCCGGATCTGATCAGCATCCCCTGTGTACGGGATTTTCTGGTTCTGGGCTGCAGCCACGAGCACCCCTTCGCCAGCCGTGAAGTTGTCCGCATCCATGAGCTGAATGAGCAGCCCTTCATCATGAGAGAACAGGGAAGCGGTACCCGAGCGCTCTTTGACGCCTTCATCCAGCGCCATAATCTGCGCATCTACATGGCATGGGAGGCAACTGCCCCGGAGCTGTTCCGCAATGCCATGCTGAACAACCACTGCCTCTCCGTCATCTCTGTCCGCCTGCTGGAACAGGATATCCAGAGCGGACAGATCCGGATCTTCCGTACCTGTACGGATGAATTTGAACGTTCCTTTAACCTGGTCTATCACAAGGACAAGGTGCATACTCCATCCATGGATGCCATCCGGGATATCATTGTCCATTACCGGCAGCCTGACTGGCTGAATCAGGTCCCTGTAGGGATACTGCAGGAGTAGCCTCCTGCAGACTCTCCGCAAGTCCATAGGCTTCATCCAGCCAGTTCAGATACAGCTTCTCCTCTGTGACTTTTTCTATGATCTTGTTCACCTCAGCCAGAAGCTCTTCCTCTCCTTTTACCACTCCTCCAACAATTCCTTCCGGGGTATATGCAAGCTCTGCTCCGGAAACAGCCAGCTCCGTATACTCCTTTACTGCTTCCTCTGCCAGTTCTTCATCCAGCACCGCCGCATCTGCCTGTCCGAGCCTCAGCATAAGCACGGTTCCGGATACGCTGTCCGCCAGCTCCATATAGGATTCCGGAAGCTGCTCGATTACAAGCTGCGCCTGCAGGGTTCCATACTGTGCCGCAACAGTCTTACCTGCAAATGCATTCAGGGAGGCAAGCTTCTCCTTCTGGTTCTTCTTCACCACCAGCATCTGCTTTCCCGGCTTATAATACACATCTGTAAAGTCTACCTGTTTTTTGCGTTCCTGCTTTGGCAGCATGCCAAGCAGTACCATATCCACCTCGCCGTTCCCGGCCGCTTCCAGGCACTCCTCAAATTCCATCTCCCGGAATTCCGGCTCCACACCCAGCTCCTGTGCAATGTATTTTCCAAGCTCAATATCCGCCCCTGCATAGGGAAGCGCTCCCTCTTCCGACGGATCCGTCTCAAAAGCAAATGGAGCATAATCCGCTGAGATACCGATCACGATCCTTTCAAGCTCCTGCACTGCCTCCAGACGATTGGCTGCCTGAGTGAGGATCCTCTGCTCCCTTGCCTCCTGTGTCTCTTCCACCACTTCCTCCACTGCCTGTCCGCAGCCGGGTGCCAGCAATGCAAGCGCTCCTGCCAGCAGGCACATCAACCATTTATTTTTTATCATCCAATTGCCATCCTTTCCCATTTTCCGCCCAAATAGCGGACTACAAAGAAAATACTTCTCACTGCCCAGTCACACATCATTGCCATCCAGATTCCGATCACTCCAAAATCCAGGATCACAGCGAACACATATCCAAGGCACAGTCTGCACAGCCACATACTGGATACCCCCACGAGCATCGTGTACTTTGCATCGCTGGATGCACGCAGCGTATTGGGCAGTGTAAAGGAAAATGCCCACAGCCAGCAGGCAAAGAAACAGTGCATCAATACGATCTTCGTCACCAGCTCTCCTGTCTCCGCCGACAGATGGTAGAGCTGAATAAATACAGGAAGCAGCAGTGCGATTACTCCGTTAATGACCGTCTGCGCCGCAATGACACAGCGAAACAGCTTTCTTGTATAATAGCGTGCCTGCTCAAAATCCCCGGCGCCCACACACCGGCTGACCACTGTCACCACTGCCAGATTAATGGACATTCCTCCGATAATGCCAAAATTCGAAATGGCATTGCTGACTGCATTTGCCGCGATCGAGGAGGTTCCAAAGGTTGCCACCACACTGACCAGTATCAGCTTGCCCAGCTGAAACATACTATTCTCTATTCCGTTGGGCACTCCCACGTAACAGATCCGACGGATCAGTCTCTTGTTAAAGCCCGGCTTCCATCCCCTGCGAAGACCGATGGGCATCTTCGGGCTGTGAAGCTTCCAGAATACCAGAGATGCTGCAAACGCATAGGATAGCGCCGTAGGAATCGCAACGCCTTCCACACCCCGGTGCATGCCGTAGATCAAAAACAGATTTCCGCTCACATTTACCAGATTCATCATCAGGGATATTTTCATGGAAGTACCTGAATCCCCCACCACACGGAACAAAGCCGCTCCTGCTGTATAAAATGCCAGAAACGGAAGTCCCAGAAGAACGATGCTCAGATAAGTATCCGCATACCGCATCACATCCGCCTCAATTGTACCAAACAAATGCGTCAGTAAAAACCCTTTTGACAAATACATGACGATCACGATACCCAAAGCCACAGCCACGATGAACTGCAGAACCTGCTCTCCCGTATGCCTTGCTTCCTCCTCACTCTTCTGCCCCAGAAACTGCCCCGCAATGATCGCACCTCCGGTGGCGAGCGCTGTAAATATATTAAACAGGAGAATATTGACCGAATCGATCAGCGAGACCGCAGAGACCGCCGCCTCTCCAACGCTGGATACAATAACAGAATCCGCCATCCCCACCAGGGTTACCAATGTCTGTTCCACCATCAGCGGAAGAATCAGACGAACCAGTTCCCGGTTACTGAACATATGCTTTTTCTCACTCATACTTATACTCCCTTTCACACGCAGACACCAACCACATAAAAAGGAATCCCGTTTGCGGGATTCTCCGCCTGCGGCGAGTCGCAAAGCGACATAATTCCTGTCCGCCACAGTGCGATCCATAGCGGAGCGTTTTTTAATTCATAGGACGTAATTTCCTGTGAATTAAGAAAAAGCTCCGGAAACATATTCCGGAGCTTCAGCAGGGACAGAAGGACTCGAACCCTCGACATTTGGTTTTGGAGACCAACGTTCTACCGACTGAACTATATCCCTGTATCTTTGACACCCCGATAATATATCACATATTTCGACCAGTGTCAAGACTTTTTTCACCATTCCACCGTTCCATTATACTTATACTTATATAACCATCTGCAGTGCATCCCGCACAGTCGCTACGCCTGCCAGCTCGATTCCTGCCATTCCTTTTACCTGTTCCAGACTGCTCTGGGGAAGGATCACCCGGGAGAAGCCCAGCTTCTTTGCCTCCTGAACCCGCTGCTGCACCATGCTGACCGCACGCACCTCGCCGCTCAGTCCTACTTCACCGAATACGATGGTCTGCTCAGACACAGGAATATCCTTATAACTGGAGATAACTGCCAGTACCAGCGCCAGATCCATGGCAGGCTCATTCAGCCGCATGCCGCCGGCGATATTCACATAGGCGTCATAACCGGACAGTGGAAGATTCAGCCGCTTCTCCAGCACTGCCATGAGAAGATTGACCCTGTTAAAATCCATACCCGCCGCAGTTCTTCTGGGCAGACCAAAATTCGTCTTGCAGACCAGCGCCTGTACCTCCAGAAGCATGGGCCTCGTCCCTTCCATGGCGCACGCCACCACAGAGCCTGAGGCTCCCTCCGGCTTCCCGCTCAGCATATACTCCGACGGATTGGGAACCTCCCGAAGCCCTGTCTCCACCATCTCAAACACACCGATCTCATTGGTGGAACCGAAACGGTTCTTCACTCCCCGCAGGATCCGGTAGGAGGCATGACGCTCCCCTTCAAAATAAAGCACCGTGTCCACCATGTGTTCCAGCACTCTGGGACCTGCCACCGTCCCTTCCTTGGTTACATGTCCCACAATAAAAATGGCAATATTCTGCTCCTTTGCCAGGCGCATGAGCACCCCTGTCGCTTCCCGCACCTGGGAAACGCTTCCGGGTGCGGAGGAGATATCCTCCTGATACATGGTCTGGATGGAGTCGATAACAACTACCTGGGGCTTTCTTTGCAGCACCACCTCTTCCACATCTGCAAGATTCGTCTCGCACAGAAGCTCCAGTGATTCCCGGAAGCTTCCGATCCTTCCGGCACGCATCTTGATCTGCTGCAGAGATTCCTCCCCTGATATGTAGAGCAGACGCTCCAGCCGCTCTGCCAGATTACGGCACGCCTGCAGAAGCAGCGTGGACTTGCCGATACCCGGATCGCCTCCCACCAGCACCAGAGAGCCGGGGACGACGCCTCCGCCCAGTACCTGATCCAGCTCTGCCATGCCTGTGGAGATACGCTCCTGATCCTTCGATTCAATATGTTCCAGCGATACCGGAGTCTTTCTCTCTGCGCTTCCCCTTTTTCCTGTTTTCACACCCTTCTGCCTTGCTCCTGCCGGTTCCTCTGCAAAGGTATTCCACTGTCCGCATGCCGGGCACTGCCCGGACCATTTTGCAGATTCATAGCCGCAGCTCTGACAGAAGAAAATGGCTGCGTTCTTCTTCATACAGTCTCCTCCGGTCTGACGATGATCTTCACCTCTCCTTTGACCACCTTCACATCTACCCGGCTTCCCTCCCGGATCCTACCGTCCAGGATCTCATCTGCCAGCAGATCCTCCAGTCTGCTCTGGATCGCACGCTTCAGAGGACGGGCGCCGTATTTGGCATCATATCCGGTCTCTGCCAGCCATTTTTTCACAGACTCCTTGAAGGATACCTCTATAGACAGCTGTTCCGCACATCTCTTTTCAAGCTCCCCAAGCAGCATGCCCGCAATCTGGGCGATCTCCTCCTTCTGCAGCATATGGAAAACAATGGTCTCGTCAATACGGTTCAGGAACTCCGGCTTAAAGATCTGCTTCACCTCATTCATGACTCCGTTCTTCATGAACTCATAATCCTGCTTCGCATTCTCTGCGGAGGCAAAGCCCAGCTTCTTCGGGGTCACGATGGAGCTGGCTCCTGCATTGGAGGTCATGATGATAACTGTGTTCTTGAAGTCCACCTTTCTGCCCTGAGAATCCGTAATATGTCCGTCATCCAGCACCTGCAGCAGGATATTGAAGACATCCGGATGCGCCTTTTCGATCTCATCAAACAAAATGACCGCATAGGGGTTGCGCCGGACCTTCTCACTCAGCTGTCCTCCGTCATCATGTCCCACATATCCGGGCGGAGAACCGATCATCTTCGCCACGCTGTGCTTTTCCATATATTCGGACATATCCACCCGGATCATGGCATCCTCCCGTCCGAACAGCACCTCAGCCAGCGCCTTGGACAGCTCGGTCTTGCCTACTCCCGTAGGACCCAGGAACAGGAAGGAGCCAATGGGTCTCCTGGGATCCTTCAGCCCCACACGGCCTCTCTTCACTGCCTTTGCCACTGCCGTCACCGCTTCCGTCTGTCCCACTACCCGTCTGTGAAGAGTCTGCTCCAGACGGCGGAGCCTCTGGGATTCTGCCTCCGCCAGACGCTGGACCGGTATCTTCGTCCAGCGGGAAACCGTTGACGCGATCTGTTCCTCTGATACAATATTCGAAGGCTTTCTGCCTCTTCTGTGATCTTTGCCGGACAGCTTTCGTTCCAGCTCTTCCGCCTGTCTGCGGTAGTCACCGGCTCCTGCCAGATCCCCCTCCATCAACGCGGTCTCCAGTCCCTCTCTTGCCTTCGCCAGCTCATGAATGACCCCGGACTCTCCCGCCTCTTCATACTGTCCGATCCGAAGCCCTGCTGCCGCCTCGTCCATCAGGTCGATGGCCTTATCCGGCAGGAAACGGTCATTCACATAACGGGCAGACAGCTTCACAGCCGCCTCCAGTGCGGCATCTGTGATCTTCACCTGGTGATGCTCCTCATAATAGGGGCGAAGTCCCTTCAGGATCTCAATGGTCTGCTCGATCCCTGCTTCCTCTACCATGATCGGCTGGAACCTGCGTTCCAGCGCCGCATCCTTTTCGATATGCTTGCGGTACTCCTCCAGTGTAGTGGCTCCGATGATCTGGATCTCGCCTCTTGCCATGGCAGGCTTCAGGATATTGGAGGCATCCATGGCGCCCTCTGCTCCGCCCGCGCCGATAATGGTGTGCAGCTCATCAATGAACAGGAGGACCTCTCCATCCTGCCGCACCTCCTCGATCACGTTCTTGATACGTTCCTCAAATTCTCCCCGGTACTTGGAGCCTGCCACCATAGCGGTCAGATCCAGGATACACAGCCGCTTTCCCCGGATCGTATCCGGCACCCTGCCTTCCGCAATAAGGGCTGCCAGCCCCTCTACAATGGCAGTCTTGCCCACCCCCGGCTCTCCGATCAGACAGGGATTGTTTTTGGTCCTGCGGCTCAGCACCTGAATGACTCTCCGGATCTCTTCCTGTCTGCCGATGACAGGATCCAGCCTGCCCTCCAAAGCCAGGGCGGTCAGATCCCTGCTGTACTGCTCCAGCGTCTGTGTACCGCGGCTCTTCGATTCATCCTTATATTCCGCCGCCTTCTCTCCCATGGAGGCGATCAGCTCCGTATAAAGATCTCTCAGACGGATGTTCATGGTATTCAGAAGACGGGAGCCCACACACTCTCCATCCTTCAGAACCGCGATCAGAATGTGCTCTGTCCCGATCAGCTCCTCGTGAAAGCGCTTTGCTTCCATCTGGGCGTCCTCCAGGATCTTCTTCGCCCGCGGAGTAAAATCCCGGCTGTCTGCCGCTGCAGTCCCGCCTTCCGGTGCGATCAGCTGACGGATCATATCGATCAGTCCCTCCTCCGTCACACCTGCTCCCGCAAGCACCTGCCCGGCTGCACTTGCCGGGGCCTTCAAAAGCCCTATCAGAATATGCTCTGTTCCTGTATAGGGATGGTTCAGCTTCGCAGACGCCTTCTGTGCCAGCTTTAATGCCTGCTTTGCCTTCTCCGTATAAATCTGCATAAGTCTCCTCCTACTCCCCGTATTCCGCATAGATCTCATCGACCAGTGCGTGAACCTCCTCACGGGTAATATTTTTACAACTGCCCTTTGCCAGAATGACCAGCAGTTCTCTCTTCATCTCATTCATCGCCTTCAGCTTATTCACGTCAACCGCTACCACGGCTCCGCTCCTTCTGTCCAGACAGATATATCCCTCCTGCTTCAGCAGGCTGTACGCCTTGTTGACCGTATGCATATTGATGCCGATCTCCTCCGCAAGCTGCCGGACACTGGGCAGCGTATCTCCCTCCCGAAGCCTGGATGTGGCAATCCCGATGATGATCTGATTGCAGAGCTGCACATAAAATGCTTCATCACTGTTAAAATCAATCTCCAGATACATGTTATCACCTGTCCTTTGTACTATATGCCCTCCCGGAGCCCGGCATCCGATGCGGACCGCGCCGCTTCCGGTCTGCCATGCGAAGATCCGGCAGTATT
Source organism: Clostridiales bacterium (assembly GCA_018376135.1). Taxonomy (GTDB): domain Bacteria; phylum Bacillota; class Clostridia; order Lachnospirales; family Lachnospiraceae; genus Hominiventricola. Next base: position 32,985 of record JAHABX010000017.1, on the reverse strand, counting down.
ACACACGTTATACACACAGTATAACAGCCATGGTTTCATCGGTCAACTGCTGATTCCTGACTGACCGCCGGGGAAAAAACGGGACTCCCGCAAATCCTGCGGTCGCCCCGTCTTCTTAATCCTCATCTTCTGTATCATTCAGGTCGATGATCTCAAGTTCTACCTCGTCATCCTCCGGTTCCTCCTCTGCAGGCTCCCCGAAATCCGTCTCATTTTCCTCCAGATTCCCGGTCACATATGCACCCGGACCTTTTCCCTGTTCATATTCCGGCTCCTCACCGGCTTCCTCATCCTCTTCCTGCTCAGGCATCTGCATTTTCTTCATACGCAGATACATGATAACAACCACATTGAGCAGCACAATGATAATGATCGTCATGACCATGATGATCATCAGCCGGCGTCCCATATCTGTGTTGTAACGTTCAAGCTGATGCGCGCCCTCCTCGCGGAGTCCGCTTTCCTTGGTCTCCAGCTCAAAGATATAATCCTGCTCTCCCTGATAGGCAATCTCGTCAAAAAGCTGCAGGGAATTCTTATCATAATCGTAGCTGTACCATGCCTTCTCGCCGTCCTGATTGATTCCATAGACCAGATAACGGTTCGTATCATCAAAGATCTCATCGATACCATCAATGATCACATGCTTATAGGCAGGGAAGGAATACTTTGCACCCCATGGCATATCCACATAGGAATACCGGGTCGGCACATTTACGTTCTCATCCGGCTCAATGAAAATAACGTCATCAGTGCCGCTCTCCATCTGATAATAAGGAATGACGTTCCCCGTCTCCGGATTGTAGACAAAATTATCACGGTAGCTTCCGTTGTCGCTTCGGAGCTTTACTACATACAGATCCAGCGTATTATGCTTCAGAACACGGCTGTCGATCCCCTGGATATCCATATGAGTCACTTCAAAGCCATCCAGATCATCCGGGCGGCGCACATAGAAGGTACGATCATCGATTACAAAGCTGGCGCGCTCCTCATCCTCTTCTTCCTCTGCGTCCTCCCCTTCCGGCGCTTCTGTGGTCTCCGTATCCTCCGTCAGAGTCTCTCCGCTTAATACATCTACTTCCTCTCCGTCCACAGTGATCGTACAGGCAGTAATCTCAAGACTGGTATCCTCATCGGATCTTCCCTTAAACTTCACGCTGAAGGAAGCCGTTGTATCCTCCGGCTTGCTGCTTAATTGAACTGTTCCGTTGCCGCCGTTGCCGGAGAAGCTGTTGCCGCCGCTGCCGGACATATACGTCAGGACATCCTTGTCATAGGACAGCGTAAGTGTTGCACTCTCCATCGCTTCATCGCTGGTGATCGTATACTCCGCAGAAACGATCTCATCCGTGACTGCCGTCAGCTCCGTACTGCCCTCCACTGCCGGAGCTGCCGCTGCAGTCATACCGAAGCACAGCAGAAGCCCTGCCATGAGAACGCCTGTCTTTCCCAGTAAATATTTTCTATTCTTCATAAAAGTTCTCTCTTTCCAGATTATTTCTGTCTTTGGAACTCTACAATACGGCTTCTGTGCAGGAAAGTCAACTAATTTCACAAAAAATTCATGAACCTTTCAGCCGTGCCTAAGACCGGCAGCCGTCAGACCTCCGCCTCATCAATGGCCCTGCCAATATCACTTCTGCAGTATTTATTGTCGAAATCCACCCATTCTGCCGCCTCGTAGGCATTGGCACGTGCCTCCTTCAGAGTCGCTCCGGTTGCCGTCACACCCAGAACCCTTCCTCCGTTGGTCACGATCCTGCCATCACAGAATCTGCTGCCCGCATGGAAGACATAGCGTCCTTCCTTCTCCTTAAAGTTCTCCAGTCCGCGGATCTCAAAGCCCTTTTCGTATTTCACCGGATATCCGTCCGATGCAAGCACCACACATACCGCTGCATTATCCTCAAATTCCAGCTCAATCTGATCAAGGGTTCCGTCCACACATGCCTCAAACACCTCCACGAGGTCATTCTTCATACGGGGAAGCACTACCTGGGTCTCCGGATCGCCAAAGCGGGCGTTGTATTCCAGCACCCTGGGTCCCTTTTCCGTCAGCATCAGTCCGAAGAAAATGATTCCCTTAAACTCTCTGCCTTCCGCAGCCATGGCGTCTACGGTCTTCTGATAAATATATTCTTTACAGAAAGCGTCCACCTCATCCGTGTAGAACGGGCTGGGAGAAAAGGTTCCCATACCTCCGGTATTCAGCCCCTGATCTCCGTCCAGCGCACGCTTGTGATCCTGTGCGGAGGTCATGATCCGGATCGTTTTGCCGTCCACAAAGCTTAAAACCGATACCTCCCGTCCGGTCATGAACTCCTCCACGACCATCTGGTTCCCTGCGGTTCCGAACTTTTTGTCCATCATAATGGACTGCACACCCTCTTTTGCTTCCTCAAGGGTATTGCAGATCAGAACGCCCTTGCCAAGCGCCAGACCGTCCGCCTTCAGAACAATGGGCATATCTGCCGTCTCAAGATATGCAAGCGCCTTCTGCGGATCATCAAAATTCTCATAAGCTGCCGTCGGGATATTGTATTTCTTCATCAGATCCTTGGAAAATGCTTTGGAGCCTTCCAGGATCGCCGCATTCTTCCTCGGTCCGAATACCCGCAGTCCTTCTGCCTCAAATACATCCACGATACCGCCCACCAGCGGATCGTCCATACCGATGACCGTCAGATCGATCTCATGCTCCTTTGCAAATGCGGCAAGCCGGTCAAATTCCATCGCTCCAATATCCACGCACTCTGCATATTCTGCAATTCCGGCATTGCCCGGAGCACAGTAGATCTTATCTGCCTTTGGGCTCTGCGCGATCTTCCAGGCGATGGCATGCTCTCTGCCGCCGCTGCCTACAATCAGTATTTTCATAGCTGCCTCCTGTATTGTCTCATATCATTTACTGCTTAATAACTGCCCTGCCGTTTACGACTTCCACTTTTCCGTTGGCGATCAGATCAATTGCCTGAGGCATGATCACCCATTCCGCCTCCTCCATGACACGCTGCTGCAGTGTCTTCGGCGTATCCTCCTGCTGTACCATAACCGCCTTCTGCAGAATGATCGGACCGGTATCCGTTCCCTTGTCCACAAAGTGAACCGTGGCTCCCGTCACCTTCACACCGCGCTCCAGCACGCCTTCATGCACCTTCAGTCCATAATACTCTTTTCCACAGAACGCCGGAATCAGGGACGGATGAATATTGATGATTCGATTCTCAAAATGCTCCACGATCTTCTGCGGGATCACCACAAGGCATCCTGCAAGCACCACCAGATCCGCACCGGACTCCAAAAGGGCTTCCAGCAGAGCGTCATAAAACCCATCCCGGCTTTCGTAGTCCCGGGGACTTATACATCTGGCAGGGATCCCGGCACCCGCCGCCCGCTCCAGTGCATAAGCATTTTTATTATTGCTGATAACCACAGAAATCTCTGTATTGGTGATCCGTCCGTCCGCAATCGAATCCATGATCGCCTGCAGGTTCGTACCGCCGCCGGATACCAGAACCGCTAATTTTAACATATAGTCACACCTTTTTCTCCGTTTTCAACAGAACCGACCACATATGGAGTCTCTCCTGCTGCTCTCACTGCATCCATGGTCTTCTCCACATCTGCCGGATCTACCGCCAGGATCATGCCAAGACCCATATTATAGGTATTGTACATCATCTCCTCGGCAATCTCGCCTTCCTCCTGAAGCATCTTAAAGATCGGAAGTACCGGATAGCTGTCTTTCTTCACAACCGCACGCACACCGTCCGGAAGCATTCTCGGGATATTCTCATAGAAACCGCCTCCGGTAATATGGCTGCAGCCCTTGATGGTGACTCCCGCATCCTTCACACTCTTTAATGCTTTCACATAGATCTTGGTGGGAGCGATCAGCGCTTCTCCCAGTGTACAGCCAAGGCTGTCGTAATATGTATTCAAAGCCTCCTCGTTCATGCGGAACACCTTGCGCACCAGAGAAAATCCGTTGCTGTGTACGCCTGAGGATGCAATACCGATCAGGGTATCGCCTGCCTTGATATCCGCTCCGGTGATCAGGTCCTTCTCATCTACCACTCCTACCGCAAAGCCTGCCAGGTCATACTCATCCACCGGATAAAAGCCCGGCATCTCCGCAGTCTCTCCGCCGATCAGCGCAGCTCCTGCCTGCTTGCAGCCCTCTGCCACACCGCTTACGATGGCAGCGATCTTCTCCGGGTAATTCTTGCCGCATGCAATGTAATCCAGAAAGAACAGCGGCTCACCGCCTGCACATGCAATATCGTTCACACACATAGCCACACAGTCAATGCCCACCGTATCATGCCTGTCCAGAATAAATGCAAGCTTCAGCTTGGTACCCACGCCGTCCGTACCGGATACCAGCGTCGGTTTCTCCATATCCTTGAAAGCACTCATGGAGAATGCACCGGAAAAGCCGCCCAGTCCGCCCAGCACCTCCGGTCTCATGGTCTCCTTTACATGTTTTTTCATCAGCTCTACTGACCGATAGCCAGCCTCAATATCCACGCCTGCATTCTTGTAATCCATATACATTTCCTCCTTTTATCCTTATCGGTTCTTAATAAGCCTTATAGCCGACTTCGTCCAGTCTTTTTGCCTTGGCTTCTACTTCTTCCTTCATCTCTTCTGAATAGTTCTTCAGACGTGCCAGCAGCTCCGGATCCGATGCTGCAAGAATCTTTGCCGCCAGAATACCTGCATTGGCTCCGCCGTTGATCGCCACGGTTGCCACAGGAATGCCTGTCGGCATCTGTACGATCGAGTAGAGTGAATCCACTCCGCCCAGATCTGAAGTCTTCATTGGAATACCGATGACCGGCAGCGGGAAGATCGCAGCGCACATACCCGGAAGATGTGCAGCCTTTCCTGCTCCCGCAATGATGACCTTGAATCCCTTCGCCTCTGCTCCCTTTGCATACTCGAAGAAAACATCCGGCTCTCTGTGTGCGGAGATGATCGTCATCTCAAACTCCACACCAAGCTTTTCCAGTACCTCTGCTGCTTTGCTCATGACAGGCATATCTGAGTCGCTGCCCATGACAATTCCTACTTTTGCCATCTTTGATCTCCTTTTTTTGTAGAATCATTATTCCTTATGAATTATCTTATAAGTTCCGCTAATAAGTGTGCCTGATATTGTCACTCTTACTTATAAATATCTTACAGGGACTTGAGTCTCTTGTCAAGTAAAAGGCGCATTCAGCCCTTCCGTGCCGGGCAGTACAAATCTGCCCTTTTGGATCACCGGTACGCGGCTTCCATCTGCATAAACCACGGCGATCTCCTCCAGCTCGTCATAAGGGATCGTAATGTCCGTATGACAGTTAAAATACGCTTTTCCTGTATCCTCCTTCCGAAGTGCGGAGCACGCATTCTCCTTGGCGATCATCCGTTTGCCGTCCGGATTGCAGGTGACCACATCCTCCTCCCAGGAAAAGCAGGTATCACCCACTGCAAAGTGGGGGCCCATCTTCTCTGCGATCAGGATCGGCAGCCTGGCGCCGATCGCGTACCTCTGCGCCATCACATAAGCAGTCGTATTGGTTCCGACGGCAAATTCTCCCATAGGGAGGCTTTCATGATGAAACAGCACATTTTCCCGGATATAACGCCGGTTTTCTTCCTCTTCTTCATAATTGCCGCAGGTATAGTCTGCGATCATGCCGTCCCGGAAGGTCAGCGTCAGATCCTTATAAAACAGTCCGTCCAGAAATACGCCTGTCACATGCAGAAGCCCGTCCGTTCCCTCAAGCTTTGGAGAGGTAAATACCTCGCCCACGGGAATATTTACATCCGCCACGCAGTTCTCGAACCGGGTCTCCCTCTTTGGATCCCGAATCGGCGTCAGTGCCACACAGAGGTCCGTCCGGTTCCTTCCGCTTCCCAGAATGTGCACCTTCTCTCCCTGATCCAGCGCATCGATCAGCTTCTGCTGGATCCCCTGCCAGGTCTGGTAATCCAGCGTATTCAATTTTACCGTCTCCGCAAAGATCTCTTCAAACTGCTCCCCGATATCCGGCACCGGAAATGCAATGATCGTAAAGCTCCGCTCCTCGCCTTTGATATATTCATTGGTGATCTGCCCTGCACGGCTGTTTAAAAGAACCTGATTCGCCTGCTGCTTTTCGTTCAGCTTCAGAGCTTCTGGCCGTGACTGAGGTTCAAAGGGCCGCTCTCCGAAGATCTCCATGACTGCCGGACCTCCGTGCACTCCCGCCTGCTCCTTATATCTCTCATACGCCGTCCGAAGCACTCCCAGCTTACGCTCCACAAATGCCTTATCCAAAAACAGCGCCGCGTCTCCCTTATGGTCATACTCATACTGACGGTTCGGGGAGGTTCCGTAATAACCGATCTTATTGGTCTCCCGCATATTTACCCGGCTGACCGCAGCCCGGTAGATGATGCTCTCAAGTCCCATGGCTTCAAAGTTCTTCACCGCCTGGCGGATAATGCGCTCAAAGCCCAGACAATAGCGGATATTCACCGTCTTCTTCCTGGAAAGATCCTTCTGATTCACCTCAAAACCGATCCGGTAGCCTTCCGTAAATACAGACGCGATCCGCTGGATCTCCTCCTCGGACAGACGGTTCAGATACGCGCTCATCTCCCTCTCCGTATGAGATACATACTCTCCGTACCGGTACAGGTAACGGGGATCCGTAAGATCCTCCTTCATGATAATATCCCGTGCAAAGGACAGAGAAGGATCCACCTGCTCCCGCACCCGATATGCGACTGTCACATCACTGTAGTCGCTGACAAACCAGTATACATCCGAAGCAAGCTGCTCCCGGGACGGTTCTGCTCCATCGGCAAATTCACTGTGGATCTGCAAAAACAGCTCCATACAGATCAGAAACTCCTCTGCCCGTCCTTCATAAGCATACACGATCATTCCCCGAAGCTCCGCATATACAAAGGAAAGGATCTGTCCATGGTCCGTTCCCAGCTTCGCTGCTGCATATACCGGGTTCGCGTAGCTCTCCTCATAAGCCGTTCCCACAATATCCTCATACAGCCTGTCATTCCAGCTCTCAAGCTCCTCAAGCGCCGCATTGTCCGGTGAACCGCTCCTCTGCTTCTGCCAAAGCTCCAGCATCAGGACCAGGAACGCCGCCGTCCGCCGGAAATAGTCTCCGGGCGCACCCTCCGCCTCCGGATCCCGGCTGATCTGCAGCACCCGGTCTGAAGCAAGCTGCCAGCGCTCCTTCATGGCGTCCTGCTCCTTTGTACATCTCTTTTTCTCTTCCATTTATCTACCATCCTAACACATAGACCATCATATACGCCGCCAGGACAAGCCCGTTCACACCGCATCCCAGATACGGAAACAGCCGGTACACGTCCTCTTCCTTCATCCCCAGCACTCCATAATAGATTCCCGCTATGGATAAGAGAAGAGCGATAAAGCCCAAAACAGCAATGAATTTTCCTGCCTGTCCGCTCTGAACATAGGCAGCTGCAAGCACACCTGCCGTCAGAAGACATGCCGCCGCGCCGATCAGGCTGGAAATGATACCCGGTCTGGACTGATTTCTGTCCGTAAATTTATATTTTCTCTTTCTCAACTTTTGTCTCCTTCCAAAGGACAGCCAGCCGATACAAACCGTATCCGGCAGCTCCTCCCAGGACATTTAATATCATATCGTCCACATCGCAGCTTCCCACCCGCAGAACAAGCTGAGAGATCTCAATAAAGAGCGTCAGCTCGAAGCTCATGAGAACAACCTTCCAAAATCCCATTCTCTTCCTGCGAAGAGCCGGAAGCAGTGCACCAAACGGCATGAAGCCCACCACATTTCCCGCCAGATTCCAGATCACCCGCCACAGGCCGATCTGATTACGGTACCGCAGATAGCGGCGGATCTCACGGAATGGTATCAGATTGTAATGATAATCCCCCTCCAACAGAGAACGTCCCCATTCCTCTGCAAAAAACATCAGATAGATCAGAAGCAGAAGGTAGAGAGCAAAGAAAAAACGGCTCCAAAGTCTTAAAAACTCCTCTGTCTCCCTTTTCACAAATATACTCCTTTATTCGCCAAAAAAGTCAAAAAGAGGGGCATACCATGCCCCTCCCGCCTAGAACATCAAATCTGATTTTCCTTTTAACAGTCGGGCGCCGTTGATGATCATCAGAATCCCGGCTACAATACCGGTTACCAGAACAACGATTCCCAGCGCCAGATCCCCCGCTCCCACATTTGCCATCGTCTTGTAGGTCTTTTCATTGTTCATAAGAGCTCCTCCTATCTTGCACCATACTGTTCATAGTATGCATCAATCGCTGCTTTTAATGCATCGTCGATTACCACTTTACCGTTGATCTCCCTGTTGTACAGGCATTCTACCACTTCCTCCATGGTTACGATGGCTGCGGTATCGAATCCGTATAGATCTTTCACCTCATCCAGGGCGCATTTCTGTCCGCCTTTGCCCACTTCCATACGGTTCAAAGACACCATCAGCCCCACGATCTCCACATCGGCAGCACCCTTTACCTTCGGTACCGTCTCCTCCATGGACTTTCCGGAGGTGGTAACATCCTCGATCATGATGACCCGGTCTCCATCCTTTAACGGGCTTCCAAGAAAGCTTCCCTTGTCCGCACCGTGATCCTTCTCTTCCTTACGGTCAGAGCAGTAGCGTACTTCCTTTCCATATAAAGCGCTGTATGCGATCGTTGTCACTACCCCCAGCGGGATTCCCTTATAGGCCGGTCCGAACAGCACGTCAAAATCATCCCCGTATGTATCATGGATCGCCTTCGCATAATATTCACCCAGCTTCCGAAGCTGTGTTCCGGTCACATATGCACCTGCATTCATGAAAAACGGAGACTTTCTTCCGCTCTTCAATGTAAATTCTCCAAACTTCAGTACATTGCTGTCTACCATAAATTCGATAAATTCCTGCTTGTATGCTTCCATCTTCTCTGAAACCTCCTGTATCTACAGGCTTTATAAGCCTTTTGCTTTTTCCAAATTTTTTTTATTTTACCATAAAATTAAAAAATGTTCAATCCGCCTGACTCCAAAATTCATTCCTGAATCCTTTTAAAATTCGCTTTGCGAACGGAAATTGCATAAACAAAAAAGTCTGCTTAAATCCATGTTTCAGAATTTCTGCAGACTTTATTTACCGGACATCCATGTGGAAAATATTCCAGCGGATCCGTTATTCAAATGTACCGGGTCAGATCTGTTAGATAAGTGCTACAACCAGCTTTTCCAGCGAATTGTGCTGCTGAAATCTTTCATAATATAATCTGGTGCACTTTTTGTACTGTCTGAATTTTTTCTTTGCTTTTTCCATATCTCCGTACACCTTCCATGTGCCAACATATTTTGCGCATCGCGCACAATTTCTGATAAACCCGTCTACATCCTCCGAAGGATATCCAAGAAACAATCCCACTTCATGAGGAAAATCCCCGTCCTCCTTCAATCGGCGTGCCAGTTCCCGGATACATCCGCAGGTGCTTTCTACCGGGTAATTTTTCTCGGACAGGATTCTTCTTGCCAATGTATCTTTCAGATCCCGGTCAAGCAGTACCGGCCGATAAAGGTATAAAAGCGCCCGGTTTTCACTGAAACGAAGCGGCAGAAGACATGCTCCTTTAGGGACCAGACAAGCATTTATCATGCGTATCTGCGTCATAAATTCATCCCTTTCCTCCACCTGCACAGGAAACAGACTGCCCGTTTTAATTCCTGCCAAAGTCGGAGAAGACTGCATAACCACATGCTCTTCGGACATAAAAACCTCCCTCCTACCTGTGATCTTCCAGAATCTTTCTGAGCGCTGTCAGAGAACCCGTGTGGCTTCTTGCGATCCGAATATCCTGTCCTTTTGCCGCCTCGAGAACTCTGTGCAGCATTTTATGGGACATCGTCCCAGTAAAGAGAATCAGCAGATCCGGAGAGCCGATATTCTTTAAACAGGCTGACGGCTTCAAATATACTTTCGCCTTACAGGCGTATTGTTCACAAAGCTCTTTATACCGTCTCATCATACATTCATTTCCACCTACGATCGCTACACTCATATATTCACTTCCTCCTGCAATTCAGTTAGTTTTTGCTAACTCAATGATAAAGAATATAGGCCTCCAGGCCTTCTGTTCGTAATAACTATAACAGAACCGACACCTGCCGTCTGCTCCAAAAAGGCAGAATCACACTCCGAAAAGACTGTGTATTATCTGCATTTTGGGTTTGTATACGCCTTTGTAATTAGCAGTCGCTAACCGAAGATCAAACAATTGGCGAGTTTTCTACCCGCCATGTTTTATAATTTCCTATTATAGTACCCTTACGCTTCTTTCTCCACTAAGAGATTCTGCATGTTTTTCAAACTGATTGCCAAAGTCGACCCATTATGCAGCAGGGCAGAAGTTGTTGGCTGTATAACACCTCCAATTCCCAAAATAATCAGTAATGTATTAAATCCTACAATAAAATGATAATTTTTGTGGATACGTTTCATCAAGTGATCACTGAGCAATTTCAGGGTTACAATTTGTGACAGATTATCGGAACCAACTGTTATATCAGCAATTTCTCTCGCAATCTCTGCACCGTCACTGATTGCAATACCAACATCAGCCACAGACAGCGCCGGTGAATCATTGATTCCATCTCCAATCATAATCACTTTATGCCCTTTTGCTTTCGTCTTTTCAATAAAGTCTGCCTTGTCCTCCGGCAGAACTTCGGAATAATATTCATCAATACCTGCTTTTTTTGCAATCGCCGCTGCTGCTCTTTCACTATCTCCAGTCATCATGACAATTTTGGAGAATCCTGCTTTTCTTAAAGAATCCACAACTGTGACCGCTTCTTCTCTCAGCGGATCTTCGATCAGTATAACACCTGCCAATTCATTTTCAACCGCCAGATAAAGCTGGGAATATTCCTTCGGAATCTGTTCGAAAATCTTTTCTTTCCCATCCGGTATTTTACATTTTTCATCTTCAAACACAAAGTGCCCGCTTCCTATAATTGCCCGTTTTCCGTCAATGGTTGTAGCAATTCCATGTGCAACAATATACTCTACCTTTGAATGCATTTCCTTATGCTCCAAATGTTGATTTGCCGCTGCCTCCACTACTGCCTTTGCCATGGAATGCGGAAAATGTTCTTCCATACATGCTGCCAGCCTTAATATATCACTTGAAGAATTTTCATTAAAAGATATTGTTCTGACAACGGTTGGTTTTGCTTTTGTAAGAGTGCCCGTCTTATCAAAAACGATAGTATCTGCCTCTGAGACTGCCTCTAAATATTTTCCCCCTTTTACTGTAAGATCATATAACCGCGCCTCACGAATGGCTGATAATACAGAAAGAGGCATTGCCAGTTTTAACGCACAGCTAAAATCAACCATTAAGACTGATAATGCTTTTGTAGAATTTTTTGTGAGGAAACAGGTCAATACGGTTCCTCCCAAACTATACGGTACGAGACGGTCTGCGAGATGCTCTGCCTTGCTTTCCAGACCTGACTTTAATTTCTCAGATTTTTCAATCAATGTCACTATTTTGTCAAATCGACCAGTACCGCCTGCCTGCTTCACTAAAACCGTAATTTCTCCCTCTTCTACAACTGTTCCGGCATACACATAGCTGTCTTTTGTTTTGTGTACCGGAACAGACTCTCCCGTCAGCGCCGCCTGATTAATCATTGCCTCACCGTCTGTCACAATTCCGTCAAAAGGAATGACATTCCCCATGTGAACAACCACTCTGTCTCCCGCCTCAACCTCCGCCGCTGAAACAAGCACCTGCTGCCCCTCCTGTATAAGCCATACCTTGTTGACATTTAACAGCATCGTTCTTGCAAGATCACCAACTGACTTCTTATGAGTCCACTCTTCCAAAATCTCTCCAACCCCAAGCAGGAACATAATGGAAGCCGCCGTATTTACTTCGTTCCTTAAAATTGATATCCCAATCGCCATCGCATCCAGCACAGGAACCTCTATTTTCCCTTTTACAAGGCTATGTATTCCTTTCCAGACATATTTTACTGCACACACTGCCGTATAACATAACCGGACCGGATAAGGAAGCACCAGTTTTCTTGCATAATAAAAAATGACTTTTCCAATCAATTTTTCCTGATAGATATTATTTAGCTTCCTTCCGGAATTTTCGATCAATCCCGTTGGCACGCTGACGTTTTCATATCGAAACTGTCTCAGCATACAGATAAGCTGCGCCCGCTCTCCTTTATAACAAATGGTTACATCTGCAGTTCGCTCGTAAACTTTTATCGACTGTATTTTCTCCTGATTATTCAAATAATAAAAAAGTGTATCTGCCTGTTCGCAGCTCATTTTTCCCTGTATTACATGAATGCGCATTCTTCCTTTGGCTTCATGTGCAATTTGAAACTTCATAAAAAATCACCTTTTCCTTAAAAGAAAACACCTGCTATCAGTACAGGTGTTTCCTTTTATGTATTCTTTTATTATTCCGCCGCTTCTTTAATGTCCTCTGATTCTACATTTTCATCTGCATTGTCGAACTTTGCCGCTTCTTCCTGTGCTTCCCGTTCTTCATTGATTGCTTTTGCATCTGCGTAAATATCTTCTGCATTTTCCTGGACAACCGAAACCGTCTTCATTACACATTCCTTCGCTCTTAATGCAGCCGCTGTGCAATCTGTATATACTTTTTTCGCATCTTTGCTGGATAAAATTTTGATTCCCGCTGTACCAAAAGCCACACCTGCTGCAAAAATACCTGTTTTCTTCCAATTAATACACTCAAAACATTTCAACATAATATGTACCTCCTATTTGTGCTTATATCCGGTATAAAGAGTCATAAAAAGACAAACAACTAACGCCCATGCCCAAAACCTGTGATTTTTCATATGCACACCCTCTTCTTCTTTTATATAATATTAAGTATATACGCCATATAATCGTTGTTTCAAGCCATTTTTCTCTGTTGATATTTTTTCTCAACAACTGCAGCTGATTCTCTGCAGGACACACATCAATCCTTCACTTGACTATTCTTTTCCCAATCAACGATACGTTTCCCATATTCAATACTTTTCAGATCCTGAGTCCCCGCAAAACCACAGCTTCTCAGCCCGCTTGCCACTACTTGTCTCCACTTCTTTTCTGAGAGCGTGATTTCCGTCTTGTCATCGAAAACAATCCTGTACATTTCACCTTCTGCACCACAGTCCTTATACTCTATCTGCGATAATCTGTTTCGACTGATTACCCCTATTTCCTCCAATATGTTTATCATTCTGTATACTGTGGCGATTCCTATTTCAACATCTTTTTTAACAGCCTCATAATATATTTCCTTACAGCAGCTGCAGTTTCCCGCCAAAACAATATCCAGCAGCAGGGCTCTCTGCTTCGTGATTCTGAAATTCATTTTCCTCAAACACTGCAATATTTCCTGCTTTCTCATATCTTGCATTGAAATATTTTCATTATCCATTTTCCGCCTCTCTGTCCGTCATCCTCTCATCTTCTTTTCATATGTTTCAATCGATATTCTCCCGGAGATACACCCTTTACTGACCGGAAAGCAACCGCAAATTTGCTGGCATTGTCATATCCATGTTCACCGGCGATCTCAAGAACTGTCTTGTCTGTATATTCCAGCATATAAGATGCCGATTCCATTTTCAGTGTTTTGATATAAGCATAAAAAGGAACGCCATAGACTGCTTTAAACACATTTTTAACTGCAGTTTCAGAAACATGAAATTCTTCCGCAGCCTGTTTGAGTGTGATTTTCTCATACATATTTTCAGTAAGGTAATCTGCAATATTTTTTGCAAGACCAGCCTGGTTGGACGACACGGAACGATCACAGGATCTCCTGTCCTCAATATCAAAAACACTTAAAAACAGCATAAGCTCCAATACTTTAATTTTAGAATACCCCTGCCGTATCTTTTCAGGCACGTTATACAGCTCAGAAAAAATATGTTCCACAGATGGATTGGAGCGTGCAATAAAATATCTTTTCCCGTCACAAAACTTCTCTTTTATCTTTTTGGGCTGTACTGCCACATCGCTCAAAAAGCAGGACAGACATTCCGGAGCTTTCTCCGTATCAATGCGGATCACAATTCCATGATAATGCTTCAGCGGGAAAAATATGGAAGAAGAACGACAGCTGCTTTTTACAAGCAACAAGTCTCCCGGCGAAAGATAGCACAGATCATCTGCCATACGACACTCCATCCTGCCTTCCCGGCAATGAAAGATCTCAAACACTTTGTCAGAGGATATTTCTATTTCTTCTAATTTACCTCTTTGTACATGTGATTCCTGATAGATAACAGAAATCCCCGGAAACACCATATTTATCCCAGCAACATACCGCTTGCCCATTCTCCTGCCTTCCCTGTCACACTCTCCCGGAATACGCAGATTTTCTTTGGAAAGTTCTGTCTCCGGGTTTTGGTTAGTCATCACTAACCCCTGATTCCAAAAAAGGGATGCGAACAGTAAGATACGCATCCCTCATGTTTCATTACCTGTGATTCTGTCTGATATCCGTTTCCCCACAATGACAGCCGCCGCACTGTTTTGAATGCGGGCAGCCTATACAGGTTTCCCCGCTTTTTTTTGCATTACGCAGATACCACACAGCACCGCTTAAAATACTTACCAGAATTGCAATAATGATAATATCTGCCATCGCTTATTTACTCACAGCATAGACGTTTGCACCGGCTCCATGCAAAGCATATTCTGATTTCACTTTCTTCTTTGTATTCGCAATCATCGAAACAACAATGACAACCATAGCCGCAACAGCTGCCAGACCTGCAAGAGCAGCTCCAATATTCAGAGTTTCCGGCGCCGTAGCAAGCGTGCCAATGGTGTATACCAGATATGCCACCGTAAAGCCTACACCCAATTGAAGACCGATGCCGCCCCAAACCCATTTGCCGCTCTTCATTTCAGCGTTCATGGCTCCGATCGCTGCAAAGCAGGGAGGGGTATAAAGGTTAAACATCAGATAGGCAAGCGCTGCAACTTTTGTAATTGCCATAACACCTGCAACCTCTGCTCCCGCACCTTCCATAAGAGCCAGTTCTTCTGTATCAATGAGGTTTTCAAGACCAACAAAGCAAACCGCAAGTGTGCCGACAACATTTTCCTTTGCAATAAATCCGGTAACGGCTGCCGCTGCCAGCTGCCAGCTTAAAACACCTACAATCGGAACCAGCAAATATGCAAACGGAGAAGCAATCGACGCCAGGATGGAAGCGTCTGCTGTTTCCGCAACCTGAAATCTCCAGTTAAAGGTCTGCATAATCTGAACAGCCGTATTACAGAGCAGGATAATAGTTGCTGCCTTTACAATATAAGCCCAGCCGCGGCTGCACATAGACTTAAAGGCACCCACAAGAGAAGGAGCTTTGTATTCCGGCAATTCAATAATAAAGAAAGATTTTCTTGCTTTGTATCCGGCAATCTGGTTCACAAGCAGAGCGCCCAGGAAGATCAGGACAATGCCTGAAAAATACATGGTAAAACTAACCCAGCCTGCATCATCAAAAAATGCGCCTGCAAAAAGGGCAATGACGGGGATTTTTGCACCACATGGCATAAACGGAGCCAGCATAACGGTTGCTCTGCGTTCACGCTCGTTACGAATGGTACGGCTTGCCATAATACCCGGAACCGCACAGCCGACTGTAATTACAAACGGAATTACAGACTTACCGGAAAGACCGACTCTTTTGAAAATCGGATCCAGTACAACAGCAACACGGGACATATATCCGCAGTCCTCAAGCAGTGCGATCAGGAAATACATTACCATTACAAGAGGAAGGAAACCAACTACGGCTACCACTCCGCCAATGACGCCATCCACAAGCAGTGCCGACAGAAGCGGATTTGCATTCTCCAGAAGACCGCCAACCCAGCCCTGGAAGCCCTCCAGCCAGCCAACAAGCACATCTGCAATCGGCGTGCCTACCCAGACCTGAGAGATTTGGAAAACAAGGAACATCACAACTGCAAAAATCGGAATACCAAGCCACTTATTGGTAAGTACTGCGTCAATTTTATCGTTCAGATTCTTAT
Organism: Clostridiales bacterium; assembly: GCA_018376135.1. GTDB lineage: Bacteria > Bacillota > Clostridia > Lachnospirales > Lachnospiraceae > Hominiventricola. The sequence goes on along the minus strand of JAHABX010000017.1, from coordinate 16,869 downwards.
CCTTTGTCAAAACCTTACGGCTTTCTACCGATTTTACAATCTGATTCACAAACTCAAACCGTCTGCGGTCAGCTGCTTCCACCTGGCTTTTATCAGTCAGATCAATATCTTCCTGCACATAAGGAGCCTTCTGCATTTTCCCTGCCTGTGCCTCTGCCGCTTCCACAACCGCTTTCAAACCTTCAGCAGAAACGGATACCGTATGTACAACCGGACAGCCAAGCTTTTGAGACAACGCCTCCATATCAATTTTTGTTCCCTTTTTGTCATTTAAATCGCTCTTGTTAAGGGCTACAACAACCGGGATTCCCAACTCCAGAAGCTGCGTGGTAAAGAAAAGACTGCGGCTTAGATTCGTAGCATCCACGATATTGATGATAACATCTGGATTTTCCTTTTTTACATATGCACTGGTAATGCTCTCTTCACTGGTGAACGGAGACATGGAATAAGCTCCGGGAAGATCTACGGCAATCAGCTGATCGCCGTCGGTATATGCCTTTTTAATTACATGTTCTTTTTTGTCTACGGTAACCCCCGCCCAGTTACCGACCTTTTCATTTCTTCCGGTAAGGGCATTATACATTGTAGTCTTGCCGGAATTCGGGTTGCCTGTTAAAGCAATTCTCATTGGGGTATCCTCCTTTTATCATTTAACTTTATAAAATCCTTTCGGATAAAGTTACAAACACTCATTGATTAGCTTTTGCTAACCACCGGGCAAAAAACAGACCGAAGCCCGCTTTTATTACTCAGACAACGATTGCTTCGGCTAACTGGCGGTCAATGTTATATCTTCCGTCCTTGATAGAAACAACGCAGCCGCCTTTCAGGTGGGAAACCACCGTGATCGCTTCTCCGCTATAACAGCCAAGCGAAAACAAAAAACCATTCAGTTCCTCATCATCGGTCTCAATCTGCCGGATAATATATTCCTTACCCGCCACCGCATCTTTTAACGTCATATTTACACCACCATCTGTCAGTTTATTGTGTATATTTATATGTATTCTCTTAATTAGCATATGCTAATCACAGATTCAAAAAAATCGGTTAGATGTCGCTAACCGATTTATAGTATATAGACAGTTCAACCATTTGTCAATACCTTCCTGAAAATTTTTCTCACAAATTTCAACTGCGTAAATTTCAATTGCAGAAAAAATTTATGGTCGACACACAGGCAGTAAAGCCTAACAGGGCGATCCTGCTGCAGAGTCCCCCGAAACCAGACAAGGGTGCCGCAGGATCATCTGATCCTTCTGCACCCTCGTTTTTCTGATTTATCTGACTGCTCCGATGAGCTCCTGAATATCTTCTACCTGATATTTCTCCATATAGGCTTCTATGCCCTCTGCCACTTCCTTCGCCGCATAAGGATTGGCAAAATTCGCCGTTCCCACCGATACAGCTGTGGCTCCTGCCAGAATAAACTCCATGGCGTCATCCGCGCTGCAGATGCCGCCCATGCCGATGATCGGCAGCTTTACCGCATTCGCCGCCTGATAGACCATGCGCACTGCCACCGGCTTTACTGCCGGTCCGGACATACCGCCGGTCTTATTGGCAATGGCAAAGGTTCTCCGGTTGATATCGATCTTCATTCCGGTAAGCGTATTGATAAGAGAAAGTACATCCGCTCCTCCTGCTTCCGCTGCCCTTGCCATCTCTGTAATATCCGTCACATTGGGACTCAGCTTCATAATGATCGGCTGCTTCGCATATTTCTTCACTTCCCGGGTAATGGCTTCCAGGGCCTGGGGATTCTGTCCAAAGGCAATGCCGCCTTCTTTCACATTGGGACAGGAAACATTGATTTCCAGAAGATCCACCGGCTCAGATGCCAGCCTTTCCACAACCGCACAGTAATCCTCCGTGGTTTTTCCACAGACATTCACAATGATCCTGGTATCGTATTTCCGAAGGTTCGGAATATCCCTTTCCACAAATACATCGATGCCGGGATTCTGAAGACCGATGGCATTGAGCATGCCTCCTCTGGTCTCAGCGATCCGGGGTGTTGGATTGCCCGGCCACGGCACACTGGCAACGCCCTTGGTCACCACCGCGCCCAGCGCACTCAGATCATAAAACTCACCATATTCCGCACCGGACCCAAAGGTTCCGGAAGCAGTCATGACCGGATTCTTCAGCTCCACACCGGCAAGCGTCACTTTTGTATTCATCACAGCTCCACCTCCGTACTCAAAAATACCGGTCCGTCCTTGCAGACACGCTTATTATGTACATGGGTATGCTCATCCACATCCCTGGACTGGCAGACGCAGGCAAGGCAGGCTCCGACGCCGCATGCCATTCGCTCCTCCATGGAAATGTAGCATTCGATGCCCTGCTCCTCCGCATATGCCTTTATGGCACGCAGCATGGGCTTGGGACCGCAGGCATAGATGATATCGGCTGTCAGACCGTTCTCACGGACCGCGTCCATCACATTGCCCTTCGTCCCTGCACTTCCATCCTCTGTCGCCACGTAGAGCGCTCCGTTTGCACCAAGCTCCTCCGTCAGAAACAGCTCATCCCGGTATCCTGCAATGATCTGTACCTCACAGTCCAGCTCCTTTGCAAGCTGCACCATAGGCGGAATCCCGATTCCTCCGCCCATGAGGAATGCCTTCTTATCCTTTAACGGGAAACCATTTCCAAGAGGTCCCAGGATCTCCAGTCTGTCTCCTGCCTTCAGACTGGAGAATTCCTTTGTTCCTTCTCCAACCACACGGTACACAATACGGAGCTTTCCGGCTTCCCGGTCAATCTCACAGATACTGATCGGTCTCGGAAGCATCCGGCTCTCATCCCTGCTGTACACGGAAATAAACTGTCCCGGCTTCGCTTCCTTTGCGATCTGCTCTGTCTGGAGCCACAGACTGTATACGTCTGCAGCGATCTTCTCCTGCTCAATGACTACAGCAAATTCTCTGCTCTTCAAAATCCTGTCCTCCGCACTATTTCTCTGCTTCCAGCGCGCCCTGGATGTCTGCGATCATCGCTTCCACAGCGGCGCGGGACGCATCGCCAAAATTCTCTGCACCGTATTTTGCATAAGCTTCCTGCTTATAAGCTGCAATGATTCCGCGGGAGGAATTCACGATCGCACCCAGACCGTCCTCATTGAAGAAGTGAACCAGATCCTTACCCTGTCCGCCCTGTGCTCCGTAGCCGGGTACAAGAATGAAGGACTTGGGCATCGCCTTACGGAGCAGTTTCCCCTGTTCCGGATAGGTCGCGCCGACAACAGCGCCGATATAGCTGTAGGAATCTCCCATATGGTCTGCGCCCCACTCTGCCACCTTCTCGCCAACCAGCTCATATAACGTCTTCCCGCCAATGAGCTGATCCTGGAACTCTCCGCTGGAAGGATTGGAGGTCTTCACCAGAATGAAAAGCCCCTTCTTCTCCTCCTTGCATACCTCAATAAAAGGCTTCACGCCATCAGAACCAAGATACGGATTGACCGTTGCAAAATCCTCGTCAAAGCCTGCGTAGGTCTTGCTTCCCACCTGTACCTTTCCCAGATGTCCTACCGCATAGGCCGCGGATGTGGAGCCGATGTCTCCTCGTTTGATATCACCGATCACCACCAGATCCCTGGACTTACAGTAGTCCACCGTCTTCTTGTATGCCTTCATGCCTTCGATGCCGAACTGCTCATACATGGCGATCTGCGGCTTTACTGCCGGGATCAGATCCCAGGTCTTGTCCACGATCTCTTTATTGAACTGCCAGATCGCCTCTGCAGCCCCTTCCAATGTCTCGCCAAACTCTGCAAATGCTTTCTTCTGGATATGCTCCGGTACATAATTAAGCATCGGGTCCAGTCCCACTACGATGGGCGCTTTTGTCTTCTGAATCTTGCTGACTAATTTGTTGATCATCCTTCTGTCTCCTTTGTATTTCCATTCCTTGTAATATTCTGCGTTCAGTGTAACATATGTGTTTGCGGTTTTCAAGTGCTGTCACATTCGCCCATTATGGGGCAAAATGATAGAATTATTCATGCTTTTGAGCTATAATATATTTAACCATTAAAAGCGAAATGAAGGTTCAATGGAAAAAGAAACATTTTCTGTTTTTTCGTCTGTACAGCACAGAAACACAATGAGGAGGTAATTTGCATGAAAAAGTACATCGTAATAATTATAGCGAACGTTTGTATGTTAAGTATGAGTGGCTGTCAAAAAACAGTCAGTGGTTCAGATGTATTTTCAATGCCAGGTGAAATCAGCAAAGTGGAGATCAGCGGATACTATGATGGAAGTGTGATCAATGCAGGAGATTTTGTCGTAGAGAACTTTAATGAATTGGCAACATGGCTTTCCAACCTTTCTTTGCAGCACAGAACTTTTGCAGATGGCAAAACCCCGTCCGAAACACAATCCGGAGGGGACTCATATATCTTTACCATTAATAATGACGTATTGACTTTTACATACGCAGATGGCGGAACAACAGAGTATATTGTTTACAACGAAGAATGGTATGAGGTGCTGAATCCGTCCGAATTACCATTCAAATGAACATCGCAAAAATCAATGCCATTGCCTGCCACCAAAGGGTGATAATATAGAAAAGCGGTCATGCCGCTCATCAATCATAATTTATGAGTGTATGAACAATTCGTCAACAGTTATTTCTAATTCTCTGGAAAGACCAAACGCTAATACCAGTGTCGGGTCATATTTGTTATTCTCTATCGCATTGATTGTTTGACGGGAAACACCACATTTTTTTGCTAATTCTTCCTGCGATAAGCCTAATTCCTTTCGTTTGTTTCTGATTATGTTTTCCATATCAACCACCATGCTTTCTTTTGTAAACCATGAGAGCTGCAAAATAAACTATAGCGGCAACTTCCAGTTGAATAAAAGGATTTTGGATCATAGGCTGCGCTCTTACAAAACTTTCAATGACATCTAATATGCTGGAGCCAACCAGTGCAAGCAGCGTAAAAGAACTGGCTTTCCATACAATAATTTGACTGCGTTCATCTCCCGGCTTTAAGAGCGATACCAACATAAAAATATCCAGTCCCCCAAACACAACTAACACAAGTCCCAAAAAAATCATTGCTCCTACTGACATAACCTTTCACTCCTTTCGATATTCATTCAACCGCAAAATGTCAAATAGTTTTGACATTTTTATCGTATCAAAGGGGCAGTGAAATGTCAAGAGTTTTTGACATTTTATTATTTTGTGCAGTTACCCTCCGTGTACAAGTTTCCAACCTGTAACACTTATAATCCTTCTACAAATTGGCATACTAAAAAGCAAAAGGAGTTTTTTATGAAACATAAGCATCCAAACTACCGAACCGTGATTATTGCGCTGATCATCCTGATTCTGATCCTGTTTTTCCTCTTTCTCATGCTTTCCGCCGGGAACGCAGAAGAAACGCCTCCTCTCGCTCAGGAAGACCGCACCGAAACCACCGATCCCCAGATGAGTAATCATGACACTGTTCCCTCCCCGGATTCATCTGCCGGTGAATCCGTTTCCGACACTACCGACACTGCCGACACTGACCGGGATCTGCAGCAGTATCTGAAGGAACAGGGTACGATCATGACACAGATGATGGAAGATATGGATCTGGAAGCTTCCGGCAATGCATCCGTTGATTTTCTGAAAGGCATGATCCCTCATCACAAATCTGCCATCGATATGGCAAACAGCTATCTTGCCTACGGCGGAGAACATCCGAAGTTCCGACAGCTCGCCAAAGACATTGTAGCTGCCCAGACCCAGGAAATCGAAGAGATGGAACGGCTCATCGAGGAGATCGAAGCCTCCGGCGAGACCGATGAAGAACAGGAACAGGCATATCTGAATACCTACCGGCAGATGATGGAAGGACATACGCTTATGGATCATGGAACCACAGACGCCCAGGACGTGGAGACCGCCTTCGCGGAAGGGATGATTCTGCATCATCAGATGGCAGTGGATATGTCTAAAGCCATTCTGGAATATACAGATCATGAAGAAGTACGCACTCTGGCAAATACCATAATAGAAGCCCAGGAAAAAGAAATTCGGGAAATGCAGGAAATACAGTGACAAAAAGAGGTACATCACGAACGAATGCGTGATGTACCTTTCTGTTGTCTATCTGTTTTTATAAATAATACCGGTCTTCATAACAAAAGACACGTCTGCCAATACCTTTGTATCTTCCAGAGGATTTCCACCCACTGCGATAATATCAGCCTTCATTCCTGCCGTCAGCTGTCCGGTCTTCTTTTCCAGACCACACATTTTTGCCGCATTGACTGTCACGCCCTTCAAAGCATCCAAAGCAGATGCTCCTCCGGCACATGCAAATCCAAGCTCCTTATAAAGCAGACCGTGATTTGCATCGGTTCCAAGTGTATATCGAATCTTGCTACTCTGATAAATCTGATTCATGCACTGCCTGGAATATTCTCTTGCCCCGCGCATCTTCTGAACCTGGCTGTCCGGAAGATAGGGTTCTCGTTCCGGATCCAGCACGATACCGGAGGTCATATCAATCCACCCTTTATGCTCTTCCTCGACCATCTTCACCTGTTCCGGTGTAATGCTGTAAACATGCTCAATGGAATCCACTCCCGCCTTCACACAGTATTCCAGTCCTTTCCCTCCAATACAATGTGCGGCAGTCTTAATGTTGAGAGCCTTCGCTTCCTCCACAACAGTGCGGATCTCGTCATAAGAGATGAAACAAGGAATAAAATCCTCAGGTGTCACAGATGGTGCGCCCGGTGTCACAAAAATCTTCAGGAAATCCACACCTCTGAACATATTTTCCCTGGCAGTCCTGCGGAACTCTTCTACACCGGAATGAGGAACTCCTACAAAACCATGACCATGACGCCCCTTCATTCCAATTCCGCAGACAAGCAGATCCGGTCCAATGACCTTTCCCTGTTTTATCTGCTCCTTCAGCACCACATCAATATAGTTTCTGTCCCCAAGACAGCGGGCTGTGGTCACACCGGACATCAGATCATCCCTGAGACCATTCAAAGCCATCACCGTATGCTCGCACTCACTGAGCTCCATCATTGCAAGATGATCTTTCACACGTGCATCCATAGCCAGATGATTGTGGCACTCAAACATACCCGGCATCAGACATTTTCCGCTATGTACGATTTTTTCCGCATCCTGATAAATGGTCTCTGCCTTGGTTCTGGTTCCCACATAAAGGATCTTCTCTCCTTCTGTCACTACCGCACCGTCTTTGATCCCTTCAAGATCCGGACCTGCCAAAACCAGGTCCGCAGTCATAATATATTTCATATTTTCACCTATGCCTTTTTTGCCATTCTCTTTCTGATGATCGGCCATACAAATGAAATAACTACCAGTATGGTAAATATAATCGTATATGGTCTCGTAAACATCTGCATTACATTATTCGGATACATAACAAGCGTCTGGCTGATTGCCGTCTCCAGCATTCCACCCAAAAGTAACGCCAACGCAACCGGAGATACCGGATAATCGTTTTTATCCATAATGTAGCCGATCACACCAGCAATATACATCTGGAACACATCAAACATGCTTTTGTTAATTGCAAAGGCTCCGACTGTAGCAAGAATAACGATCATAGTTGCAAGGATACTCTTTGGAATTACCAAAACAAAATTTGCAAATTTACAGAAAATCCACCCCACAAAGAACATCAGGATATTGATCACTGCAAATCCAACCAGAAGCGTATAAACAATCTCTGCATTATTGCTGAAAAGCTGTGAACCAGGACGAAGTCCATGAATATACATTGCACCCAAAAAGATTGCCGCCGGAGCACTTCCAGGAATACCAAGAGAAAGAAGCGGAATCAAAGAACCTCCAGTTACCGCATTATTCGCTGCTTCTGAAGCAAGAATACCTTCTACCGAACCATTCCCAAAGCTTTCTTTTGCCTTAGATGCCTTTCGGGCTTCATTGTAAGATAAAAAAGATGCAATATCCGGTCCTGCTGCCGGAATAATACCAATTCCAATACCTAACAGAGTAGATCGAACCAGATTCACAATATTCTTGGTAAAGTCAGAAAGCTTTAACCTCATTTTCCCAGTTGTAGCCACTTCTACAAAGCTTTCTCCATCTGTTTCCAGCATCTTAATAACTTCAGGAAGTGAAAATATTCCAATCAGAATCGGTACAAGAGATACTCCCGCATACAAATTCAGATTACCAAAAGTAAATCTCGGATATCCCACCTGTGGATCCTGTCCAATGGTAGCCAGCACCAATGCCACAAAACCAACCATCAGTCCTTTTACCATATTGCCTTCAGAAAGCATACATACTACGCTCAAACCGAAGATTGCAATCATAACCTGCTCTGGCGGTCCTACCTTCAAAGCAATAATCGCCAAAACAGGAGCAAGGAACAAGAGTGCAAGTGCACTTGCGAATCCACCAATAGAGGAAGCTGCTGTGCAAAGTGCAAGTGCACGTCCGCTTTCACCTCTTCTCGTCAGAGGTCTCCCCTCCATTGCCGTCGGCGCAGAAGCAGGTGTTCCAGGTATTCCAAGCAGAATTGCAGGAATCGAACCACCATACACGCCACCACAGTATACACCTGACAGCAAGAGAAGCGCCGCTTCTGGCTCCAGTGCATAGGAAAACGGCACAAACACAGCCACTCCCATTGTTGCGGAAAATCCCGGAAGCGCACCAAAAATAATGCCTACAAATAATCCGCCCAGGCAAAGAAGAAGGTTCACCGGGGTCATCACATTCATCAAGCCCATTAAAATCTCATTCATGATACTCCTCCTTTACATCAGAAGCCCGGATGGCAGCGTTACAAATAAAAAGTTTGTGAAAATATAATACAAAACTACTGTTACAACGATCGGAAGTACAACGATCAAAATCTTGTTTTTATTTTTCAGATAGATCAGCGAATAAATTCCAAAAGCAATCGTGGAAACAATAAAACCAAGTTTTTGAATCAATAAAATATAAACAAGAATCGACAAACAATATACCGCAATATATACGATTCGCTTTGTATCCATTCCCTCTCCGCCTTCAATTTCCCCTCTCTTCTTCGCAATAAACCACTTTACAATGGTAATAGCGATCATCAGATAGCTTCCTCCCAACACAACCATTGGATAGACTCTTGCCATTGGATTTGTATTCGGAAGGTCAAGCACGAAGATCATCAAAAGCGCCGCTAATACAATGCAAATCAGCAAATCCCATTTTTTACTCTTCATATCCATATCCTCTTTCTGCAAAAAGGGAGAGCCAAACGGCTCTCCCCCCTGTTATTTGATTAGTTGGAACCGTTTGCCGCGGACATGATGGCATCTTTATTTGCTTCAAAGTCAGCCAGCATATATTCTGTAGCTGCTTCATGACCTGCCACTTCAAGAAGGTTAAATCCACCGTCTGCCAGCTCTTTCTGGAAATCTGTATCTGCAATTACCTGAGTAAATACATCATCATAAAAAGCTACTACTTCATCAGCAGCACCTGCCGGAAGGACAAAACTTCTCCACTGATAGAAGGTTGCATCTACTCCCTGCTCTTTCATAGTCGGGATATCTCCAACTGCTTCCATTCGTTCTTCACCAGTCGTTGCAATTGCAACAATATCTTCGTTATCAGCCATTGCGAAATACTCAGATGGGAATACACTGGTAACACCACAGTTTCCACCTGCTACTGCTGCCAGAGAGTTTGCGCCACCATCAAAAATCATCTTACCAAATTCAACACCAGATGCATTTTCTACATTCATTCTCGGATAAGTCTGAGAAGAGAACTCCGGACCACCCCATGTAATCTGACCTGGTTTTTCTTTTGCAAGTGCAACCAGCTCATCAATAGAACTTACGCCCAGATTCTTGTTAGCCACAATAACAGTGGAGTCTGCACAGAAAATTGCAAGCTGTGTAAAGGATTCCTCGTTATATGTTACACCATCTACCAGATACTGATCATACAGGCTTAAATTGTGGAACATACCAAGCGTATATCCGTCTGGATTTGCAGTTGCGATTGCTGTATTTCCAATTGTTCCGGATCCACCCGTTTTATTCTCTACAACAAATTTTACACCTGCATATTTTTCTGCATACTGCGCAAAAAGTCTTGCTGCCACGTCCTGTCCGCCGCCGGCTCCATACGGGCAGATTACGGTAACCGGTTTTTCCGGTTTCCAGGCAGAAGCACTCGTTTCAGCTTCCTCAGCCGGAGCCTCTTCCGTTGTCTCAGCCGGTGCTTCCGGAGTTTCTTCCTGCTTCTGACCACATCCGCCAAGAAGCATGGTAAATGTCAATACCGTTGCTAAAGTTGCCGCCACAAATTTTCTTTTCATTATTAAATCCTCCATTTGTAATATATATTTCAGGCGTTTACGGAACGCCATACCCCACATAAACAGCTTAAAGCTCCAATCCCTGCATATATAATTTATAGATATCCAGTCCTGACAGATCCACATCGTCCATTGTGATTGGTTCTCCCTTTTTCACATCCCGCAGGAGGGTGGTTCCATTCAACAGATAATAGGGTGCCGCCCTTCCGACTGTTTTACTTTCCAGAAGCTCCGGAAGCAGCCCTTCGATTTTATGATTATGACCATGAACCTCCAGTATTGTTCCCTTCGCCAGATCTTCCTTCGCAATCCCTGACAGGACGGACACCTGACGACAATCCGTACGGGTCCCGATTCCCATGAGATCACCCAGTAAGATTGTGATCGGGCTTTCCAGACCCATCATGTGATACGGCCAGTAAATGCATGCATATTTTTTATTCCTGCCAACGATATGGCCCTTGCTCTCCAGCAGATCCCACATCTTCTCATTTTCACATCTGACGATAATAAATTCGCCGCCCGCAAAGCTCGCTTCATCAATTCCCCGCAGATTATGGAAAACATCCACCACTCCGGTTTTCTTCAGAATTCCTCCGTCCTCTTCCGGAATAAAGATATCCGCCAGTTCACTTATTTTGGCAATGGGATAGCTTAAAAACGGAGCAGCCGGCACAAGTCCGCTGACATTGGATACAAGATTCATCTCACAGAGATCCGCTGAGATCACATCTGTATATTTACCCAGCAGCTCTTTTCTCTTTTCCAGCGTCTCTGCCCCCTCATATCTCCAGCAGCTCAAAAGCTCCGGTACCGTCACGTGCATGCCGCTGCCATCCGTATAAGTAAGCTCTCCGCTTTCTCTGTCCCAGACAAAGTCATATTCACTGGATTTTCCCGCTGCGATGACCTCCAGTCCCAGCACCCGCGCCCACGATAAGAGATCCAGCAGATTACGTGGCTGATCACCATTCACCAGAGCATAAACCGCATGATTCTGCTCTGCAATCTGATTCAGGATCGGTCCGCACACACTGTCTGTTTCCTTGGAAACCATATAGACGTTGATTCCTCTCTTCAGCGCTGACACCGCAGCATCACAGCTTACCGCAGTATTTCCGGTACACTCTACCAGACCCGTAATTCCACATTCCAGGATCAGACGGTAATCACTGATAATGATAATGGCATCTTCCGGCGCACATGCAGCTGCTTCTTTATCTTCACAGATAACGACCCTGCTCATATCATATCCAATCTCCTGCAGAACATCCCGACATTCCTCCGGATGTCTGGAACAGACTGCCCGAAGCTCCATGCCTTCTACATTCGGGATCTGTGCAAGCAATGTATAGCCATAGCCTCTTGTTGCTCCCAGGACACCTACTTTTGATTTCTTATTCCGATCTCGAAACAAGTTTGTATAATCCATCTTGTATGCTTCTCCTTTTTATTTTCGATACTATAATAATCAGCAAATCCTGTGCCAACTTCATTTTTCCCTATTTTTCGTGTTTTTTCTCATTTTAAGCGCAAAAAATCGGTGCAATGCATGGTTTTTGCATTGCACCGATTTCTATTTGCAATCTATCTCATATTTACGAATCTTTCTCCACAGCGTACTGGTATCAATATTCAACGCGGCAGCCGTCTCCTTGCGGCTGAAGCCGTGCGCTCTCAATGCCTGTTCAATTTTCTTCTTTTCCTCCGGCTCCATATCCCGGTTCATCTTTCCTGACACCTCTGCATATACAGAAGCTCCGGATGCCGCCGCGATATCTTCCATATCCGCTTCTCCCTTTTCACAGAGCACGCAGAGGCGTTCGCAGAAATTCCGAAGCTCCCGGGCATTTCCTTCCCAGGGCTGTTCCATGATCCAATGCCGGACTCTTTCGTCCAGACTCTTCAGTACACAGCCGGTCTTTATCCGCTCCTTTTGGATATAGAATTCTGCCAGCTCCAGCACATCCTCTCCTCTGTTTCTGAGCGGCGGCAGCTCCAGCCTCAGGACATCGATCCGATATAACAGATCCTGCCGGAAGCTCCCCTCCCGAACCGCAGTATGCATATCCTTATTTGCCGCTGCGATGATCCTGACATTCACAGGTATGACCTGATTTCCTCCAAGACGCATAATTTCCCGTTCCTGAATCACACGCAGCAGACGAGCCTGCAGGTTGACCGCCATGTCTCCAATCTCATCCAGAAACAATGTGCCATTATGTGCCAGCTCAAACAATCCGGCCTTTCCACCCTTTATGGCACCTGTAAACGCACCCTCCACATATCCGAACAATTCACTTTCCAATAAGGATTCCGGCAGGGCGGCACAATTGACTGCAACAAAGGGGCCATCTCTTCTGCTGCTTGCATTATGGATGCTTTGAGCGAACAGCTCCTTACCCGTCCCCGTCTCTCCGTGAATAAATACATTGGATTCTGCCATTGCATACTTCATGGCGGTCTGGATCGTCATTTTCATAATACGGCTTCTGCAGATCACATTGTCAAAATGATATTTGGCAAATAGCCCCTTACTGTAAAGCTGCTTTCTGATCTTACCCTCGTCCTCCTGAATATTTTCAATATCACGAAAGGTAAAGATCCACCCTTCTGTGGTCTCCTCATCCGAAAGCCTTACACAGTTCACCATAAACCTGCGCCATCCGGAAGAAATCAGCTTTGCCAGCATATTCTGTGAATGTGCATCCAGATGAATATTCGGGAAAAATTCTTCTATCTTTCTCCCGATCAGCCTCCCGCCCGAAGTACCATCCAGACTTATGAGTTTCTCTGCCGCGAACCGGTTTGCTGATAATATCTGCCCGTCCACATCTGTAGATACAATGCCTTCAAAAGAATAATCCATAATTGCCTGAAGGTATTCTCTCTTCTCCTTTTCCGCTCTGGCAATCTTCATGGCTGTAATCGCCTCTTCCACTGCCTGATAGATGCTTTCCTTCCCGGATTTCAAAAGGATATGCGGGATTCCCCTTTTCCGGGCAACCTGAACGACCGTACCCCCTCCAATCACCGCATCTACTCCCCTTCCAAGCAGTTCATCCATCACCTGGTCCATCTCTGAAATATCAAATACGGTTCTTCCAATGACTTCTGCCGAATCTATAATCTCATTGATCGAGTCTGCTCCATAGATCATATTGGTAGTTCCGATAAACGCAATCTTTTTACAATCATATTCCCGAAGGCACTCATACGCCGCTTTCAGCATATCAAAGGCAGACACCTGAAGCTCTATCTTGGGAAGACTCGTCTTCATATATACGGATGTAAATCCCCGGACAATCACCACATCCGTTACATCCGATTCGATCTCCAGCCGATCACCCGTCTTTGCCAGCCGAATATTGTAGGTGATCTCCTCCCCGCGAAGAGACAGTACCTCCTCGAAAACCTGCTTGACCTTCTCCTCTACTCCTTTATACGGAATCACAAATAGTATACGAAGCATCTCTCCCCCTTACCTCTTTCCAAACAACAAAAGCCTCAGCACCGCCACATGATCAATGATATAGATCCCCGCCGCCGTGATCACACTCATGGCTATGAACGCCGTCACACTGTACAAAAGTCCCTGCCAGCTCCAGAAGGCATAGACCACACCCGCCGGATTCAGGACCGCCGCAAACTGATAATGAAGCACATAGATCTCCAGCGTATACTGCCCCAGCACTGCAAGCCGGGACTTTACCCGGTTCTCCTTCCAGTCCAGCACCAGCCGGATCAGCGCAAAACATCCAAGGAAGGATGCTGCAGTCTGGATCCCCAGCATGACGATGCCCGTCACCGTCACCAGATCCAGTACCGCTGCCATCCCCAGAAATACCGCACCGCCCACGCACGCAGCCGCTCTCTGCCAGCTCACCGGAATGTATGTTTCCGGCACTTCCGGATGCATACCGCAGAAATATGCCGCCGTGTAATAAGGAAGGTAGATGATCAGGATAGACGGGCTTAAAAATGTCACTCCTGACAGATACGCCGCCAGAATCAACAGACAGCTTCCCAGAAACGGAACCCAGAATCCCCACTCCCGTTTCACCTTTGCCTGTACAAGCTGCGCCGTATAAGCCATCCATGTAAACAAAAACAGGGTCACAAGGAACCACAGCCCATAGTCCAGCTGAAACAATACGGTCTTCAGCGCCCGGGGCACAAAACTGATATGCTGCACCACCAGCCAGGAAAAGAACGGAAGCAGATATGCCGCCGCACGCTTTCCCATCCGCTTTCCATACTGCTCCAGATTCTGTATCTTCGTACCCGCTCCCGCCAGATATCCGCTGATCAGGAAAAACAACGGCATCTGCAGGGATTTTATCACATCATACAAATACGGATCTGTCATATGGTTGTGCACCTGCACATGACCTGCCATGACCAGCAGGATGGCAATTCCCTTCAGACAGTCCAGGGATTCATTTCTCTCTCTCATAGGCACCTCATTTCTGCAATCAGTGTAACACATGAATTGTCACGGAACAAGGAGTGTGTTACACTGTTCTAAGAATTGGAGGTACATGATCATGTTAGATGCATTACGTCGGTCGCCGGTGTACCCGGCGCTTCTGAAAATATATCTGTCTTTGCACAAAGCGATGCTCTGGGCAGCCTGGCAGCTTTTCTCCCAGTGCCCCGTCCAGAAACGGAAAATCATCTTCAGCAACTTCAATGGCAATGGGTTCGGAGACAATCCCCGTTATATTGCGGAAGAATTCATCAGAAGAAAGCTTCCCTGGGATCTTTACTGGGTCTGCGAAAAGCCCGGCTGTACCTTTCCCCCGGAGCTGACGATCATCCGTCCCAACACTCTTTCCTTCGTATTTCACATGTCTACCGCTGCGGTCTGGGTGGATAACACAAGGAAGCTCTATTATTTTAAGAAAAAGAAAAATCAGACCTATATCCAGGTATGGCATGGCGGTCCGGGACTGAAAAAGATTGAAAAAGACGCCGGAAACAGCCTGAGCCCGGCCTACATCGCCTATGCAAAGAAGGATGCGGCAAAGATGGATCTGATGATCTCCAACTGCAGATGGTGCACCGACTGCTATAAACGCTGCTTCTGGTATGATGGAGAGATTCTGGAAAAAGGACTTCCCAAAAATGATTTTTATTTCCGGGATACCCCTGTAGTACGAAAGCTGGTACGGGATCACTATCACCTGCCGGAGGACGTGAATCTGGTCTTATATGTACCTACCTGGAGGGAAAACCGAAAGCTCAATGTCTATCACCTGGACTTTGAAGGCTGTCTGGATGCTTTTGAAAAGCGCTTCGGCGGCAGATGGATCATGCTGGTGCGCCTCCATCCCAATGTAAATCCGGACGATTTCAACATCCGTTACACAGACCGGGTACTGAACGCCTCCCGCTATGACAATGTGCAGGAGCTGCTTGCCGCCGGAGACGCAGTCATCAGCGACTATTCCTCCTGCGGCTTTGATTACATCCAGCTCGGACGTCCCTCCTTCCTCTATGCCGAGGACTACGAAGAAATGAAACGAACCAAGGACTACTACTTCCGGCTGGAGGAACTCCCGATCCCCCTTGCCTTCTCCAACGAAGAGATGATCCGGAACATCCTGAATTTCTCAGAAGAGGATTACCGGCGGGCACGGACGCCCTTCATGGAACAGCTGGGATATTTTGATGACGGACACGCTTCGGAAGCGGTGGTGGATTATATTTTATCTCTGAAGTAGATGCTTGTGCAGTGCCCCTCTTTACCTTAAAATTCCCGTCTCACAGTCATGAATGAGCCGTACTTGTACGAGCGAATTCATGGCTGTGGGACGGGCAATACGGTATGATTATGAATCAACCTCTATATCTGATACTTTCGATACATCTCCTGCAGAAGCTCCTCATCCTTTACAACCTTTACGATCATATCACTCTCTCCCGCATCACACATATACGTCATCAAAAGCCTGAATCTCTGTTCGCCAAGGCGCCTGCCTTCTTCTTTGCCGAGGCGTCGCCCCTCTTCCTCTCCAAGACGTCTTCCATCTTCCACCATCTCTCTGATTGCCTGACACATATCCACTCCTCCTACTTTTTTCACTTCTTCCATAATCTTCAAAAGCCCCGGCTCCCCGGTATAATCCGCCAGAGCGATATACGTATCATCCGATATCGTCTCCGGTGCGGAGTTTTCCAGAAGACATTTCAGCGCGTTCTTATCCTTCTGGTTCTTCATAAACTGAAACATAAAGCGGATATCCGGCGGAAAATCCTGCAGCCGCTCCTCCGATATATGGCACACATCCAGCACATGGATATGATAATCCTGTACATAGTCCCTCAGCTTCTCCGGTATTCGGTACATATCCACCATTTCCCGCAGATTCACTGCTCCGTCCCATGGAGTCTCCCCCACATACAAAACTAATGTAATCACCGGAAGAAGCCTGTCCTTCCTGGAAAAACCACAGAGATACTCTGCTCCCTTAATATCCTTCTTCATCTGATGACGCTGACGGATGGGATTCACC
>JAHABX010000040.1 GCA_018376135.1 Clostridiales bacterium | reverse complement strand
ATATCAGGGAGATTGCACAGAGAAAGGAGAGGAGATTTATCTCACCTTCGGTCGGTGGTCGCTGAGTCTGTATGGAGAGCCTGCTTCTCTGGAACGGGGTTTTGTCAATATACTGGAGGAAGGGGAGGAATACCTGGCATTTGTGGGAGAGCAGGCAGAAGCTATGGGAGAAGAGCTTCCGGTTTATCAGTTATACGGTGAAAGCGTAATTGCCCCGGTATTTTCCTGCAGGGATCATACAAATACAATCAGTGAAATGGGAAAAAAATCTACCTATGTGCCTTACAGGAGTGTGTGTGAAAATGAATTTTTTGCTTCTTCTTTGAAGGCGTTGGAGGCGCTGGAGGTGCTGAAGGCGGAGATGATGCAGAAGTATCTGAAGGGGGAGTCTTAGGCGATTAAGTAGTCAGGATGAAATACAAGCTCTATCTCCGGGCATACTCTGCCCGGTACTGACGGGGTGTAACGTGCTGATATTCCCGGAATTTCCGGGTGAAATAGCTGAAATTATCAAAGCCGCAGGCGAGTGCGATCTCGGACACGGACTGTTCTGTTTCTGTCAAAAGCTTTGCGGCGTGCTGGATGCGGTGTTCATTTATGAACTGAACCGGTGTCTTGCCGGTCTGACGCTTAAAATAATGACAGAAATAGGTGGGACTCATATGAGCCAGAGAGGAGAGCTGCTCCAGAGCGATGGTCTGAGAGAGGTTCTCCTTTATATAATCGATCACATGCTTCAGGCGGTCAATGGATGACCGCTCTTTTTCTGCCTGTACATTTTCTTCCAGGGCGTCCTGTATAAACAGGGTCTCCAGCACCTGTAAGAGCAGGAGCTTGATAGACAGAAGAGAGCAGCGGGGCAGGGAGTGGTAGAGTCTGGTGATCTGTTTTAAGCAGGACAGAATATATGCCTGTGCGGAGGGATCTGCAATGGATGCGCTCATAGCAGGGAAACGCAGATGTCCGCTGGTCACCGGCTGTATAAAATTATGCTGGCAGGCATCGTAAAGAGCAAAATCCAGCATGGACGGATGGAAGACCACAGCATGATGCAGGGAAGACCCCACAGCAGAGATGGCATGCACTTCCCCGGCATTCATAAAGCAGAATTCTCCGGCAGACAGGGAAAAGCAGGCGCCGTGTGCCGTGATGGACAGGGTCCCCTCTTCCACATAGATCCATTCCAGCTCATCATGCCAGTGGGCGGATACCTGATAGAAGCCGTTCCGATCCCTGTGAGAGTAGACCTGCAGAGGAAAGATGGCAGTTCCATGGGTGACGGGTTCCTGAAGTGATGTATGCATAATATATCCCTCATCGCAAAATTGTGTTATTTTTTGAAAAGATTGTGAAAGTCAGAATAACTTTCCTTGATTATACTGTAGCTTAGAAAAGAAAGCAAGAGGAGGTACGAGGGTGGAGAAAAAGTGGTGGCAGAAAAGTGTCATTTATCAGATTTATCCCAAAAGCTTCTGCGACAGCAACGGAGACGGGATCGGGGATCTGGAAGGAATCCGTTCCAAGATCTGGTATCTGAAGAAGCTGGGAATTGATGTGGTCTGGTTAAGTCCTGTATACAAGTCGCCGGGAGATGACAATGGTTATGATATCTCGGATTACTACGACATTGATCCTGCATATGGAACGATGGAAGAGATGAAGCAGCTGATCCTGGAGTGCCAGAAAGCCGGCATCCGTATTGTGATGGATCTGGTAGTCAATCACACCTCAGATGAGCATCCATGGTTTTTGGAAGCGGCGTCCGGAAAGGACAGTCCATGCCGGGAGTATTACATATGGAGAGACGGAAAAGACGGCTGCCCGCCCAATGATCTGCAGTCCAACTTCGGGGGCTCTGCGTGGGAATATTCAGAGCAGACAGATCAGTATTATCTTCATTTTTATGGAAAAAAGCAGCCGGATCTGAACTGGGAGAATGAAAAGCTGCGCAAAAAGATCTGGGAAATGATGAATTACTGGATCGATCTGGGTGTGGGCGGATTCCGTATGGATGTGATCGATCTGATCGGAAAGGTGCCGGATCAGGGAATCAAGGAAAACGGTCCAAGGCTTCATGAATATTTACAGGAGATGAACAGGGAAACCTTCGGAAAGCATGATCTTCTCACCGTGGGAGAATGCTGGGGAGCAACACCTCAGGAAGGCTATCTGTATTCTGCGCCGGAGCGCCGGGAACTGAGCATGATCTTCCAGTTTGAGCAGATCCAGCTGGATAAGCAGCCGGGAGGACATCGCTGGGATTTAAAGCCTCTTGTGCTTACAGAACTGAAGCAGGTATTTACCAAATGGCAGACGGAGATGGAGGGGAGAGGCTGGAACAGCCTGTTTCTCAGCAACCATGATCTGCCGCGTATCGTATCCCGCTGGGGAGACGATGGCGTGTACCGGGTGGAATCGGCAAAAATGCTGGCAACACTGCTGCATGGCATGAAGGGAACCGTCTATATCTATCAGGGAGAGGAGCTGGGCATGACCAACGGCTGCTTCGACCGTATTGAGGATTTCTGTGATATTGAGTCCAGGAATATGTACATGGAACGCCGGAAGGCAGGATACACAGATGAAGACATACTCCGTTCTCTGCGGGCAAAAGCAAGAGACAATGCCAGAACGCCCATGCAGTGGACAGGAGGATATCAGGCTGGCTTTACCACCGGTACGCCCTGGTATCGGGTGAATCCCAATTATGTAACGATCAATGCGAAGCAGGCAATGGAGGATCCCGATTCCGTCTTTTCTTATTATCAGAAGCTGATCAGGCTTCGCCATGAAAATGAAGTCATGGTCTATGGAACCTATGAGCTTCTGGCGGAGGAAGACGAGGATGTATATGCCTATACGAGAACTCTGGGGACTGAAAAATGGCTCATCGTCTGTAATTTCCACGGCAGACGGGCAGAATTTTCCTGGAAGGGTCAGGGTCAGGTGATCATCAGTAATTATGAGGATCCGGGCTGTGATCTGGAGACACTAAAGCTTCGGCCTTATGAAGCGGTCATTTATCGGGTGGAGCAGGAGGCGTGAGCAGCCGGTGCTCCGGGGAATAGTCCACCTTCATGATATCATAGGAGGTATTCTGCCTGCGGAACTGATCCGGGGTCATACCCATGGCGGCTTTGAATACCTTGCCAAAATAATTGTTGTTGGCATAACCGGTTTTTTCTGCGATCTCGCTCAGAGAATAGCCGTTATTTTCCAGCAGAAGACCGCATGCCAGGCTCAGACGTTTCCGGGACAGATAGCGTCCCGGGGAAATACCGAATTTTTTATGGAACTCCTTGCTCATATGGAATTTGGATAGTCCCGTGTGATCTGCAATGGCATCCAGATTGAGCAGGGGCGAGGCACAATTCCGGTCAATGTAGTCCTTTGCGGCATCAATCTGTGAGGCGGCGGGCAGAGAATGACCGGCGGCGTGATCCAGAAGATCCATCCACAGACTGTAAGCAGCCTTGGAGTTTTCAAAGACTGCGTTGAGCCGGTCTGTAAGTGCCAGCTCATAGAGCTGAAGAAGCTCCTGCACAAGCGCCGGGCAGTCCAGTATGGAGAAGACAGGTCCCAGTGAACGGTAGATCCGGTTCAAGAGAGGCAGGCATTCCTTGGAAAACTCCAGATAGAGGAATTCCCAGAGGCAGGAGCTGTCCGGCAGATAGTAATGGCTGTTTCCGGGAATGTCAATGAGAAAAAGATCCCCGGCTTTCAACGGATAGGAAGTATGGTTGACGGTAATCGCTCCTTCTCCTGTCACGGTGTACTGTAGAAGACAATGAGAGTCCCGGCGGGAGCTGTTGTCCCAGGAATAGGAGTGAGAGGTTATGGTCTGCAGCCCGATCCCTTTCAGGGTCAGAAGATACAGATTGGACTGGTAGCGGAAGCCGATGGACTGATGGGGCATATGAGTTGTCATGAGATTCTCCTTTTTATATGGATTGCTTGTCTGCAGTATAACAGAAATAACAAGATTTTACCATAGAGAACGATAGCTTACCATTGAAGAAATAAAAAAAGCATAATAATATGGATGTATAGGAAGGGAGGAGAAATGTGAAGATTGAATTTATAGAACAAGATAATACCTTTCATATACAGAATGACCGTATCAGCTACGTGATCGGTCTGGAGCACGGGAAATACCTGAAGCACTGTTATTTTGGCAGGAAGCTTCGTGCTTACGGAGGGAGCGGCAGGCAGCTTTTATATAATCGTGCCTTTGCTGCCACACCGGAGCCGGAGGATGTGACTTTTTCCCTGGATACACTCCTGCAGGAATATCCATGGACGGGACAGGGAGATTTTCGAAGTCCTGCGCTGGAGATCATGACCGGGGACGGAGACGGAGTGATCCGTCCGGTTTATGAAGGCTTCCGGATATTTGACGGAAAACCGGCACTTGCAGGGCTTCCCTCCCTCTATGTGGAAGAGGAGTCGGAAGCGAAGACACTGGAGCTTATATTATGGGAAGAACGGCTGCAGGCAAGGCTTCATCTGTTTTACACCATTTACAGGGATCATGATGTGGTGGCGAGACATGCCGTGCTGGAAAACTGTGGTGCAGAGCCATTTTCCATTGAGCGGATGCTGAGCTTCAGTATGGATCTGCCGGAGGATGATTATGAGGTACTGACCCTTGGCGGCTCCCATGCGCATGAGAAGAACATGTACCGCCGTCCTGTCTGTGCGGATGCGATAGTGACAGCAAGCCGGAGGGGAACAAGCAGTCCTCAGGCATCTCCCTTTATCGGGCTTCTTAGAAGCAGTACCACGGAGGAAAGCGGCGAGGCGATCGGAATATCGCTGGTATACAGCGGCAATTTCCGCGGCAGTGTGGAGGTGGACCAGTACCGGACGCTCCGTGTCCAGCTGGGAATCAATCCGGAGGGCTTTGGCTGGAAGCTGGCGCCGGGAGAGGCTTTCACCACTCCGGAGGCTGTGATGGTCTGCTCCACGGAAGGGATCGGAGGCATGTCCCGGATCTACCACGAGGTCTTCCGGAAAAGGCTGGTGCGCGGGGTATACAGAGATCAGCCTCGTCCGGTGCTTCTGAACAGCTGGGAAGCCATGTATTTTGATATCAGTGAGGAGAAGCTTTTAAGCCTTGCCAGGGAAGCAAAGGAGCTTGGCATCGAGCTTCTGGTCATGGATGACGGCTGGTTTAAGGGCAGAAATACAGAGACCACATCTCTGGGAGACTGGACGCCGGATCCGGTGAAATTTCCTTCCGGACTGGATGGAATGATCGACAGGATCTGCGATATAGGGCTGAGGTTCGGTATCTGGTTTGAACCGGAGATGATCTCGGAGGAAAGCAGCCTTTACAGGGAGCATCCGGACTGGGTTATCCGAAGCAGCTGCTACAGACCGGTAGAGAGCCGTTATCAGTGGGTGTTGGATCTGTCCAATCCCCGTGTATGTGAGTATCTGGTGGATGCGGTGTCCGGTATACTGAAGAACCGGAAGATCACCTATGTAAAATGGGATATGAACCGTCATCTGACGGATCCGGGGTCTTTGTACCTTGGCAGAGAACGGCAGAAGGAGTTGTCTCACAGATATGTGCTGGGACTCTATCAGGTGCTGGAGGAGCTGACCGGTCGATTCCCGGAGGTTCTTTTTGAGAGCTGCTCCAGTGGAGGTGGAAGGTTTGACGCAGGTATGCTCTATTATATGCCTCAGACCTGGACCAGCGACAATACGGATGCGGTATGCCGCCTGGGAATTCAGTACGGAACCAGTATCCAGTTCCCGGCAGTGACCATGGGAGCACATGTATCAGCGTCTCCCAATCATCAGGTGGGCAGAGAAACCCCGCTTTCTACAAGATTTCATGTGGCGATGTCCGGAAATCTGGGGTACGAGCTGGATGTGACCGCACTTTCTGAGGAGGAACGGAAGGCACTGGCAGAGCAGACTGCCTGTTACCGGGAACTTCGGGAGACGATCCAGTTCGGAAGCTTTTACCGGATCAGGAATCCCTTTGAGGGCAATGATGCGGCATGGAGCATTGTGTCCGAGGATGGAAAGACCGTTGTTCTGATGTATTTTCGGGTATTGTCAAAGCCCGCTTATGCAGTTCCGGTTATCCGGCTGTGCGGACTGGATCAGAACGGAAGCTATCGCAGCAGAAATGACGGAAGGGTATACGGAGGCGATGAGCTGATGTATGCAGGGGTATCCATTCCCCGTGAGAAAAAGGATTTTGGAAGTATGCTTATGATATACGATAAGCTGCAGGAAACAGAATGTCAGGAGGATAAGTGTAATGGCGAAAGAACAGAAGTATGAAGCAGCGGCAGGCGAGATTCTGGCGCTGGTAGGTGGAAAGGAAAATATTATCAGCGCAGCGCACTGCGCGACCAGACTTCGTCTGGTATTGAAGGATGAGTCTCTGGCAGATGTGGAGAAGCTCCAGGAAGTAGAGCTTGTGAAGGGACAGTTCTCCACTGGCGGACAGTTCCAGATCATCATCGGAAGCGGTACGGTAGATGAGGTATATAAAGAGTTTATCTGTCTGGCAGATATTGTGGAGGCGACCAAGAGTGAAGTAAAGCAGGCGGCAGATCAGAAGATGAATCCGGTACAGAGGCTGGTGAAGATGCTGTCTGATGTATTTGTGCCGATCATCCCGGCGCTGGTGGCAAGCGGTCTTCTCATGGGTATCAACAATATACTGACAGCTTCCGGTCTGTTCTTCCCGGGACAGTCTCTGATCGAAGCATATCCGCAGCTTGCGGATCTGGCGGCAATGATCAATACCTTTGCAAGTGCGGCATATGCATTCCTGCCGATCCTGATCGGATTTTCCGCAGCAAAGATGTTTGGCGCAAATCCGTATCTGGGTGCAGTCGTTGGTATGATCATGGTATCCGGTGATCTTCTGAATGCCTATGGATATGGTGAGGCGATCCAGAATGGAACCGTTCCGGTATGGAACCTGTTTGGCTTCACGGTAGAGAAGGTCGGATATCAGGGAACCGTGCTTCCGGTACTGGCAGCAGCGGCAATCCTTGCGTTCATTGAGAAGAGACTTCACAAAGTGATCCCGGAATTTCTGGATAATCTGCTCACCCCTATGGTCAGCGTTCTTGTTACTGCGTTCCTGACCTTTACAGTGGTAGGCGGCGTTATGAGAACTGCAGGTGATATGATCACAAACGGCGTTGTATGGCTGCATGACACTATGGGAGTTGTAGGCGGTATGATCTTTGGTTTCTTCTATGCACCGCTTACCATGACCGGTATGCATCACAGTCTGCTTCCGGTAGATATTCAGATGATTGCCGCAGGCGGTTCCTTCCTTTTTGCGATCGCAGCCTGCAACAATGTATCCCAGGGTGGTGCGACACTGGCAGCCATGCTGTGTGCAAAGGATAAAAAGATGAAGAGTGTGGCAGCATCCTCCGGTATTTCCGCGCTGCTTGGAATTACAGAGCCGGCAATGTTCGGTGTTAACCTGAAGATGAAGTTCCCGTTCTACGGTGCTATGGCAGGTTCTGCTCTTGGATGTGGTTATGTGACCCTGACCAATGTACTGAACATCTCTCCGGGAGCAGCAGGTATCATTGGATTTGTATGCATCCAGTCCGGCAGTATTCTGAATTACATGATCGGTATCACGATTTCACTGGTGAGCGGATTTGTAGTGACCATGGCGCTGTCCGGAAGTGCAAAATTCAATAAAGGACTGTAATTGCATGGAGCACTTGACAGGCAGATGAGAAGAAGGCTATAATAGATAACGTGCAGAGAATGCTGTGTCAAGTGCGTACATTTTGTGCGAAGAGGGAATCAGGTGAGAGTCCTGAACGATCCGGTCACTGTATTCGGAGAGCCTGCCTTCATATCCCATTGCATAACCCAATACACATGCGAGAAGGGGAGGGCGGTCGTCAGATCCGTAAGCCAGGAAACCTGCTTGACATATGAGATGAGCTCCCGGTAAGGGCTTAACATCCAACAGATGGGGTGAAATGGCGCATTCCGTCTACCAGGATGCCGGTCTGAGGGTTGGATCGGCATTTGTGATTGAATCTCAGCAGTGATGCACAGGATAAAGCCGGGTGTTCGTGCGTACACCTCCACTAATCATCCGCATGAGAATGGCGCATCTGGCAGTATAAAGAGACAGAACCCCTTTCGGGTGCAGGTTCCTGAATACCCTGCAGTCCGAAAGGGGTTTTGTTGTCTGGCGGAAAATATGTCTGCAGAGATGCTCCCTTCAGAGGCAGAGAAGGGTCAGTTTTCCTCTGCCATCCGGTATCCGACGCCGATCTCTGTGAAGATATAGATGGGCTCTGCCGGGTTTGGCTCCAGCTTTCTGCGGATATTTGCCATGTTTACCCGGAGGATGGTATTGTCATTCTCAGAATAGGGACCCCAGATATGCTCGATCAGACGGTCATAGGTCATGACCTTTCCGCAGTTCTGAGAGAGGAGAGCGACGATCTTGAACTCGTTCTGGGTCAGATGGATCTCCTGTCCGTCCCGGGTGACCAGATGCTTCTCAAAATCGATCCGCAGTCCTTTGGACTGATAGGAGCGATGGACGATGGAATCATCGGTCTGCATCCGGTTGCTGTGCCGAAGGGCAGTGCGGATACGCGCCAGCAGCTCGGAATTGCCAAAGGGCTTGGTGATATAGTCGTCGGCGCCCTGATCCAGTGCCTGTACCTTGTCCTGCTCCTGAATGCGCGCGGAGATGACAATGATGGGTATGCTGGTCCATTTTCGTATCTGTGCAATAATGTCGATGCCGTCCACATCAGGAAGTCCCAGATCCAGAAGGATCAGATCCGGGCACTGGGAAGCTGCCTGTGAGAGACCTTCCTTTCCGGTGACTGCGGAGATGACCTGGTACTGCTGGGAAGTCAGCACAGAGGCAATAAAATTCCGGATGCTCTTTTCATCTTCAATAACAAGTATCTTAATCATCTGGTTCAAGGTGAAAGTCCTCCTTTGGTAATGTAAAATAGAATTCCGCTCCGTCAGGATGATTCAGGGCACAGATGCTGCCGTCGTGGGCAGTGATGATCGCCTTGCATATGGACAGCCCAATGCCCATTCCCTTTCTGGTATCAGCGGCGGCGGATGGGGCAGTGGGTACGGCGTCGAAGATGCTGTCCAGCTTTTTCTGAGCAATACCCATTCCGAAATCCTTTACATGGATGCGGATGGAATGTGCATCGCAGTCCAGCCGGCATTCAATGGGACGTATACTGTGGGCATGGAAGTAAGCGTTTTCGATCAGATTCATAATGACCTGCTTGATCAGTATGGGATCCATGGGTGCAATCAGAAAATCATCCGGTATGGAGACCTGTATCTGAAGATCCGCATATCTTTTTTTTAAAGTGGAGATCGCGTCGAAGAGTACCTCTTCGACCGGTTCCGGAGTCTTTTTCAGAACATTGGTACCGTTGTTGGTGATCCGGGTGACGGACAGCAGGTTTTCCACCATATGCAGAAGCCAGCTGGCATCCTCGGAAATCTGAGAGACCAGCTCCCGTTTGCTTTCCGTGGAGAGAAGCTCTTCGTTGTCCAGATAAGAGGAGCTGGCACCGATGATGCTTGTGAGCGGTGTTCTCAGGTCATGCGAGACTGCCCTGAGCAGGTTGGCGCGCAGCTTTTCCTTCTCAGCCTCGGCAATGAGCTTTTCGCTTTCCTGAAGTCTTTTAGCCTGATCCTTCATCTGGAATGTGACCGCACTGGCAAGGATGGATATAAAGTACATCACAATGAATGTGAAAGGATATCCCGACATGGTGAAGTTGAATTCATGGAAGGGATAGGTGAAAAGGTAATTCACGAAAAATACACTCACAATGGCAGCCATGATACCATAACGGTATTTGTCTGTATGAAAAGAGATCAGAATAACGGTCAGAATATAGATCAGACCGATGTTCGCAGCTCCGGTAGGGTTGACCCAGTGATAGGAAAAGGACAGGAGTGTTGCGATGACCATAGCCTGGATCGTAAACAGAAGGCTGGAGTGAGCCTGAAAGGTATGGGGCTGTGAAATGATCTGGGTAAAATTAATAAAGTGCTTCCAAATAAATTTAATCAAAGTCAGTCTCCTTTTGCAGGGTTATAGAACCAGCAGCTTCCTGCGGTATTCATTCTGATAGGGTTGTCCGTGAAGCAGGGAACGGACGGACTCATAGAGCCGGTCGGCATAGAGCGCTTCCGAAGGCATATCAGCACCGGAAAGTCCGGTGATCAGAGGAAGGCTGCCCTGACCGGACAGTTCCTTTAAAAGTATATCTGCATTTCTGCGAAAGCCCAGTACCCGAAAGGCTGCCGGCTCCTGATAGCTTCGGATATCCAGCAGGATATGCAGAAGCGCGCGGCTGACTGCAGTCCGGGTCATATTTCTCGTTTTTATAAGGTCTGTAAACTGAGAAAAGGAGGAGAAATCATCCAGACAGTTCCAGATCCGGTTGGACAGCTCTTCCGTTACATCAAAAAAGGAGGTAAGAGAGGTGTCCTGCAGACGGCGCAGCTTTTCCAGAAGCAGGAGAGAAAAGCTGTCCTCTGTGACCGGCGGTTTTCCCTCATAAGACCGGTACAGTTCAAAGGAGGGAAGCTGTGTCTGAAAAGCTTCTTCCCATGTGCCGTTGTTCCGGATCAGGAACTGTCTTAGTGCACTGGCGGATGCCGTCTGCCCATGGGTCAGTGTGGTCTCATGATACTGGTTTCCGGTCCGCCGGACGGTGTGTATACGGACCGTGCTCTTTTGTCTGTACAGTGCCTTCAGGTATTCCACTGCCAGCAGATTATTGGGTTCGTTCAGAAGCTCTTCCGGAATGGAAGGATCATATTGGCAAAGAGCAAGTGCTCTTGCTTTTGGAAAGGGCTTTCCGGCTTTTAAATGCTGCCGGAGCAGCTCCCGGTAGTCATCAGGTTCTTCGGCAAGGATCCGTGCGGGAGGTTCCAGAAGGGAAAGATCGCCGCATTCGCTTCCGAAGCAGAGGTCAGTGAGGATACCGGTCCGGGTCAGAAGGCTGACCGCACCGGAGGCGAAGTATTCTGCGCTGCCGGTGGCGGCGCACAGCGGAAGCTCCAGAACCAGATCGGCGCCGTTTTGAAGCGCTGCCTGGGTGCGGGTGTATTTGTCAAACATGGCAGGGACACCCCTCTGGACGTAATTGCCGCTCATGGCGACGATGACGTAATCCGCCTGAGAAAGCTTCCTTGCACTGGACAGGTGGAAGGCGTGTCCCTGATGGAAGGGGTTGTATTCTGCAATGATGCCAACTGTTTTCATCGTAATCTCCTCGCCTGCAGGCAAGCCTGCGCATCCGCTCTGACTGTCTCCTGCACTGCCTGTGGTGTTGTGAATGAGCAGTGCGACCTCGAGCGCTGCGCGCGTCTCGGTCAC
>JAHABX010000054.1 GCA_018376135.1 Clostridiales bacterium | reverse complement strand
TACATGGGTAGACGATGAGTACTATGTAGGTTCTGACGGCGCTATGCTGAAGAACGCTTGGATCAAGACAACAGCTGACGAAGATGTTTCTGATCCGGACGAGGACGGAGATCACTGGTATTACTTCGACAACAAGGGTAAGAAAGTAACTTCCGAGGATAAGAAGATCAACGGCAAGACTTACTACTTCAACGAAGACGGCGAGATGCTCTACGGATGGCACGAGGAGAACGGAAACGTATTCTACCTCGGAACAGAAGATGAGGGCTGGAGAGCAGAGAATCAGTGGTTATGGCTTGAGAAGCCAGGCGATGCTGATGATGATGAGGATGAGGAGCAGATCCTCACATGCGCAGATGAGGACGAGTGCGACGACGAAGGTTGGTACTGGTTCGGATCCAGCGGTAAGATGTACAAGGATTCTGGCAAGAAGAAAGTAAACGGCCGTTACTACATGTTCAATGAGCATGGCCAGATGCTTTATGAGTGGATTAATGGTAAGGCAGTAAGCGCAGCAACACCAGGAAACGCTCATCTTGATGGAAACGCTACACCAAACAGCGCAGGCATTGGAGATATGCTCTACTACAACATCGTAGAGGAAGGCTGGAGAGGCGACGGCTGGTACGAGATCGACGGTTCTGAGGATGTTGGCACAGACAGCGACACAGACTGGTACTTCATCGATGACGGCGAGGCTGAGCATGCTGATACAGCAAAGGACTACGCTACAGATGATGCGGATGGCCCTGTATACGTAGCAAGAATCAAAGTAGACAGCTCCAAGGGCAAGAAGTACTTTGCATTCAACGAGAAGGGACAGATGCAGACAGGTCTTCAGTACATCAAGGCTGATGGCGGTTTCTACTACTTCGATGAGAACGGCTACATGCAGGACGGCAAGGTATCTGACGTAGAGTGTGACGATGATGATTACAGCTTCTACTTCAATACAAAGAACGGAAGCAACGGCCAGGGCTACACAGGTGAGAAGGATAACTACCTGTACTTCAACGGTAAGAGACTTGAGGCTGACGATGATTACAGACTTTACTATGTAAACGGTGCAGTTTACTTAGTAAACAACAAGGGTAAGATCCAGTCCTCCAAGAGCGATAACAAGAAGTACGATATCGAGAACAAGGGTATCGCAGCAGAGGACGTTAACGTAACATTTACTGGCAAGAAGGTTAAGTCCGTTACAATTGAGGGCGAGACACCTATGTCTGCAGATGAATTAATCGCTTTAGCTGAGGCTAATATTGCAGCCAAAGTAGATCCGAGCGAGGATGCAAAGGTATCTGTACCGTTCATCCAGTTATATGACGATGATCAGTATACATATACACTGAAGGATGGCAAACTTGGCGAGGGATGGCTTGGTATTAACTAATTAATAGAATCATATTAATTAAATAAGATATTTTCAGGAGTATCGCAACTGTCATAATGCTGACAGGAGTGGTACTCCTATTTTTATATGATAAATTAAAATTTGTGCTTGTGGGACAAAGATTATCCACCCTATAAACGGCTAGGATGAACGATTTGGCGGTAAAATGATTAGAAGTTTGAAATGAAATTTTTTCATTGAACCACATAAATTTCCGTGGTCAAATAACATTACGGAAAGCACTCATGACAGGAGTGGTATGCCTCCAGACCTGCCCTGGTTTACCAGG
>JAHABX010000039.1 GCA_018376135.1 Clostridiales bacterium | reverse complement strand
CTTCACATCTGCGCCGATCACGCCAAGGGCTCTCTGGAATACTCTCAGATCACCGATGATCACCGGTCTGCAGTATGCATCATAAAAATTTGCTGCCGCGCATTTTGCCACAAGCTCAGGTCCTACGCCTGCCGCATCGCCAAGCATTACGCCAATTACTGGTTTCACTGCCATAAATATGTATCCTCCTTTTTGTTTCCCCGGCACAGTCATACCTCTGTGCCATCGCTAATCCATTAAAAAGCAACCTCCATGCCAGCTTTCCCCCATTACGCCCCGTCTGAACGCTCTCTTAACGCCCGTTCCGGGATGACTGAACACGTTCTTAATATTTTTTTGGCATAACCGTCAAAAATCCGTTCCTGTCCGATCAGAAATACTTTTCCGCACGCAAAGAAAGACCGATCGGAACAGAATTGTTTCATTTTGTTTCAATCCTATCCAACCGGTCTTTTTCAATTTTCCCTTTAAATCTTTATATTTTCTTCATATAGTTCATAAATATTTCATGAAATTGCGTTCCACAGTGTTTCATTTCGTTCAATACGAGTTTCACACCTTCCTCACTCCGAAACCAGTTCTCCCGGCTCACACCTCTGGTGACCACCGGACATACCAGTATCTCCGTCTCCGGAAAACACACCTGATAATATAATCTGGCGCGTCTGGCATGGAATGCCTGACAGCAAAGCAGTGCTTTTTCCACATTCAGCCCTGCTCTGTCCGTCACTTCTCTGGACCGGAGTGCGTTCTCATAGGTAAAGGTCGCCTGATCCTCCTTCCAGATCGCTTCTTCCGGAACTCCCTCTTCCCGCAGGATCCCATGAAAATATTCCCACTCCGTCCCGTAGCGGGAATCGCCGGTAAAATGTCCTGTCAGCTTCCCATATCGACCCGAGGGCAGAATGACCGGAGCATATCCGTCCTTCCAGAGCTTCGCTGCACGCACTGCCAGCGCTCCCTGGTCCGATCCTGGAACAAATATGATATCCGCCTTCTCCGGTTCATCCTCCAGAAATATAAAATCCGTATACTCATCTACAAAACTCATACGCCAAGAATACCGCTTTCTTCAATTGCCCGGACCGCTTCCTCGATCTTCTCTACCGGATATACAAGTGCCATGCGTACATATCCCTCTCCCAGATCTCCAAAGCTGGTTCCCGGGACCACGATCACACCCGCCTTATCGATCAGATCCATGGCAAACTGCTCACTGCTGCTGTAATTCTTCGGGATCGGCGCCCATACAAACATGGTTCCCTGTCCGTCCGGAACCTCCCATCCAATGCGGGTAAGCCCTCTGCAAAGCGCCTGACAGCGCTCCTCGTAAAGCCTGCACTGTTCCTTTACACTTTCCTGCGGTCCTGTCAGCGCCGCAATTGCCGCATACTGGATTGGAAGGAAGATTCCATAGTCGATCTGGGAGCGCACCCTGCGGAACATCCCGATCACTTCCTCATTTCCCAGCGCAAAGGAGATACGCATTCCCGTCATATTATAGGATTTGGACAGCGAATAGAACTCCACGCCCACCTCCACGGCACCTTCATAGGACAAAAAGGACTTTCCCTCTCTGCCTCCATAGACCAGATCTGCATACGCATTGTCGTGGAGCAGAACGATCTCATATTTCTTTGCAAAAGCAATTGCTCTCTCGTAGAACTCATCATCCGCCACGGAGCAGACCGGATTCGCCGGATAGGAAATGATCATGAACTTCGCAGCCCTGGCATCCTCCTCGGGTATATCATTAAAATCCGGGATAAAATTATTCTCCTTATACAACGGGTAGGTCACGCTCCTTGCTCCCATCAGCTCCGGTCCGGCTCCAAACACCGGATACCCCGGATTGGGAACCAGAACCACGTCTCCCGGATCACAGAGTGCCAGCGCAAAATGCGCCATCCCTTCCTGAGAGCCATACATGCTCATGATCTGATCTGTCCCCAGCTCCACGCCGAATCTGGTCCGGTAAAAGCCCTGCATCGCTTCCAGAAGCTCCGGCCGGTCTGCCACCGCATATTTGTAATTCTCCGGATCCTTCACCGCCTCCTGCATTGCCTCCATAATATGTACCGGCGGATGGAAATCCGGTGTACCGATGGAAAAATTATAAACCGTCCTTCCCTCCCTCAAAAGCGCTTCCTTTTTGGTATTTAACAATGAAAAGATACCCTCCTCAAAATTCCGGGCTCTCTTTGAAAATGTCATCTGCATAAAACCGCTCCTTTCGTATCTCTCTTCATTGTATAAAAAATAATCAGAAAGTCAAGTTTTCCCTCCCCGGGACTTGCAAATAACCGCACATTCTGTTACATTGATAAAGACATCATAACAGAAATACTATGAAGAAATGTGAGGTTTGCAAATGTCCAATACATGTGATGAAACCAAATGCAATGGCGACTGCGCTTCCTGCGGCGGCGAAGGCGTAACCGTAACTCTGACACTTGATGATGACAGCACCGTAGAGTGTGCGATCGTTGGCATCTTTGATGCGGGAGAAAAAGAATACATCGCTTTACTCCCTCTGGACGAGAACGGACAGAACTCTGACGGCGAGGTATATCTGTACCGCTACACCGTAGACGGAGCAGGCACTCCACAGCTTGCGAACATCGAGAGCGATGAAGAATACGAACTGGTATCCGATGCATTTGACGAGCTGCTCGATTCCATGGAATATGACGAGCTGGTTGGAGAAGAAGAACTGAATTAATCTGATTTGACTACAGGGGCTGTCTCGTACGAGACAGCCCCTGTTCCTTGCTCTCCTCCCTATGGAAGCGCATATTTTTCCTTATATTGCCGATATAATTCCTGATAGTCAGATAATGCGAGCAGATGCTCATGATCATGGATCTCCAGCTCCTTCTCGTCCATCTGAGACAGGTAGTTGGCAATCCGCATACAGCGTCCGGCGATTCTCTCAAAACTGTTCAGAATATCCGTCATCCGCATTCCCATGCTGACACTGCATTCATTGTTCATCAGCCGCAGTACATGCCGCTCCTTCATGGTTCCGACCATTTCCTCGATCACCTGATTATAGGCATAGATTCCCATAATGGCATTCTTCTCGAACATTCCCATGGTCTCATCCACCAGAGCCTCCACAGCCTCCTGCTGAACCCGCAGCTCCTGAACCGCTTTCTCTGAAAAGCTCTCTTCCCGGGATTCCATTCCCTTATAAGCAATTGCAATACCGCATACCTGATCACTGATGGTCTCAATGTCACTGACCGTATGGAGCAGGATTGAAAGCCTCTGGCTCTCCTCTGTGCTGAGGGTCCTGCGGGACAGCGCCAGAAGATACTGACAGATCTGATCCTCGTATCCATCCACCAGATCCTCGCTCTCCTTAATCTTCGTCACCCTGTCGGGCGTATAGCTTTCTGTCAGCTCACCCGCCATCAGAAGAGATTTACGGGTCTCCTCAAACATTGCAACAGCCGCTGCCTTTCCCTGCTCCAGCGCATACCCCGGAACCTCCAGAAAACGCTCGTCCAGAATATCCAGCGTCTTTGGCGTTGCCTGCTTTTCTTCCTCCGTCTCACGGATCACCAGATAAGCAAGCTTCTCAAACATCCGGTTAAAAGGCAGCAGCAAGATCGTTGCCGTCACATTGAAGGTCGTATGGATCGCAGCAATTCCCACCGGAGTTGCACTCTCCTGCAAAAACGGAAAATCCATAAAGAGATTTGCCGTATAAAATACACTCAGAAATATAGTCGTACCGATCAGGTTGAACAAAAGATGGACGCTTGCCGCCCGCTTCGCATTCCGGTTCGCTCCGATGGCAGACAGGATCGCCGTAATACAGGTTCCGATATTCTGTCCCATAATGATCGGGAGAGCCGTTCCGTATTTCACACTGCCCGTCATACACAACGCCTGCAGAATACCCACCGATGCGCTGGAGCTCTGAATAATTGCCGTAAGAATGGCTCCTGCCAGCACACCCAGGATCGGGTTGGAAAACATCAAAAGAATATTCGTGAACGCAGGCACATCTGCCAGCGGCTCCACTGCTCCGGACATGGTATCCATACCAAACATCAGGATTGCAAAGCCAATCATGATATTTCCAATATCCCTCTGCTTCTCCTTCTTGGAAAACATCAGAAGGATGATACCGATCACTGCCAGAACCGGCGAAAAAGAGGTGGGCTTCAAAAGCTGTATAAAGAAATTCGAGCTCTCGATCCCCGCAAGAGACAGGATCCATGCAGTCACCGTTGTACCGATATTCGCACCCATGATGATACCGATCGCACGGGAAAGCGGCATGATTCCACTGTTTACAAAACCAACTACCATGACCGTTGTTGCCGATGAGCTCTGGATCACAGAAGTGACTCCCAGTCCGAGAAGCACTGCCTTAAATACATTTGAGGTCAGATTCTCCAGTATCTTTTCCAGCCTTCCGCCAGATGCCTGTTCCAGACCTTTCCCCATCAATTCCATTCCATACAGGAACAGCGCCAACCCTCCGAAAAGGGTCAGGAAATGAAAAACACTCATTCCAAAATCCTCCATTATCATTTGTCTGAATCAAAATGATATCCAGAGACACTTACCTTGTCAATCAGTGTAAATCTTTTCTTGGCAGGATCTTTCAAAAACTTAACGCGTTCTTTACATATGTTTTACTCAAAGCACAAATATTCCCCATCCACCACCGCATAATACAGGCTCTTCTTTTCCTCCATCACTGCCTGTCCGCTGGTAGCCTCCGTCACTGCCTTTTTGATCTCCTGCACGCGAGAGACCGGGATCAGCACTGTAAACCTGACCTTATCCGTGTATTCAGAGTCCAGCA
This sequence comes from Clostridiales bacterium, assembly GCA_018376135.1. Lineage (GTDB taxonomy): Bacteria > Bacillota > Clostridia > Lachnospirales > Lachnospiraceae > Hominiventricola. The sequence continues at coordinate 7,588 of JAHABX010000039.1, read as the reverse complement.
TGGGAATCTGTCTCTGTCCGAACAGATACTGCAGCTTCCCGATTCCGTTATAGTCAGTCCCAATCTCCAGCATGGTGCCCCAGCACTTTGTGATCAGGCGGCTGTTCTTCAGCCCCTCCTGAACTGCAGCGGAATATGCCCGCACCAGCCCTCCGGTTCCAAGGAGCGTGCCCCCAAAATACCGGGTGACGACCACTGCCACATTGGTAAGCTCCGCTCCGGTCAGCACATCCATCATGGGCTTGCCTGCCGTCTGGGAAGGCTCCCCATCATCGCTGCAGCGCATGATCTCCTGCCGTTCTCCCAGCACATAGGCGGAGCAGTTATGTCTGGCATCCCAGTATTTTTTCTTCATCTCTTCAATAAAGGCAAGCGCCTCCTCCTCCGTCTCCACCGGCCGCACGGTCGCGATAAATCTGGATTTCTTTTCAACGATCTCACCGCTTCCGCCCTCCCAGACGGTCCTGTACTGTTCTGTCATAGCTTTTCGCCCCTTTCCCTGTGCCCGGATCTTTTCCCTTTGTCTGTCCCGGCACTTCTCCTCTTAATTCTCCTATAAATCTGGACGGCGCCATTGCATGGCTTAACTGCTTCCGCGAACAGCAGACCGTCAGCCTCTTCTTCGCACGGGTCATTGCCACATAGAACATCCGGCGTTCTTCCTCCAGATCCGCATCCAGAACTGCTTTCTTATAAGGAGTGATCCCTTCTGCCGCATCCAGAATAAATACCTGCTCATATTCCAGTCCCTTGCTGCTGTGCATGGTAGCAAGACAGACGCCGTCCTTCACCTCCTGCTGCCGCTTCTGAACCTTCTCCATCTCTTCCTTATATCGCTCTATGTAATCGAACCATTCCTCATAGCTTCTGCATTCCCTTGCACTCTCCTGGATCTCGTTCACCGTCTCCAGAAGATCCTCTTCCTTCATCCGCCGAAACTCGGCATACTCCCGCAGATAGTCGTCATAACCGATCACATGCCGGATATAATTCACTGCCGCAAAGGGCGCCATCTTCCCCAGAAGCTTCAGATCATACTGAAGCTTCTCGATCCGCTCACACACATAATCCTTATCCTCATAATACATCAGCATGTGCTCCCAGCAGATCACCTCATCGTCCAGACATTCCCGGTTCAGATAACGCTTGGGACGATTCAGAACGGGCAGCAGATCCCGCCTCAGATTGGAGCCCATGGCAAGACGGATATAGCAGAAGAGGTTTTTCGCGATCCAGTGCTCAAACAGATTGGGCATCTGATCTCTGACCCGAAAGGGTACATTGAATTCCATCAGCTTCTGGATCAGTATCCGGGGCTGGGTATTGGTCCGGTACAGAACTGCCGTATCCGACCATTTTCCGCCGCGCTCCATATGCCGCTGAAGTTCCTTCAATATATAGGTACATTCCTGCTGCTGATCCGGAAACTCCAGCACACGGACCGGATCTCCTTCTCCGCCCCGGGCACGGATCTCTTTGGCAAATCTCGCCCGGTTCTGCCGGATAACCATTCCCGCCGCATCCACGATCTGCCTGGTGGAACGGAAATTGTCATTCAGGATCACCTTATCCGCCTTCGGATAATCCTTCTGAAAATTCAGCATAATCTCCGGCTTTGCTCCCCGAAAACGATAGATGGACTGGTCGTCATCCCCCACAATGAACAAATTATCCTCCGGAGCCGCCAGAAGCCTCAGAATATCATACTGAAGCTGGTTGATATCCTGAAATTCATCCACCAGAATATACCGAAACTTCTTCTGCCAGGCGGACAGGATATCCGCTCTCTGGGACAAAAGCTCCCAGGTGTAGACCAGCATATCATCAAAGTCCAGCATCCTTGCCCGTTTTTTCTTCTCCTCATATTCCTCGTAGATCTTTCGGAATATCTCCTCTGAGCAGTTTTTGGAAAAATAATGCTCCGGGGAGATCCGCTCATTTTTCAGAAGGCTGATCTCCGCCGATATGCCGGACAAGAACTCATTCTCATCGTCGATCTCCAGCCTGAGCCGCTCCACTGCCTCCTTCAGGTACTGATACCGCACCTCTTCCCGCAGAATATTTCCGGCAGTAAATCCGTAGGACAGCTTTAAAATACCGAAAAAGACCGCATGAAAGGTTCCAAATGACACCGTTGTATGGCTTTCTCCCGTGAGACGCAGAAAACGCTCCTTCATCTCCGTGGCAGCCGCCTTCGTAAAGGTGATGACCAGGATGGAGGAGGGGGAGACCTGACAATCCTGTACCAGGTACTGCACTCTTCTTGTAACAACGGTAGTCTTGCCCGAGCCCGGGCCTGCAAGAACGAGCAGCGGTCCATCCTTATGACGGACCGCCATGCTCTGTGATTTTGTAAAAGAACTCATAGAATCAGCTTAATTTCTCAATTGCTTTCCTGATACGGGCAATGGATTCCTCTTTTCCGAGAATCTCCAGGATCTCTGTTGCTCCGCACGGGGTCATCTGCTTACCGGATGCAGCAGTACGGATCGGCCACATCACATATCCGTTCTTGCATCCCTTCTCAGCCACATAGTCGCTGAGCATGGCATATAATGCGTCATTGCTGTAATCCTCCTGCGCCTCCAGAAGCGGCAGCACCTCTTTCAGAACTTCCAGAGAGGATTCTGCATTGGTCTTCATCTTCTTATGGGTGTACATCGCCGCATCATATTCCGGAACCGCTGCGAAAAAGTCAATCTGCTCCTTAATATCCGGAAATACCTCGATACGGGTCTTCACCATCTGGGCGATCTTGCGGAAATCATAATCTCCTGCAAGAACCTCCTTCATGATCGGAAGGGCTTTCTCATAAAACGCTTCAAAATCCATGGCTTTGATGTACTCGCCGTTCATCCATTTTAACTTTCCGTAGTCAAAGACTGCCGGAGACTTGCTCATATGACGGTAGTCAAAGGTCTCCACCAGCTCCTGAAGGGACTTGATCTCCTGGTTGTCCTCCGGAGACCAGCCAAGCAGCGCCACAAAGTTCACCACTGCCTCGGTCAGGAAGCCCTGATCGATCAGATCCTCATAAGAGGAATGCCCGCACCGCTTACTTAACTTCTTGTGAGTCTCATCGGTGATCAGCGGACAGTGCACATACACCGGCACCTCCCAGCCGAATGCCTCATAAAGGCGGTTGTATTTGGGTGAAGAAGACAGATATTCATTGCCGCGGACCACATGGGTGATCCCCATCAGATGATCGTCCACCACATTGGCAAAATTATAGGTCGGATATCCGTCGGATTTGATCAGGACCATGTCATCCAGCTCTGCATTATCCACCGTAATATCACCATAGATCTCATCATGGAAGGTGGTCGTTCCGGTCTGAGGATTGTTCTGACGGATCACATAAGGCATGCCTGCCGCCAGCTTTGCTTCCACTTCCTCTTTGCTCAGGCTCAGGCAGTGCTTGTCATAGATCATGATCTCCTTGCCCGCAACCTCCTGTCTTAAACTTTCCAGACGCTCCTTATCACAGAAGCAGTAATAAGCCTCTCCTTTTTCCACCAGCTTCTTCGCATACTCCAGATAGATCCCGGATGCCTGGCGTTCACTCTGTACGTACGGACCCACTCCGCCGTCCTTGTCCGGTCCCTCATCATGAATGAGTCCGGTCTTCTCCAGCGTGCGGTAGATAATATCCACAGCGCCCTCCACCAGACGCTCCTGATCCGTATCCTCAATGCGGAGCAGGAAATCCCCGCCCTCATGCTTTGCGATCAAATATGCATACAACGCCGTTCTGAGATTCCCCACGTGCATACGTCCCGTAGGGCTCGGCGCAAACCTTGTTCGTACTTTTCCCATGATTTTATCTCCTCATTTCAAAACTTTCTCTTGAAAGATTATAAACGATTCCCGCCGCATTTACAATATGTCTGCCCTATTATATTTCATATTCGGGTTATAAAAGATACCGTACAGATCTTCCCACACACATTTCCATAATTCTACATACCTTATAGAGAACCCGAATAAAGGAGATCAAAAAATGTCAGAATGTGTAAATAAAAATGCCGTACTCACGGAACCGGAAGACATGACCTGTCCGGCTGTCGGCTTCCAGAAAATCGGTGTCTGTGTCCCGGTAACTGTAACTCCGTTTGCAAATGCAGGCAAAACAAAGACCAAATGCTGCGGTGATCCCATCGTGACCTATGGCGATCCTGTCTGTCCCGGCAAGAAAAACGGCGTATGCAGTTTTACCATCAGCCAGACCATCTGCGTGGAAGTACCTGTTGACTTCGGCGCAACGGCTGCTGTCGGAGACACCTTTGTAGACTGCCTGGGTGCTTCTGCAGAAGACATCTGCAGCAACTGCAAATCTGAGGATATCTGATGGAGGAAGAAGAATTCCTGACTGCTGACTGCTCTGCAGTCGCATATCAGTATGCAGACCTTTGCATCCCTGTGGAGGTAAGCCCGCATGCGGCAATCGGCAGCATCCGGACAGAATGCTGCGGAAAACCTGCCATTACCTGCCGGGAAAATCCCTCCTGCAGAAGCTGCGAGATCATCATCGAACAAAAGATCCGTATTAAAATCCCCATACGATACACGGCTTCAGCCAGGATCGGAGAGGTAGAAATCGATTGCAGCAAAGACTGCCGCTGCAAATAGATACAGAGAGCAAATCACCTTTAAATGTGGTTTGCTCTCTGTTTTTCTATCCCTTCGGACTGTGAATTCATATTTTTCAGTTTCATTTCAGCTTCTTCCTATAGTATAATAAATAAGAAATCAACAGATATTTCTGCCGAACACTCTTCTTCGCATTTGCCGAAAAAGGAAAAGCTTTGCTGGAGCTGACTGCCAGAAAAGCCAATCTTGAAGATGTATTTATTGAACTGACTGACAAGGAGGCTGAAGAAAGCGAGGTGGATAACGAATGATCTCTGTATTAAAACATGAATTGTCCAACTACTTTTATTCATTGACCACATACATATTTGGCGGCATTCTTCTGCTGTTTGTCGGCATCGGAGCGATGTTTTACAATATCCAGCAGGCTGTTGCCAATTTTGAGTTTGTACTCAGCTTTGTCAGTCTGGTATTTGTTGTTATCGTTCCAATTCTGACCATGCGGGTGATTGCCGAAGAGCGAAAACAAAAAACGGATCAATTGCTGTATTCTCTGCCTATTACTACTTCTCAGGTAATTATCGGGAAATTTGGGGCATTGCTTATCATATATTTCATTCCGTTATGTATTATTTCCCTGTATCCATTGATCTTTTCGCAATTTGGCGAACTGTATCTGCTTACCTCTTACGGTTCTATTCTGGCATTTTTTCTTCTTGGAGCAGCATTGATCTCTGTTGGTATTTTCATTTCCTCTCTGACAGAAAACCAGGGTTTTGCTGCAGGCATTACGATGCTCCTTATATTATTTAACTATTTCAGCGTCAGTATGGCAGAGCATCTCTCGGCTACAGCTATGGGTTCTCTCATTGCTTTATTGGTACTGGAACTGCTGCTTGGCGCGCTGATCCGCCATTTAACCCAAAATGACAATCTTGGCTTTTTCGCAAGTATACTGCTGATTATGGCAACCGGAATTGTATACCTTGTAGATACAACCAAATTTGAAGGACTTCTGCCTGAAATTATGACAAAGCTTTCCCTGTTTGAACGGTTCAATTCTTTTGTAAACGGTGTATTTGATATGACAGCCATTGTGTATTACCTGACAGTAACCGTATTTTTTCTGTTCCTGTCCGTACAGTCTCTTGAGAAAAGGAGGTACAACTAATGAAAAAATGGATGCCTCAAAGGGACCCGGAGAAATCCGAAAGAAACCGCATTGCATTAAAAGGCGGCTCATACTCTCTGGCGATTACTGCCATTGTACTTGCTATTTTAATTGTATTGAACATTTTAGCAGCTGCACTCCCGTCAGCAGTAACGAAATATGATATAAGCTCCACAAAGCTTTATTCTATTACCAGCAATACCAAAGCAGTCGTCAATGCACTGGAAGATGATGTAACCATTTACTGGATCGTTCAGTCCGGCGAAGAAGATGAGGTCATCGAAAACCTGCTGAGTAAATATGACACCCTCTCAGACCATATTGAAATCGTCAAAAAGAATCCGGACATTTATCCTACCTTTGCCCAGCAGTATACTTCAGAGGAGGTTATGAACAACAGTCTGATCGTAGAATGCGACGACCGCAGCCGCTTTATCGGATTTGATGACATTTATCTCTCTCAGACAGATATGACCACTGCATCCTATGATTTTTCCTTTGACGGCGAGGGTGCTGTTACCTCAGCCATCGATTATGTAGTGAATGAAGAGCAGCCTCAGCTATATGTTTTGGAAGGTCACGGAGAAGCAGAACTGCCCGAAACCTTCAGTAAACAAATCGAAAAAGAAAATATTGAACTGAATCAGTTTTCTCTGCTGACTGCTGATGCCATCCCTGAGGAAGCAGATGGTATCCTGATCTATGCACCCACCAGCGATATTTCCTCTGAAGAAAAAGATCTGCTTGCAGACTATGTGGAAAATGGCGGAAAAATGATGGTAATGGCTGGTCCCACAGCAGATAGCAGTCTGGAAAATCTTTATAATCTGTTGTCCGATTATGGAGTCGAGGGAAATGACGGCATTGTCGTTGATCCCGACAGAGATCATTATGCATTCCGCACTCCCTATGTACTGATGCCGGATATTGCCAGCAGTGAGATTACAGATCCTCTGATCAACGAACGATACTACGCCATCATGCCCATCGCACGAGGACTGACCGTAAAAGATACCGGAACGGCAGCCGTAACGGAACTGCTTACCACCTCCGACAGTTCATTCAGCAAAGCAGCCGGATACGAATTATCAACTTATGAAAAAGAAGAAGGTGATATTGATGGTCCCTTCGCAGTTGCAGTATCTATAGAAAATCAACAGCATGCTGGAACAGTTTCAGGAATTCGGGGTCTCATTTATAATTGAGGACGTGGAGGATTATGGACAATACGGTTTGGACGATCCGGTCTGTACCATCAAGCTTGAGACCGGTGATGAATCCTATGAGATCCTGCTGGGGGATTTCAGTAAAATGACCTCCGCCATCAGGAAATATATCCCGCCGAGTTTAGCAGCATCAACCAGATCGATATCTCCCTTGAAGGTGTCGACTACACCATTACTTCAGATGGAAAGGGCGATAACCGAACCTATCATTATCAGGAGGAAGAGCTGGAAATCACTGCTCTGAAAAATGCGTTGTATGCATTAGAGGCAGACAGCTTTACCAGTGAAACGCCTTCCCAGAAGCAGGAAATCGCCTTAACACTTCATCTTGATAACGAAAACTTTCCGGAAATCAAGATTGAACTGTATCGGTACGATGGAACAAACTGCCTTGCAGTAGTTGACGGAAATCCCGTTTCACTTATAGCCCGCACTCTCGTCGTCGATTTGATGGAAGCAGTAAATGCGATCGTGTTAAGCTAAGCTCTCAGTGAACAACACCCTCAGTGTACAAGGGAACACACGGTTTAGCAAGGTGAATTTGAACACCTGCTGCGTTACTTTCATTCGGCGTACGTCCAGTACGCCTCGTTCAAGT
>JAHABX010000016.1 GCA_018376135.1 Clostridiales bacterium | reverse complement strand
AAGATACCTGCAACGCCCTGTGTAATATAGTTCTCTGCAATGCTCTGAGATTTTGCAGCATCGCCCTCACCGTACTGAGTTTCCATCAGCTCGAAGGAACTGCCCTCGAATGCGGAACGGAAGCCTTCCTCACGCATTACGCAGGAGTCTGTTGCTGCATTTACATTGATGATACCGATCTTGCCGGAAGTGGTACCTGCTGCCTCCAGAGCCTTTTTCATCTCTTCACCTGCAGTCTTGCCGGCCGCTTTGTTATCGGTGGAGAAGGTTGCCTCTGCCTCTACGTTTGCCGGAGAGTCCACATATACGATCTTAACGCCTGCGGAAGCTGCCTCCTTCAGTGCGGAAGAGATCGCATCCGGACCGTTTGCCGCTACCAGAATTGCGTTGTAGCCGCCTGCCACTGCATTGTTTACACACTCGATCTGCTGTGCGTCATCCTTGGTATTGGGTGCCATAAAGGTAACCTCAACGCCCAGCTCCTCTGCTGCCTTCTGAGCACCTTCATTTAAGCTGATCCAGTGCTGGTCAATAGAATCCATGGTGATCAGAGCAATTTTTGCTCCCTCGGCTGTCTCTGCCGTCTCCGTCTCCCCGGCTGCCTCTGCTCCTGCAGGCGCCTCCTCTGTCTTCTGTCCGCCGCAGCCCATTACCGATGCTGCAAGCATACTGATACAGCAAAGAACTGCCAAAACTTTTTTCTTCATGTCATATCCTCCTTTTATATAACTAGCCGTCTATGCGGTTTAGTTTTTCTTCTTTTTCCCGAACTCACCATTTCGGATCACCACATCCAGCAATACTGCCGCTACTACAATCACGCCGATCACGACACGCTGGATACCGACCTGCGCTCCGATCATGTTAAGACCATTCTCAAGCGTCTGCCATACAGCCGCACCTGCCAGGGTTCCAAGCAAGATACCGGTTCCTCCAAGCGGAGATACACCGCCGATTACACCCGCTGCCACGCCGTACATCTCGTACATGTTTCCGGCTTCCATATTTCCCATTCCTGCCTGTGCGCAAAGGATCAGACCTACGATGCAGGAACAGAAGGAGCTTACCAGATAAGCTTTGGTCGTAGTTGCTACCACATTGACGCCTGAAAGCTTTGCCGCATCAATGTTAGAACCGATCGCGTAGATATGTCTTCCGCTTCTTGTTTTGGAAAGCAGGAAGAAGAAGATAACAAACACTGCCATTGCGATCCAGAAGGTGTTATAAACACCGAAGGTGGAACCATAGTAGAAGAAATTCTGGAATTTGTCTCCTACTTCCTTTCCGATTCCGCTTGCAATCGCATCTGTATTCCGATTGCCATTTACCATATATGCAACGCCTCTGGTTACAAACATGGTTCCCAGTGTTGCAATGAACGGCGGAAGCTTGAATTTTCCTACCAGATAACCATTGAGCACTCCCACTACCAGACAGCTGATCAGGGAAACGATGATTCCCACAAAGGGATTTACACCGTGTGTCATCAGTGTTGCGGAGATCATGGCGCTCATGCCGACCTGTGTACCAATGGACAGGTCAATATTGCCGGTGATCAGTACGTAGCTCTGTGCAATTCCGATCAACAGGTACTTTGACATGGAACGCAGCAGATTCAAAATGTTCTGCCCGGAAAATACTGCCGGATTAATCAGACCAAATGCAATATATATAATGATCAGACCTACAAAAGCGGTAAGCGCAGCTCCCATGCCGCGTATTGCCATAAGCCGCTTCCAGGCGCTTTGTTTCTTTGTGTTCATCTTACTTCCTCCTCGTATTAATGACTGCCGATTTTCTTATCTTCAAAGGTAGTTGCCAGCGTCAGGATCTGATTCTGGGTTGCCTCGCCTGCCATGACCTCACCGGTGATCCGTCCGTCACACATGACAATGATCCGGTCCGCAATTCCCATGACCTCAGGCATCTCCGACGATACAAACATAACCGCGATTCCCTGTTTTTTCAGTTCGTTCATCAGATTATAGATCTCTACCTTTGCTCCAACGTCGATTCCTCTGGTTGGCTCATCAAAGATCACAACTCTGGAATTTCTTGCAAGCCACTTTCCTACCACGACCTTCTGCTGGTTTCCTCCGGACAGATTACCGGAATCCACCTCCACATTCGGAGTTTTGATCATCAGATTTTCAACCGCTTTCTCGCAAAGCTCCTTTTCCTTCTGATTTCTCACCACACCAAACCTGTCACAGATAATATCCAGATTCGGCAGCGCCAGATTATGACGAATGCTCAGCTTCGTACACAGACCGTCCTTCTTCCGGTCCTCCGGAGCAAGTACAACACCGTTCTTAATTGCATCCTTGGGACAGTTGATCTTTACCTCTTTGCCATCCACATAGATCTCACCGCCGGTCTTGGGATCCGCACCAAAGATAGCTCTCGTTGTCTCCGTACGTCCCGCTCCCATAAGCCCTGCAAAACCGACGATCTCACCGGCATATACGGAGAAGCTGATATCCCGTACCATCTTTCCTGCATTGAGGTTCTTCACCTCAAATACTTTTTCGCCCTTCTCACACTCCACACGGGGGAACTTCTCCTTGATCTCCCGCCCTACCATGTTGGCAATGATCTGATCCATCGTTGCATCCTTGAAGTTCATGCTTGTAATATACTGACCGTCACGCATGATGGTGACTCTGTCCACAATATGCTGCAGCTCCTCCAAACGATGGGATATGTATACGATTCCTCTGCCTTCTGCCTTCAGCTTATGAATGATCCGGAACAGATCTTCGATCTCTCTCGCAGTAAGCGCGGAGGTCGGCTCATCCATGATCAGGATCTTGGCATTGATGGAAAGTGCTTTTGCAATCTCAACCATCTGCTGTTTTGACACCGGTAAGTCTCCAACCATCTGCTTCGGGTCGATCTCTATCTTCAGATCATCCAGAATCGCTTTTGCCTGTGCTTCCATGGCACCATTATCCAGCCCGAATTTTCCCTCGATCTCTCTCCCCAGGAACATATTCTCTGCCACCGACAAATGCCTGCACATATTCAGCTCCTGATGAATAATCGCAACCCCTGCCTCCTGTGCCTGTTTGGGAGTCAAATCGCCGTATTCCTTACCGAAGATCTTCATGGTGCCGCCATCCCTTGTATACACGCCGCTTAAAATTTTCATCAGCGTGGACTTACCGGCACCGTTTTCTCCCAGTAATGCCATAACCTCTCCGGAGCGCAGTTCAAACCTTACGTTGTCAAGTGCCTTTACACCCGGAAAGCTCTTACTGATATTCTCCATAGAGACAATTACTTCATTCATGCTCTCATCCTTTCCCTGTTCGTCCAAACAATCTTTGTATATTCAGTATAAGCATCACATCCGTCTGAATACAGGGGGACATTTTTGACTTTTCAGGGGGTTTTATGACATTTTGACTATTTACCTTCTTATTTTACATATTTTTATGACTAAAATAACAATATATAATTCTGAAGCCTTTCTCTTACTTCGGCATTTTGCACACCGCCTTCGACATTATAGCATGACTGCTCACGGTCTGGGAAGCAATTGTTTCAGGCTGCAAAAAACACCTTTACATTCAACATTCAGACGTACATAATATATGATGTATGATTGTTACAAATGGAATGTATGAATCAGGAGTGCAGAAAATGAAGATATTGATCATTGAAGACGATTTAAGTTTAATCAACGGTTTATCCTTCGCCATGAAGAAGCAGGGCTATGAGCCGGCTGTGGCGCGTACAAAAACCGAAGCCCTGGACATATGGCGCAGCGGAAAATACGATCTGGTTATTTTGGATGTTTCCCTTCCGGACGGAAACGGCTTTGAGATCTGTCAGAAAATACGGGAAACCTCCAAAGTCCCCATCATGTTCCTGACCGCTGCGGACGAGGAGACCGATATGATCATGGGACTGGATATGGGCGGCGACGAATATATCACGAAACCCTTCAAGCTGGCAGTGCTGATGTCGAGGATCAACGCCCTCCTGCGCCGGAGCAATGATTTTCATCAGGATGACAGGGAATTGAACGCAAACGGCATCCGGGTACAGCTTTTAAAAGGAAGGGTGTATAAACATAACACGCCTCTGGAGCTTACCGCCGGTGAATACAGGCTGCTCTGCATGTTTATGGAAAATCCCGGCGCAGTATTATCCGCCGAACAGATCTTAAACCGATTATGGGACTGCAGGGAAAACTACATTGACGCCAACACCCTTACCGTATATATCCGCAGACTGCGCATGAAAATCGAGGACGATCCCTCAAAGCCTAAAATGATACAGACGATCCGCGGTATGGGCTATCAGTGGACAGAGGTGTAGCATGAAAATTCTGGCAGACAGACATACCCGAATACTTTTATACACGATCCTTGGCTGTATCGCTGTATTTTCTCTGATCTCCTCCGGACTCCTATATTTTCATCCTGCTCATGCGGCGCTCTGTATTTTTCTGTGCGCCCTGTGCATGGGACTGGCGATCCTGACCGCATGGTACGGATATTTCCGCATCCAGAACCGGATCCTGGAAAATGCTGCCTCACAGATCCGGGCATATACGGAAGGGGACGTCACCGCCCGGATCGAATGTGACAGAGAAGGGGAATTGTACCGACTGTTTCATGAGATCAATTCTCTTGCTTCTATTCTAAATGCGCAGGCGGAAAATGAATTACGCGCAAAAGAGTTCCTGAAAAATACCATATCGGATATCTCTCATCAGTTAAAGACACCTTTGACAGCCCTGAATATCTACAACGGCCTGCTGCAGAATGAAGCGCAGGATCTGCCCGAAATAAAGGAATTTTCCGACCTTTCCGAGCAGGAGCTGGACCGGATCAGCACTCTGGTACAAAATCTTCTGAAAATAACAAAGCTGGACGCCCGGACCATCAGTCTGAACAAGCGTAAAGAAAACCTGACCGAAATGATAAGCAGAACCCAAAAGCATTTTTCTTTCCGTGCAGAGCAGGAGGGAAAGAACATCTGCCTGACCGGTGAAAAGGACATTACATTGTACTGTGACCGGGACTGGCTGACGGAAGCCCTCGATAATATCGTTAAAAACGCCCTGGATCACACCAGAGCAGGAGGCCAGATCCATATTTCCTGGAAACAATTTGCAGCGGCTGTGCAGATCACCATCAAAGATAACGGCAGCGGCATCCATCCGGAGGATCTGCACCATATTTTCAAACGCTTTTACCGCAGCCGTTTCTCCATGGATACTCAGGGAATCGGTCTGGGTCTGCCTCTGGCGAAGGCAATCGTGGAAGAACACAACGGCACCATCGAAGCGGACAGCGAACCCGGCAGAGGGACCACCTTTACACTGACCTTCTTAAAGCCGTTGGGATAAGCTGCCGGGGATCTCCTGCCCAAACCCTATTCCTACAAAATTGTAGGCTGAAAGTAAGGCTGCTGTAGGATTCATATGATAAAGTGTCCTCATTATTATAGAAAGGATTTTTCAGACTATGAACTTATTGGAGGTACATTCCCTTTATAAAACCTACGGCAGCGGCGACACCGCCGTGAAAGCCTTAAAGGATGTCAGCTTTTCTGTCCCCAGAGGGGAATTTGCAGCTGTGATCGGTGAGTCGGGAAGCGGCAAATCAACACTGCTCCATCTGATCGGCGCCCTTGACACGCCTGATTCGGGAAAGGTGATCATCGACGGCAAGGATATTTTCACCATGAAGGACCGTAATCTGACTATTTTCCGGCGGCGCAGCATCGGTTTTATCTTTCAGGCATTTAATCTGATCCCGGAACTGACGGTAGAACAGAATATCATCTTCCCGGTGCTTCTGGACTATCAGAAGCCCGACCGAAATTATCTGGAAGAATTATTGGAGGTTCTGAATCTGAGGGACCGCCGAAACCACCTGCCGGGGCAGCTAAGCGGCGGTCAGCAGCAGCGGGTGGCGATCGGTCGTGCACTCATTACCCGCCCCACCCTGATACTGGCGGATGAGCCTACCGGAAACCTGGACACCCAGAACAGCAGTGAGGTGATCGCTCTTTTAAGAGAAGCGTCCAAAAAATATCAGCAGACGATCCTCATGATCACCCATAACCGTTCTATCGCACAGACTGCAGACCGTGTACTGCAGGTATCTGACGGTATCCTGACCGATTTTGGGAGGTGCCGTGAATGAAAAGCTATTTAAGCCTGATCCCCATCTCTGCAAAGGTGCATAAGAGACAGCACCGAATGACACTGTTGTGTATTATTTTTGCAGTATTTCTCGTTACTGCCGTATTTTCCATGGCAGATATGGCAGTCCGAATGGAAAAGATACGTGCCGGACAAAAACATGGGAACTGGCATGTGATGCTTCGGGATCTGCCCCGGAGCACCTTTGAGGAGATCGCCGGCTGCAAAGATATTGAGACTGCCTGCCAGTATAATACGATCAATCATAAGATCAATGAAGCCTACGATATCGGCGGCAAAAAAACCGCGGTCTGCGGTGCGGATGAAGCCATCACGGATATCCTGCCCGGATTCTCCGAGGGCGGCTATCCCCAAAGCAGCACAGAGGTCATGCTTACCGCCAATGCCAAAACCGAGCTTGGAATCCAGATCGGCGATCATGTTACCTTAAATACGCCCTCCGGCAGTGTGACCTATCAGGTTTCCGGGTTTAATACAGACATTTCCTATGTGATGCAGTTTGATTCCATCGTTGCCTTTGTAAATCCGGAGGCTTTCGGAGAGCTATATGAAAAGGAACATGCCCAGGATGCGGAATACGTGTATTATCTGCGTTTCAAAAATCATACCAATATCCCCAAAGCGATCGCCCAGATCAAAGAGCAGTATCATCTGACCGATGAACAAATCAGTCAGAACGCCCTGATTCTTGGATTGTTGGGATACAGTGATAATTCATATATTCTGGGTCTTTATCTGGTGGCTGCCGTTCTGTTTCTGCTGATCATGGCTGCGGGAATTTTTATGATCGCCGGAAGCATCAACAGCAATGTGGCAGAGCGGTCAAGGTTTTTCGGAATGCTTCGCTGTACCGGGGCAAGTAAATCTCAGATCCGGCGATACGTCAGACTGGAAGCGCTGAACTGGTGCAGATCCGCCATCCCCGCAGGTATTCTTTCGGGAGTCATGATCACCTGGGTTTTATGTGCTCTCCTCCGGGTCGTCAGCAGTGAATTTGAATATCTGCCTGTCTTTGGCGTCAGCAGCATCGGAATCATAAGCGGTATCCTTGTAGGCATTTTCACGGTGCTGATCGCCGCCCAGGCCCCGGCAGGACGCGCGGCGAAGGTCTCTCCTGCTGCTGCCGTATCCGGCAGTAAAACAGGAAAAAGCACGGTTCATCGCAGCGTCAGGACAGGATTTCTCAAAATCGATACTGCGCTGGGCATCCATCATGCAGTATCTGCAAAGAAAAATCTGTTCCTTATGACCGGTTCCTTTGCATTGTCCATCATACTTTTTCTCAGCTTTTCGGTGGTCGTCGACTGGACCAGACATGCACTGAATCCATTAAGACCCTATGCGCCGGACTTTTCCGTTGCAAGCGCCGACCGTTCCTGTTCTGTTGAAAGAGAGCTGGCGGATGAAATAAGCAATGTAACGGGCGTAAAACGTGTTTTCGGACGCATGTACGAAAATGTCCCTGCCAGACTCGGCAATAACAGCAGCGGCACGGTGGACCTGATCTCCTATGAAGCGCAGCAGTTTGAATGGGCAAAGGCAGATATGGCAGACGGAGACATCACCCGGGTCTTCGGAGACAGCCCTTATGCGGTGGGAATCTCTGAAAAAAGCAATCCGGTAAAGGTGGGGGACAAAGTACAATTGGAGGGCGGCGAGCTGGAGATCGCCTGCGTGCTGACCACCAGCCCCTTCAGTGAAATCGCGGGCACACCAACGGTCATCTGTTCCGAGGAAACCTTCACCCGCCTGACGGGCAGAAGTGATTATTCCATTATCGATGTGCAGTTCACCAAAGATGCCACCGACGAAAGCGTTTCAAAGATCCGCAGTCTGGCAGGAGATTCCTGTGAGTTTTCAGACAGACGTTTATCCAACCGGGAGACCCAAAGCACCTACTGGGCATTTTCCCTGTTTGTATACGGGTTTTTGGCTGTGATCGCACTGATAACCGTATTTAATATTGTAAACAGTATTTCCATGAGCGTTTCGGCAAAGCTCAGACAATACGGGGCAATGCGCGCCGTGGGCATGGACGGGCATCAGATCACAAAAATGATTGCCGCTGAAGCAGCCACCTACGCTGTGACTGGGAGTATCACAGGCAGCCTGATCGGACTTCCCCTCCACAAATTTTTATTTGACCGCATGATCACATCCTATTTCGGCTCTCCCTGGACCATGCCCTTTGCGTCTATGGCGGTCATTGTGCTGCTGGTGGCGCTGTCCTGCGTGGCGGCTGTGTATGCGCCTGCAAAACGCATCCGAAATATGGCAGTTACGGATACGATCAATGAATTATAATAAAGGATGATAGATCGGCTGCATATTGTCAAACGTACAAAAGCTGTTAAATCCAAGCCCTCGCAGAGCGTTTATCGTTTCGGCATAATAAGCGCCCAGGTGTTCTTTTTTATGACTGTCACTTCCAATCGTGATCATTTTTCCGCCGAGTTCTCTGTACAATTTTAAAATGTCTTTTGACGGGGTCATATCAGAAAGACCATATCTGTGGCTGGAAGTATTCACTTCCAGCCCCTTACCGTCTGCGATTACAATCTTTAGGATTTCCGTGAGGATTGGCTTTATTTTGTCAAACGGATACAGCCCTGACAGATCGTAGCGCGTGATCAAATCCAAATGTCCCAATACGCTATAATTTTTATATGTCCTTACAAGTTCCAGCAGTTCCTGATAGTACCGTTCATTGTATTCTTTCTGCGTGCGGCCTTTTTGGAAATCCTGAGTCCAGAATTCTTTATCTTCCACCTGATGAACCGACAAAATAATAAAATCAAAGGGGTACTGTTTAAATAATTTTTCGTAAAGCGGTACTGTATGAACCTGTATACCGAATTCCATCCCGGTCTTTATTGAAATCTTATCCGCATATTTTTGCCGAAGTTCTTTTATCTCAGCCATGTAGCGCGGATAATCTACATTTGCCAGAGGCTCGCTGCCCCTGAACCTTATTTCATGTCCGCAATCCCAATCCTCTTTGATGCCATAATCAACGTGATCGGTAAAGCAGAGCTCGTCCATATTCATTTGAATTGCATCCCGCACAACGTCTTCCATCCGGTATACGGAATCATCACTGTAATATGTATGTACATGATAATCTGTAAACATATAGAATACCTCGTTTCTACAATATTTCTCCATTGCTTTTCGTTACATTTTTGTACCAGTCAAAGGATTTTTTCTTTTATTCTTCCCCTTCTTGGGTTTGTACACTGAGGGTATATTTATTATAATGCCATAATCAGCTATTTACAACTGCTCTCATCTTCTCTGATCTTCAAAATCAATCCTCCACACGCAGCCGCTCCACGATGCTCTGTTTCTCCAGATTCTTGAAACAGAGGAAGGGGATCAGCACTGCAAACGCCAGGAGGATGGGGGTGCAGACCAACAGAGGCATCAGCGTAAAGTGGAAGGTGGAAAACTCGTTGGCGGTCATGGTCCGGACGCCAATGCCAACCGCCAGGGCGCTGGCGATATAGGAAACTGCCAGGGTGATCGCCGCATAGTCCAGACCCTCAAAGATCAGCATCTTCCGCAGCTGGCTCTTGGTCATGCCCACGGACTGGATCATGGCAAATTCCTTTTTACGGGAAACGATGGCAGTGACCATGGAGTTGATGAAGTTCAGCACGCCCACCAGTGCAATGATCACGCTGATGGTATTGCCCATCACCGCCGAAGCCCGGGATTCTGTCTCATACTGGGCCGCCATGGTCTTTCGGGAGACCACAGGCAGGCTGGTGTCAACATTCTCTGTGTACTCATCGATCATCTCCTGGGCCGCAGGCAGGTTTTCGTCGTCCACATTGAAGTACAGCTTGCGCAGGGTATTTTCCGGCCACTGCTTCTGGAAGACCGATGTGGGAAGGATAAAGCTCATGCTGTAGGCGTCAAGCGCGCCGCCCTCATAGGCTCCCTCGTCCACGGACAGCAGGGGATATACAACAGCCATAACCCTATAGGTACGGTTTTCAATCTCAATGGAACCGCCAACAGAGGGAACCGGCAGAGCGGCATAGCTGTCCTTGGCTGCAGCGTCTATGGCAGGGCCGATTGCCAGCACGTAGTCTCCGGTAGCGAATTTCTCCGGGTCAAAGCTGCCGGAAAGCAGATATTGCTCCTGAGTGATGGTATCCAGAGGGATGCCGTCCATTCCCAACAGCACACCGATGGCCTTTTTTGTTTCCGTTGCGGTTTTCACATAGACAGGACCGGTGGGATCATAGCTTGCCCAGTCGTCCAGCATCTCCCTGGTATAAAAGCCATTGATGTTCTGGATGGTCTGATCGTCCAAAGCCAGCTCGAATTGATGAGAATACTGGTGACCGATGGACTCCAGACCGGGCAGTCCCTCCACCTGTGCCACCAGATCCGCATTCAGAGTCGTTCCCTGGGGATCATAACCACCGATGTAGTTCTCGCTGCTGGCGTCGCTCAGTTCGAAGTCGCTGATGGTCAGCTCAGACAGGTATTTTTCCATATCAAAGGCTGCATTCTTGGCGTAGAAGCAGCTGAGCAGCACCAGACCCAGGGTCAGGGAGCAGACTACAGTGACCGTCCGCTTTTTGTTCCGCCCCAGATTCGCCCATGCCATCCCGGCAATGGAGGCACCGTTCCGGCTGCGCTTGCTTTTCTTTTTGCTGGTGATGGAAGCGTCGCTCATCCGCAGAGCTTCCATGGGGGAGACCTTACCTGCCAGCCGGGCGGGGCGCAGGCAGGAAACGGTCACCGTCAGCCACGCAAAGAGAGCGGAACCCACGAAGATCACAGGGCTTGTGGAAACCACAGTGCCGCCCTCGATCCTGCCCATCAGCACCGGTACCAGCACCATACCCAGCAGCCAGCCCAGAAGAAGACCCGCAGGAATCCCCAGCACGCACAGACGGTTTGCCTGACCGTAAATGAGCTTTTTGATCTGCTTTGTGGTGGTTCCCAATGTTTTCAGCTTGCCGTAGAACTGGATGTCTGCGGTCACGCTGATCTGAAAAATATTATAGATAATGAGATAGCCTGCAAGGAATACCAGCACCATGCCCAGATACATGGGAAGGCTCTCTTGTGCGGCACTGGCGTTCATCTCCGGGGAGTATGCCAGATTTACCCGATACTCCAGCCCGGTAAGACCCGTGTCTGCCAGAATGTTCTCCATGGCAGCCTCGATATTGCGGTCGCTGTGAAGCACCACCTGTGCGGTACGGAGACCCAGAATACTGCTTTTTCCATCGGCAGCATTGCCTCCGATCATCTCATCCGCAAATTCCCGGCTTACCCACGCCATACTTGCGAAGAAAGACTCGTTGCCCTCCCAAAAGCCGCAGAGGGTAAAGGTGGAACTGGTCACCTCGTCCTTAGACATATCTTTACGCCACTCCAGAGTCACCGTCTGTCCCAGCGGATCTCCACCTGTCTGCCCGACAGCTTTTCGTTCTGAGCAAGACCAAGGACAAGGCTTTCGCCTGCTTCTGCCACATCCGGGTGATCGGCGATCAGAGAAACTGCTCCGCAGTAATCTTTTTGAAGGACGCCTGACCGTCATAGCCGGTCTGCCGGAAGGTCATTTCCACCATGTTCTTGCTCATGCTCTGAGCCAGAGTGAACAGCGTGGTAAATAGAATGGTGGTCATCAGAATGGCGATGATCGCCACCAGATTGCGTCCCTTGTTTTTCCGGAAGGTACGCTGATTCAAAGTTTGAATTGGTTTGAATGCTGTTTTCATCATGCCGCCCCCCTTACTGAGATACGATGCGGCCGTCCTCGATCCGGACAATGCGATCCGCCATCTGTGCAATTTCAGGGTTGTGGGTAATCATAACAATGGTCTGGTGAAATTCCTTGCTGGTCATTTTTAACAGGCCAATCACGTCGTCGCTGGTCTTGGAATCCAGATTTCCCGTGGGTTCGTCCGCAAGGATGATGGCAGGTTTTGCGATCAGGGCGCGCGCAATTGCAGCCCGCTGCTGACCGCCGCCGGAAAGCTCATGGGGATAGACATTCAACCGGTCTTCCAGTCGGAGCATACGCACAATTTCATCAAAGAAAGCCTGATCCGGCGTACTGCCTGACAGACTTAAGGGAAACAGAATATTTTCCTTCACGGTCAGGGTGGGAACCAGATTGAAATTCTGGTAGACAAAGCCAACCTTGCTGCGGCGGAACACCGCCAGTTCCTTTTCCTTCAGACCGGACAGCTTCACACCATCCACAATAATTTCTCCCTCATCCGGAGTATCCAACCCGCCGATCATATTCAGCAGCGTGGTTTTGCCGGAGCCGGAAGCTCCGATAATAGCAGTAAATTTTCCTTTCTCAATAGAAAGGTCGATGCCGTCCAGTGCCTTGACCTGAGCTTCGCCCTTTCCAAAATACTTCTTCAATTGGTTTACAGTTACGATCTGCATAGGTAAAAACAATCCTCTCTCATATCTATTTACTTTTCTAACTAAGGAGATAAACGGAAAATGTAGTCCCTTTGCCCGGAACAGACTTTACGCTGATATATCCCTTCTGCCGGGTGATGATTCCATTGGTAAGGTACAGCCCCAGACCGACGCCTTCTTCCGCAGCCACCTCCTGTGCCCGGTAAAAACGCCGGAACACATCATGGTAATGTTCCACTGGGATACCGATGCCGGTATCGGTAATGTCAATCCGGGTGTAGAACTGCCAGGGACGGACTGTTACAGAAATGCCGCCCCCTGCCGGGGTGTATTTTACTGCATTGTCCAGAATATTTTCCAAGGCTTCGGCGGTCCATTTCGGGTCGTGCTGTACCGTGATAGCCGGGTCGCAATCTGCAGACAGCTGAATATTTTTTCCGTCTGCTTTTGCCCATACCCCGCTCATAGCCTGGGCAATGGTTTTGTCCAGAGGGGCTTCCTCCATGTGCAGGACAAAGGTTCCGGTTTCCAGCCGGGACATTTTAATCAGCGACTGCATGAGAAAATCCAGCTTATTGATCTGCGCCGCCATGGTCTGCAAAAACTCTGACCGTTTTTCCTCTGTAAGCTGGTGCTGCCTGAGGATGCCGGTAAACATCTGCATGTTGGCGATGGGTGTTTTCACCTGATGAGAAATGTCGCTGACCAGCTCCTGAATGGTCTGCTTGTCCCGCTCACTCTGTATCTTTCCCTCGCTCATAATATCGTAATACTGTATGAGCTTTCCCTGCACCCTGGCTGTCACACTGTCCTCGTAAGGATGATACTTGTCCGGCTGTCTTCCGGCAATCAGCGCATCCAGCGTATCGCATATATCGTCTGCAAAATGAAAAATCTGCCGCTGCTGCAGCCATATCCATAACCCAGCCAATAGAAAAATACCCACTGATACAGCCAGTATGCCATAGCGAATTCCGGAGCGCGGCACAAACTCCCACAAAAGCCAGACAAGCAGGGTGAAGAACCCGGCGCCGACCAGCACCATCCCGGCTTTTAAAATCCTGATATGCTGCTTCATACTCTCCCTCCTGTCCAGATGTAGCCCATACCACGGACTGTCTTTATGTAGGTATGTCCGTCATCTTCAATCTTCGCCCGAAGCCGGTTCATGGTCACGGTCAGGGTATGGTCGTCGATGTAATTTCCGTCACAGTCCCAAAGCCGCTCTAACAGAAGCTGCCGGGTGATGATATTTCCCGCATTCTCGGTCAGTGCTTTCAGAAGCTTGTATTCATTTGGTGTAATTGCCAGCTTCTCGCCGCCCCGTACAGCGGTAAGAGCTCCAAAATCCAGTAAAAGGAATCCATCACTCCAGCAGTCCGCAGGCGCCGCTGTGGTCTTGCTTCCCCGTCGAAGAGCAACCTCCACCCGCCGCAGAAATATCTGCATATGAAAGGGCTTGGTGATATAATCGTCTGCTCCCAGATCAAATCCATTCAATACATCCTGTTCCAGATCATTTGCAGTCAAAAAAATAACCGGAAGCTCCGGCTTCACTGTCTTTATCTCCCGACACAAATCAAAGCCATTGCCATCCGGCAGGTTCACATCCATGATCGCCAGATCAAAATGTTCTTCTTTTAAAAGCTTTCTGGCTTTCTGACAGTTATATGCTGCCACTGTCAGATAGCCGCAGCTGTCCAATTCAAAACACAGCCCCGCACTCAGGGCGAGCTCATCCTCCAGCACCAATATTCTCATTGAATCCTCCTCACACATAAAAACTGATATCAACTACTGCACCGCCGGGGGCGCCAAAGGGAATCCCCCGGCTGGATCATTGACCTGCTGCTTTATGTCCATGTACCGCATCATGCACTTTAATTTGTGCATATTTAGTTTTTGTATTTCCTCTTTTAAATTAGACATATCTTATTTATCACTGTTCTCTAATGACATTCCAATTTCCAAAATAATATTTAACGTATCCTCAAAACCGATACCTTCACTATATGTATTTTCTTCCTGGTACTTTGCCCATATTCTCCTCAGAAAAGCGCTGTCTCGCATTTCTTCTATAATTTCTTGATATTCATTCAATTCTTCCAGAGAACCACGCTTTTCAGAAGTTGCTAATACAGCTGTCTTTAGAACACCCCAACGAATTTCATTCCTCTTAATTTTCATCAATACAAATAAATCATAGAAATCCCTTGCTCTTGTGTTACCAATGTTTCTCCTTATTACTGTCTCATATTTTTCAGCAAGGATGGTTTCCAAGGTGTACGCCTTGACCAACACACTCTTTTCTTCAAACATGAATTTATATCCATAATCAATCTGTCTCGGTGTAATCTTATCTCCAGTTGTAATATCTATTCTCATCGGGATATTCATTTTCCCATATTTAGCACTGATGGATGCACAAAAATTATGATACTCATCATCTTCTCTTATAGGATGCATTCATATCAACTCAAAACAAATTCCATCTCCTACATCAAAACCTAAAATCTCCTTCAAAGTTTTTTCCATTTCCTGCTCTGTCATAGGAAGACCCTGAATCGTTGTATCCATATCCATTGTTGTTCTTTCTGCTATTCCAATCATGGATGCAATCAACAAGCCACCTTTTAATATAAAATTTTCTTTATATCTGGAAACTGATAGACGTTCCACGAGACGTTCAAACATAAACATCTGTAAAATTTCCTGAGGTTTCAAGTTCATTTTCTTTGCCATGTTTTTCACAGCTCCTTTTATCTGCTCTGCACTTTTCATTGCAATACCTCCATGTACTTTTCCAATTCTTCCGTTATATTAAAAGCCTTTCCATACTTCATCAGTCTTCTGATACTCTTTTCTCTACTTTTGAAATACACATTTAATGCATTACTATAAAGCTGCATATCTACATTTTTTCTATCCCTTACCAAATCACAAATCGTTCTTTCCCTATCATAAACCTGTATCGTTGCTCCCTGCGGTGAGACAATCTCAGTAATGCCAATATTATATACTTCCATTGATACATAATGATATTTAACCTTTGTACTAATTTTTAGCCGGGATGTATTGTACCCCCTTGGAACTGTATAACTTAGAACATTCGGAACCCTATCTGACAGATTCCAAAAATATGCTGATGTGCCATAAGAAAAAATACCTTTCGGACACCTCTGCTGAAATTCATAATATTCATCTATATCTTCTCTGCTCAGAGAATAAAGTCCATGCCCTATTCTTTCAATCATTCCATTTTCCAGCATTTCTTTTATTTTTTCTTTTCTGATCCCTGCATGAACAATCATCTTTGTTTTAAAAACATTATTATTCTGATTGGCTATTTCAATTATTTTTTCATAATCAGTCACGCACTCACCTCCGACATGTACTTGTCGACTTCAATTTTATCATATTGCAGTCAATAAGTACATTGGTAATTATTAGTATAGCCATTTATTTTTTTATTATTATGCTAACAGTAAAACGCCCAGTTCTCCATACATTTCATTCTTACCGTAAATCTGCAGGATTTATCAAATAGATTTGTGTTTCTTCTTTACATTTGGGATAATATGAAAGGATTTTTTTGATTTCTGCATATTGAATGGCGTACTCAGTTATCTTCTAACGATAACAATACATCATTCTTCAACTGTAAATATTTCTTCAATGGACACCTCGAAAACTTTGGCAATATTCCACGCTAAAACCAGTGACGGATTATATTTCCCCTTTTCCAAGTTTCCAATTGTCTCTCTACGAACCCCCACTTTTATGGCAAGCTCCTCTTGCTTCATATCGTATTTGGCTCTATATTCCTTAATCCTATTCTTAATCATTTGAGATACCTCTACGATCTTTCCAATCAAAACAAGCTGTGGAGAAAGAGAAAACGATGAGGGAAATGCCAAAGCCTAATCCAATGCCTTTAAGAAGCGCATTCTCAGGAATTTGTTTGATAACAGACCAGTAGCAGGTAGAAACGGTT
The DNA here is from genome assembly GCA_018376135.1 of Clostridiales bacterium. Classification (GTDB taxonomy): domain Bacteria; phylum Bacillota; class Clostridia; order Lachnospirales; family Lachnospiraceae; genus Hominiventricola. The sequence goes on along the minus strand of JAHABX010000016.1, from coordinate 62,962 downwards.
GTCACTACGAGATTTGAATAAAAGGCCCACGAAGCAGCTTTACGCATATTTTCAACGAACATCTTTTAAGACTGCTTTATAGGCAAGGGAAAGGATAACCCTTTGCCCTCCAGCCCTTCGAGTTGTCCAGTGAAAGGTTATCCCTTTCCCTAATCTCCTTATTCTACAAACCGATACCCACCTGCAGCTCGACGCCTAAATCTCTTAACGCAGCATCTGAGGTGACAATTTCGTTTTCTGTCTTGGAACTATTTTCGTGGCTTGGAGTGCAGAAAGTCAAATCTGCCTGTGTTTCATCCATTACATCAAACTCAATATTAGTACGATTGGTATAAGTCATAGCGTCCATAGCACCTATAACATATCTTTCATTGTGTATTCCTCCTGACTTTTCTGAATATATGAGTATTATTCCGTCCGCAGCCGCTCCACAATACTCTGTTTCTCCAGATTCTTGAAGCAGAGGAAGGGGATCAGCACTGCAAACGCCAGGAGGATGGGGGTGCACACCACCAGAGCAATGATCACGCTGATGGTATTCCCCATCACCGGCGAAGCCCGGGATTCTGTCTCATACTGGACCACTGCTGCCGGAATGCCGATAAAGAGGGCGGCTCCGCTTTTTGTGAGCAGAGCCGCCTTGGGATTATAATATGCTGTTTCTTGGTTTTTACTCGAACAACTGGATTTTATCGCATAAAAAAATCATTTAATACTATACCTAAATTTCTCGGAGCATCTATATTTATTTCGTGTCCCGCATTCTGAATAACATTAAATTTCGCATTAGGTATCAACGCTTTAAGTTGTAAAGAAGCCTTCATATTGGCTTTATCTCTTTCACCACAAATAACAAGCACAGAAGAATCTATCTTCTGTAAATTCTGTTGAAAATTCAAATTCATCATTGAACTGGAAAGATTTATAACATCTTTCTTTTCAAGTCCTATTTTCTTAAATGTACTGTTTGGCATAATTTGAAAGATCGCATTTTGAAGTTTCAACAATTTTTTAGGCATAGCGTACTGTGTTCCGATAAGAACCACAGAATTGACTCTATCTGGATTTTCAATCAGATACTGTAATGCGAGAATACCCCCTAACGATAAACCACATATATTAAGTGGTTCAGAGTATGTTTTACAATATTCAGAAAACATTTGATAAAGATTAGAATAATTGACTTCTCTGCCTTGAAGCAGCGTGAATAAATTCGGACAATCTATATCTAATTTTTCATTCATTACATCAATCGTTTTTTCCCAACTGGAAGAAGTTTGCCCCAAGCCATGCAAAAAAATATATTTCATAATAATTTTTGCCTTTCCTCAAAATTCAAATTTCTCACTCTACGATCCGCAGCCGTTCCGTAATGCTCCCCTTCTCCACAAAACGGAAGCACTCTAGCTGTTCTTTTTTCGTTTAAAAATACAAACTATACTCTTAGATGAACCAGAACTTTGATTTGTAGATGTACAACTTACCATCTCCCAACCATCATAACCAAGAATATTCAATTGGTTTTCAAGCTGATTTTCTTCAACATTGCCTCCCCAAAAACCTTTCGTATCATAAACAACCACTTTATACTCAAACTTTTCCATATTTTTTCCCTCCATAAGTGCATAATTTGTCGCTTTGTATAGAAATATGATAGCGCCCAGATATAGATTTTCTACTACTTTCCACATTTGCCGAAGCCGTGATTTGGATGATTGGAAGGCGGAATGGGATCTTGGCGGAAGCATTATTTTTCCTGCCAACATAGCATACCTTTCACCTTCAAAACACTCAACAGTGATGAGAGTTTTTGTATCGTCCTTATGATTCATATTTGTACAACGGTCGTTGCACAATTTCATCCATTTTTACCCACCTTTACACCTACCCTTTCAGTTGCTCTGCCTGGACCGTGGACTATTCTATCTTCAGGAGCTGTAAATTTGACTATAATATCTCCGGGATTTACCATGAATTCCGGTGCTGGCAAATCATCTGCCTTACATGTCTCACAAATTTTTTCAATACCTCTGCCCCAGCTCTCAATGAAACCTGCAAGATAAAATACATTTGCTATATTCGGATTATACGGTCTTGACGCATGCTTACTCTTACCTCATCCTGGTACATAAGGTCTGCATCAGTCTCAAAATATCCTACTTTCACATATGCACCAAGCTGCCATTTCTCCGGGTCCTTTGAGAACAACATCATAGCGGCATTCGTCAAATATTCACCTGAAGTAAGGTGGAGTTTTTCCAACAATACCTCTTTAGGCTCATTAAGCAAAGAGGACTCAATACGACCTTTTTTTGCTGCTAATTCCTTAAACTTTTCAACCACTGAATCATCAACATTCTTCATCGTAAATGCTGGATTTGGCATATTATCCCATGTAACTCCACGCTTTCCATTCAAGAAGCTTTCAAGCGCAGGTCCTGTTAATACCTGCTTTGTACTTCCGCTGCGATAGTGATAAACACCCTTATAAGAAATACTTGCAGAATAAGCAGGTATTACTATTTCAATATATTCTTTTCCATCTTTTTCAAGCAAGTTTACATCGGCTACAATACCTAAAGACTGTATAATCTTATTCGGAATATCTTCTAACAACTTCTTAGAATTTTCTACTCCTACAATTTCACCATTATCATTACAGCCAATATATATTTTCCCACCCTGAGCATTGGCAAAACCACATATCCATTTCAGGTATTCATCCCTCCACGATTCTTTCCATTTCTATCTTCGCTTCCTCGCAATTACAAATCAGCGTATCCAGGAGCCCCCTCGGAATACAGATGTATCCATCGCTATCTTTTCCCATATATATTGCACTGAAATTATAGTAATTTGAATATCCCAGTCTCTTGTTTTTATAAAAAACAGGATTATCAAACGCTGCCAGACTTCTTATCTGATTCTGGATCTGAGGCATAAGATTCAGTGTATCAACGTACACACCATCTCCCAACACAATATGCATCTTTCTAACTACATCTGCCTTATGAAAAGTTTGTTTCTTCTTCCATGGCTTAGGTCTATCTGCCACATTTTCAGCAATGATTCCCGTGACTTCAGATATTTCTTTCTTCCACTTGACCATATAGCTTTCTATATCTTCTAATGATAACTTTTTTGTATGATTCAGAAGAATATCCCACTGATCCGGATATGCATTCCAGTTTTTGTCCACAAAAGCACTATTCCCCTTTTTAAGTGCTTTTCCCTGTAGCGGAAGCGCAATTAAATTTCCTATGCTGCCTGCCACATCCTGACAAGGATACATTCTGTCATAATACTGAAACGACCTCATATTAATGGAAGCCTGTCCTCTATCAAGCAATAAGAAACCAAAATTTCTCGCCAGTGATACTGAGACCGGTCTTTTAAAGAAAATCCATACATGAGCGCCTCTGCCAGATCTGGAACGCTCAACTAACGGGGTAATTCCATTCTTTTCACAAATCATTCTGAGCGCATCTACTTCCTTATGCCATTCTTCGTCAACATTGGCAAAATCTGTGGTTTCCGCTCCTTTTTCATGATTATCGAAATCAAATACGATAAACCTGCACATACCATCCGAAAGCAGCGGATATACACCAATCACATCTGAACCATCTTCCTTATATCCAACTAAATGATCGATAATTTTCTTCGGTGTAAGCTTTGTCCACTGTGTATTCTCACAATCATCGCAGCTTGTTTTCTCTCCTCGCTGCTTTGGACATAGCCTGTCGTTCCAGCGGTTGTCACACTGAGGAAAATATCTTCCATTTCTGCCCCTTTTAGCATAAACATCCGTTCTCCCCCAGAACATAGAAAAATAGCGCTTTGCCATATCCTCCGTAATATATTGACTAATAATTCGCTCACCCTGATCAGGATCATACTCTGCATAATCTTCGATTTTCTCTTCAAAAATATTTTCTTCCGGAAATGCAATATCGGCTTTCTTTAGCTGTTCTTTTAACTTTTTATTTTCATCCTGTAACTCTCTTACAAGTTTTCTAAGCGAGTCCAGATTTTGTGCTTCCATATTCATTTTTCTGTACTCGCTTTCTTATACTAAAAATTATTTTCTTATAGTTTTCGCTGCCCAATGCGCTGCAATAAGACGCTGGTCTCGCAATTTGTTGAGGCTGTGATTCAGATGCCCGGAAGGCGGAGTTGAACTTTGGCAAAACGGTTATTATTCCTGCCAACACAGTCCTACTGCCTTCTCTAAAGTTTCAACTTCGTTCGGTTTATAAATTGTGCCATAACCTGCGGTACATTACTTTTTGTTTACTTTCTTCTCCAACAACTGAAGCGAATTCAAATAATCCTGTTCCACGTCACTAAGTGTCTTTGCTTTATATTTCTTGTATTCGTTGGTAGCCTTATCAACTGCCTGTTTATGAGAAACACTTCCATTTCCCTCTAACAACTGCTCTCCACTCATCGTCAAAATACGATCCAGATGTTCTGACCAGTCCTGCATAGTCATAACCAGTTCCCGTTCAGCCTGACGCTCTGCAAAATCCAGATATCCGGATACCAACTGCCCCATGGCACGAAGTTCTTTCTCGTCCAGATAATTCTTTGCTACAACAGCTTCTTTTAATGTAGGCTGTTTCCCTGCAAAGGCAGTCAGTCCCATAAACTCTTTCTCTGCATCCGTTCTTGTAAAGATCACCTCTGCTGCAGTCTGTCCGTGTATTGCATAATGGATTTTATTCTGCACCTTTTTAAAAAAACGGATGGAAATCTCCGCCTTGGGATCATAATCGATACTGGTAGCATAAATTTCCAGTACCTGGCGATAGAATACTTTCTCAGACGCACGAATATCCCGGATTCGCTCCAGCAATTCCTTAAAATAACCGCCACCGCCAAGGTTCTTCAACCGCTCATCATCCAAAGTGAATCCTTTCCGCATATATTCTTTCAAAATCCCGGTCGCCCAGATTCTGAACTGTGTGCCGCGCTTTGATTTCACACGGTAGCCAACGGAAATGATAACATCCAAATTATAATAGTCTACATTGTAAACTTTTCCATCTGACGCAGTGTAGGCAAATTTTGCCCAAACTGATTCTCTCTCCAATTCGCCTTCTTTAAAAATATTTCGAACATGTTTTCCAATCACGCTTCGATCTCTCTGGAACAATTCAGCCATCTGGTCAATTGATAACCAAACCGTATCACCATCAAATGCAGTTTCAATTTTCGTCAGACCATCCTCAGTAGTGTAAATAAGCATTTGAGATTTTTTTTCTGTATTCTCACTTGAATTCATTTTATCACCTCGTTTCCCTCAATGCTGTTTTTGTTTGACCTTTACTAAAATTCATAATGCCGAATAGTTTCCCAAAATCTTCCCGCAATTTTAACATCAAACCAAATTACATATTAATTAATTCTATACTACAATTCACTGGTATTAATATCATTCCTATGTAATAATTAATATCACGGATACTGACCGGTAGTTTATCAAAATAGTTTGAACTATTGCAAATTTTGCAACGGTTATCATCGTCATTTGTGCAACGGCCGTTACACTTTTATACTCTGCTTTTATTCCAATTCTTTTCCAATTTAAATTACGGAAATATCAGCAATATTTTTGCAGTATGAATACGTTTTGTTCCCTCTTATCACACAAAATAAAAATTCCAGCAATTTTGCATCACCCTGATGCAAAACTTTAATTGATTCTTTTTTTCAATATCTTCAATCGATGGTAACTTGTCCTGTAATTCCTCTGAAACATGATTAGAGATTTTGTATTCACTTACCCCTATAGGCTTATTTACATCTTTCAAACCATATTCCGCCACCATTTTATCTTTACCCTTACACAGTAACAAACCAATCGTAGGATTATTATTGGGCGATTTCAACTCTCCATCAACTGCTGATAAGTAAAAAGATAACTTCCCTGCAAACTCTGGTTCAAATTCCACTGTTTTTAAACTTAAAAAGTATCCTTTCACCAAATTATATATCATCCGTCCCCTAAACCCTATCCCCCGGGGTAAATTAATTCCCGCATAGCCACTCTGCGGAAGTTGAAACACACATCTATTTTTCTTCCAAAATCGCAGAAACCTTTGATTTACTACGGTTTTCGTGATAGCAGACAAATCGTCTCACAATTCGCCGTCCACGGAAACATATCCACACAGCACGCCCGTTCCATCCGATACCCGGCATCCTGCAGCATCTCCAGATCTCTGGCAAGACTGGTAGGCTTACAGGAGATATATACCATCCGCTCCACTCCATAATGAATGATCTTCCCAAGCGCCCTGGGATGAACCCCATCCCGCGGCGGATCAAGTACGATGAAATCCGGTTTCTCTTCTATTGTATCCAGCGCCTTCAGCACGTCTCCGGCGATGAATTCACAGTTGTCAAGTCCATTCATCTGTGCATTTTCTCTTGCAGCCTCCACTGCTTCTTCCACGATCTCCACTCCAATGACCTTCTTCGCCACCGGAGCCATCATCTGGGCAATGGTTCCCGTTCCGCTGTACAGATCAAAGATCAGCTGATCCTTCGTATCTCCGATATAGGAGCGCGCCGTCTCATAAAGCACTTCTGCGCCCAGAGAGTTCGTCTGGAAGAAGGAGAAGGGTGTGATCCGGAATCGGAGTCCTAAAAGTTCCTCATAGAAATAATCCGCTCCGTGCAGGATCTCCGTTCCATCATTCTGGATCACATCTGCCAGACTGTCATTTTTCGTATGTAAGATACCTGCCAGCTTCCCTTCAAGAGACAGGGACAGGATCCGTTCCTTCCATCCGGTCAGATCCACATCCTGCTGCGTGCTGGTTACCAGATCCACCAGGATCTCTCCTGTTTTCACTGCCTTTCGCACAAGAAGATGACGCAGATATCCCACATGCTGCATCTTCCGGTAAAAAGGAATTCCCTGTTCCTGAAAATATGCCAGTGTCTCTGCCAGGATCTTCCGAAAATCACCATCTGCGATCCGGCATCCATTCACTGTTACAATATCATAGAAACTGCCCCTTTTGTGCATACCCAGAGCCAGCGGTCCATCCTTCACCTCATCTCCAAAGGAAAATTCCATCTTATTCCGATATTCATAATGACGCGGACTTTCCTTAATTCCCTGAAATTCATAGCTATATCCTCTGTCCTTAACCGCCGCATCCAGAAGCGCCTTTACCTGTGTCTCCTTCAGGCGCAGCTGCTCTTCATACGGAAGATTCTGATAGGTGCATCCTCCGCAGTCTGCAAAATGCCCGCAGGCAGGCTCACATTCCACCGGAGACTTCTCCAGAACCTCCAGGATCCGCCCCTCTCCCTTTCCTTTTCTTACCTTATTCACAGAAAAGCGCACCTTCTGTCCCGGCACACCATTCTTCACAGTCACAGTCTTTCCCTCCACATTGATCCGGCATTTATTAGGAAATGCAACCTCTTCAATCACACCTTCGTAAATCTGTCCCTTTTTCATATTTCCTCCATACGATAATAAAGGGCTGTCTTTCGACAACCCTTTCCAGTTTTTATTCTTCTGTATCTTCCTCGAATGCTACTTCCTCATCATCAAAGAAGTCATCATCAAAATCATCGTCAAAATCTTCATCAAAGTCTTCCAGATAATCCGGAGTAAAGAAGCGATAGACTGCATATGCAATACCCGCTGCTGCAATCACCACACCCACGATGATCAGAACCCACATTAACGCATTCTGCTTTTTCTCCTCTTCCTTCTTGATATGGAGCAATTCTCCAAGCATCTCATTGGTTTTCGCTGCATTAATAAAATCTTCTACACGACTCATGGCGGATACCTCTTTTCTCTTAATTTTAGGTCTGATCACAGACTCTTTCACTACCCTTGAGTATAGCATACTTTCCATGCATTTGCAATTTGTTACTCTATACCTTTTTCAGCTTTGCAAAGGACGCAAACATCCGTCTGACTCCTGCCCGGTCAAAATCCACTTTGACTTCGTAGTCTCTGCCGCCCTCGATGATCTCCAGAACAGTCCCCACACCAAACTTCACATGGGATACACGATCTCCAGCCGCATAGTCCAGGCTGTCTGCCTTGACAACCTTAAACTGCTGCGGGTCAAAGGTCTTCGCCTTAAAAGCCTCCTTTGCCCGTACATAGGCGTTATCCTCCGGGATCTTCTGCGTCCTGGGTGCCGGGGGAACCGGACTTCTTCGTCCGATCAGCTCTGACGGTATCTCCCGTACAAACCTGGAAATATTATTATACTGATTTTCCCCCCGTATCATACGTACCCTTGCAGAAGTCATGAAAAGCTCCTTCATGGCTCTTGTGATTCCCACATAGCAAAGTCTCCGCTCTTCCTCGATCTCCTCTGTGGGATTATCCGCCGCAATGGACATATAGCTGGGAAACATGCCATCCTCCATGCCTGCCAGAAATACATATGGAAATTCCAGACCCTTGGCGCTATGTAAGGTCATCAGAAGGACCCGGTTATCGCTGTCCTCCAGACTGTCAATATCTGCCACCAGTGCGACCTCCTCCAGAAATTCACTTAAAGAAGGCTGCTCCGCGCTTTCCTCATAGGTCACGACCTTCGTGATCAGCTCGTCAATATTTTCCAGACGCGCATCTGCCTCATCGGTCCCCTCCTCTTTGAGCTCTCTGACATAGCCTGTCTGCTCCAGAATCTCCTCCATCAGCTGCTCCAGCGAAATATCTGCAAGCTTCAGCCTCAGCTCGTGGATCAGATAGACAAAGGGCTGGATCTTCAGCAGCGCCTTTCCAAGTCCGGGTATCTCCCCTGCCTCCTCCAGCGCCTCGAAGAAGCTTAACTCTCTGGATTCCGCATATGCCTGCACCTTATTCAGGGTCACTGCACCGATTCCCCGCTTGGGTACATTGATAATACGCCTTACTGCCAGATCATCCTTGCCGTTATCTATGGTCTTCAGGTAAGCAAGAATATCCTTGATCTCTCTGCGGGAATAGAAATTCACCCCTCCGATCAGCTTATAGGGAATATTCGCCACAAGGAACTTCTCCTCAAACAGACGGGACTGTGCATTGGTCCGGTACAGAATAGCAAAATCCCGGTACTCGGCATCTCCCCTCTGCACCTTTTTCCGGATCTCTCCGGTAATATATTCTGCTTCCTCGTATCCGGTCTGGAACTGCTGAAAGCAGACCGGCTCCCCTTCTTCATTCTCCGTCCAGAGCGCCTTTTCCTTCCTGCCCCGGTTATTGGCAATCACTCCGTTGGCTGCATTCAGGATCGTCTGTGTGGAACGGTAATTCTGCTCCAGTTTGATCACTCTCGCCTCCGGGAATACCTTTTCAAAATTCAGAATATTTCCAATGTTGGCTCCTCTGAACTTATAGATAGACTGGTCATCATCACCGACCACGCAGAGATTCTGATACTTTCCTGCCAGTGTACTGATCAGCTTGAACTGTGCGGTATTCGTATCCTGATACTCGTCCACCATAATATAACGGAATCGCTCCTGATAATACTCCAGTACATCCGGACAGCTCTGGAACAGCTCCACTGTCTTTACGATCAGATCATCAAAATCCAGCGCATTATTCTTCTTCAGCTCCTTCTGATACTCCAGATATACTTCTGCAATCTTCTCCTGACGGTAATCTCCCTGTACGCTCATTCTGAACTCATTGGGCGAAATATATTCATCCTTCTGATGGGAGATCACATTCAGAAGCATCCGCTCCTTGTACATCTTCGTATCCACCTGCAGCCGACGGCACACTTCCTTCATGACCGTCTTCTGATCCTCCGTATCATAGATCGTAAAATTCGTATCATAGCCCAGCCGGTCTATGTATCGGCGCAGGATCCGCACACAGGTGGAATGAAAGGTGCTGACCCAGATGCTTTCAGAACCGTAGCCCACGATCTTATCCACCCTCTCCCGCATCTCTCCTGCCGCCTTGTTCGTAAAGGTAATCGCCAATATATTCCACGGATTTACTCCGCACTCATCAATCAGATGAGCGATACGGTAAGTCAGCACTCTTGTCTTTCCTGAGCCCGCACCTGCCAGGATCAGAAGCGGTCCCTCCGTACACAGCACCGCCTCCTGCTGCTCTCTGTTCAAACATTCCAGATCACTCATACTGGTTCTCCTTTTCTCTCTCACGGGCACTGCCCTGTATTTTTTTATCATACCACAGGAACAGATGTTTGGCAAACATTTTAGACACTTGCCATCTCTTCCAATTACTACTATACTGTATCTTAATTCCCTTCATGTACCAGGTCTCCCCCTATGCATGAAAGGACTCCCCGGCAGATGACCGGTTAAAATCAGGAAAGGAATTTGTCATGTATCAGAAATTAAAACGCTTTCTCGCACTCAGCGGTGTTGCAGTCATCGTACTGCTCTATCTTACAACCTTTCTCCTCTCTCTTTTCCAGAATGAAAAGACCGGAGAACTTTTGATGCTGTCCATCGTTGCCACCGTCGTCATTCCCGTGCTGCTCTACATCTACCTGTGGCTGCTCCGGGTATTTGCCACTCCAAAGGATACTCCCGTCCACGATCCGGACACTGAGGACCGTCAGGACGTGTAAGCCATCCATTCACCAATCCATCTCCCTTGCATATATTACACTATAAATTTTTGCAAAGGAAATGACGCTATGAAAAAATGGATATGTCTGTTCCTTACCTGTCTGCTCTGCCTTCTTCCGGGCTGCGGCAGTGAGCAGAAGCCCGCAGACGACCTGACAAAAGTGACTTTAAACGAAGTCGCCCATTCGATCTTTTATGCCCCTCAGTATGTGGCGATCGAAAATGGATATTTTGAGGAGGAGGGTATCGATCTTACGCTTGTGACCGGTTTTGGTGCAGATAAAGTTGCTACTGCCCTCGTATCCGGAGAAGCGGATATCGGATTCATGGGAAGCGAGTCTTCCATCTATATCTATAACCAGAATCCCGAAGACTACATCGTTAATTTTGCCCAGCTCACCCAGCGTGCCGGAAACTTCCTCGTGGCAAATGAGCCCATGGAGGATTTCTCCTGGGAAGATCTGAAAGGCTCTTATGTACTTGGCGGAAGAAAGGGCGGCATGCCCCAGATGGTCTTTGAGTTCATCCTGAAGAAACATAATATCGATCCGGCAGCGGATCTGACCATAGATCAGAGCATCGATTTCGGTTCCACTGCAGCCGCCTTCTCCGGCGGTCAGGGCGATTACACGGTCGAATTCGAGCCTGCGGCAACCGCACTGGAAAAAGAGGATGCCGGATATGTGGTCGCCTCCCTGGGTGAAGCCTCCGGCTACGTTCCCTATACGGCTTACAGTGTAAAGCAGAGCTATCTGGCAGAGCATCCGGATATCCTCCAGGCATTCACCAATGCACTTCAGAAGGGAATGGAATACGTACAGACCCATACTCCGGCGGAGATCGCAGAGGTCATACAGCCTCAGTTTGAGGAAACGGATCTGGATACGATCACCACCATTGTCACCAGATACTACGAACAGGATACCTGGAAGGATAATCTGATCTTTGAAAAGGACAGCTTTGACCTGCTTCAGAACATTCTTCAGGAAGCCGGAGAACTTCCGGCATGGACTCCTTATGAGGATCTGGTAGATACCACCTTTGCCACAAAAGCGGCAGAATGACATAGTTTTTAATACTATTTCTATTGACTTTCAAAACGAAAACCCCTATAATTAGTTTGAGTATCAAAATAATTATAGGGGTTTTATACCCGGAAAGGCACCTTATGAATATAAAAGAATTACATATCGGAGAAAAAACTGCCCGCCTTCCGCTTATACAGGGCGGCATGGGAGTTGGTGTGAGCCTGTCAGGGCTTGCCGGAGCCGTTGCACGGGAAGGAGGAGTCGGCATTATTTCCACTGCGCAGATCGGATTTCGGGAGCCGGATTTTCAGGCGGATTCCAAAAAAGCCAATCTCCGGGCAATGATCGCCGAGCTTAGGAGAGCAAGAGAAATTGCTGCCCGCCGGGACGGCTCCTGTGACGGGCTGCTCGGCTATAACATCATGGTCGCTACCCGGGATTATGAAGACTATGTCCGTACTGCCGCCCGGGCAGGTGCCGACGTGATCATCTCCGGCGCCGGTCTTCCGGTCAGTATGCCGGAATATGTGGAAGGGACCGATACGAAAATTGCTCCTATTGTCTCCTCTGAAAAGGCTGCCCGTATCATTCTGAAAATGTGGGATAAGCACTATCACCGCACTGCAGACTTCCTTGTGGTCGAAAGCGCCCATGCAGGCGGACATCTGGGCTTCTCCAGAGAAGAGCTTTCACATATGAATGAAGAAGGATATGATGCTTCCTACGATCTGGAAATCCAACGGATCATCGCCTGTGCTCAGACCTATGGAGACAAATACGGGATACGGATCCCGGTAATCGTGGCAGGCGGTATCCTGAACGCCTCACAGGCTGCGCATATGCTTTCTCTTGGCGCCGATGGGATCCAGACTGCAACCCCCTTTGTCACTACCGGGGAATGCGATGCCGCTCCTGCCTTCAAGCAGGCTTATCTCAATGCCCGCGCCGAAGACATTGAGATCGTGGTAAGTCCGGTGGGGATGCCTGCCCGCGCCATCCACAATCCTTTTCTGGAGCGCATTCGTCAGGAAAAAAAGCACATCACCAAATGTTACCGCTGTCTGGAAAAATGCAATCCGAAGGAAACTCCCTACTGCATCACTCAGGCGCTGATCCGTGCCGTGGAAGGTGATGTGGAGAACGGACTTATTTTCTGCGGAGACAATGCACAGTATCTGGATCGGATCACAACGGTGAAGGAAGTGATACAGAAGCTGTTTCCTCAATAAGCTGACAGGGCTGACAAGGAATATCTAGCATGTATTCCCTATCAGCCCATTCTCATTTACTGCTTCTCTATCTGCTCCGCCAGATCACTAAGATAGAGATAACGCTCCATCTTCTCTTCCAGCAGCAGCTCCTGTGCTTCTTTCTCCTGAGTCAGCTGATTCAGCTTCACAAAATCCGTAGCCGCCTTTTCGATCTGCCGTTCCAGATCCGTGATCTTCTCCTCGATCCCGGCGATCACCGCTTCTATGGTCTCATAATCCTTCTGCTCCTGCCAGGTAAATTTCAGCTTTGCAGTCTTCACCTTGCCGGTCTTTGCCGCAGACTCTTTTACCGTCTTTTCTTCCGCTTCCGGCTGTGCTTCTCTCTGCTTTGCCTCCAGGTAATCAGAATACCCGCCCTCATACTGCCGGATCCACCCATCTCCCTCAAAGGAAAACAGGCGGTCCACCACCTTGTCCAGAAAATACCGGTCATGTGATACCGTGATCAGGATGCCCGGAAACTTTTCCAGATAGTCCTCCAGAATGGCAAGCGTCTGAATATCCAGATCATTGGTCGGCTCATCCAGAAGCAGAATATTCGGTGCTTCCATCAGTACCTTCAGAAGATAAAGCCGCCGTTTCTCTCCGCCGGACAGCTTTTCAATCAACGAATACTGAAGTGCAGAGTTGAACAGAAAGCGCTCCAGCATCACCGATGCGGACAAAACTCCATCCTCTGTCTGTACATATTCCGCCGTATCGCGGATATAGTCGATGACTCGCTGCTTTGGATCCAGATACTCGCTTTCCTGAGAAAAGTACCCGATCTTCACCGTAGGACCAATAATTACTTCTCCATGATCCGGCTCTGTCAAACCCATGATCATCTTCATCAGCGTAGTCTTTCCGCAGCCATTGGGTCCCACAAATCCGATCCTGTCCTGCTTGCGGAAGGCATAGCTGAAATCTTCGATCAGACATTTGTCCCCATAGCTTTTGGACAGCTCCACCAGCTCCAGCGTTTTCTTTCCAAGACGTGAGGATACGGTATTCACCTCCACCTTTCCATCCTGTACGGGAGCCTTTGTGATATTTTTCAGATCCTCATAACGCTGAATATGCGCTTTCTGTTTTGTGGAACGGGCTCTCGCTCCCCTTCGCATCCACTCCAGCTCAATGCGGAGAATATTTTTGTTCTTCTGATAAGTGGCAAGCTCCATATCCTCCCTGGCAGCCTTCGCCTCCAGAAATCCCGCAAAATTCGTCTGGTAATTATAAAGCTTTCCTTTATCCACTTCCACGATCCGGCTGCACACCCGATCCAGAAAATACCGGTCATGGGTTACCATGACCAGCGCGCCCTTCCTCTGTATCAGAGTATTCTCCAGCCACAGGATCATATCGCTGTTCAGGTGGTTGGTAGGCTCATCCAGCAGAAGGATGTCGCAGGGTGCCATAAGGGCTGCCGCCAGAGCCACCTTCTTCTTCTGACCTCCGGACAGATGATCGATAATTTCATTCTCATCTTCAAAGCCCATCTGATTCAGCATCGCCTTGCTGTCCCCGGCAATACTCCACTCATTATCCTCTGTCCTGTTTGCCGTCACCACATAATCATAGATGGTCATTCCCCTGGGAAATTCCGGATTCTGGGGAAGATAACGGACATAGACCTTATTCCCCTTTACTACCTCCCCTTCATCCGGTTCTTCTATTCCTGCAAGAATACGCAGCAGCGTGGATTTCCCTGTTCCATTGATACCGACGATACCTGTTTTATCTTTGTCCTCGATACTGAAATCCGCCCCTTTAAAAAGCTCCCTGTCTGTATATATTTTCGTTATTTCCTTTGCTGTCAGTAAATTCATCTCTCACTCCGGTTTCCAAAAAACGGCTGCAGTCGTGTTCCTTGCTGCAGCCGTCCTTTTTAATCTTCAAAATCTTCTTCTCTCAACAGATGATTTCCAAATTCATCCATACCCTTGCGGGTAATCTTTTCAAACATATGACGGATACTTCCCTTCTCCGCATGGGCAATCGCTCCATCAATGATATCCTTTACTTCCGCTACGGTTACCAGATGCGTGTTGGTCTGCCGGCTTCCGATCCGGTCGTACAATGCCAGTATTCCAAACTCATCAAATACATACTCCTGCTCCATGGCATAGGATTTGCCGAATGCCACCAGTTCATCATTTGTAAATACCGGAATGTCTATGGTATATGCAAACTTGGATGCGAAATTCTTATTCTTCAGGAACAGTCTCTGGATCTCCTCTGCAGAATCCTCCAGAATCACCAGAAGTCCGCCCGTATCACCTTCCATAGCAAGACTCAGCGCCATCATAGCCGCACTGGAAAGTCCTCCGGCACTCTCTATGATCAGCGCTCCTCCCTTCAGCTTGGAAAGAGTCTCATGAATATCCTTTGTACTCAGCTTCTGTCCTGTGATCTTCGCCAGCTTTCTGCCTTCGATCCGGTTTTCCTTCTGCAGCGCTTTCACAATGTCAATGGCAAGTGTTGTCTTTCCATTTCCCTGTCTTCCGGTTACCACAAGATTGCCGCTGGAAGAATTCGTCTTCCCGCTTCCGGTCTTACCCTTTAAAAGCACGGAAAGCTGCTGGCTCATACCCTTGACCGAAGTAAAATATGCAAATAATCTTGCCTGATCCTTCGTCAGATGACCGGAATTTACCGCCAGCTCCGACACCTCTGCCGCAAGAGAACGCTCCAGCTCCTGTATCATATTCATGGACATGGTATCTCTGGACAGTTTTTCCTGCTTCACCGGAACGGGTGCGGGCACTTCAGGGGCATCCAGATCCTCAAACGAGATCTCATCCTCTTCCTCCTCCGGCTCCTCTTCCATATCCAGATCCTGCGGAAGATCATCCTCCGTCACTACCGGAACTTCCCGTACCTTCTTCTCCTCATCCATCTCGGTCAGAATCTCCTGCACATCCTTAGGGATTCCATCCGACGCCCCGGAAATCAGCTTCATCAGCTCTGCAGTCTCCTGCTTTACTTTCTCCTTACGTACCTGCTCCTTCTCGGCATTCGCCTCAAGGATCGCCTGGGTCTTTGCTTTCTTATCTTCCCACTCAGAAAGAATCTCATCTATGGTAAGCTGTCCAGTGATCTGCTTTTCAACCTCTTCCACGGGAATCTCCGGTTCTGCGGACGGCTCCTCCTCAATCGGCTCCTCCTCGAGCTGAACCTCGGGGATACTCAGCTCCTCCAGCTGAATCTCAGGTACACTCAGCTCCTCTACTGGCAGCTCTTCAAGCTGAACTTCGGGGATGCTCAGCTCCTCCAGCTGAATCTCGGGAACGCTCAGCTCCTCTACTGGCAGCTCTTCAAGCTGAACCTCGGGGATACTCAGCTCCTCTACTGGCAGCTCTTCAAGCTGAACTTCGGGGATGCTCAGCTCCTCCAACTGAATCTCGGGAACGCTCAGTTCCTCCAACTGAATCTCAGGTACACTCAGCTCCTCCGGTTCTGCAGGCGGCACTTCGACTTCCAGCGACGGAATATCAATCGCAGCCTCCTCTTTCAGAAGCTCGCCCAGACTTTCTGCCAGCTCCGCCTGCAGATTAATCGTACTGAACTTGCCTTCATTATATTCCGGCACCTCTGTGTCATCAAAGTCATCCTCATGGATCCGGGGCATCCCCGGTTTCTCCAGCCGCAGGTCATATTTTGCCTGCTGAGCTGCGGTCAGAGGCTCGTACTCCATCTTCAGCTCCAGCGCCTTCGTCACATATTCCCCTTCGCTGAACCACAGGATCAGCTCATCACATTCACGGACGCATTCTTCCTGCATCCCTGCCTGCGCATACAGAGCAGCCAGCTCATATGCCCACTTTTCCTGATATTCATGGGTCTTATACTCACTCAGGATCCTTATCTGATCTTCCAGACTGGAGCCACGCTCCCGGTAAATCTGATACTTCAGAATATATCGGCTCTGGTCATGGGGCGCCACCTTTACAAACTCACGATACAGGGAGATCGCCTCTTCAAAATTGTGCATACGCGTGGCAATATCTGTCATCTTATACAGCAGCATACGTCCCACCGGGGCACGGTCGTAAGCAATGTTCAGAATCTCCATGCAGTCCTCGTACCGCTCCATCTGCTCATAGATCTCACTGACGATGTAGAGCATATTCAGGTTCTTCACACGACGCCAGTCGATCATATCCGCGATCTTTGCCGCCGTCTTGTAATCCTGCTTCTTTACCAGTTTTTCTATCTGCTCCGCTTTCAGGCGGTATTCATATTTATCCAATGGATTTCATCCCCGTTTCCCTTATACTTCCACCATTTTTGAAATTGCTATGGCAAGCGCACCATCTCCGATATGGCAGGCCACGCTTAAAGACAGCTCGTCCGTGATAATCTCCGGATATCCCGGGAATTCCGCCTCGATCTCCTTTTTTAATTCCAGCGCTGCCTCCTCATTATTCGTATGGGCAATGGCGATCTGCATCCTGCATCCTGCAAAACGGTTCTCCAGATCACTGCGGATAGCATCCAGCATAACTCTCTTCGCAGCGCTCATGGTACGCACCTTGGCAAAAGCATCCAGTTTCTCTCCCTGAATCTGGAGAACCGGCTTCAGCCTCAGCATCGTTCCCAGCGCAGCGGCTGCAGGTGTGATCCTGCCGCCCTTTTTCAGATATTTTAACGTGGTCACTGTAATATAAACACTGGACTGCAGCGCTTCCGCCTCCAGAATCTCGCGGATCTGAGCTGCATTTTTTCCTGCCTTTACCAGATTTACAGCATCCATGATGGCATGGATCATGGTAACTGAAATTCTCTGATTATTGACCACCTGTACCTTCCCGTCATAATCCTCTGCCAGCATCATCGCTGTCTGGCAGCTTCCGCTCAGACCACTGGACATGGGCATATGAAGGATCTCATCATACTCCTCCAGAAGCCTGTCCCACAGCTTCATAACTGAATCCGGAGACGGCTGGGAAGTAGATACATCTGCATCCTGACTTAAATACTCATAAAATTCCTTCGGAAACAGATCAATTCCGTCCAGATATTCCTTCCCGTTGATCAGGAACGGCATAGGGAGGACATGAATGCCCATCTCCTTTGCTTTCTCCTGGCTGATTCCACTGTTACTGTCCGTTACAATTGCTATTTTATTCATAAAATCCTCTTTTCTGTACAAATCCATATTCCGTTTTATTATAGCAAAATTTTTCCCGGAAAACAAGAAAAGCTGAAATCTTTTTACAGATTTCAGCTCTTAGCAGTAGATACGGGAATCGAACCCGTGTTTCCGCCGTGAGAGGGCGGCGTCTTAACCCCTTGACCAATCTACCATGTCGTGTCGACTTGCTTAATATATCATATGTCTTTCATGAATGCAAGTCTTTTTTTTATTTTTTTTAAATTTTTTCGCATATTTTTTTTCAGGCTGCAGATACTGGCAAAAAGGAGTGATCAAATGGACTACATCAACGCATTCTGGGTGGGAGGACTTATCTGTGCTCTGGTACAGATCCTTATGGAAAAAACAAAACTGATGCCGGGCAGGATCATGGTTCTTCTGGTATGCAGCGGTGCCATGCTGGGTGCTTTTGGACTCTACGGACCATTTCAGGAATATGCAGGCGCCGGAGCAAGCGTGCCCCTTCTCGGCTTCGGCAATGTTCTTTGGAAAGGTGTGATGGAGGCTGTGGATAAGGAAGGATTGATCGGCGTCTTCAAAGGCGGCTTTACGTCCAGCTCCGCAGGCATCTGCGCCGCACTGGTCTTCGGATATCTGGCAAGTCTGGTCTTTGAATCCAGGATGAAAAAATAGAGAAATGCTGCAAAGCAGCGTCATAAAATACAAATAAGAGGCAGGGACACCCTCTGCTTCTTATCTGTCTCTATCTGCTCTGCAGCACCTTATATTTTTACCGCGCAGTCTTCCTCATCCCGAAAACGATGCCTTTATATTTATCCAGCGCTCCGAGCAGAATGCTTCCAAACACACCTGCTGAGATCACCTCGCCTGCTCCCACTGTCAGGAAGAGATACCACCATGCATCCGGAACACCATATCCATGGATCAGCACAAACGGCACGATGAACGCATTGGCAAGAATCGTCGGTACGGGAACCAGCCACTTCCATCTGCGGACTGCGTATGCGCCCAAAGCTCCGATCAGAGTTGCAAGACTTCCTGCCAGAATATCCAGAAGGCAGGCGCCGGTCAGCAGATTTGCCAGCAGACATCCCACATACAATCCCGGAACTGCTGCAAAGGTAAAGACCGGAAGAACGGCAAGCATCTCGGAAAGCCGTATCTGGATCGCTCCGGAGGCAAGGCCGAAGAGGTTGGCGACAAACGTCAGCACCACGTAGAGAGCGGCGATCATTGCCGCGTGAGTGAGGAATAAAACCTTGTTTTCTTTCATATTCAATTATCTCCTTTAGTTTTGTTTTACGAGTGGAAGGTCTCGAACACTCGATGATCATACAGAAAATCCCTGGTTTTATGGAATTTCCGAAAATTTATTATACCGAAAAACCGGGAAATGTCAATAGCCGGATCGACTCGCTGCCGCATAAATGAACGCTCCATTATCCCGTTTTTCTCTGCAAGCCCTTCAATCTGACTATGATTTCAGCATTTTTTAAGAATTCTTTGTTTTTTCTCCTATTGTTTTCCCCGGACGCATATGCTAACATATCGGAAACAGACATCATTATTTTGGAGGAAGCCACATGTTGAAAAAATTCAGGGCATTCGCGGCGGATTATCCCCACGTATACACCCTATTATATTTTGCTGTCTACCTGCCCTGGTTTATCTGGCTGGAAAGCCGGGCAAACCTGCCCTATCACGTGATCCATTTTCCGCTGGATGACTATATTCCCTTCTGCGAATATTTTATCATACCGTATTTTCTCTGGTTCGCATACGTGGGAGTGGTATTTTTCTGGCTGTTCTTTAAGAACCGGGAGCATTTTTACCGATATGCAGTCTTTCTGTATTCCGGTATGACCATATTCCTCATCATATCCACGCTCTTCCCCAACGGACACCTGCTCCGTCCTCTGGAATTTGAGCGGGACAATATTTTCATACAGCTTGTATGCTTTTTATACTGGGCAGATACTTCCACGAACATCCTTCCCAGTATTCATGTATTTAACTCCATCGCGGCACATATGGCAGTCATGCATACGCCACAGCTGAGACAGAAAAAGTGGGCAGTCCAATGTTCCCGTATCCTGTACGTGTCCATCATCCTGTCCACCATGTTCCTAAAGCAGCATTCTTCTATTGATGTGATCCTTGGTATCCTGCTGGGCTATGGAGCCAACTATGTAGTCTACCACACAGATCTCCTAGTTAAAGCCCATGACCTTATTGGCAAGCTTGTACGCAAAGACAGAGACCTTTCTCCCACCTTTGCCCGGAAGGTTCATCGCCCTGCCGAAGATGCCGAAATATAATTTGTAATAAAGACCTGCGTCCTTTTTCTTGAGGTACTGCCACAGGTCTTTTTTCTTTGCCAGGCTTTCCTCTGTGCCGGAACGGATGAGCATGATGGAGGATACCGTCATCATAATATCCAGATAGCTCATCATATATTTCCGAAGCTTTCCATTCTGTATGGTTTTCAGATCATACTGATCGATCATGATCCGGTTCACCTTGATCTGCTGATCCACTCTTCCGATCATGACCGTCTCATTGACCGACTGGTCAGAGCGTCCGATAAAATACCGGTAAAGGTCGATATCCATATAATACATGGTCTTCACATAGGGCAGCGGATAATATACGAAAATATTATCCACATAGAAGGTATGCTTCGGAAGCTCCAGCCCGCAGCTCTGCAGCATCTGTGTACGATAAATGACCGAATGCATCAGAATATACTGCCCCAGCCGGAAATGCTTCACATCGTTCCATGTAAATACTTCTTCCTGTGGAAATGCATTGGTATAGCGCACTACCTTCTTGTTCTTCACTCCCTGCTTTTCATAGACGTAGTTGCAGATCATCATATCTACCGTACTGCCTTCCCGTACCAGTTCCCCCAGCTTGGCAAGAACCTTCTGATAGCTTTCGGCGTCCACCCAGTCGTCACTGTCCACCACCTTAAAGTACAGTCCGGTCGCATTTTTCAGCCCTGTATTGACTGCCTCACCATGACCGCCGTTCTCCTGATGCACCGCCTTTACGATGGCCGGATACTTTGCCGCATATTCGTCAGCGATCGCCGCTGTATTGTCCTTCGCAGAACCGTCATCCACAATGATGATCTCCACATCCTCACCGCCCGGAAGCAGTGACTCTATACAATGTCTCATATATCCTTCTGAATTGTAACAGGGAATCGCAATCGATAATAATTTCATCTCACACCTCTTATTTTATCTTTTCTGTCAGCTCCATCGCCTTCATGACCATGGCATCGATATTATAATACTTATACTCCGCAAGCCGCCCCAGCAGATATACCTTCGGATTCTGCTCCAGAAGTCCCCGGTACTGCTCATACAGCCGCTGATTTTCCTCATTTGCAATGGAGTAATAGGGGATTTCCCCCTCCGCTCCGGTATAGGCAAAGGGATACTCCCGCACGATGGTTGTCCCCGGCGCCTTCTGTCCGGTCAGATATTTAAATTCCGTAATCCTTGTAAAATCCTCGTCCACCGTGTAATTCACCACACTGTGTCCCTGGAAATCCTCCTGCTCCAGATATTCAAAATCAAAACGCAGAGAACGGTAGGGCAGTCTTCCAAAGCGGCATCCAAACAGCTCATCCAGCGGTCCTGTATAGATCACATTTCCTTCAAAGAGCTCTCCGTCCAGGAGCACCCGATTTTCTTCAAATGTCAGCCTGTCCCGGGCATCCACGCCGGTCTCCACCCGGATTCCCGGATGATCCAGCATCGCCCGGAACATGGGGGTATAGCCATGAAGCGGCATGCCCTGATAAGGCTCCTGAAAATACCGGTTATCATAAGAGATCAGGACCGGAACTCTGCCGGTCACTGCAGGATCGATCTCCTCCGGAGTCTGTCCCCACTGCTTCATGGTATAATGAAGGAATATATTTTCATATACATAGTCTGCAATCTGACGGATATCCGGATCCTCATGCTCCCGAAGCTTCAGGATCGGCACCCTCGTCTCCATGCCAAAGGCATCTGTCAGCTTCTTCTCCAGTGCATCCGCCTTCTCCCGGCCATACACCATATGAAGGGTATTCAGATTGAACGGCACCGGGATCAGTTCTCCATGCACATTTGCCACCACCTCATGCCCGAACTCATACCAGTCCGTAAATCTGGACAGATAATCGTATGCCTTCTGTTCCTTTGTATGAAAAATATGCGGTCCGTATTTATGGATCAGTATCCCGTGAGCATCCGGCTCATCATAACAGTTTCCTCCGATATGCTCTCTTCGCTCCAGTACCAGAACCCGGTGTCCCGCTTCTGCCAGTTCTCTTGCAGCCACACTTCCTGCCACTCCCGCGCCGATAATTACACTGTCAAACATCTTTTCTACCCTTCCTCATATTTCTCCTGTCCCAGCACGATATCCATATACCGTGCATATGCCGCAAATGCGGCAGGAATCGGATATTTTTCTTCGGTTTCCTTTGCATCTATAAAAAACAGACCACTCTGGTCCATATCTTCCGTCTCTTCCACACTCACCACATAGCCGGTCATATGCCACTCCACATGACTGAAGATGTGCTTTGCCTCTGCCAGCGGAAGAATCCGGATGGGAGACAGTCCCCAGTCCTTTACCTGTGACAGAATATCCTTCTCACTCAGATGTCCTTCCAGATTCGGCAGCTCATAAAGCCCTGCCAGCAGCCCGCGGGCAGATCTCTTCCGGATCCCCACCCGGTCTCCTTCCCGCAGAACAAGTACGGTCCGGTCCTCCAGCCGCCTTTCCTTTTTGGCTTTCTTCTTCGGCAGCTCATCCACGATCCCCTGCTCCTTCGCCTGACAGCAGAAAGCCAGGGGACATTCTCCGCATTTTGCCTTTCCGTTGGGGACGCAGACGATGGCTCCGATCTCGATCAGCGCCTGATTAAAATCTCCTGCCCGTTCCCCGGGAATGATCTTCTGCACTTCCTGTTCCATGGCGTTCTTTACGCTCTGCTTTAAAACATCCTCATAGCTTGCTTTGACCCGGGACAGTACCCGCAGCACATTGCCGTCCACCGCAGGCATTCGGATACCAAAGGCGATGGAGCCGATGGCGCCCGCCGTATAATGCCCAATGCCCGGCAGCGCAAGCAGCTTCTCATAATCAGCGGGAAATTCCCCGCCGTATTCATCTACCACCATCCGGGCAGCCTTCTGCATGTTGCGCACCCGGTTATAATAGCCCAGACCTTCCCACAGCTTCAAAAGCTCGTCCTCCGGGCAGTCAGCCAGCGCCTGCACATCCGGCAGGGCTTTTAAAAATCTTTCAAAAAAAGGCTTTACCGCTTCCACTCTGGTCTGCTGCAGCATGATTTCCGACACCCATACTCTGTATGGGCTGCTGTCCTCCCTCCACGGAAGGATACGGGCATGTCCATCATACCATGAAAGCAGCGGCTTTACAATCTGTTCCAGCATTTACAATCTTACCTCGATCTCTTCATCTGCCTGTATGGAATCCGGCGTCACCAGACAATCCACCGCCATGATCCTCACCCCTGCCGCCTCTGCTCTGCGAAGCGCCTCTCCGAAGGCG
Source organism: Clostridiales bacterium (assembly GCA_018376135.1). Classification (GTDB taxonomy): domain Bacteria; phylum Bacillota; class Clostridia; order Lachnospirales; family Lachnospiraceae; genus Hominiventricola. The sequence goes on along the minus strand of JAHABX010000016.1, from coordinate 39,401 downwards.
GGATGGGTTCTGTCATTGGGTTCCAGATAACGCGCTCCCTTCATCTGGATCACGAACAGGATCCCCGCCTCATATCCTGCCTCACGGCAGCGGATCAGTTCCTCCACATGCTTCACCCCGCGCTCGGTAGGCGCATCCGGGAAGCGTGCCGCTCCGTCCTCCAGAAGCGTTACTCCCTTGACCTCCAGATACATCTTCCGTTCTCCCGCCTCCAGATACAGATCGAACCTGGAGCTGCCGTATCCGGTCTCCGGACGTATCTTCACCGGATCCGGAAAAAGATGTCCTGCCCGGACCCACTCCTGTGCCACATGATTGGGTATCTGGGAATCCATATTGACCACTCTGCCGTCCTTTTCCACGCAGATCAGATCCAGTGCCGTCTTCCGATTGGGATTTTCATTTCTCTGTACCCAGATACGTGCATCCGGAAGCAGCAGCTCCCGGCACCTTCCTGTATTTTTCACGTGACAGACCTCAAGCCCCCGCTTTGTCTCCACATGGGCAATAAAACGATTGGGGCGGGATTTGAAGACTGCCTCTTCCATTCTGTCGTACTGCATAAATAGTCTCTCCAATTTATTTTTCATTATAGCATATCCACCATTTCTGCCACAACTCCTTGATTTTCCAGCCTGCTTATGGCAAAATATGAGCAGTTAAGAACCGTCCGGCTCTTATGTCCGGCGGATTTTTACATATGACATTTCAGGAGGTACAACATGAAACCAGACAGTATCATTTTGGATATAGACGGAACTCTGTGGAATTCCACTCCCATTGTAGCAGAGGCATGGAACGAGATCGTCTCTTTGCGGTCAGATGTTTCGGTTCATTTTACGGCCCAGCAGCTCACTCAGCTTTTTGGACGCCCGCTGAATGTGATCGCAGACATGGTCTTTCCTTTCCTGGATGAAGCTGACCGCTATGCCCTGATCAACGCCTGCTGCGAACGGGAGCATGAACTGCTGCGCGCCTCCAGCCAGGATATCCTCTATCCAGGCGTAGCTGACACCATACGGCAGCTTTCAAAAACCTGTCCTCTCTTCATCGTCAGCAATTGTCAGTCCGGCTACATCGAGCTGTTTCTGGAAAAGACCGGGCTTGCTTCCTGTATTACAGACTTTGAATGTCCGGGGAATACAGGTCTCACAAAGGGTCCCAACATCCGTCTGGTAGCAGACCGCAACCACTTAAAGCATCCGGTCTATGTGGGTGACATCGAAGGAGACCGTCAGGCGTCCATGGAAGCAGGCGTCCCCTTCTGCCATGCAGCCTATGGATTCGGTCAGGTCGATCACCCGGATTATGTGATCCGGACCTTCTCCGACCTTATAACCCTCTTCTGAATACCTTCCGGATCCGGTCCTCGGCAGCAAAAAGCCCCGCATCCGATACCCCGGCATCCTTCAGATAATGGTATTCATCAAGGGTTCCCTTTCCATGAGGTACCAGATAAGCCCCGGCATCGCTGCCCAGCCCGATACAGGCATGGAGCGATGCCGCTTTTTTTACCCGTTCCATCTGCATTTCCAGATTTTTCCGCACCTCTTCATCAGGAAAACGCCCGCAGCCAAGAAGGTTGCCCACCGGAGCAAAGGTGGGCATCCATGGGATCTGCCTCTCTGCCAGCAGATGCAGCGTCTCCTCCTCCATGAAAAATCCGTGCTCCAGACTGTCCACTCCTGCCTCCAGTGTCCAGAAGCAGGTCCGGTCTCCATTACAGTGTGCCATGACTGCCATCCCCGCATCATGTGCCGTATGGATCATATACCGGATTTCCTCCCGGGTCAGACCATCCTCCGACAGGGTTCCCGCATGAGCAAAATCCAGTATGCCGCTGACCATGAGCTTGATAAAATCCGCTCCCTCTTCCTTTGCCTGTGCCACTAATTCCTTATATCCCTGCCAGTCGTCAAAATAATGTCCCACTATTCCGCCATAATGCCCTCTCCTGTGAATGGCAAATACAGGTGTGCGGTAGTCGATTCCATATTCAGGCGCAAGCTCTCTGGCAAGCTTTGACACCTCTCTGGCATCTCCTCCGTCCCGAACGAACCGGATCCCCGCATCCCGGCATTCGTTCAGATGAGTCCTTACCGCCGCCACGCAGACACCTTTTTCATGAAGTGCCACCGCTTTTTTGTAATTGATTCCATCCATGATCATATGGGCATGGCATTCCCCAAGCATGTTTCTTCACCTCTGTATTCTTTTCAGGAGGCAGACTCCTCCTGCTTTTTGCAGTATTTTAACATTTTTCACTGAAATCCTCAAGCCGAAGGAAAGCTCCCGATCCTGATCCTTCGTGATCACGGATACATGGAAAAATCCGCCGTCCGCTCATACGCTTCTGCGCAGGGATCCTTCATAAGATACATGCGTCTCCACTCCTTTGTCTCATCATTTCTCGCCGCCTCCGAACGGTTGCGGTAAAGGAAACGGACGATCTGATAGCAGTCGATCCAGATTTCATTATTTCCTTCCTTCTGAGATTCATCAAAGATCAGCTGCATGCCCAGATGCAGATGTGTCTGCTTGATATTATTGGTATCCTCTGTAGCGCTGTAGCCCGTATGCCCCATATATCCGATCACATCTCCTGCCAGCACTACAGATCCCTCCTTCAGCTCCGGCTGATAAGGAAATCCCTGACGCAGATGCGCATAGTAGTAGTATCGCTTCTTGTCGAAGCTGCGCACACCGATCCGCCATCCGCCGTACTGGTTCCATCCCAGCGCCTCTATGTATCCGGACTCCACACAGACCACCGGCGTACCTGTCTGCCCCATCATATCATGTCCCAGATGATTCCGCCGGTAGCCATAGCTTCTGGATACTCCAAAATCATCATAATCACTGTACGGAAAGCCCTTTGCCAATGGATGAAATGCCTTCAGCCCGTATTTTTTCACCCACTTTTTCTTTCCGTCAGACCCTTCCAGCGGCTCCTCGATCTCATACTCTCCTACCATACCTCCGAGAACCGCCGAATACGCTTCCTTATAGTATGGAAAATACTCCAGATCCCCAGTCAGCTTTTCCAGCTTCTCTCCTTTACCCACTGCTTCCTTCAGGCTCTCCATATACTTGCAGACCTCCCGGTCATTGGAAAAATTCCCTCCGGTATGAGCTGCCGCATATGCCAGAAGGTCGATCCAGCTGATATGCGGTTCCGTTCCATAGGTACTTATATCATAGTCATATGCCTCCTCCATGGCAAATTTGGATACTCCAAAATCCACCCAGCGGATATAGTCCTCCTTACCGGTCTCCTCCTCTTTGGCATCCTCTTTTTCCTGCACCTTTGCCGCCATGACCAGCTCCAGCTCCTTTTTTTCCTCACCCCAGTAGACCGCACTGGCAAACACCAGCAGAATCATCACATTGACAAACAGAATCCGTCTCACAGCATTCCCGCTTTTCTCTGTATTATTACCCAGTTTATGTCCGTCTGACCGCTTTCATGACCGTCGATTTTTCTGTGCCTCTGTCAGACGATTTTATTTGACACACATCTCAATCTATGGTACTCTTAGGCTATGCAATTTGCATGCATATATTTTAAGGAGGTACCACAATGAACAAAGGTACAGTTAAATGGTTCAACAACCAGAAGGGCTACGGATTTATCTCTGACGAGCAGGGTAATGATGTATTTGTTCACTACTCAGGACTGAACATGGATGGATTCAAATCCCTCGAAGAAGGTCAGGCTGTTGAATTTGAAGTTGTTAACGGTGCAAAAGGACCGCAGGCTACTAACGTAACCAAACTTTAATCCTTATTTGAACATTTACAGATTCTTATGTTAAAATAAATATAAGTACCACAATTTCTTATATGTTTTTTGAATTGAGAATTATGCAGAATGCAAGAATGGAAATAAAAAAGAGACGCTTACGCGTCTCTTTTTTATTGTCCTCATAACAGGAACCGGTCAATCCCGTCTGCTATCCCCTCTGCCATCAGATTTTGATAGTCCTCAGATGCCATATTCTGATCCTCTGTGGAATTGGTCATATATCCCATCTCAATGATAGTCGTTGGAACCAAAGCCCAGTTGATTCCGCTCATGGTATCGGTTTCCCACACCCGCTGCTTCTTCGCTCCTGTTTTATCCACAAAACAGTCCAGCACACTGTCAGAAAGTGCACGACTCTCATCATACAGATCACCGTTATATGGATTGGACGGGGTCTGACAGATCGTCATAGCTCCATTTACACTGCTGTCCTCGGAACCATTTGCATGAATCCGGATAAATGCGTCCGCATTGGCATCATTTGCCACTGCTGCCCGTTCGCTGTTGCTGATATCCACTTCATGGGAAGTACGCACCATAATCACCTCATACCCCCGTTCCAGAAGAATCTTTTCCAGCTTCTGCGCCACCTGAAGATTCAATTCATACTCCTTCAGACCAGTAGTCGTGCCTGTCGTTCCTCCGGTGACCTTCGCTTTCGTTTCAGAGGCTCCCGGTCCCACAGGTTCTTTTTCCGAATTGCCTTTCTGCTGGTGTCCCGCATCTATCACGATCAGATAACCATTCCCGCTGCTTTCAGGTTCCCCCTCCGGCATCGAGACCTCTTCCGGCACGGATACTTCCTCCGGCACAGATACTTCCTCCGGCACGGATACCTCCTCCGGCATCGAAGCTTCTTCCGGCACGGATACCTCCTCCGGCATCGAAGCTTCTTCCGGCACGGATACCTCCTCCGGCATCGGGGACTCCGCCCCGCATCCGGCCAGTAAAGCAGCTGCCAGAACAGCCAGCACCACACTTGTCGCCTTTTTCCTGCTGTCTCTCTTCATTTCTTTTCCTTTTGGGAATTCTCCTCCATGTATAAAGCCTCTACCCCGCATAGGGTATCATCTCAAAATACTCATATTCCTGCACACCGTCAATATAAAGGGTCCACTGATCCTCTGCTCCGTCTCCCCGGACATAGGAGATGCTTCCTTCTGCCCCGGTGTCCTCATCCTTAAAATACGCCGTCCCCGCATTATCCGTGGCAGTGATCCGTATCCTGCTGCCCACAGGAAGCAGTACCTCTTCTCCATTCACAGTCGCCGGAAGCTCCTTTACGGTCACCAGCAGTCTGAAGGGAGATGCATCTGTAGTGATCGTAAAATTCTCCGTCTCCTGCACCAGCTTCCCTTCTTCACTGATCCGATAATCCATCATGGAATAGTAGCTTCCCAGCACATCCAGATGCATCCGGAGAGTCAGAAGCTCCGTATTCACATTTCCGTCCTGCAGGCTGACTCCCTCCAGCCGGTCCCGTGCCTGAAGCGTTCCGTCTGTAAGCTCATACAGGAAGGTCACAAAATCATCGGATGCATAGTCTGCATCCAGCAGCAGGAATACCCTGCCATCCTCCCTGTGGATCAGGTACACATCACTCAGCCTGCCAAAGCTTCCCACTTCTGTAAGTGCATTGGCAAACTCTATAAAGACAGAACCGCCATAATCTTCACTGCTGTCTATATTCACAAGCAGGGATTTTCCCGCTATATCCGCCGGGATTCCTGCCGGGATCCTCCCAATGCCTGCCTGGGGAAGTTCCCTGTATGCCTCCTGCAGATATGGTGCCATATCCCCATAGGGAAGTGTGACAAAGACCGCGCCCATGGCATAGGGTCCCACCTCGTAAGGATTGAAGATAAAGGTGATACCTGCTGCATCCAGATACCAGTTGGGATTATTTTCCCACATGCTTCTGACGGTATCCTCATATTCCGGAAACAGTCCGTCGCTGTAGTGCTCTCTCAGATACCGGATGATGGCATCCGTCGCCTCCGTGCGGAAGCCTCCCGCATCCTCCAGAATATCCGTAAGCTCCAGCTTCTCTCCGCTCCGGACATCAAAGGTCACTCCCGTATAGACATAATCGCCGTGAGCGCCTCCGGTATACGCACTGTCATACACGATCAGACTGACTGCCTGACTGTCCGAACGCGCTGTCTCCATGCTCTCCCAGATATAATACTTATAATCTTCTCCCTGAAAGCCCTCATCCTCTCTGACATATGCCGCATACACTTCGCTCTGTCCCAGAATCAAAGCCTCCTGCTCTGACCACCAGGTCTCCACACCCTTTTTCAGCTCCTCATAGCCCGTCCCGCTTATGGATACCGGTACATAGTCCGTATGAAGATACCATATAGACTGATCCTCACTGTACCAGTCCCTGCTTTCCTTCTCCTGCAAAACCACCTGAGGAGCGTTTTCGTTCTCAGGCTCCTCTTCTGCCTGTTCCTCTGCTGCCGGCTTTGATATCTCAGCCCCGGTCTCCGCCGCAGATTCCTTCTTTCCGCAGCCTGCCAGCAGGATCATGCAGCCTGCCAGACATACCGCCATCCATCTCTTTTTGCCCATACCCTTCTCCTCTCCTGTATCCTGTGCTTTCCGTCCCCTCAGTCATACCGTTCCGCTCAGCGCCTCACACAAGGTGCAGATATCCCGCCGCGATGCCAATCACCGCAGATGCCGCAATATATACCACCGGATGCCGGTTCCATTTCCGGATCGCCCAGTAGAGCAGCACCGCCAGCACGATTCCGAACCAGTTAAAAGCCCCCAGAGGATCCGTCGGAAGCTCTGTCACCTGAACCAGCGTTGCCAGCACAACCGAAAAGCCCGCAGCTGCGATCATCCCTGTGGAAGCCGGACGCAGTCCGTAGAAAATGTGCTGTACGAGCGCACTCTCCTTGAACTTTGCCAGTACCTTGGATACCAGAATAATGATAATAATGGACGGCGCCACCAGCCCAAGGGTTGCCACGACGCCTCCCACAAGCCCATCCGTATGGTAGCCCGCATAGGTCGCCGCATTGATACCGATGGCTCCCGGCGTGGACTCCGATATGGCGATCAGATCCAGCAGATCCTGAGAAGAAAACCACCCGGTCTTCTGGGATATTTCCTGTAAGAACGGCAGTGTTGCCAGTCCTCCGCCAATGGCAAAAAGCCCAGCTTTGAAAAATTCATAAAATAACTGCACCAGAATCATTTTGCCGCCTCCTTCTTACCTGTTCCTCCATGCAGGACCACTCCCGCCACTCCGGCAACGATCACATACACCATCGGTGAGATGGAAAACAGCTCCGGATAAAAGCTCTGTGCCACTGCCAGCCCTGCCGATACCAGAAATACCAGCAGAAAGATCGCCGTAGTCGGCTGATCAATGACGGACTTTTTCCACAGCTTCTGTACCGCATTAAAGATCAGCACACAGACACAGACCCGGATCCCTTCAAAGGCATACTGTATGACCGCCAGCTCTGCAAAATTCTCCAAAAATGCAGCAATCACCGTAATGATCACAATCGACGGGAACACGACTCCCAGCGTTGCCATGATTCCCCCGATCACTCCTGCCTGGCGATACCCGATAAAGGTCGCCGTATTGACTGCTATGATTCCCGGCGTACACTGCCCGATGGCATAATAATCCGCCAGCTCCTCTTCCGTTGCCCAATGATATCTCTCAACCACTTCCCTCTGCAGCATGGGCAACATGGCATAGCCGCCTCCAAAGGTCAGTCCGCCGATCCGCGCAAAGGTCAAAAATAAATTCCAAAGCTCTTTCATCTTCTTTTGCTCCTTTCAGATCCCCCCAAAGTATTTCCCCGGATCACTGAACATCCAGCTCAATCTCCATATAATCCCCAAGTGCGTGAGGAACCTCCATACAGATCCACACCTTACCATCCGCTATGTAGGAATATCCGTAGGGAACGCTTCCATCCTCCGCATAGTCATACCCTTCCAGTGACCGGGCAAGTGCGTCCGGGCTTTCATAGATCGCCTCCAGCCTTTCCATAAAAAACGGAGCCATATCCTCTTCCACATAATAGCCGGTCCCCGCAAACATATTTTCGGCAACCTTTTCCACATCCACATGATCCCGCAGACGAATGCTCTCTCCCGTATTCAGATCAATATTATAGGTATATTTGAAGGCGTAGGGATGTGCCGCATCTTCCCCGTAAACATAACCGTTCATCAGTATGGACAGAACATCCGCCGTCATGGTCTTTACCTCATAGGTGACCTCATAGGTTCCGGTTCCGTCCCATTCATCCATGGCGCGCTCCTCTGTTCCCAGGAAGATCCGGTTCCACTTGCCCTGAATCAGATCATCCCCAAACCCTTCGATCTGAGGACAGTCGATCTTCATGGAGCCTTCTCCGATGGTCATGGTCTCCACGCGGTAGGGCGCTTCCACATAAGGATACATTCCCAGATACTCCTCATAGACGCTGTGCCCGGTTTCCAGCACCCTGCCTTCCACTGTCACGATCAGAAGCTCGCACTGATAACAGTCCAGAAACGTATTCGTCAGACTTCCCATGACGATATATTCTCCTGCCGTTCCCATCTGACTGACATAATCGGCAAACGCCTGATTCAGATCCAGTATGGCAACCTTGTCCCCGCCGTGCATGCCAAAAGTCAGGCTCTTTACGCCCACACTCTCGTCCATGCCAAGGGCTTCTGCCAGCCGGCTCATGACCACATGCTCGTTCACCTCGTCCACATAGACGGTACGCTGCTGGATCTGCTCCGCCTGATCATCCCCATGGTAGATATGCAGGGCGATCCCCTCCGGCGTCTCCACTACTGCCGGTGCAACTGCCTCCTTTACAGGCTCCACTGCCTCCTTTGTCTCTGTCAGGAGTTCTGAACCCGTCTCCTTTTTTCCACATCCCATCATTCCGATACAAACTGCTGTTAATACTAAATATCCCATCCATTTTCTCATAGCATCATGCCCCCGGTTACAGTATATGTGTCATCCTATCTTATTATAGCAGAGAAATATTGAATAAATTCTCTTCCAAATTACCTTTTTCCACAGAAAGCCAGATCATCTTCCTTTCCAGAAACGGCTTGCATGCCTTCCGGCACGCCTGCTCATCCTGTACCTGCACCTTCCCTGCACTCAGCACCAGGATCAGCTTTGCCCTTGCCTGAAAAAGCTTCAGATAGGAAAGCAGATCATCTGCATACAGCTCTCCTTCTGCACCTTCCATTTCGTCCGCCAGGTCTCCCATTGCCAGCATGGACATGGGAACCACACGGCTTTGAATCTTCTCTCCGGGCTTCCAGAGCACCAGATTCAGCCGTACATTCCGGAACGTCTCGCTTTGCTGCTTCAGGGTACGCACCAGCTCCGCCAGCGCTTCCTTCAGCTCCCCGGGCGAAAACCTGCAGTCCACCACCAGCGCCATCTCCAGAATACCGCCCCTGTAATTTCCCGGCACGTGGAGCACCCGCTCCACCATCTGCTTAAATCTCTGTCTCTTTATCGGTGTAAACAGCTCCATGTCCCGTTCCTCCTGTCTCGTCCTCTGCCTCCGATGCACGGCGTTCCTGTCCGGCAAGCCGCTGCTTTTCTCTGTTCAGCCCTCCTGCCATATGGCGGACACCGCTTTCCAGAAAGCAGGCGCGCTTGATACTGGCATCCCCGTATTTCCGCCGGATCTGGTCAATCGCCGCATCCAGCTTTCCCTGCTTCTCACTTTTTGCCGTCTGAAACAGATCCAGCTGCTCATATTCCTCTCTGGCTGCTTTGGAAGTAAAGACGCCGATCAGTCTCAGCGGCGTCCCGTCCCATACCTCCCGAAACAGCCTGCATGCCTCTTCATACAGAATATTTGTGGAATTGGTGGGATACCTCAGCATGTTCTGACGGCTCCTGCCGGTAAACTGATGGTCCTTCAGCTGAACGCCCACCACCGATACCTTCACTTCGTCCTGCCGAAGCCTGGCTCCCACGGTCTCGCACAGAGACAGCAGTACCTGTGCCGCCGTTTCATATTCTACAATATCCCGGGCAACCGTCATGGCATTGCCGTACCCCTTCGTCTTCGTCTCCTCAAAGACGGAAGCATCCAGCTCCCTTCCATTGGCATAATTCCAGATATCCTCCCCGTGCTTCTTCAGATGCAGCGAAAGGATTGCCGGATCCATCCGTGCCAGCTCCCCAATAGTATGGATTCCAAGAGTCCGCAGACGTCTGGCGCTGGAATGTCCTACAAAAAACAGCTCCTCCACCGGAAGCGGCCACATCTTCCTCTCCATCTCCTCCGGAAACAGTGTATGTACCATATCCGGCTTCTTCAGCTCACTTGCCATCTTTGCCAGCAGATGATTGCTGGATATACCTATATTCACCGTAAATCCCAGCTCCCGGCTGATCCGGTCCTTCAGTCTGTGGGCAAATCCCACCGGATCCCGCTCCGCCTCCTCTATTCCGCTCATGTCCATCCATGCCTCATCGATGCTGTACTGCTGCACCTTCGGCGTATATGTATGCAGCATCCGTATAAGCTGGGAGGACCTCTTCACATACAGCTTATGATCCGGCGGCACAACCACCAGATTCGGGCATTTCCGACGGGCAGAGAATAAGGTCTCTCCTGTATGGATCTGATATGCCTTTGCGGGAGTGCTTTTCGCCAGAACGATTCCATGACGGCTCTCCTCATTCCCTCCGATTACCGAGGGGATATCCCGCAGATCCGGCGTCTCTCCCGCCGCCTTCCTGGCACATGCGGTCCAGGACAGAAATGCCGAATTCACATCAATGTGAAAGATCACCTGCATCTTTTCCGTCTCTCCCTGCGAAATGGTCTCTCGAACCAGCGCTTGATCACGATCTGGATCTCATCGGTGGACGGGTCGATGGGCGTTGTCAGCATGGTATAGATACCCGCCCGGTTCGCTCCCCATACATCCGTAAATATCTGATCTCCAATGAACAGCGTGCTGTCCGCATCGGTTCCCATCTTCCTCATGGCAGCCTCATAGCCTTCCTTTTTGGGTTTTCCCGCCTTATATATATAACCGGTCTGCAGCCGGTCTGCAAAGGGCTTTACCCGCGCCTCTCCATTGTTGGACACCAGCATGGTCTTCATATCCAGACCATGCAGTCTTCCAAAGAGACGGACTGCCTGCTCGTCTGCCGGTGCTCCATGGGGCACCAGCGTATTATCAATATCAAAAATCACGCCTTTGTACTTCCCGGACAATGCCTCCCAGTCCAGCTCATAGACAGATGCGATCATTTTCCGCGGATACAGCTGTTCAAATAGCATCATATACTCCTCCTGTCTATAAAATCATCTCATGTATTTCCTGATATGTCAATTCTTTGCTTCCTGCCAGTTCTGACAATCTCTCCTTGTATACCGCGTCACTCTTCCACGCCGTCCCGCAGCTTGCCGACAGAAGTCTTGGCACAGGTATGGTCCTGCCCGGTATGTCTGCCTGCCGACATGCCTGCCGGAAAGCCATCAGATCTGTGGTGCTTTGAAAGGTCACCACCACACACCGCTCTCTTGCCCTCATCCTTTCCGTTTCCCTTCTCCGTTGTTCACAGTTTGTTCATTTATCCTTAAAAAAAGATTCACTTAATGCACACGATTCCTTCATTTCTTCTGCATATAATAAGACCATAAGATAAAGCCAGCCAGTTAATACTTTAAATAAACTTTTTCATAATAAATGCCGGGTGAGCAGCACCCGGCATCCTCCCTTTCAAAGGGCTTTTTTTATTTGTTGTACTTTGCTTCGATATCACAGATCTTCTGTACGCGCTCTGCATGTCTTCCACCCTCGAATTCCGTGTCAAAGAATGCATCCACGATCATCTTCGCCATCTCGTTTCCAACTACACGCGCACCAAAAGCAATAATCTGACTTGCATTGTGCTTTGCAGTCATCATGGCAGAATACGGCTCGCTGCAGACTGCTGCACGGATACCCGGCACCTTGTTCGCTGCCAGAGAGATTCCGATTCCGGTTCCGCAGATCAGAACACCCTTCTCCACTTCTCCTGCCTTGATCGCCTCAGCCACCTTTACGCCCTGATCCGGATAATCCACACGTACAGTCGCGTCAAAAGCGCCATAGTCCACACACTCATAGCCCTTCTCTGTCATGTAAGCCATGATCTCCTTTTTCAGATCGATCGCGGTATGATCGCATCCAAATCCAACTTTCATTGTCTCTTCCTCCAAAACGTACCTATTTTTAAAGCTGTATCCAGTATATCAAATCTTTTTCCGATTTTCCATAGAAAAGAGCAATTTTATGGCAGCTTTCAATCCTCCACACGGATCTTCAGCGCTCTTCTGTGATTCTGTATATCCGCCGTCTGCCACTCCCCGCCATATTCTCCGTCCAGAGTCCAGCGGACCGGAAGCTCGGATTCCACGGTCAGATGCGCAGCACGGAAAGAATCCATATATCTGGGATTGATCTCCTTTCGCACGATACAGGAAAGGATCTCCTGCAGCTCCACCGGATTCTGCGGGCTTCGGATAAATGTCACTTCAAAGACACCGTCGTCAAACTGTACATTCCTTCCAATGATGCTCTTGAAGCCTCCCACCGAGCGGGAGTTCGTCACCATCCCGAATATATAATCACCTTCACCGCTGCATTCTTCGCTCTCAAAACGCATATGACAGGTGGGGATATTCACCACGCGCTTCATGCCCTCCAGAAGATAGGCGATATGCCCCAGGATATTCTTCATATCCTGACTGGTCGAATAGGATACATCTGTGAAAATGCCAAAAGCGGCAATATAGACAAAATGCTCCCCGTTGAAGGTTCCCGTATCACACTTAAAATCCCTGCCCTCCACGGCGATCCGTGCCGCCTGCACCATGTTCCGCGGAATCTTCAGGCTTCTGGCAAAATCATTGACCGTGCCTGACGGAATATAGCCGATGGGAATCCGCTTCTTACGCTGCATCATTCCCTGTACTACCTCGTCCATGGTTCCGTCGCCTCCGCTGCAGACCACCAGCTCATAGTCATCCGACAGCTCGGAGATCCTTTTCACCGCATCCTTCGGTCTTTGGGTCGGACAGACCGTCAGCTCATACCCTGCATCCGAGAAAACCTGCAGAATATCAAACAGCTTTGTCCGTATCTTTCCTCTTCCGGAATGGGGATTGTAGATAAAATACAGTTTTTTCACTTCTTCCATATGATACACCTCAATTCGCCCCGGGGCTGCATATAACTAGTGAATCAGCGCTCCCAGAAGTCCATAGGACAAAACAGACATGATAACTGTCGCTATAACGATTCCAAGGATCACTGCCGGGAATGCTTTTTTGAATTTCATCCCTATCAGTGACGCGATCAGAGATCCGGTCCATGCTCCGGTTCCCGGAAGCGGAATGCCTACGAACAGTACCAGTCCCCAGAACTCATACTTCTCGATCTGCTCACTCTTGCCCATGGCGCGGCTTTCCAGCTTCTCCACCATAGGACGGAAGGTCTTCGTTCCCTTCATCCAGTTAAAGATCGGTGTGATGAGCAGAAGGATGAACGGAACCGGAATAATATTTCCGATCACACAGTACCAGATCGCTCTCACGATCTCAATGTTCATAACGGAAGCAGCCAAAAGCCCTCCGCGCAGCTCAAGGATCGGAACCATAGAGATGATAAAGACGATCATCTCCCTGGATATCTTACCGCCCAGCACTTCCATAAACCACGTTACCAAACTTTCCATATATCTGAATACCTTTCTGTTTCTGTTATTTATTCATGTATCTTCGGAGAAACTCATAGAATATCTCCATCTGTTCATCTGTACCAATGGTCACCCGCAGGTAGTTGTCGATCCTGGGCAGGGAAAAATACCGTACATAGATATCTTCCTTCTTCAACGCCTCAAACAGCTCCCTTGCAGAATACTCAGGATGAGTGATGAACAGAAAATTCGCACTGGAATCCGGGAAGGAAAAGCCCATCCCTGCCAGTACCTCCTTGGCATGTTCCCTTGTACGCACGATCTTTCCGGTCACCTGACGGAAATATGTATCGTCCAGAACCGCCTCTACACCATATTTTAAAGAGGTCTGGTTCATGGTATAGGAATTAAAGGAATATTTCACATCATTTAAGTATTGGATCAGCAGCGGACTGCCAATGGCAAAACCGATCCGCATACCTGCCATGGAACGGGACTTGGAAAAGGTCTGCACCACCAGCAGGTTGTCATAGCGCTCCACCAGAGGAAGCGCTGACTCCGCACCAAAATCCACATACGCCTCATCCACAATGACGATACTGTCCGGATTGTGACGGACAATGTCCTCCACATCCGAAAGCCCCAGCGCCAGTGCCGTTGGTGCATTGGGATTGGGGAAAATGATGCCGCCGTTCTCCCGGTAATAATCCTCCTTCACAATGCCGAACTTCTCATCCAGCGCCACGGTCTCGTAAGGAATACGGAATTCCTCCGCCCAGACCGGATAGAATGAGTAGGTGATATCCGGAAAAAGGATCGGCTTCTGCGAATTAAAAAACGTCATAAATGCCATGGCGAGCACATCATCGGAGCCGACCCCCACAAAGACCTGATCCTTCCCCACATGATAATACTCCGCCAGCACATCCACCAGGGCAGAAGCCGCAGGATCCGGGTAAAGCCGCAGACTGTCCACATCCAGCTGCTCCATGGCTCTGCGCACACCCGGAGCCGGAGGATAGGGGTTCTCATTGGTATTCAGCTTGATCATCTTCTGTTTCTTCGGCTGCTCTCCCGGTGTATAGGGAGTCACCCTTCTGATATTTGCTTCCCACGCTCTCATCTTTCGTCTCCTTGTAAGGTCACAATTCCTTTTTCTACCATAAATACCGGTCTGTAGGACAGCTTCGCAGTGCGGAGCCCCTCGTCTCCTGTATCCTCTTCTCTGTTCACGTATGCATAACCGGACACCTCATGCTCCAGGAACTGCTGGTTGATCATAGGGTAAGCCCCTCTCACATCCGCATATGCCTTCTCAATATGCACCACAAAGGTATCCTCACACACCGGCTCACCCAGAGTGAATGCCACCACCTGCCCGCCGGCACGCAGAAGCCCGCCGCTTAACTCCAGCTCCCTGAACAGACGCAGAGAATTCAAAGCAACGCACATCTCCTTGTTCTTCTCCGGATTATCCTCACATCCGTTGAATTCTCTCCAGCGCAGTGCCATCTGAAAGCACTCCTCCACATTCTCATCGGATATGGTCTCATAGCTCCAGTCCGGATAAGCCGCCTTGAACTGATTGATATGATTCTTCTTCCCGTGATATTTTTTCCCGGACAGGCTGATCAGCTTCTCTGTCTCATACACATAATCCGCTTCATCTCTGGACCACTCGATCCGGAATCTGCCCGGATACATCCTGTCAAGCTGCGCATATTCCTCTTCGTTGACCGCATGAAGCCGGAAGGGATAGCCCTTCTCCCGACTGTCCTCCAGAATCAGATCCAGCACCTTTTTCTTATCTCCGCTGCCCACCGGAAAGGTGTAGGAATATTTTCCCTCATACTCACTGCGAAATACGACCGTATCCTCAATCTCTCCCCAGGTCAGATTATAAAAACGCGCCCAGAGATAAATATTGGCAAAGGTCCTTTCGCATCCCCGAAGCCTGCCGGCCCCCAGATGCTTCATGATCGCCTGGCGGTCCTCAAGCTTTGGTCTCTTAAATGGAATCTCCATATATACAACTCCTGTAAAATCCCGAAGGGGGACTATCTTACGATAGTTCCCCCGGCTGTCAGTTAAATAATTTTTCTTTATAAATGCCTGCGGCGATCAGCTCCTGGAAGGAACGGACAACTGCCGGTTTATCTTCCTTATAGGTAACTCCAAACCATTTATCTCTGGATTCAAGAACGGTCACATTCGCTTTCTTCTCCTGGATCAGCTGATCTACAATGGTCGGGATCAGGTATTCACCCTTCATCGGATCCGTCATATGCGCAAGGAACTCTGCAAATCCGGTCTCCAGCACCTGAAAGATCTCCGGTGTGAAGCCCCACATATTCATGGATACCGGGCAGTCCGCCTCTACCGGAGTAACCGTACCGTCTTCACCGGCAATCCCGGCGCCCTGCTCTGTCTTCACAATATTCTTCGTCTCTGTAACCTTGGTCAGATGCCGCTTCTCATCCACACTGCAGATTCCTCTGGTCACGCCGCCGTTCTCACTGAGAGTATTCCCCAACAGGAAGCCCGCCATACAGAATTCCATCCGATCTCCTGCCGGATGCTCCTGCACCAGATAGTCATGAACCTTTACAAATGCCTCTTTTCCATAATAATCATCTGCATTGATGACTACAAACGGCTCCTGTACCAGATCCTTACAGCTCAGAATCGCCTGACCCGTTCCCCACGGCTTCGTCCGTCCTTCCGGCTTTGCAAAACCCTCCGGAAGATGGTCGACCTCCTGAAATGCGTATGCTGTCTCCACCAGCTTCTCCATACGGTCACCGATCACCTCTCTGAAATCCTTTTCCAGATCCTTTCGGATGATGAATACGACCTTGTTGAAGCCTGCCTCCAGCGCATCGTGTACGGAATAGTCCATGATAATCTCCCCGGACGGACCAACCGGCTCCAGCTGTTTGATCCCGCCGCCAAACCGGCTGCCGATTCCTGCTGCCATGACTACCAGTGTTGTCTTTTTCATTTTACCCTCCTGTTATCCTGATAATGTTGTTACATGATTTTTTTCATTGTATCGATCACTCTGGCTACATACTCCTCGCAGAGCTCATGAGTGGATGCTTCTACCATAACTCTCAGAAGCGGCTCTGTACCGCTTTCACGGACAAGGATCCTTCCTTCCGTTCCCAGCGCTTCCTCCACCTGGCGAATCACTTCCACTACCTCCGGATTCTCCAGTACCGCTTTCTTGTCTGTCACCCGCAGATTCTGTAAAAGCTGAGGATAGATCTTCACCTCAGATGCAAGCGTTCCAAGAGTGGTCTTCTTCTCCAGGATCACTTCCATGATCTTCAGAGATGTCAGAATACCGTCTCCGGTAGTTGCATGCTTTCCAAAGATAATATGACCGGACTGCTCGCCGCCCAGACGGTAGCCGTTCTCCATCATATTCTCAAATACATACTTGTCGCCAACTTTAGTCTTCTGATAATTCAGTCCGACCTTGTCACATGCCTTATAAAGACCAATATTGGACATGACTGTCGTCACGATCATATCGTCCTTCAGCTGTCCGATCTCTTTTAAATATTTGCCGCAGATATACAGGATCAGATCCCCGTCCACCACATTGCCGTGCTCATCCACAGCAAGACAGCGGTCTGCATCTCCATCATAGGCAAATCCCACATCCAGCCCTTTTTCCTTTACAAAAGCCTGAAGCGCTTCAATATGGGTGGAACCGCAGTCCTTATTGATATTTGTTCCGTCCGGATCATTGTGGATCACGTAAGTCTTTGCTCCCAGCGCATCAAATACACTCTTCGCAATGGCAGATGCACTTCCGTTGGAACAGTCCAGACCCACTCTCATGGTCTTGAAGGATCTGGTCGGAAGGGAGATCAGATAACCAATATAACGGTTGCGTCCTGCGGAAAAATCTATCGTGCGCCCGATATGTTCACGGGTCGCCATCGGAAGCTCCTCCGTCTCACCATCGATATAGGCTTCGATCTGCTCCTCTACGGATGCCTCCAGCTTATACCCCATGCCGTTGATCACCTTGATGCCGTTGTCATAGAACGGGTTGTGGCTTGCGGAAATCATGATACCACAGTCAAATCCTTCTGTGCGGACCACATAAGACACACTGGGTGTGGTGGTCACATGCAGAAGATACACATCCGCACCTGAAGCCGTCAGTCCCGCTACCAGGGAATACTCGAACATATAACTGGATCTTCTCGTATCCTTTCCGATCACGACCTGCGCCTTATGGTCTCTTCCATAATACCATCCCAGAAAACGCCCTACCTTATAGGCATGCTCTACTGTCAGTGTTACATTTGCTTCTCCGCGGAAGCCGTCGGTTCCAAAATATTTTCCCATGATGCTCCTCCTTCTAGTCCTGAAGATTAGCTAACTTTGCAGCCTGATCAGCTGCGATACATGCGTCGATAATCTCCTGAATGTCTCCATTCATGATCTTATCCAGCTTATATAAAGTAAGATTGATCCGATGATCGGTCACTCGTCCCTGTGGGAAGTTGTAAGTCCGGATCTTCTCCGAACGATCGCCGGTACCAATCTGGCTTCTCCTTGCCTCTGCTTCTGCGTCATGCCGCTGCTGCTGTTCCATGTCGTACAGCTTTGCTTTTAACAGCGCAAACGCCTTTGCCTTATTCTGAAGCTGAGATTTCTCCGTCTGGCTGTACACCACGATACCTGTGGGATAATGGGTCAGACGCACGGCAGAGTCTGTGGTATTGACACACTGTCCGCCGTTTCCGGACGCACGCATAACGTCGATACGGATATCCTTATCCTCAATTACAATATCGATGTCTTCATCTACTTCAGCCATCACCGCCACACTGATGGTGGAAGTATGGATCCTTCCTCCTGATTCCGTCTCCGGCACACGCTGTACACGATGTACCCCTGATTCGTATTTCATCACGGAATACGCACCCTGTCCGTTGATCATGAAGGTAACGCTCTTCATACCGCCGATGCCGATCTCGTCGCATTCCACCAGCTCGGTCCTCCATCGTCTGGACTCTGCATAATGCACATACATCCGGTAGATCTCCGCTGCAAACAGCGCTGCTTCGTCTCCGCCTGCTCCTGCACGGATCTCCACGATGACGTTCTTATCATCGTTGGGGTCCTTGGGAAGCAGCAGGATCTTCATCTCCTGCTCCAGCTCTGCCACACGCTTTCTGGCATCCGACAGCTCCTCCTTGAGCATCTCGCGCATCTCCTCATCGGACTCCTCCTCCAGCATGGCAAGACTCTCCTCTACGGTATCCTTACATCTGCGGTATTCCGTATAAGCATCCACCAGCGGCTGCAGATCCGACTGCTCCTTCATCAGCTTGCGGAAACGGTTCTGATCATTGACAACGGAAGGCTCCGTCAGCTCATTGGTAATCTCCTCAAACCGTCTCACCAGGTCTTCTAATCTGTCAAACATGTTTTTCCTCCATCTATCCTATGACCGCAGCGTTCCATATACCACACGATCCAGCCCTGCCAGATCCTTTACCACCTGAATCCGGGTAAAGTCCCTGTCCATCAGTCCGCTGACCGCCTCTGCCTGGTCATATCCAATCTCGAAGAACAGCATGCCGCCCGGGCTTAAATATGCCGGGCTCTGTTCTATAATTTTTCTGTAAAAATACAGACCATCTTCCGTTCCGTCCAGCGCCATGCGCGGTTCGTGCTCCCGCACCTCCGGCATCAGCGTGTCTACCACCCTGCTGGGAATATACGGGGGATTGGAGACGATCCGGTCATAAACTCCCGTCACATCCGTGAACAGATCACTTCGGATGAACTCTGCTCCTGCAGCACCAAGACGCTCCTTATTCCTCTCTGCCACCATAAGGGCTGCCCCTGAAAGGTCGACTCCTGTCCCTGTAAGCTCCTGTCCCAGCTTCAGGATACTGAGCAGGATACATCCGGATCCTGTGCACATGTCCAGGATACGCATCCCGCTCTTCATATGCTTCTGTACCTCCTCCACCAGGATCTCCGTATCCTGCCGGGGGATCAGTACATTCTCATCTACAATGAAAGAAAGCCCCATAAATTCCTGGCTGCCCGTCAGATGCTGCAATGGAATATGGAGGCTTCTTTTCTGTATCAGTTCTTCATAATGCTGTATCTGCGAAGAGTCCGCCTCCAGCTGCGGATCCAGGAGATACGCACTTCTTGTACATCCCGCCGCATACTCCAGCAGATACCATGCATCCAGTTCCCATTCTGCAATCTGTGCCGCCCGGAGTGTTTCCCTGCCTCTCTTCAAAAGCATCTGAAGCGTCATGGTTCCTCTTCCTCGTCCTGCAGCTCATATCCCTGAAAAGCTCTCCAGTCAAAGACAGCCTCTACTGCAGCGATCGCCACCTCTATCATATCTTCATCCGGCTCTTTTGTAGTCAGCATCTGCATACCCTTGCCCGGAAGACTCAAAAGCTTTACGATGGGATTCTCACTCCGTCCCGCCAGACGGATGAACTCATAGGACACCCCTGCGATCACCGGGATCAGAAGAATACGGAACAGCACCCGAAGCGCCGGCTCTTCTACACGGATAAAAATAAAAAAGATGATACTGATCACCATAACGATGAACAGGAAGCTGGTTCCGCACCGGGAATGGTAACGGGAGCTGGCAAGAACATTCTTCACCGTCAGCTCTCTTCCGCGTTCAATACAATTGATGCACTTATGCTCCGCCCCATGGTACATATAGACCCGGCGGATGTCCTTCATGGAAGAGATCAGCACCACATAGAGCATAAAAAGCCCCAGACGGATGATTCCCTCCACCACTGCCAGCAGTGTGTTGGACACAATATAATTCCGAAAAAATCCGGATATAAAATACGGCAGGATCATAAAGATCGCCACTGCCATGACTATGGAAAATGCCACGGTACAGCCCATAACGACCTTCTCCGCTTTCTCGCCGAACAGCTTCAGCAAAAGCTTCTCTACTCTGCCCGGCTCCTGGTCCTCTTCTTCCTCATAGAAGCTGGCGGAGAACGTCAGCGTCTCCATGCCAAGAACCAGAGAATCTATAAAATTCACCACGCCCCGTACAAGAGGAAGCTTCGCCCAGGCTCTCTTCCCTGCGATTCCCTCGTGTACACTGGTGTGCACCTCAATCTCTCCGTCCGGTTTTCTCACGGCAACCGAATACTGGCTCTTATTCTTCATCATAATGCCTTCCAGTACCGCCTGACCGCCAATTCCTGATGGTTTCAATGCTTCACATCCTTTTGCTCTTGTTTACAAGCGGAGTGTTTTTTAAATTCACAGGACGTAATTTCCTGTAAATTTAAAAAACAGGTTGAGATTATCCATAACCTCAACCTTTCTCTTCGCAAGCTTATTTGCTGATACCATATTTACGATTGAACTTATCAATACGTCCACGAGCAGCTGCTACTTTCTGCTGTCCGGTGTAGAAAGAATGGCACTTGGAGCAAATTTCTACGTGGATGTCAGATTTGGTAGAACCGGTTACAAATGTGTTTCCACAGTTGCAGGTTACAGTTGCCTGATAATAATTCGGATGGATTCCTTCTCTCATGTGATTTCACCTCTCTCATATATTCGTGAACTTCCGACCCCGTCGATTCCCGGCCAATGCCGCTCCGATGTTTCCACGGCAAGATATCCCGGGCTAACCCTGCAAGTCCCTACAGTTCTTCTTTACGTTAGCTTCATGATTATAGCACAGGAAATGCGGGGTTGCAAGAGTTTTTATAAAAACTTAAGATTCCTGCACACAAAGTTCTTATGAACCTACACTTTGAATTCCACTATAAGCATTTCCAAAATATTTTCTGCATTTTCCTGCAATAATATCAGGGCTAATATTCCTTAACATCCTGTCCCCATGTAATTTCTTAGAATAATATAAATTTCTAGACTCTACAATTTGCTTTATATATACGTCATTAGCTTTCGGCATAGCTTGAATATAATCTTTCACACCGGTTTGAATTGCATCTATAAGTTGATCACTTAATTTTATGTATTCTCCATTAAAGTACCCATACTCTTCAATATTCTCTGCATATTCTTTTAAAATCTCCTCATCAATATATTTTTTCAAATGATGAGAAAAAAACAATTTTGCATTCCTTTCAACATCGTTCACCACACCACTATCACAATACAAATATTCAAATCCATTTTTCCAGTCTGCGATAAACCAACTTTCTACCTCCGGCGATGCATATAAAATGAAAACCGGAATTTCTTTTTCCAATTTATCATATATTTTATCAATTATTGCTTTTTTATATTCCTCAATCTGGCTTTCGCGACATTCATGAAATTTTCCATCTAAGTCATCTTCAATAATAATTGCCTTACATTGACCAATTTCTTCTTTATGCCTGGAAATAATAGAATAGACCTTTTCTAACAATGCTTCGCCTGTAAGTCCACTAATACTAGAACCAATTGTTTTGGCATCACCTTTTTTCTTTATCGTTTTATTTGGCAAATACTGCTTGTACTCATACTCATTATTAATTTTTTTAAGGAAAAACTGCATTGCGCCTGCTTCTGTATAACCACACGTTAAAAAGCATGCTATTTTATTCACCATGGCCATCCCCCTAATGCCGGATCATTTGTTCTGTATAAGTCTCCTAATTCCCATTCACCTAATTCATCGATAATATTTTCATATTTTATTTTCTTTATACACAAATCATTTCCGAAAACAAAAACTGCAACATTTTCATTTTTAAACTCTTCTGTAAATACATCCAAAAAGTCCGGTGAATGTGTACTAATAAAACATTGATCGAATGTATCTGCTGTTTGAATCCAATTCCCAACTACTTTTTGCCATGCTGGATGCAAGTTTGTTTCAGGCTCATCAATCGCGAGCAATGATCTTTCACTGTTCATAGGCATATTAATGAGCATATTCAATACCAACCCTTTTAAGGTACCCTCTGATACATCTGACAAGTCATATTGTTCATCATTATACACAAGTTTAAAAATCAATTTATCATAAGCTATAACAGTATCTGCCACTTGCAAATCTGGAATAAGTTCCTTCATTCTACTTTCAAATAAATTCTTCCATAATATATTTTCCGATTTATATCGATTAAACACATTTACAAAATTGGATGCATCTTGACTTAACAAATCATCAATGTTTTTGACATTTACTGGCTCACGCATTTTTTTCGTTTCAAACTGCGCACTTGTATATACATTAAAACCTTCAAAATATTTCTGCAAATCATATAATATCTTCGCAATATTTACTCTTATAAGCTCATTTCCGTATATTCTTTTATTTTTTAGAAGAATATCTTTAAATTGCATGACGAGAGTTTCTTTACTATCCATTTCAAATGACAATCTACGATTACTCTGTCCTTTTTTAATTGCCGTAGAAAAATTTCCCACACCTATTTTATAATCGTGACATCTGAAATAATTAAATTCCTTCTCATATCCCTCTTTTTGATCAGAAGAACTTAACTCTTCTAAAACAATATTACATTTTTCTACAGAGTTCCCTACTCCAAATGAAATTTTATACCTAACAGGTTCTCCATTTAAATCAATATCCCATGAAAACTCAATAGGGGATGTTTCTTCCGCATGCTTGTACAATGAATGCTCCCATCCATTGCGTGCAACCGCGTTTAAAAATGCGGATTTTAGATTCCCTTCATCAGCACTTTTTAACATTTCCGAAAAAAAATTAAGCGCTTTAATAAAATTACTTTTTCCTGAATTATTAGGTCCTATCAAAATATTAATCTTTTCAAATTCCAAATTATCTGCTTTTATATTTCTAAAATTTTTACAAGAAAATTTATTAATCATCTTTGTTATCCTCTTTACTATTATAATGATATTTTTACATGCATTTTATGTATTCATAATAGCACTTTCTTCTAGTGTAATCAATCAACGACAACATAAGCTGAATAAAATAATGGGAGGAATTGCTTCCTCCCCAAAAATCAAAAAATCCACACCAAATACTTGACACCCTGGGTTCTCTAGAAGAACCGAGTCTTCTTCGCATTCTGCACAAACTCCTCATTGGTGCGCGTCCGCGCAAACAGATTCAGGATGGTCTCCACCGCATCATCTGCCTTCATGCCGTTGAGTGCCTTGCGGATATTGTCCATTGCCTGCTGCTCTTCGGAATTGAGAAGCAGATCGTCTCTTCGGGTGCTGGATCTCTGGATATCGATTGCCGGGAATACTCTCTTCTCAGACAGCTTCCGGTCAAGCACCAGCTCCATATTACCGGTTCCCTTGAATTCCTCGAAGATGACATCATCCATCTTGCTTCCCGTCTCCACCAGTGCCGTTGCCAGAACGGTCAGACTGCCGCCTTCCCGCATATTTCTCGCCGCGCCGAAGAAGCGCTTGGGCATATGCAGGGCCGCCGGATCAAGACCGCCGGTCAGAGTACGTCCGCTGGGCGGAACCGTCAGGTTGTATGCCCGTGCCAGACGGGTAATGCTGTCCAGAAGGATCGCCACATCCTTGCCGCTCTCCACCAGCCGCTTCGCGCGCTCGATGACCATCTCGGATACTCTCTTGTGATGCTCCGGAAGCTCATCAAAGGTGGAATAGATAACCTCCACATTCTTCCCTGCGATCGCCTCCTTGATGTCCGTAACCTCCTCGGGGCGCTCATCGATCAGGAGAATGATCAGATACATCTCCGGATTATTTTTCGTAATAGACTTCGCCACATCCTTCAGAAGAGTGGTCTTACCTGCCTTTGGCGGAGACACGATCATCCCGCGCTGTCCCTTTCCGATGGGCGATATCTCATCCACAATACGCATGGCAGCGCTTCCTCCCGCACGCTCCAGACGGATCCTCTCATTGGGGAATATGGGGGTCAGATCCTCAAAGTTCGGTCTTCTTGTATTTGCCTCCGGATGCTGTCCGTTGATACTCTTTACATACAGTAAGGCACTGAATTTTTCCTTTTCTGTCTTGATCTTCGTATTACCGGTGACAATGTCCCCCGTCTTCAGATTAAAACGGCGGATCTGGGACGGTGATACGTAGACATCATTCTCTCCCGGCATATAATTGTCACTGCGGATAAAGCCGAATCCATCCGACATAACCTCAATGATCCCATGCGCGGTCTGCCCGCTGTCCAGCTGCTCCATCTCTGAGGGACCCTTTCCCTGCTCAGCTGCCTGGGATTTTACCGTCTCAGCCGCAGCCGTCTTCTCGTCCTCGGCGAGCATCAGCTCAATCACCGCTTCCTTTCGCATGGCGGACGTTCCTTTGATCCCCCGATTCTTTGCCACGTCTCTCAGTACCGAAAGGGAAAGAGATTCATATTTTTCTCTCATACTATTATCCATATGTTCCTCCTGTTATTGTATCTGTCTATTTATTCATTCCTGCTGTTTTTCACTGGGGAAGATTCTGCCGGATCCGGCAGGCTGCTTAATCGAACCACTATCAGTATACTATCTTTATCCCAAAATGAAAAGGGGAATTCTTATTGATTTTTATATTTTCCTATGTTAGATTGGAATCATGAAATTATGGAACGACAAACCCTACCATTCTCTTGACTATGAATTAAAGAACCGCTTCGGGGAAAAGGTCTACCGTCTGGCGTTAAACGGCGGAATGAGCTGCCCGAACCGGGACGGACACATTGGCTTCGGAGGCTGCATCTTCTGCAGCGAAGGCGGCTCCGGCGAATTCGCCGCAGATCCGTCCCTCTCTGTCCGCCGGCAGATCGAAGAAGGCAGACAGCGTCTTGCACACAAACGTCCTGTCAATAAATACATCGCTTACTTTCAGGCATTCACCAATACCTACGCGCCTGTGGAATATCTCCGAGCCATTTTCACCGAGGCGATCCTCTGTCCGGAGGTCGTCCTTCTATCGATTGCCACAAGACCGGACTGTCTTCAGCCGGAGATCGTTGATCTTCTGGCAGAGCTGAACCGGATCAAGCCTGTCTGGGTGGAGCTGGGACTCCAGACGATCCATGAGGACACAGCAGCCTTTATCCGCAGAGGATATCCCCTTCCTGTATTTGAGGATGCGGTGAAGCGTCTCCGGGCACGGGGCATCGAGGTCATTACCCATGTCATCCTGGGGCTCCCCGGAGAAGACAGGGAGCATATGCTTCAGACCGTCCGCTATCTGAACGGGCAGGATATTCAGGGCATAAAACTTCAGCTCCTGCATATTTTAAAAGGGACAGACCTTGCCGCATATTATGAAGCGCATCCTTTTCCGGTATTTACACAGGAGGGCTATATACAGACCGTCATCGCCTGTACAGAGCTTCTGCGGCCGGATATGGTCATCCACCGCCTGACCGGCGATGGTCCGAAGGAGCTTCTGATCGCTCCTCTCTGGAGCAGCGCCAAGCGGCAGGTCCTCAATACGCTCCACAGAGAATTCCGTCTGCAGGATACCTGGCAGGGCAAATATTATCATACCGTATAAAGGAGCATGCATATGGCAGATACACTGACACTTTACAAACTGATCGTACTGAAGATGCTTGATCAGGTGGACTCTCCCCTCTCCAACTCCCAGATCTCGGAATTTATCCTGGACAAGGAATATACCAATTATTTTACGCTCCAGCAGGTATTATCCGAGATGGACGAGACCGGGCTGGTTACCGTGTCCACCAGTCATAACAGCTCCCTGTACCACATCACCGATATCGGCAAAAGCACTCTGGAGTTTTTCGGAGACAAGATCTCCGACGCCATCTGCAGGGACATCGACATCTATCTGGAAGAAAAAGAGGTGGATATCCGCAACTCTCTCGCCGTTACCGCAGATTACTTTCCAGGCAGCAGCAATGACTATCTGGTCCGCTGTCAGGTAAGAGAAGAAAACTCCACCCTGATCGACCTGACCCTCTCTGTTCCGTCAGAAAAGCAGGCGGTCTCCATGTGCAACCACTGGAGCGAAAAAAGCCAGGATATCTATGCCTACATCATGAAGAATCTTCTTTAAAAAGAGGCTGCCCGCCGCAGCTGCCGGATACATCCCCGGTGCCTGCGGCATATGGCAGCCTTTGTCTTATTCTCTGAACCTCCAGTCGTGAATCGTCTCGGAAAGCTCCTTTACATTCCTGACAATATGCGCAAACGCCCCTGCCTCATAGAACTGGATCAGGATCAGTCCCACCGGAACTGCAACGATCATACCCAGAAGCCCTCCCAGCCGGTATCCGATAAAGAGCAGAAAAAGCGTTGTCAATGTATCCACGCCGATACTGTCCCCTACCATCTTGGGCTGGATCAGCTGTCTGGTCACCTGTGTCACCGCATACAGGATCAAAAGTCCCGCCGCTCTCGGAAGCGCATCACTCAAAGCACAGAACAGCGCCCAGGGAAGCAGCACCGTTCCGGTTCCCAGCATGGGCAGAAAATCCAGCAGTGCGATCACGGCTGCCAGCAGGATCCCGTAATCGATGCCCATAAACAAAAATCCAACGGCAAGGATCACTCCCACGATTCCCATGATCTTGAACTGCGCGCGGAAATATCCGCCCACCGCCTGCTTTACCTTGCTCCAGATCATTACCAGCTGCTCGACCTTCTCCTCGGAGAACACCTTTCTGACGATCCGGCTGATCCGCTCTCTCTGGGCAATGAAAAAATAGGCAAAAAGCAGAACAAAGATAAAAGAGATCAGAAGAGACGGAATATTCTTCGCCGCATTTCCCGCAGCCTCCACAGTTCCTCCGCCCAGTCCGCTGACAAGCTTTCCCAGACTGGAGGTGAAATATTCTGTAGACTCTCCGATCCTTTCTCTTGTCTCCAGCGGCATCCTGGATGTGAAGCCCTGAAGATTCTCAGCGATCCTGTCAATTCCCTGCACCAGAGCCTCATAATAGACCGGCAGCTTCCCGATCAGCCTTCCGGATTCGCTCCACAGCCACAGGACTCCATTGTACAGAAGAAGTGCGATCAGAAATATCGTACCGAATATAATACCGAAGGAGCTGTGCCTTCGTACAATATGAAGATGCTTCTCCAGAAAACGTACCGGGGGATTGGCGATCTGCGCAATGACCCAGCCCACAATTACAGGAAGAAAGAACTTCACCGCCGCAGGTCCCACCAGTACAAGCAGCAGCACCTGGGCAATAAAAATCCCGATATTCAGTAAGTTTTTCCAGACTCTGTGTCCGGACAGCTCTCCCTCGTTTCTTCTGACAGGTTCCTCACTCATGCCATCTACGCCTCCACAAACGAATCAATAATCTCCCATATCTCATCCCGTCCCTGCTTTGTCTCTGCGGAAAACGGGATGATCCTCGTATTCGGAACCAGCTTCAGACCTTCCCGCAGCACCTTGAGCTGCTTCTGAACCTGGCTCCTTTTGATCTTGTCCAGCTTTGTCGCAATAATGATCGGCTCATAGCCCTGATAGACGATCCAGTTATACATATCCTTATCATTTGCCGACGGCTCATGCCGGATGTCGATCAGCAGAAACACTGCCTTCAGCTGCCTGGAGCTGTGCAGATAATTCTCGATCATCCTGCCCCATTTTGCCTTGGTCTCCTCGCTGACCTTCGCGTAGCCATAGCCCGGAAGATCCACCAGATATGCCGCATCATTTATGTTGTAAAAATTGATGGTCTGGGTCTTTCCCGGCTGAGAGGATGTCCTCGCCAGCGACTTCCGGTTCAGAAGCCCGTTGATCAGGGAGGATTTCCCCACATTGGATTTCCCCGCGAACGCCACCTCCGGATTTGTATTCTCCGGAAGGGTACTTGTGATTCCGCAGACCGTCTCAAGCTCTGCCTTTTTTATTACCATAATCTATCTTTCCTTCCTGTGAAGGATCCGGCGCCGCCCTGCCGCTACACAAATGCGTGGGCAAGCACCTGATCCATCGTCTCTGCATAGACCAGCTCCAGACCACCGGTAATCTCCCGGGACAGCTCATCCACATCCCGGCGGTTCTTCTCCGGCACGATCACGGTCTTCATCCCGGCACTTCTGGCTGCCAGAAGCTTCTCCTTCAGACCGCCGATGGGCAGGACCCTGCCCCGGAGCGTGATCTCTCCGGTCATCGCCACATCCGCGCGGACCGGCTTCTCCAGCATGGCAGACAGCATGGCAGTCGCCATGGTAATACCTGCGGACGGCCCGTCCTTGGGCACTGCCCCCTCCGGAATATGCACATGAATATCATGCTCCTGGAAATACTCCTTCTCCAGACCATACTCATCACTGACAGAACGAATATAGCTGATGCCTGCCCTGGCAGACTCCTGCATCACATCTCCCAGCTGTCCGGTCAGCTCAAAGTTGCCCTTTCCGGGCATGAGGTTTACCTCGATCTCCAGCGTATCTCCGCCCACACTGGTCCAGGCAAGTCCCCGGACGATACCAATCTCATCCTTCTCATTGCGTTTCTGAAACTCATAGACGGTCTTGCCCAGATACTTTTCCAGATTCCGTTCGGTAACGCGCACCTGCTTCTTATTCTTCTCCAGTATCTCTCTGTCCGCTTTCCTGCAGACTGCTGCCAGCTTCCGCTCCAGATTACGGACGCCCGCCTCCCGGGTATACTGATGGATCATCTTTTCCATGGCGCCTTCATTGATCTGAAGCATCTGCTTCTTAAGTCCGTGCCGTTTCATCTGCTTCGGCAGCAAATGCTCCTTCGCAATGTGCAGCTTCTCATTCTCGGTATAACTGCTGACCTCGATGACCTCCATGCGGTCCAGAAGCGGACGGGGGATTGTCTGTACATCATTTGCCGTGCACAGGAACATGACCTCTGAAAGATCCACCGGAAGCTCCACATAGTGATCCCGAAACCTGCTGTTCTGCTCGCTGTCCAGCACCTCCAAAAGGGCTGAAAAGGTATCTCCTCTGTGATCGCTGCTGACCTTGTCGATCTCATCCAGCACCATCAGCGGATTCTTCACGCCTGCCTGGCGGATCCCATCCACGATCCTTCCCGGCATGGCGCCGATGTAGGTCCTTCTGTGTCCCCGGATCTCCGCCTCGTCGTGCACGCCGCCCAGACAGATGCGGATGTATTTCTTATTCAATGCATGGGCAATGGAGCGCGCCACGGAGGTCTTGCCTGTTCCCGGAGGTCCCACCAGACAGAGGATCGGGCTCTCCCCCTGATCCAGCATCTTCCGCACTGCAAGAAATTCCAGGACTCTCTCCTTGACCTTCTCCAGTCCGTAGTGCTCCGCCTCCAGGATCTCCTTTGCCTTGTCAAGATCCAGGCAGTCCTCTCCCCGCTTATCCCAGGGAAGCGCCAGCAGCGTCTCAATGTATCCCCGGATCACGGAAGCCTCCGCAGAATTCATCCCCGCATTCAGAAATCTCTGGATCTCCTTTTCGATCCGCTCCTTGACCTCTTCGGAAGCCGGAAGCTCAGCCACTGCCTGACGGAACTGCGCCGCCTCCGTGCTGGGACCATCATCTCCCAGCTCCTCCCGGATGACCTTCATCTGTTCCCGCAGAAGGTATTCCTTCTGCTGCTTATCCACACGCGCCTTTACCTTTTCCTGAATACTGCGGCGGAACTGCTCGATCTCGATCTCATTATTGAGCATGATGCAGAGCATTTCATAATTTTCCGGAAAATGTATCGTTTCCAGAAGCCGCTGCTGCTTTTCCCAGTCAAAGGGCGTATGTATCATCACCTGATCCATCAGATGCTCCAGATCCGGGCTGTCCATGACCTGACGGGCAAGATCCTTTCCGATCCGGTCACCCTTCCCGCAGTATTTGCGGAAGATATCCTGCAGATTGCGGAACATGGCTTCCTTTCCCGTCTGAGGAAAGCTGATCTCCTCCTCTGTCTCCACCGGAGCAATCGTACCTTCCAGATACTCCTCTCCTTCCAGATCCAGAAGCTCCGCACGGTATATACCTTCTCCAAGCACACGCAGGATATTATGGGGCATCTTTACGATCTGCCGGATCTCCACCACAGTTCCCATGGCAAACAGATCATCCATGACCGGATCCTCTGTCTCCGGATTTCTCTGAGACACCACAAACAGCTTCTGATTCTGTGTGATCGCCCGCTCTACCGCCTTTACCGATCTGGAACGGCTGACATCAAAGTGCGTGATCATTTTCGGAAGAATCGTCATTCCCCGCAGAGCAACCACGGGCATTCTCAATTCGTTTTTCTCCATTCTTCCTCCTCCTGTCTAAAAAAGGGACCTGTCTGTAAGGCCCCTCACATTGTTATTTTCTGGTAATTTCCGGCTGACCGGTTCCTTCCACAGCTCCGCGGGTAATGGTGCAGCTCTGAATCGAATCATCTGACGGAATCGTAAACATCAGATCCATCATGGTCTCTTCCATGATCGAACGTAAGCCTCTGGCTCCTGTCTTTCTGGAGATCGTCTTCTCAGCCACCGCTTTGACTGCCTCCTCGTCGAACTGAAGCTCCACGTCGTCCAGCTCAAACAGCTTCTTGTACTGACGGATAATGGAATTCTTCGGCTCCACAAGGATCCGCACCATATCGTCACGGCTGAGTGGATCCAGTGATACAGAGATCGGCACACGTCCTATAAATTCCGGGATCATACCGAATTTGATAAAGTCCTCCGGCAGCGCATTGCGCAGCAGCTCTCCCACATTCTCACGGCGCTTCTCACGGATATCCGCATTAAAACCGATGGATTTCCGGTCCATACGGGTCTCAATGATCTTATCCAGCCCTTCAAAGGCTCCGCCGCAGATAAACAGGATATTGGTCGTATCGATCTGGAGCAGCTCCTGATGCGGATGCTTTCTTCCTCCCTGAGGCGGAACAGATGCAACGGTTCCCTCCAGGATCTTCAGAAGCGCCTGCTGCACACCCTCTCCCGATACATCCCTTGTAATAGAAGGATTCTCGGATTTGCGGGTGATCTTATCGATCTCATCAATATAAATGATACCCTTCTGGGCACGTTCAATATCATAATCTGCCGCCTGGATGATCTTCAGCAGAATGTTCTCCACATCCTCGCCCACATAACCTGCTTCCGTCAAAGTGGTCGCATCCGCGATCGCAAACGGAACGTTCAGGATCTTTGCCAGGGTCTGCGCAAGCAGGGTCTTACCGGAGCCGGTCGGACCCAGCAGGAGAATATTGCTCTTCTGCAGCTCCACATCCAGATCCTGATCCGCCAGGATCCTCTTATAATGATTGTATACCGCAACAGAAAGCACCTTCTTGGCACGGTCCTGTCCAATGACATAATCGTCCAGAAAACGCTTGATCTCCTCCGGTTTTAAAAGGTTGATATCATCCTCGTCCAGACCTGCATTCTCTTCTCCCAGCTCCTCTTCGATGATCTCTGAGCAGAGTTCTACGCACGCATCACAGATATAGACACCGTTTGGTCCCTTCAGAAGCTTCATGACCTGACTTTCTGTCTTGCCGCAAAAGGAACATCTGATTTCATTTCTAGCCATGTAATTCTCCCCTAGTGTCCTGCGATGACCTGATCAATCAGCCCATAAGCCATTGCTTCGTCCGCAGTCATATAATTATCTCTCTCTGTATCCTTTTCGATCACCTCAAGCGGCTGACCGGTACGCTCTGCAAGAATACGGTTCAGCTTCTCTCTGGTACGGAGGATATGCTTTGCAGCGATCTCGATCTCGGTCGCCTGCCCCTGTGCTCCGCCAAGCGGCTGATGGATCATGATCTCCGCATTCGGCAGTGCAAAACGCTTTCCCTTTGCTCCTCCGGCAAGAAGAAATGCACCCATGCTGGCTGCCATACCGATGCAGATTGTAGATACGTCACATTTAATATAGTTCATGGTATCAAAAATCGCCATCCCGGCTGTCACGGATCCGCCCGGACTGTTGATATACAGATGGATATCCTTTCCCGGATCCTCAGACTCCAGGAATAAAAGCTGTGCCACAACAAGACTTGCTGTTGTCTCATTGACCTCTTCTCCAAGGAAAATAATTCTCTCTTTCAGTAATCGGGAGTAGATATCGTAATTTCTCTCTCCTCTGCTCGTCTGTTCAATGACGTAAGGTACTAATGCCATGTTAAAATGTCCTCCTCTTAATGATTGCTCTCCCCCGCGTTTCCCTTTAAAGAGGAAACAAAGGGCACAGCCAGTACGCCATGCCCCCTCTCATGCTGCGCTGCCGCACAAGTGCCGCTTACCGCAAATCCTTACAAATTAAGCTTCAACTGCTGCTTCAGTTACCAGATCTACCGCCTTCTGAATCGCAAGATCCTTCTTCATATCTTCTCCACGGAATTCACCAAACAGCCCCTTGATCTTCTCAACATCCATCTGATACATGTCTGCCATTCTGGAGTACTCATCCTCCATATCCTGCTCCGTCACTTCGATATTCTCAGCCTTTGCAACTGCTTCCAGCACCAGTCTGCTCTGGATATTCTGGAGTGCTCTCGGCTGCATCTGCTCTTTGTACTGCTCCATAGTCATGCCTGTAAACTGGAAGTACTGCTCCAGGGAAAGTCCCTGTGCCTGCATTCTCTGTGCAAAATCATCCATCATCTGCTCGGTCTGATATTCCACCATCGCATCCGGGATCTCCATGGAAGCACCCTCAATGATCCTGGAGATCACTGCGTCTTCCTTTACCTTCTTCGCATCTTCCTTCTTACCTTCCAGAAGTCTTTCCTTAATGCTTGCTTTGTATTCATCCAGGGTGTCAAATTCAGATACTTCCTGTGCAAATTCATCATCTACCTCCGGAAGCTCCTTTACCTTGATGCCGTTCACGGTACATTTGAATACTGCCGCCTTGCCAGCCAGTTCCTTTGCGCCGTACTCCTCCGGGAAGGTTACATTTACTTCCAGCTCCTTACCGATCTCGGCTCCTACCAGCTGCTCCTCAAAGCCCGGAATGAACATGCCGGAACCGATGGTCAGGTCATAGTTCTCACCCTTGCCGCCTTCAAAAGCAACACCGTCAACAAATCCTTCAAAATCAAGCGCTACCATATCTCCATTGGCAACTGCGCGGTCTTCCACGGTAATGGTTCTTGCGTTTGCTTCTCTCTCTTTGGTGATCTCCGCTTCGATCTCCTCATCCAGCACCTCTACCGGAGCCTTCTCTACCTGGATCCCCTTGTACTCGCCAAGAACCACTTCCGGCTTCAGCGCAACCTGTGCGGTATAGATGAACGGCTTGCCGCTCTCCATCTGAACCACATCGATCTCCGGACGGGACACAACCTCTTCCTCCATCTCATCCAAAGCGTCTCCATAGGAATCCGTCAGCAGCTCATCGATGGCATCATTGTAAAATACTTCTCTGCCATACATCTTCTCGATCAGCTGACGCGGTGCTTTTCCTTTACGGAATCCCGGAATATTGATGCTGTTCTTTGTTCTCCGATATGCGTTCTCGATCGCATTTTCCACTGCTTCAGCCGGAACCTCGATGGTCAGCTTCGCCATGTTTTTCTCTAATTTCTCTACCTGTACGCTCATATTTAAAAATATCCTCCTTGTATTCCTACATCAGTATTGCCTGATTTACATACTTATAGACATTCTAGAAGTATAGCACAAAAAGATGAGGCTGTCTAGGCTTTTCAAGCCTGACACCCTCATCATTTTACGCATTTTTCCGTTTTTCGTCCACTACTGACCGGAAGACATCTGCTGTTCCTGCTTCATGATCATCTTTTTGACCATCTCGCCACCGATGGAACCAGCCTGTCTGCTCGTCAGATCGCCGTTGTAACCGTCCTTTAACGGAACGCCAAGCTCGCTGGCAACTTCCTCTTTAAAACGGTTCATGGCTGCTTTTGCCTCCGGAACTGCCATATTGTTGCTTCCGGAATTGCTGCTCTGATTTGTCATGCTAATCACCTCCATGCTCCTATTATCCTCCAAAGCCGGAAGAACATGCTGGAAGTTTATACCTGCAGATTTCTACGCATGACCGTAGATAATTCCTTTCCTGATCTCCATGGCCTTCTCCGGGGATACCAGCTGTTCCACCAGTGAAAGTGCAAAAGGAATCGCCGTCCCCATACCGCGGCTGGTTGTCACATTCCCGTCCGTCACTACCTTATCAAATACCACTTCCGCGCCGATAAGACGGTCCTCAAAGCCCGGATAGCACGCCGCTTTCCTGCCCTGCAGCAGCCCCAGATCTCCCAGTACGCCGGGCGCCGCACAGATAGCCGCCACCTTCTTACCCTCCCGGCAGAACTGAACAAGAAGCCCGGTCAGCGCCTCACAGGCGCCCAGATGCTTTGTCCCCGGCATTCCGCCCGGCAGCACCAGAAGCTCTGTCATGCCAAAATCCGCATCCTTCAGACAAATATCCGCCTGCACACGGATCCCGTGGCTTCCTTCTACCGTCTTCTCCTCTGTGACCGACACCATCTGCGTCTCCACTCCTGCCCTGCGCAGAATATCAACCACCGTCAGCCCTTCAATCTCTTCAAATCCATCCGCCAGAAATACACACACTCTGCTCATAGTAACCTCTCCTTAATTTCTCCAATGTTAATCCCATTGTATCATTTCCATATGTTTTGTGCTATACTATCTTTAAAATCCCATATAAAAAGGAGCATCTTATTCATGGCGTTTGAAATCGAACGAAAATACCTGATCCATACACCGCCTGCAGATCTTTCCTCTTATCCATATCATGAGATCGAGCAGGGATATTTATGCACAGAACCTGTGGTCCGTATCCGCAGACAGGATGACGAATATTTTCTGACCTACAAATCCAAAGGACTCATGATCCGCGAGGAGTATAATCTCCCTTTGACTTTGGAAGCCTATCTCCATCTGCGGGACAAGACAGACGGTCATCTGATCTCCAAGCGCCGCTATCTGCTTCCATACGGAGCCTATACCATTGAACTGGACATCTTCCGTTCCCCCCAGGAAGGACTGATGCTTGCCGAGGTCGAATTTCCATCCGAAGAGGAGGCGCTCGCATTCCATGCCCCTGAATGGTTCGGAGAAGATGTGACCAGCTCCTCCAGATATCACAACAGCTGTCTAAGCAGACTCTGATGCCTTCTTGATCTCATCCAGCATCTTTTCTGTTGTCTTTGCATCACCAGGCTTTTGCATAGTCATCAGACGAAGGCGCAGTATCCGCAGTCGGACACGGAACCTGATGTATAATTTTCTTATGATCTTTCCCATTCTGTCTCCCTCCGCCTCTATATTACACTGTTTGTTTACACAAAATCAACTGTTCCTTCTTTTCTCATCATCTGTCTGCAATCTTTTTCCACATTTTGTTGCATTCAACCATGAAAATTGGGGAACTTGCTATAATATGCCAAGGAAAGAGGTGTATTATGGTGACGAACAAACTTGCGGAGACATTAAGAGAACTGCGTATCCACTGCGGAATGACACAGGGTATCCTTGCCGGGGAGCTTAACATCTCCCGCCAGACATACTCGAATTATGAGAGCGGCAGCCGGCTCCCGGATCTGGAGACTGCATGCAGGATCGCCGAATACCACCATATCACGCTGGATCAGCTTGTCATTACCGGTGTTCATCCCACGGGAGCAGATCCCTTTGCAGCACTTCCGCCAGATGATCAGGATATCCTGCGCTCCTACCACGATCTCTCACCGGAGGACCAGAAAAACCTGACACTCTATCTGAAATTCCTGAAACAGAAAAAATAATACCTGCAGCAAGACAGGGCAGGAGTTCCGGCTTTTCCGGAATTCCTGCCCTGTCTTATATTTCTTCTCTATCCTCTGTATACGATCTTTCCTGCGCAGATAGTATAATGTACCTTTCCCGGCAGCTCCCATCCGGTAAAGGGACTGTTGGATGCTCTGGAGGCATAATCTCCCACGGTCCAGCGCTCCTTCTCACCGAAGATCACCAGATCTGCCGGTGCATCCTCTGTCACGCTTCCCGGGATCATCCGGTAAAATTCTGCCGGATTCCTGCTCATACATGCCATCAGCTCCATCAAAGTCAGATATCCCGGCTCCACCAGAGAACGGATCCCCAGTCCCAGCGAGGTCTCCAGTCCGGTAATGCCGCTGGGCGCACTTTCAAGAGGTCTCGCCTTCTCTTCTGCACTGTGGGGCGCGTGATCCGTCACGATCATGTCAATGGTCCCATCCTGAAGTCCCTGTATGATCGCCTGACGATCCTCCTCGGTACGGACCGGCGGATTCATCCGCGCCATGGTTCCGTATTCCAGAACTGCCTCATCCGTCAGGGTAAAATGATGGGGCGTCGCCTCCGCATGCACATCTGCTCCCATCCGCTTCGCCATCCGTACCAGCTCCACAGAATTCTTCGAGCTGATATGCTGGATGCACACCGATGCCCCTGTATGCAGCGCCAGCATACAGTCCCTTGCCACCATCACATCCTCCGCCGCCCTGGGCGCTCCTCCATAGCCCAGCTTCTCCGACACCTTACCCTGATGTACACCCGGTGCTGCCATCAGCGCCGGATCCTCCTCATGAAAGCTCAAAGGAAGTCCAAGCTCCTTTGCCTTCTCCATTGCCTTCAGCAGAAGCCTCTCATCCATCAGAGGAACGCCGTCATCCGTAAAGCCCGGCGCTCCCGCATCCGCAAGCGCCTCCATATCCACAAGCTCCTGTCCCTTCAGTCCTCTGGAGATCGCCGCTGCCTGCAGCACATGAATACCTGTGGTCTCTCCCTTCTGCTGCACATAAGAAAGCGTCTCCAGATTGTCCGCCACCGGACTGGTATTCGCCATGCAGACCACGGTGGTAAAGCCGCCCCTGGCTGCCGCTGCCGCTCCCGTCTCTATATCTTCCTTGTAGGTAAATCCCGGATCCCGAAAATGCACATGCGCATCCATCAGCCCCGGCGCCACCACCAGTCCGGCGGCG
This sequence comes from Clostridiales bacterium, assembly GCA_018376135.1. Taxonomy (GTDB): domain Bacteria; phylum Bacillota; class Clostridia; order Lachnospirales; family Lachnospiraceae; genus Hominiventricola. The sequence continues at coordinate 2,028 of JAHABX010000016.1, read as the reverse complement.
TCGATCACCTGCGCTCCCGGCGCCTCTATCCCATGACCGGTCTTCACGATCCTCGCTCCGTCTGTGAGGACGTCCATCACCTCATCCGTCCCTGTTACCGGGTCCACAACCCTTCCATTCTGTATCAGTATCATATGCCGTTCCATGCCTCCAACCTTTTGTTGGTTCTATTATAGTATAGACTGCCTCTGTATTTCAATCTAAATCCATGTTACAATACACACAAGATGCCAGGATCAAAAGGTCTAAATGCCGTTGTGCCCGCACAAAACGGCATTTAACCTTGGGATCCGCCCAAATATGAGGAAGCAGTGATTTACACCGTAAATCAACGGATTCCGAATATTTGCAGGATTGCGGGAATTGCACAGCAATGGAGCAATCCGGGGCATCAAGCCGGGGGCAAAATACTTTTTGCCCCAACATCCACACAGGCATTACGCAGGATACCGTCCCGGATGAGACTGTCCTGCAGAAGGTTGAAAGGAAATCACTATGAAAGCATTTTTCAAGGGACTGGGGATCGGACTGGCAATCGGTATTCCCATCCTTCTGGCACTGATCCTGTATTTTAAAATAACTGCTCAAAAGCTTCCGGACGGACCGTCCGCAGACAGCCTGACCACACAGGAGACGCTTCCTGACCGTCCGCTTCCCGAAGAGGAATCTGTTTCGGAGACAGAGGAACAGCCGGAAACTCCTCCCCTGACCGATGACACAGACCTTCCTTCCCGGCCGGAAGAGCCCAGAAGCGCCACTTTGGCTTTTGCCGGCGATGTCCAGTTCCCGGATCACTATCTGAACGCCTACGACCGGTCCGGTATCTCAGCCATCGCTGATGCCGGAATGCTGGAGGAGATGCAAAGCGCTGACCTTTTTCTGCTCAACGAGGAGTTCCCCTTCAGCCTCCGGGGCGAACCCATGCCGGATAAGCAGTTTACTTTCCGTACAGATCCCAAATACGTGAAGATCCTTCAGGATCTGGGTACAGATATGGTCACCGTCGGCAACAATCATGCACTGGACTTTGGACAGGATGCCTTTCTTGACACTCTGGATACCCTGCAGCAGGCAGATATCGCCTGCATCGGCGGAGGACGCAATATCTCCGAGGCTTCCGCTCCCGCCGTACGCACCATAGGGGACCAGACCTTTGCCTTCTTCGGCGCTACGAGAGTCTCCCCGTCCTATGACTGGTATGCCACCGACAGCCAGCCGGGACTGTTCCAGACCTATGACCCGGCAAAGCTGAATGCAGCCATCGCCCAGGCAGAAGAAGCCTATGACCATACCATTGTATTTGTTCACTGGGGAATTGAAAAATCCGAGACTCCGGAGGAATACCAGCGCGTGCTGGCAAAAGGATATATTGATGCGGGCGCCGATCTGGTGGTTGGCTGCCACCCCCACGTGCTGCAGGGCTTTGAATATTATAAGGGTGTACCGGTCATCTACAGTCTGGGCAACTACCTGTTCGGCAGCCGCGGAGGAGAAACGCTTCTTCTGAAAGCCATATTCTCCCCGGGCGAGCCTCTGACCATCCAGCTTGTCCCCTGCCAGAGACAGGACGGCGTACTGTCCCGGATTCAGGAGTCTTCCGCCCTCTACCAGCGGCTGCGGGATCTGTCCTTCCATGCAGATATCTCGGAGGACGGTATCCTCCGTGCACAGGAGAATATACCTCCCGAATCCTGATATCTGCCTGCTTTTCTTCTATTCGTCCTCATACATCCGTTCTACCAGCTCCCGCTTCCCACGGGGGCTTCCGGACATATACCGCTTCGTCACCTGCTGGGCAGAGGCAAAGCCCATCAGCTCTGCCACCACATCTGAAGTGGCTCCCGCACGGATCGCATGCATGGCATAGGTATCCCTGAGGATCCTGGGGGTGATCCGTCCCAGTCCCGCCTTCTCGGACCTTCGGCACAGCTGCACCCGCAGGCGGCCGGTATTGACCGGTCCCGGTTCCCGGGTGCGGACCACGTAGTCCTCCCCCTCTCCTCCGTATTCGCTCCGAAGCTTCTTCAG
>JAHABX010000053.1 GCA_018376135.1 Clostridiales bacterium | reverse complement strand
GGTGGTTCTGGAAGCAACACCGTGGGCAGGAGGAGGAGAAAAAGGAACACGTACCACCTATGCCGACCTGCGTTTCAATGATTTCAGGCCGGCAACGGAGAAAGAGGTGATCATTGCCCAGGACGGAACCGAAACCGTTCTGCGGACAAAAACATACACCTATGAAGACAGCCCCGAAGTCAACCGCACGACAGTGACCGAAACAGCTTTGGGCTCCGACCAGGTTCACACAAGCATCTCGGAGACTTATGGAGAAGCAGCACAATATCCTTATGCCCGGGGAAGACAGAAGATGAGCCAGGGCATAGACGGCGTTCAAACCGTCTATACCTATGAAGCCTCCTCAGAATACAGAGCTATTCACAAGGTGACCTCAACTGTCCAGGCAAAGGGGAGCATTGTTCCCGGTCAAAGTACCAGAACCGTGCAATACGTCGCTGAAAATGGCACCATCACCAGACAGGAGCAATACGTCCACACAGGTGAAAATTGGTCTTTAATTACTTCGGAAGACTACGAATACGACGTTGAGCTTAACTGCATCAAAACAACGAAGGGAAACAGACGCATTCAAAAGACGGAATGGATGTGCTGCGGTCCGCTGAAGGAAACCGATGAAGACGAAGTGGTCACCAGCTACGGCTACAACACTGCCAAGCAACTGGTGGAAACCATCCGATCGGCTACGAAAACCACTCCGGAAACCATCACTTCCTACACGAGAGATGCCTCCGGAAGAATCATTTCCACACGAAAGGATGTCGGGGCCATGACCACGGTTGAAAGTACCCAGTACGACGACTTGGGCAGGGTTGTTTCCACAACCGATATCCTCGGACGTGTGACCAGGACTCAATACAGCGACAACCAGCTCACCACCACTGTAATCACTCCTTCAGGAGCTGCCTTGGTAACGAAGAAGTACTACGATGGCAGTATTGTCTGGACGGGTGGAACAGGACAGCAGGAAATGGAAACCCAGCTTGAGTTGACACAGGAAGGCATTCTTACCACAACCCTGTCCCAGGGAGTCGTTCTTTCACGTTCTCTGTCTAATGGTTTCGGAGAAACCATCCGGCAGGAGCATCCCAATACTCGGGGGGGATTTATTGTCACCAGTAACACTTATAATAGCAAAGGGCAGCGCATACGTACCCAGACAGAAGACATGGCTCCCACCTTAACGGAATACAATGAACTGGGCCAAACTGTAAAACAGACTGTTCTTCTGGATCAATTGCATCCGGGTGATCCTGCTAAAAACAGGATATCGGAAAGTTCCTCCTGCTACCAGATACGGGAAGACGGTATTTATCAGGTACAAACCTCCATAACTTATAATGCCGAGGGGCTGCCTCTGACCCAAACTGCAGAAACCATGGTCTCTCAACTGGACCCTGTACTGGAAAGCAAAGCTCTTTCCTTCGATGTGTACGGTCAGCAGAGTGTTCAATGGACGGAATACACCGCTCCCTCCAAGCGTACCCAGTTCAGTCGCATTCCCACTTCGGATATTGTTGCTGAATCCCTTGTAGTGGATGGATTTACCATAAGCCAAACCAATTATGCAGGAATCCACTCTTCACAGGAACGGTCCTATGCCTCCACAGGAATGATGCTGAAGCAAACCGATGCCAGGGGCAATGTCACTGCCATCGAAACCGACCTGGCCGAACGCGCCATCAGGACAACCGACGCACAAGGCAATATCACTTCCACTGCCTACTCCCCCTGCTGTGACGCCCCTGCCTGCATCACCAACGCCCTGGGAGGCACCATC
>JAHABX010000052.1 GCA_018376135.1 Clostridiales bacterium | reverse complement strand
CCAGTCATAATATGCCTGAAAATTCACACCCCAGCCTTCCATCCACATCCCATTTGTGTAGACAGCAGGATCTGCTCCTTCATATTTAACATGGAATGCCACCATTGTCCGACCGGTATCTCGCCAGTTAGGCTTGATATCCTCCACAGAATCCACTGTAACGGTCACCTGACTCTTGTCCCAGCTTCCGGGACGATCCTGATAGCTGTTACCAGACAGGCTGGTGATTCGTCCTGCTACGATTTCTTTGGATAGATCCAGATGAACTCCATAGGGCAGAAGATCATAGAATACAACCTCATACCTTCCAGGTGACGGAACATTTGCTCCTTTCAGGTAGTTCACACCCTCCTGCCCGTATATCTCATAACCGTCATATGCTGTCAGACAATAATCCAGAAGCACGCGGCTGTTATTTACATCATTTTTTACCTTAACTCTCTTATAGGAGTTCGCATTCTGCTGCAGCCCTGTCAGAGTTTTAAAGGCATTGTCTCTTTGCAGGAGAATTCCATCCGTATCGTTCGTATCTTCGCTTTCATAAAGCTTCCTTGTTTCTTCTGCAAGCCCGGATTCCTGATAGTTTGGTCCTGCTGTGTCGATATGATAATATCCCTTAAACTCTTCACCTTCGTAAAATGAACCGATAATACCCGAGATATTTTCCAGTTTCACATCATAGGATTTTTCCGGTGTATACTCTTTCATCAACTCCTTCATAACTGGGGAACCATGTCTTAAACGTACCTTTACATCGATGCTGCAGGTTGTGTCATAATTGACTGTTTCATGCTCCACCTTTACCCGCCAGGGCTTTCTTGCAAGCTGATCTTGAGTTAAGGTATAGCTTAGCTTTCCTGAAACATTTTTCCCCCAGGGAACTCTGGCAACCTCTGTCCAGTTGTCTTCATTTTCATACATGACAGAGATCACCATACTCTGATCAACTCCATCCTGTACTTCCGGTTCTGCATATCTGTCCTCCCAGACATCATATCCCCGATCCGTCTGTGTGACAGATACCTCTGTAAAATAGTAATCATCAAAAGAAAGCATGTTAGCTTTGGTTTGCTGAGTCTTGCTGGAGTACAGATACATGAAATCATCCACTGTCGTAAGTTTATATTTCGTGCCATCCCGATAGGTTCCCAATGGTCCCTCTTGATTATTTTCTATATAATGAGTCAGGTCATACCCTCTGAAATATCCCGTTGTAGAGAAAGGAAAAGCTCCCAGATCTTCATACTTTTCCGAAGCATACTTAAATGCCTCCAGCCAGCCCGTGTATGTACCGCTGCTTCCCTTGCTCACATCTGTTATCTTACCTGGCGGATAGACCCAGTTATAATCCACATACATCCACTCTGCTTCTGCTGATTTTTCCTGTACGGGATCTATTCCGTCAGCGGGTTCCAGCTGAATATCCACAGTATTTTCCAATACCGTCTGGTTCGCTGTTACCTTACTTGCCGGATATGCTGTCACGATATAAAAACGGCTTCCCCATTCCTCTTCCTTGCAGCCATTCTTTACTTGCGTAAATTCATTGTCCTTAATCGTATGTCCACTCTCAGGTGGTGCATAGTATCCGGGAGAACTGACACCCCGATAACCCACAACCGACATCTCCCATGAACTACCCGCACCAGACGGTTTATCCTTAACCAACTCTTTAAAATTCTCACCTTTATATTTTTCTGGAAGTCCACCAGCATATCTGCTCACTTGTTCCTCTGTATATAATCCGGGAGAATAACTCTTTCCACCTTCGTAGTGTGGAGTCTTCGATACACTGATGAGGTCCACATAGGAATTGATGTGCCCGGTCAGGGGCGTACTTGTTCCCGTCTCCGTAATCGGTTCTCCTTCTTCGGGTGTTACTGTCACCTCGATCTTTGGTTCCAGCTTCCATGTACTGTCATCCTTAATCTCCATGATCTCCAGATTCTTATAGAGCACCTGCCATGCCGCATTACTTCCGGAAACGATTTTCTTATAATTATAGAAGACAAGATCACCGCTCTCTTCATCTATATAATAGTTGAAGGGTGTGCTCCTGCTGGGGATTGGATCTTCATCCGGTCCTGCATAAGGTACAGCGATATCCGACGGAGGTATCTTTCTGCCGTCACGATATGGCAGCAATGCTGCAGGGATTCGAATCTGCACTCCTCCTGCTTCTATGTTCTCACTGTTATGGAATTCCATCTGATACTTTAAATTAAAGTCACCAGTCTTCTCCACATGATATTTATCACCCTGATTCACATAATAGGC
>JAHABX010000015.1 GCA_018376135.1 Clostridiales bacterium | reverse complement strand
GTGTTATCATCCTTTTCAGATTTAATATAAAAAATGAGAGAGGGATAATAATATGGAAAATATCATCAGCATTCTTCTGGTCGGCGCAATGTTTATACTGGGAGGCGTACCATCTGTCTATATTCTGGTAAGTATGCCGCTGCTTCTTGGGAAAAAGATTTACAGAAAAGTAAGATTTGGAAATTCTCTGTATGATTAAAGGAAGCGAAGGAGACTCTGGAAGCAGGGTCTCTTTTTTTCGCAAAAAAATCGCAAAGTTCTTAGCACTATTTTAACGGGGGGACATGGTATAATGTTTCTCGACATATGATAAAGAACAGGGGAGTGGACTGAGATGAAAAAATGCAATTCTTTTATAAAAAATAGCCTGATCACAATCGGGATCCTGAGTCTGTCGGCGGCCATCTGCTTTGTCCTTCAGCAGTTCGTTTCGACGGATATCCATGTACCGCTTCTGTTCGTATTGGGTGTGCTGTTCGTCTCAAGGCTTACAGACGGTTATGTGTATGGGATCGTGGCCTCCATGCTGGCAGTGATCGCAGTGAATTATGTGTTTACATATCCGTATTTTGCCTTTAATTTTACGATTGCCGGTTATCCGCTGACTTTTATTGTCATGCTGGCAGTGTCGGTCAGTGTCAGTGCTCTGACGACTCAGATCAAGCAGCAGGAGCAGATTCGGCTGGAAGTGGCAAAGGAGAAGATGCGGGGCAACCTGCTCCGCGCGGTTTCTCATGATATCCGCACGCCGCTGACCTCTATCGTCGGTTCGGCGTCCGGCATTTTGGACAACCACAGCGTCCTGTCGGAGGATAAGATCCTGGAGCTGGTGGGAGATATCCGGGAGGAGGCACAGTGGCTGATCCGTATGGTGGAAAATCTGCTTTCGGTTACCAGGATCAACGGAGAAAGTGCCAATATTAATAAGGAAGAGGAGATCGTGGAAGAGATCATCAGCAGTGCGGTCATCAAGTTCAAAAAGCGTTTCCCGGACGTGGAGGTAGAGGTGGACATGCCTTCAGACTTTCTGATGGTTCCCATGGATGGAATTTTGATCGAGCAGGTATTGGTCAATCTTCTGGAGAACTCTGTGCTGCATGGCGAGACGGTGGATCTGATCAGGATCGTACTGACCGAGAAGGAGGACCGGCTGTATTTTGCAGTAGAGGATGACGGCGTCGGGATCGAGGAGTCTGTGCTTCCGGTTATGTTTGATGGAAATCTTCAGTCGATGGAAGGAAAGGAATACGATTCCAAACGAAATATGGGAATTGGTCTTTCGGTGTGCAAGAGCATCGTAAAGGCACATAATGGAAATATGAAAGGGGAAAACAGGAGCGAGGGAGGCGCACGTGTAAGCTTCTGGCTTCCGATGGAAAAGAAGGAGAATTATGGATATTAAGGACAGAGTACTGGTTGTGGAAGATGATAAAAGCATTCGGAACTTTTTCAGAACCGTTCTGGAGGCGAATAATTATGATGTTATTATGGCAAATACGGGGGCAGAGGCATACAGCATGATCACCTCCCAGTGTCCGGACGTGGTGATCCTGGATCTGGGACTTCCGGATATGGATGGTATGAAGATCCTGAAAAGTGTAAGAGACTGGTCGGGTATGCCGATCCTTGTGGTATCCGCCCGTACTCATGAAAAGGACAAGGTGGAGGCGTTGGATCTGGGGGCGGATGACTATATTACCAAGCCCTTCGGAACCTCTGAGCTGCTGGCGAGGCTGCGGACGGCGATCCGGCATGCGCGTGCGGCGTCTCAGGCACCGGAGGGGATGCAGACAGGTGTCTTCCGTTCCGGCGGTATGCTGATCGATTATGACAAGCACCGGGTCTATATTGATGGAAATGACGCAAATCTGACGCAGAATGAGTACAAGCTGGTAAGCCTTCTGGGAAGGTATGCGGGCAAGGTGCTTACCTATGATTTCATTATTAAGGAGATCTGGGGACCGAATATGAAGAACGATAACCGGATCCTTCGGGTAAATATGGCAAATATTCGGAGAAAGATTGAGAAAAACCCGGCACAGCCTCAGTATATTTTCACAGAGGTGGGAGTAGGTTACCGGATTGTGGATCCGGATTAAGAACAGGCTTGACAATTTCCTCTGTTAATGCGAAAATATCAGTAATTTTTACTGATATGTAAGGTGGAGGAACAAAGGATGAAGGAGCTGGCTCTGAAGCTGATCGAGCGGCTGAGAAAGGAATATCCGGATGCAGGATGCACTCTGGACTACGATGATGCGTGGAAGCTTCTGGTGAGCGTCCGGCTGGCAGCTCAGTGTACAGATGCCAGAGTAAATGTGGTAACAGAGGATCTGTATGCCCGGTATCCGGATGTGGATGCTCTTGCAGAGGCGGAAGTGGACGAGATCGAGCGTATCGTCAGACCCTGCGGACTGGGGCGGAGCAAAGCGAGAGATATCAGTGCCTGCATGAAGATATTAAAGGAAAAGTATGACGGAAAGGTGCCGGATGATTTTGATGCGCTCTTGAAGCTGCCCGGCGTGGGACGCAAGAGTGCCAACCTGATCATGGGAGATGTGTTCGGCAGGCCTGCCATTGTGACAGACACGCACTGCATCCGTCTGGTTAACCGTATGGGGCTGGTGGACGGAATCAGGGAGCCGAAGAAGGTGGAGATGGCATTGTGGAAGCTGATCCCGCCGGAGGAGGGCAGTGATTTCTGTCACCGTCTGGTGTACCATGGGCGTGAAGTCTGTACGGCAAGGACAAAACCCCGCTGCGAGGAGTGCTGTGTAAGCGATATCTGTGCCAGAGCAGGCGTAGATGAAGCGCCAGTAAAAGGATGACGGAAGGTCCGGAGCATAAGCTCCGGGTCTTTTTGCTGTCTGTGTGAGGGCTGTTTCAGGAGGAAATAACAGAGTATGAAGAAAAAATATATTATAGCGGGCATTGGGGCTGTGCTGCTGGCGGCAGTCTGCGCCGGATGCGGAAGCCGGGAGAAAACCACGGCAGAGGAGGACCGGCTGCAGATCGTGTGTACCATATTCCCGCAGTATGACTGGACGAGAGAGCTTTTGGGAGACCGCCTGGAGGATGTGGAGCTTACGCTTTTGATGAAGGACGGGGCGGATCTGCACAGCTATCAGCCCACTGTCTGGGATATGGCGAAGATTGCGGACGCGGATCTGTTCCTCTATGTGGGAGGGGAGTCAGACTTCTGGATCGAGGATGTACTTGCCAATATGGGGCAGACCCATATGAGGACGCTGAATCTGATGGAGATACTGGAGGAGGATGTCTACGAGGAAGAGCATATGGAGGGGATGCAGGAGCCCCGGGGACATGATCACGAAGAGGAGGGACAGGAGCTCCCGGAATATGATGAGCATGTGTGGCTGTCCCTTCGGAATGCACAGAAGGTCTGCACGGCTGTTACAGAGGCGCTTTGTGAGCTGGATGAGGAATACAGCAGTGTGTACCGGCAGAATCTGGAGGATTACGGGAAGGAGCTTCAGGCTCTGGATGCGGCATACGAACAGACGGTGGAGCAGGCATCCGGTCATGTGCTGCTGTTTGGAGACCGTTTCCCCTTCCGGTATCTGGTGGAGGATTACGGACTCCGGTATTATGCGGCATTTGCCGGATGCTCGGCGGAGACCGAGGCAAGCTTTGAGACGATCACGTTTCTTGCAGGAAAAGCGGATGAGCTGGGAATTCCGGTGGTACTGGCAATTGACGGCTCTGACGGAAGGATTGCTGAAACCATCGCAGGAAATACAAAGACCCGGGATCAGCAGGTATTGATACTGGATTCCATGCAGTCTGTAACCGGAGAGGAGATCGAACAGGGAGAGAATTATCTCTCTGTTATGGAAGAGAATCTGCTGGTGCTTGAAGCAGCGCTGGCAGGGAAAGAGAGGCAGTAATGATGGCACAGTTGACATGCCGGGATCTGATGCTTGGGTATGAAGGAAAAGCAGTGGTGCGGGATTTGAATTTTTCAGTGAACAGCGGCGATTATCTCTGTATTGTAGGAGAAAACGGCTCCGGCAAAAGCACTCTAATCAAAGCTCTTCTTGGACTGAAGCTGCCGATGGCGGGAGAGATTATAAAAGGAGACGGGCTGGACAGAGACGGGATCGGTTACCTGCCTCAGCAGACGATGGTGCAGCGGGATTTTCCGGCATCCGTGTGGGAGATCGTCCTGTCCGGCTGCCTGAACCGGCAGGGCTTTTGCCCCTTCTACAGCCGGGAATCAAAGGCGCTTGCCCGGGAAAATATGGAAAAGCTGGGCATCAGCCATCTGGAAAAGCGCTGCTACCGGGAGCTGTCGGGCGGGCAGCAGCAGAGAGTGCTTCTTGCCAGGGCGCTGTGCGCTACCAAATATATGCTGCTTCTGGATGAGCCGGTGGCAGGGCTTGATCCTGTTGCAATGCAGGAGATGTATGAGGTTCTGGAGCGGCTGAACCGGGAGGAGAAGATCACGGTCATCATGGTCTCCCATGATATTGAAGCGGCAGCCGCATACGCAAGCCATATTCTGCATATCAGCGAGGAACCGCTGTTCTTCGGCACAAGAGAGGAATATGAGGAAAGTGAAGTCGGGAAGAGGTATCTTTCCGTGAAAGGAGGTATCCGTCATGCTTGAGCAGCTCCAATTTTATTTCAGTTATCCGTTTGTGCGGTATGCCATGATCGTCGGAGTGCTGATCGCTCTGTCCTCCTCCCTGCTGGGGGTATCGCTGGTGCTGAAGCGTTTTTCCTTTATCGGGGACGGACTCTCCCATGTGGCGTTCGGAGCCATGGCGGTGGCAACGGTGCTGGATGTGGCGAATGATACGGCGGTAGTGCTTCCGGTGACGGTGCTGGCAGCGGTCCTGCTCCTTCGGACCGGGCAGAATGCCAGACTGAAGGGCGATGCGGCGATCGCCATGATCTCTGTGGGATCGCTGGCAGCTGGCTATCTGTTCCTGAATCTGTTCTCCAAATCCTCCAATCTGACCGGGGATGTGTGCAGCACTTTGTTTGGCTCCACTGCGATCCTGACGCTGTCAGAGGCGGATGTGTGGCTCTGTATTCTCATGTCCGCGGCAGTGCTGATTCTTTTCACGGTGTTTTATCACCGCATCTTTGCAGTGACCTTTGATGAGACCTTTTCCCAGGCGTCCGGGATGAAGACGGACCGTTACAATCTGCTGATCGCCGTAGTAGCGGCGTCGGTTATTGTACTGGCGATGAAGCTGGTGGGATCTCTTTTGATCTCTGCTCTGATCATCTTTCCGGCGCTCTCTGCCATGCGGATCTTTAAGAGCTTCCGGGCGGTCATCCTGGCTTCGGCAGTGATCTCCGTGATCTGTTCGGCGTCAGGGATCCTTTTGTCCATTTTGGCATCCACACCGGTGGGAGCGACCATCGTATGCATGAATATTGTGGTGTTTTTTGCGGCATGGGCAGTGGGAGCAGTGCTGGAGCGGTGCGGCTGATCCGTCAGGAACCGCAGAAAATGGATTGTGGGGGAAAGAGATGCAGACAGAAGCGATTGTGAGAAAACAGAGAGAATTTTTTGCATCGGGAAAGACGCTGGAGGTGTCTTATCGGACAGAGGCTCTGGGGCTTCTGGAAAAGGGGATTCTGAAGTACGAGCAGGAGCTTTGTGAGGCGCTTTATAAGGATCTGGGAAAATCCCGGACGGAGGCATACATGTGCGAGGTGGGGCTTGCCCTGTCGGAGCTTCGTTATATAAGGAAGCATGTGCGCTCCTGGAGCAGGGACAGGCGGGTACCCTCTCCTCTGGCACAGTTTCCGGCGAAAAGCTTTACCATACAGGAGCCATACGGGACGGTACTTGTCATGTCTCCGTGGAATTATCCGGTGCTTTTGACGCTGGAGCCTTTGATCGGTGCGCTTGCAGCCGGCAATTGCTGTGTGGTAAAGCCTTCCGCCTATTCTCCTGCAGTGTCCCGGGTGCTGGAAAAGCTGCTTGGGGAATGCTTTCCGGAAATGTATGTGGCGGTAGTCCGGGGCGGCAGACAGGAGAACCAGAGTCTTCTGAACCAGAGATTCGACTATATCTTTTTCACGGGAAGTGTGAATGTGGGGAAGCTGGTGATGGAAAAGGCAGCCGCTCATCTGACTCCGGTAACGCTGGAGCTTGGGGGAAAAAGCCCCTGCATTATCAATCATACGGCAGATCTGAAGCTGGCGGCGAGAAGGCTGGTATTCGGCAAATATCTGAACTGCGGACAGACCTGTGTGGCGCCGGATTATGTGCTGGCGGAGCAAAGCGTGAAGGAACAACTGGTGGGATATGTGAAGCAGGAGATCGTAAGGATGTATGGAGAGGATCCGCTTGCCAATCCTGCTTATGGAAGGATGATCAGCAGGAAGCATTTTGAACGGGTTCTGGGGCTGATAGATCCGAAGCGGCTGATATACGGCGGGCAGAGCGATGAAGAGAGCCTGAAGATCGCACCGACGATTCTGGACGGGGTGACGGAGACGGATGCGGTTATGCAGGAGGAGATCTTTGGTCCCCTTATGCCCATTCTGGAGGTGGCATCCATGGATGAGGCATATGCCTTTGTAAGGAGCCGTCCGCAGCCGCTGGCGCTTTATATCTTTACCGGTGATAAGAGGACGGAGCAGAGATTTCTCAGGGAAGTGCCCTTTGGCGGAGGCTGCGTGAACGATACGATTATCCACCTTGCCACCTCGCGTATGGGCTTTGGGGGCGTGGGCAGCAGCGGTATGGGCTCCTATCATGGCAGGAAGAGCTTCGAGACCTTCAGTCATGAGAAAAGCATTGTGAAGAAATCCACATGGCTGGATCTGCCCATGCGCTATCAGCCCTTTGATGGATGGAAGGAAAAGCTTATCCGGATATTTCTGCGGTAATGGTGGATAAAGGAGAAGATCATGATTCAGATTGTGGAAAAGTTTATAAAAAATCCGGATTTTACGAAAGCGGAATTTACGGAGCTTCTGCACTGTGCCGACAGCCCAAAGGTCAGAGAAGCGCTTGCAGAGGAAGCACTGCGTATCCGTAAGACTTATTACGGGAATAAGGTCTATACCCGGGGACTGATAGAATTTACAAATTACTGCAGGAACAACTGCTATTACTGCGGTATCCGCAGGGGGAACGGACATGTAGAGCGTTACCGCCTGACAAAGGAGGAGATCCTTTCCTGCTGTGAGAACGGGTATGGGCTTGGCTTCCGTACCTTTGTACTGCAGGGAGGAGAGGATGCCTGGTTCACGGATGAGCGGATGGAGGATATTATACGGACGATCAAGGAGAGGTATCCGGACTGTGCGCTGACTCTGTCAGTGGGAGAACGGTCCTTTGAGACCTATCGTAGATTCCGGGAAGCGGGAGCGGACCGGTATCTGCTGCGTCATGAGACGGCAGATGAGACTCATTACCGGATGCTGCATCCGGATTCCATGAGTCTTGCGGTCCGCAAGCAGTGCCTGTATGATCTGAAGAAGCTGGGGTATCAGGTGGGCGCCGGATTTATGGTGGGATCACCGGGGCAGAAAGCAGAGCATGTGGCAGAGGATCTGGCGTTTTTGAAGGAGCTTAAACCTCAGATGGTCGGTATCGGACCCTTTATTCCTCATCATGAGACCATATTTGCCGATCAGAAGGCGGGCAGTGTGGAGCTGACGCTGTTTTTGCTGTCGGTGATCCGGATCCTTCTGCCCCGGGTGCTTCTTCCGGCGACTACCGCACTTGGAACCATGGATCCTGTGGGGCGTGAAAAGGGGCTGAGGGCCGGGGCCAATGTGGTCATGCCGAATTTGTCTCCGCTCAGGAACCGGAAGCAGTATGATCTGTATGACAATAAAATAAGCACCGGAGAGGAAGCGGCGGAATGCAGAGACGGGCTGCGGCTGCGGGTGGAGCGCGCAGGCTTCTGTCTGGTGGATGAACGGGGAGATGCAGTTTGATGACATCGGGCTGGAAGTTTTTCCGGTCCGATGTTACCCTCAGTGTACAAATTCACCTTGCTAAATCGTGTGTTCCCTTGTACACTGAGGGTATACTGGAATACAGAATACAGGAGAAGGCGGGAGTTATTTATGGATAATAAAAATCAGACATTATATCTGGAATGCTGCAGCGGGATCAGCGGAGATATGACGGTTGCGGCGCTTCTGGATCTGGGAGCAGACCAGGAGGCGCTTGAACGGGCAGTCAGAAGCCTTCCGGTGGAGGGCTTTCGGCTGGAGATCACAAGAGTAAAAAAGGCAGGACTGGATATGTGTGATTTCAATGTGATCCTGGATGAGGAGCACGAGAATCACGATCATGATATGGAATATCTGCATGGACATGCCCATACCCATGAGGCGGAGCATGCTCATGCGCATGTCCACACCCACGAGGGAGAGCATGGACATGCCCATGCACACACGCATGCCCACAGAGGGCTTGCCGAGATCCTGCATATCATCGATCATGCCGAGCTTACGGATCGTGCGAAGCAGACCGCGGTGCGGATCTTCCGGATCCTGGCGGAGGCGGAGGCAAAGGCTCACGGGGTTCCGGAAGATCAGGTGCATTTTCATGAAGTGGGTGCAGTGGATTCCATTGTGGATATTGTGGCGGCCGCCGTATGTCTGGATAACCTGGATATTACGGAGGTCATTGTTCCAAAGCTGTGCGAGGGACATGGAACGATCCGCTGTCAGCACGGCGTCATTCCGGTTCCGGTTCCGGCAGCGGCGAATATCGTACAGAGATATCAGATTCCTCTGACGATCACCGGGACGGCAGGAGAGCTGGTAACGCCCACAGGAGCTGCCATTGCGGCGGCAGTCAGGACTTCCGGCAAGCTTCCGGAGGTATTTACGGTGGAAAGACTGGGCATGGGTGCAGGAAAGCGGGATTATGACTGTCCGGGTATGCTCCGCGCCATGCTGATCCGCACCGGCGAAGAGAGAGCGGATCAGGATCTGATCTACAAGCTGGAGACCAATATTGATGACTGCAGCGGGGAAAGTCTTGGATACTGCCTGGACAGACTGATGGAGGCGGGAGCCAGAGATGTGCATTATACGCCGGTCTATATGAAGAAAAACCGTCCGGCATATCAGTTGAATGTGATCTGTACAGAAGAGGATATTCAAAGAATGGAGAAGATCATCTTCGAGGAGACGTCCACCATCGGTATCCGGAGAGTGCCGATGGAGCGTACTGTTCTGGGGAGAAAAGCGTGCACGGTACAGACGCCTCTTGGAGAGGCGCAGGTAAAGGTGTGCAGACTCCAGGGCACGGACCGGTATTTCCCGGAGTACAACAGCATTATAAAGCTGTGCCGGGAACACCGGAGGAATTATCAGGAGGTCTACCAGATCATCCAGAGAGCCTGTGAGTCTCTGCATGATTAGAAGACGTACTGGATGAGCAGCATATAGCAGATGGTTCCCAGACCGATACTGAGCAGATTGCTGCGTTTCCATAGATGCAGCAGAACCACGGCTGCAATGGAGATGATCTGGGGCAGCAGGCTTGCCGGAAGCAGGAAATCCACGCTTCTGACACAATAGATGATAAGAATAGCCATAACAGCAGGGGGGAGCGCCTTTCCGAGAAAACGAATGATCGGAGAGGGCTCTCCCTTTCGTCCGAATAAAAGGAACGGAAACAGCCTTGTGGCGAAGGTACAGAGCGCTACAACTGCTACAAGAGCCAGTTCATGGTTTGGAAATGTCACAGGATCTCCTCCTTTCCGTGGAAGGTCTGCTTCCAGATGATCAAAATTGCGGCGGTCAGGATCAGTGCCGGGAGCAGGAAACGGTCAGGTCCCAAAAGGGCAAGACAGATGCTTCCGCACAGAAGACCGATGACTGCAGGCAGATGACTTTTGGCAGAGAGCCACTGTTCCACAAAGATGACCACGAACAGTGCGGTCATGGAAAAATCAATGCCTGTGGTGTTGAAGGGGAGCAGCTCTCCGATCAGGGCGCCGGTTACGGAGCCGATGACCCAGTAGCACTGATCCAGAAGCGCAATGGAGAAAAGGACCTTCTTTTCCTCGCAGTCTGCCGGGACGCTGGTTCCGCAGAGGAGGGAATAGGTCTCATCCGTCAGAGAGAAGATCATGTAGGGACGAAGCTTTCCCATCCGGCGGAATTTTTCTATAAAAGAGATACCATAGAAAATATGGCGGCTGTTGACGGACAGTGCGGTAAGCGCTGCGGACAAAAGGGAGATGCCTCCGGTCAGAAATTCAACAAGTACGAACTGCATGGACCCGGCAAAAATGAATATACTGGTAAAAAGTGCCCACAGAAAATGATAACCTGCGTTCTGCAGCAGGATACCATATGCAGCGCCCAGAAACAGATAGCCGAACATGACCGGGATGGTCTGGTGAAAGGCAAATCGAAGGGATTTCATAAAGGTTCCTCCTTAGGATTATTTTGTCAAATAAACGATACTATGATACAATGTGGATATCAGAAAGTCAAAGCTATTTTCAACCAGAAGATGAGAACAGGAGGATTTGTGTATGTTTGCGGATATGATGGAACATAACAGAAAGTTTGTAGAAGAAGGCGGTTATAAGAAGTTCAAGACCAGCAAGTACCCTGATAAAAAGCTGGCGATCCTGACTTGTATGGATACCCGGCTGGTAGAGCTGATTCCGGCGGCGCTTGGAATCAAGAACGGCGATGTGAAGATGATCAAGAACGCAGGCGGCATGATCACCAATCCCTTTGACAGTGCAGTCAGAAGTCTTCTGGTTGGAATCATAGAGCTGGGCGTGGAGGAGGTCATGGTCATCGGACATACGGACTGCGGCGTGGCACATATCAATGCGGAGATGATGATCGAGCATCTGCTCAAAAGAGGGGTATCACAGGATCATATTGATATGATGCGTTACTGCGGCGTGAATTTTGAAAAATGGCTCCGGGGATTTGATACCGTCGAGAATTCGGTGACGGAGACCGTGGATTTCCTGATCAATCATCCGCTGATGCCAAAGGATGTGATCATCAAGGGTTATGTCATTGATACGGAGACCGGAGAGCTGACAGCCCTGTAGAGGACAGGAGGGCAGGAAATCTCAGTGTACGGGTGGACGCAGGTTCTTCTGTATACAGAGAATATCGGAGGGAGATTTTAGGTTACATGGAAAAAACAGATATCAGGTATCGGACGTATCTTCAGATTCTGAAGGAGGAGCTGGTTCCCGCCATGGGCTGCACGGAGCCGATCGCGATCTCGTACTGCGCCGCAAAGGCGCGGGCGATCCTCGGCATGCTGCCGGAGCGCAGTCTGGTGGAGGTGAGCGGCAATATCATCAAAAATGTGAAAAGTGTGATCGTTCCGAATACCAACGGGCTGAAGGGGATTGGAGCGGCAGCGGCAGCCGGAATCGTGGCAGGTGATGCAGAACGGATCCTGGAAGTCATAGCCGGGGTAAACGAAGAACAGAAAGAGGAGATCAGGGAGTATCTGGAGCGGGGAGTGATTCAGGTCAGACCTCTGGATACAGAAGAGATCCTGGATATTGTAATACATGTATATGGCGGAGGACATGAGGTCACCGTACGGATTGCCAACTACCATACCAATATTGTTCTGATCCGGAAGGACGGAGAGACTTTGTATGAGATCGGAGGCGCCGCGGCGAAGGAGGAGACCAATCAGGCGGACCGGAATCTTCTGCGCGTGGAAGATATTGTGGAATTTGCGGATACGGCGGATCCTGCGGATGTGGAGGAGCTTCTGTCCCGCCAGATCCGGTGCAACAGTGCAATTGCCAGAGAGGGGCTTGCGAATCTGTGGGGAGCCAATGTGGGAAAGGTTCTGCTGCGGGCTTACGGGGATGATGTCAAAGTGCGTGCCCGCGCCATGGCTGCTGCAGGTTCGGACGCCAGGATGAGCGGCTGCGAGATGGCAGTGATCATCAATTCCGGCAGTGGCAATCAGGGGATGGCTGCTTCGCTTCCGGTTATTGAATATGCAGCAGAGCTGAAGGTCAGTCAGGAGAAGCTGTACCGGGCGCTTCTGGTGTCCAACCTCATTACGATCCACCAGAAGACCGGTATCGGAAGGCTGTCTGCTTACTGCGGCGCGGTCAGTGCAGGCTGTGGGGCAGGCTGCGGCATTGCATATCTGCACGGAGGGGATTTCCGGTGCATTGCGCATACACTGGTCAATGCCCTTGCGATTGTATCCGGTATCGTCTGTGACGGAGCAAAGCCGTCCTGTGCGGGCAAGATCGCCGCAGCAGTAGATGCGGGTATTCTGGGATATGAGATGTACTGCGAGGGACAGCAGTTCCGTGGAGGAGACGGTATTTTATCCAAGGGAGTGGAGAATACCATACGCAATATCGGACGGCTGGGTTCGGTCGGAATGAAGGAGACGGATAAGGAGATCATACAGATCATGACAGACTGCTGAGAAAAAGGTGGACTGAGAAGAGAGAGCCATGCATAGGAATAGGTAATCAGACAATGACAGGATCTATGCTATGGAGAATTTACCGCAATATATCGAAGAACTGAATGACCGGCTGAACAGTTTTATCTGGGGACCTCCCATGCTGATGTTTTTTCTGCTGGTGGGAGCGATGTTTACGATCCGCACGGATTTTTTTCAGGTGACCCAGATTCGGAGATGGACAGGAGAGACCTTGCTGAAGCTGTTTGGGGACGGCAGAGCGCGCCGGTCCGAGGACCGGCATGCCATTACCCAGTTCCAGTCCCTGTGTACGGCGCTGGCGGCGACGATCGGGACCGGAAGCATCGCAGGAGTGGCGACTGCCATTGCCCTGGGAGGACCCGGGTCTGTTTTCTGGATGTGGTTCTCCGCATTTCTGGGGATGATGACCAGCTATGCGGAGAAGGCATTGGGAGTCCGTTACCGCTGCCGGGACGAGAAGGGAAACTGGACGGGCGGAGCCATGATCTATATGGAGCGGGGACTGCACTGCCGGTGGATGGCAGTGCTTTTTTCGCTGTTCTGCTTCCTTGCATCCTTTGGAATCGGAAATATGACCCAGGCAAATTCCATTGCGGCAGGACTGGAGGATTCATTTGGCGTGCCGCCTGTGACGACCGCTCTGGTCACAATGGCTTTGGTGGCGATGGTTATCATGGGAGGGCTCGGCAGGATCGCCTCTGTGACGGAGCGGATGGTTCCTTTGATGGCAGGAGGCTATATTTTAAGCGGATTTGTGGTAGTTGGATGTAATCTGGACCGGGTGCCGGAAGCATTTTCCCTTATATTCAGGGAGGCATTTCGTTTTCGGGCAGCAGGAGGCGGTGTTCTGGGCTACGGAATCGCAGAGGCCATGAGGCTTGGGATCTCCAGAGGTGTGTTTTCCAATGAGGCGGGGCTTGGTTCTTCGGTCATGGTGCATGCGGCATCCGATGTGAAGGAGCCTGCGGTACAGGGAATGTGGGGTGTGTTTGAGGTGTTTGTGGACACCATGGTCGTGTGTACGGTTACCTGTCTTGTGATTCTGACCTCCGGCGTCTATGATATGGAGGCATATCTTCGGGCGATTGCTTCCGGTGGTCAGGATGCGGTCGTATCGGGGACCGCACTTACTGCCAGGGCATTTGCATCGGTCATTCCGCAGGGGGATAAGCTTGTAGTGGCTGCCATTGTGGTATTTGCATTTGCCACTTTGATCGGCTGGTCCTATTACGGGGAGCGTACAGCCGTGTATTTATTCGGAAAAAGAGCGGTTTTTCCCTACAAGGTGTTATTCGTGCTGGTCATTTTCGCCGGGTGTACGGGGTCTTTGACGCTGGTGTGGGATATTGCGGATACGCTGAATGGTTTTATGGCGGTGCCTAATCTGCTGGCACTGACCTTGCTGAGCGGTGAGGTGATCCGTATGACCAGAGCTTATCTTGCGGAAAACAAATAATATGCATAAAAAATCTCCGGCTGGTTACAATAGGTGCAAAAGGAGGTAATCATCGATGAATAAAGGACTTGACTGTTTTGCACTTACGCTTGTGATTATCGGAGCAATCAACTGGGGGCTGATCGGATTTTTTGGCTTTGACCTTGTGGCGTGGATCTTCGGAAGCTTTGGCTGGATTTCAAGAGTCATCTATGCGCTGGTCGGGATCTGCGGACTTTACATGATTTCATTTTATGGGAAAGTGTCCGACTGACAACGACAAATGTCTGCCAAGAAAAAAATAATGGTTGCCATTTTCCCTTACCTGTGGTATACTCTGTTCGAAAATGGGGTTGTATAAGGGTGACGGGTGTTTATAAAAATGACAATAAATATGTCGGAAGATTTGAGATCTATGCTGGGGAAAGACAGCCTGCCGCTTTTTGAGCGGGCTGTTGTTTTTGCGGCTGCGGCGCACTGCGGTGCAACGAGAAAGGGAAGCAGGATTCCGTATTTATCCCATCCGGTAGAGGCGGCGGCCATCGTGGCGGAGCTGACGGATGATCAGGAGCTGGTCGCGGCAGCGGTGCTGCACGATGTGATCGAGGATACGGATGTGACCATTGACGAGATCCGGGAAGCGTTTGGTGAACGGATCGCCTGCTATGTAAGCGGAGAATCCGAGGACAAGCGAAGAGAGCTTCCCCCGGAAAGCACATGGGTGCTGCGTAAGCAGGAGACGATCCGGTTTCTGACGGAGCAGGCGGATCGGAACGCAAAGATGCTGGCTCTGGCAGACAAGCTTTCTAATCTGCGTTCGATTTCAAGGGACGTGGAGGTGCTTGGCGACAGACTCTGGGATCGTTTTCACCAGAAGGACAAGGCGATGCACGGATGGATGTACAGACAGATCGCGGAGGCTTTGAAGGAGCTGAGCGGGTATCCGGCATGGAAGGAATACGACCGGCTGATCAGAGAGGTATTTGAAGGAGAGAGCCGTGTACAGGCGGAGCAGGAAAGCGCTGTGTTCTGCCCGGGACTTTTGGAGTAATGGATGTTATCGGGGGCTGTATGTATATACAGTCTCTTGTTTTTTAATTCACAGGAAATTACGTCCTGTGAATTAAAAAAACGCTCCGCTATGGATCGCACTGCGGCGGACAGGAATTATGTCGCTTTGCGACCCGCCGCAGGCGGAGAATCCCGCAAGCGGGATTCTTTTTATAAAAGAGAAAAGAGGAGGACAAAGGATATGATACCTTACAGCGAACGGAGCAGAGAAGAGCTGCTTGCAATGAAAGAGGAACTGGAGCGTCAGTATAAGGATGCCTGTGGAAAGGGTCTGAAGCTGGATATGTCCAGAGGCAAGCCTGCGGGAGAGCAGCTGGATATGACCATGCCGATGATGGATATTTTTAACCGTGATTTTGATATGCGGGACGAGACGGGCATGGATGTGCGCAACTACGGCAATCTGGAAGGTATTCTGGGTGCCCGCAGACTGTTAGGTGAGATGCTGGGGCTGAAGCCGGAGCAGGTCATTGTGTTCGGTACAGCAAGCTTGAGTGTGATGTATGACAGTATTTCCCGTTCCATGACTCATGGTGTCATGGGCAGTACCCCATGGTGTAAGCTGGATAAGGTCAGATTCCTGTGTCCGGCTCCGGGGTATGACCGTCACTTTGCCATCACCGAGCATTTTGGGATCGAGATGATCACGATTCCCATGGATGAGAATGGTCCGGATATGGATATGGTGGAGGAGTACGTAAAGGATCCTTCGGTGAAGGGAATCTGGTGTGTGCCCATGTATACGAACCCTCTGGGCATTACCTATTCTGCAGAGGTGTGCAGACGCATGGCGGATCTGAATCCGGCGGCGGCAGATTTCCGGATCTACTGGGATAATGCATACTGCGTTCATCACCTGTATGAGGATCGTCAGGATTCTCTGCCGGAGATGCTTTCCATGTGTGCGGCAAATGGTAAGGAGGATATGATCCTGGAGTTCGCATCTACCTCCAAGATCAGCTTTGCGGGAGCCGGTATCAGCTGTATCGCGGCTTCTCAGGGGAATCTGGAGTGGGTGAGGGAATCCATGACGATTCAGATCATCAGTCATGACAAGATCAACCAGCTCCGCCATGTGCTCTACTTTAAAGATCTGGACGGTATTAAAGAGCATATGAAAAAGCATGCGGCCATTATGCGCCCCAAGTTTGAGCTGGTGATCGAGACACTGGAAAGAGAGCTGGGAGGACTGGGGATCGGTACCTGGACCAGACCTCTGGGAGGATATTTTATCTCGTTTAACGCTCTTGACGGCTGTGCCAGGGCGATCGTGGCAAGATGCAGGGAGGCCGGCGTTACCCTGACAGGTGCAGGAGCTACCTTCCCGTACAAGCAGGATCCTCATGACAGCAATATCCGCATTGCACCGTCTTATCCGACTCTGGAGGAGCTGAAGGTGACAGCGGAGCTGTTTACTCTGTGTGTAAAGCTGGTCAGCGTTGAGAAGCTTCTGGCAGAAAAATAGACAATTTTATTGCGCCCTTTCTTCGTAATATGATACAATGACAGGAAATGTATCTGTGAGGAGAGGGCGTATTATGATTGAAATGATTGAACGCGTGAATGGGGCAGTCAATAATTTTGTATGGGGTGTCCCTGCCATGGTCTGTATTCTCGGAGTCGGGCTTTTGCTGAGTGTCCGTACCGGTTTTATCCAGCTGCGGGAATTTTCCTATATGCTGAAGGTGACCATCGGGAAGATGTTCCATAAAAAAGAGGCGAAGGAAGGCGCCATGACGCCGTTTCAGGCGGTGTGTACAGCGCTGGCAGCTACCGTCGGAACCGGAAATATTGCCGGAGTGGCAGGAGCGATCGCCATCGGCGGTCCGGGTGCGGTCTTCTGGATGTGGGTCTCCGCGCTGCTTGGTATGTGCACCAAATTTTCCGAGGTGACGCTGGCGGTCCATTTCCGAGAGAAGAATGAAAAGGGCGACTATGTGGGCGGTCCCATGTACTATATCAGGAATGGTCTTGGACCGAAGTTCATGTGGCTGGCAGTTCTTTATTCTCTGCTCGGTATCCTGACCGTATTTGGAACGGGCAATGCCACCCAGGTGAATACCATTACTGCGGCAGTGGATTCTGCGCTTCTGAGCTACGGCATTATCAGTGAAGAATCTGTAGGTCTGGTAAATCTGGGCATTGGTATTCTGATCACGGTTGTTGTACTTCTGGTGCTGATCGGCGGAATCCGCCGTATCGGAATGGTAGCAGAGAAGCTGGTGCCGTTCATGGCACTGCTTTACGTGGTACTGGCTGCGGGTCTTCTGATCATCAACGCAGAGAAGGTTCCGGGGGTACTGGCAATGATCGTGCAGAGCGCATTTTCACCGGCAGCATTTACCGGCGGAGTGGTCGGAAGTATGTTCACCAGTATGAAGCGCGGTGTTTCGAGAGGAATCTTCTCCAACGAGGCAGGTCTTGGTACCGGTTCCATTGCACATGCGGCTGCAGATACGAAGGAAGCTGTTCAGCAGGGATACTGGGGAATCTTTGAGGTATTTGTGGACACCATCGTTATCTGTACGCTGACCGCGCTGGTCGTTCTGTGCAGCGGTGTGGAGATCAACTATGGAGTGACAGCGGGAGCAGAGCTGACGATCAGCGGATTTATCCATGTATATGGCAACTGGGTATCTGTCTTTACCGCGCTTGCCATGTGCTGCTTTGCATTCTCTACGATTATCGGCTGGGGACTGTACGGAACCAGATGCTGTGAATTTGTATTCGGAACGAAGTATAACAAGGTTTTTATGGTAGTCTATGCATTGGTAGCCATGATTGGAGCGACCATGGACCTGGGACTTCTGTGGGGCGTTGCAGACACCTTTAACGGACTGATGGCGATCCCCAACCTGATCGGACTTTGGCTGCTGTCAGGGACGGTGGTGAAGCTTGTGAAGGAGTATCGTACAAAACGCCGGGCAGAGTCCTGATATTATAAAAATACCCTCAAACCATTGGCATTGCTACTGGTTTGAGGGCGTTTTTAGTTACCGGACTGTCCTGCCATATAATTGATGAACTGCTGGGCAGTTCTTCCGGAGATTCCTCCGTGGCTTAACTCCCATTTATTTGCTTCTGCGCAGAGCTGTTCATCACTCAGAGTGATGGATGGATAGCGTTTTCTCAGTTCCTTCACGATCGTGAAATATTCCTTTGGAGACGGCTTGCCATAATAGATGGTCACGCCAAAGCGTGCCACTAAGGAGAGCTTCTCCTGCATGGTATCAGAGCGGTGCATGCCGTTATCTGTCTCCATGTCATCCCGGTCGTTCCAGGTCTCCTTGATCAGGTGGCGGCGGTTGGAGGTTGCATAGATCAGTACATTGTCAGGCTTGGTCTCCATACCTCCCTCGATCACGGCCTTCAGATATTTGTATTCGATCTCAAATTCCTCAAAGGAAAGATCATCCATGTAAATAATGAAGCGGTAGTTCCGGTTCTTTACCTGTGCAATGATACTGGACAGGTCCTGGAACTGGTGCTTGTAGATCTCGATCATACGGAGCCCCTGATCGTAGTATTCATTCAGCAGTGCCTTGATGCTGGTGGACTTTCCGGTTCCGGCATCTCCGCAGAGAAGGACGTTGTTGCAGGGAAGTCCCTGAATAAAGGCTTCTGTATTGTCGATCAGCTTTTTCTTCTGGATCTCGTAGCCGATCAGGTCATCCAGTACCACCCGCTCCGTGTTGTTGATGGGAAGAAATTCCACACCGTTCTCCAGATGCTTGATGCGGAAGGCGCGGTTCAGTCCGAACATGCCGACTCCATATGCTTCATAGAAGTCTGTGACAATGCGGAAGATCTCCTCGGCATCTTCTGCGCGTTCGATCTGTTCACTGACAGCCTGCACCTTTTCGCTGACATTTTTATTGTACATGCGTTCCTTTTTCTGAATGGACCGGTAATTGCAGACCGTTGAGAAACAGTCAATGCCCAGAGCTTCTTCAACGGGTGCAAAATCAAAGTCAAACAGATTTTTGAAGATGGCAAAATCTCCTTTTGCAAAATGGTTGACGGTACCATTGTTGGCGCCTACCTTTTCGCTGGTCATGCTGAAGGAGTTTTCATTGGTCAGCAGGATGAAGGTCAGATAGTTATGCCACAGGTTTTTGTCAAAACCATATTGGGTGGCGATATCCAAAAGCGCCTTCATCTGCGCGTAGATACGGGTGGTCAGTTCTGCTTTGCCGGCACGGTTCAGGTCAAAATCCTCAAAAATACCGGCAAGCTTCATAAGTATGCTGTCCTCGCCCAGATCGCGGTAGAGGATCAGCCTGGCTGTTTCTCTGTACATGGTTCAGGTCCTTCTTTCTTCATTAGTGTGCGATTGTGAAATATGCAAGTACAAGGATTCCGAGTACAATGCGGTAGTAACCAAAGGATTTAAAATCATTTTTCTTAATATAATTCATCAGGAACTTAATTGCAAGAATGGAGACGATAAATGCAGTCACCATGCCGGTAAGCAGAAAGGCAAGCTCAGTTCCGGTGAATGCGAATCCAAATTTAACAAGCTTTAACAGGCTGGCACCGAACATGACCGGGATCGCCAGGAAAAAGCTGAACTCTGCCGCAATATAGCGGGAGGTTCCAAGCAGCACGGCTCCCAGGATCGTGGCGCCGGAGCGGGAGGTTCCGGGAATGAGTGCAAGGATCTGAAAGACGCCGATGAAGACTGCCATGGACCAGGTAAGCTGCTCAAAGGAGGTGATACGGGGGGCTTTGTTCCGGTTGTGGTTTTCTACAAGGATGAACAGGACGCCATACACGATCAGGGTAACTGCTACGGTCTGATAGTTGTAGAACATGGCATCCAGCTGGTCGTCAAAGGGAATGCCGATGATGGCAGCGGGAAGGACTGCTGCCAGTACCTTGAACCAGAGCATCCATGTGTCCTTTCTGATCCAGCCCTTTTCCGGAGAGCAGAATGGCCACAGCTTGGGAAAGAACAGAACGACCACCGCAAGAATGGCGCCCAGCTGAATCACTACATTAAACATCTCCAGAAATTCCTCGGTAACATTCAGATGGACAAATTCTTCCACCAGGATCATATGTCCGGTACTGGAGATCGGAAGCCATTCTGTGATGCCTTCCACGATACCTATGAAAATAACTTTTAAAAATTCCAACATGTGCAAATACTCCTTTTAAAAATATTCTTTTTCATTTTAACTATGCGGGGAAGAAAAGTCAATGTACGGGAAAGAACCTATTAACAAAAACGACAAAATGTGCTATGATACTTCAAAACCTTACTAAATTTCGGGAGAGCTGTGAGGGAGGAGAGCAATGAAGCAGCAGTTTATGGATAAGTTTCTGGAAGTCTATGGAGAAGGAGACGGAGTGAGCGTTTTTTTTGCTCCGGGGCGTGTGAACCTGATCGGAGAACATACGGATTATAATGGAGGTCATGTGTTCCCCTGTGCCATCACCATCGGAACCTATGCGGCTGCCAGACGGAGAACGGATAATCGGGTTCAGCTCTATTCCATGAATTATCCGGAACAGGGGATACTGAAAGTTTCGCTGGATCAGCTGTCTTACAGGCGCGAGGACGGATGGGGCAATTATCCCAAGGGAGTGATCCATACCTTTATGCAGAAGGGCTGGAAGATCCCGTATGGGTTTGACATCCTTTACTATGGTGATATTCCCAAAGGACTGGGTATCGGTTCTTCTGCGTCCATTGAAGTGGTGACCGGACTGGCGTTGAAGGAGCTGATGGGATTTACCGATATCAGCATGATCGATATTGCCCTGTTCAGCCAGCTTGCGGAGAATGAGTATATGGGTATGAGCAGTGGAATCATGGATCCCTTTGCAATTGCCATGGGCATGAAGGATCATGCGATCTTTCTGGATACGAGTAATCTTTCTTATGTATATGCGCCGCTGAAGCTGCCTCATGAAAAAATAATCATTACCAACAGCCGCAAGGAACGGATTGGTGTGGATGTACGGCATGAGGAAAGACGGTCCCAGTGCAGGATGGCGCTGCGGGAGCTGCAGACGGTGATCTCGATCCATGATCTGAGTGAGCTGACCGAAGAAGTCTTTGAAGAAGTGCAGGAGATGATCAAGAGCCCCGTGCGTGTGCGCAGAGTCCGCCATGCGGTGACGGAGAACCAGAGGACGATCCAGGCGGTAGACGCGCTGGAGAAGGGTGATATCTGTGAATTTGGTCAGCTGATGAATGCATCCCATCTGTCCCTGAAGGAGGACTATGAAGTGTCCTGTGAGGAGCTGGATATTCTGGTGGAAGAGGCATGGAATATTGACGGTGTGATCGGTTCCCGGATGATGGGAGCAGGATTCGGAGGCTGTACGATCAGTATCGTAGAGGATAGTGCAGTCAATGAATTTGTCACCCGGGTAGGCAGGAATTATAAAGAGAGAACGGGACTCCATGCGGAGTTCTACGTGGTCGAGACTGGAAATGGAGCTACAATTCTGTAGCTCCATTTCGTTAGTGTCAGGCTCTGCTTTCTTAAGAAATCTTAATTATGATCCCGAAGGCTCGCAAGAAGCGGGCGGACATGGTATGATGGCGATAGAAAGCGATCAGAGAATGTGATGGGGAGGGCAGGTGAAAGCATGCAGAACAGACAGAGGATTTTAGTTGCAGATGATGAACCGGAGATTCGTGAAGTGCTTCGTATGATGCTTGGAGGCGAGGGATATGAGATCGTGGAAGCCTGCAATGCGGCAGAGGCAGTGGAACATGCAGGACAGGTGGATCTGGTTATTCTGGATATTATGATGCCGGGGGAATCCGGGATACAGGCATGTACCAGGATTCGTGAAATGACAAATGTCCCCATCCTGTTCCTGACCGCAAAGTCCGGTGAGCATGACAAGGTGCTGGGATTTTCCGCAGGCGGGGATGATTATCTGGTGAAGCCGTTCTCCTATATGGAGCTGTTGTCCAGAGTGAAGGCGCTGATCCGCAGGTATCGTGTGTATCAGAAGTCGGAAGAGAAAGCGGAGAAGCTGGTATTTTACCGTGATGTTACGATTGACCGGGAACTGCAGACCGTCCAGGTGGCGGGGAAGGATGTTTCTCTGACGGAGATGGAGTATCAGATATTGCTGCTTCTGGTTATGAATCCGAGAAAGGTGTTTTCTGTAAAGGAGATTTATGAGACGATCTGGAAGGAGACATTTTTCCCTAATTCAGGCAATACAGTCATGGTACATATAAGGAATATCCGGAGAAAACTGGAGAAGGACGGAGAAGCTTACATACAGAATATCTGGGGAAGAGGTTATTGTGTTAATTAAGAAGAAGAAAAGAAGGCGCAGGCTGACATTGGAGCTGATCCTGATGACGACCGTGTCGCTGATCGCCGGAGTGCTGTCTGCCCAACTGGTGAAGGATGTGACATTCCAGTGGCTCGGAAACAAGCTGGAGAGAGAAGGATACTATGAGCGGAGGATTGAAGAGAGTCTGGAGAGTCTGAGAGGCTTTATCAGTGAGCAGCAGGTGACGGAGGATAATATTGAGCTGTTGATGGTCTGGACACAGAGACAGAAGAATCTGTACGCCACCTTTTACCGGGATGTGAATGCCCTTTTGAGCTCTTATGCGTTTTTGGGAGAGGAAGAGGGAGCGGAGCCCCAGGAAGGATACAATCAGATCACTTATTATGATCTGGAGCTTGCAGACGGGACGCCCATCAAGGCAGAGCTGGACTGTTTTGTAGATATGAGCTATATCTATGGAGTCGATCTTGCGGGATTTGCCGTGGGCGGCGTCGTATTTATTCTGATGCTGTTTGTACTGATCCATCAGAAGATCCGGTACATTAACCGGATCGAGCAGGAATTGAAGATTCTGGGCAGCGGTAATCTGGAATATCCGGTTACTATACGGGGGATGGATGAGATTACCGGACTCGCAGAGGGAATCGAGAGTCTGAAAAATGGAATTCTGGAGCAGCAGCTTATGAAGGATGAGGCAGAGAAAGCCAATGCGGAGCTTGTGACTGCCATGTCCCATGATCTTCGTACACCGCTTACCTCTCTGATCGGATATCTGGAGCTTTTGACCATGCACCGATATGAGGATGAACAGCAGCTTCACAGTTATCTGGAGCATTGCCGTGAAAAAGCATTTCAGCTGAAGCGCATGTCGGATCGGCTGTTTGAATATTTTCTGGTATATGGGAAGCAGGAGCAGCAGTATCAGTTTCATGCAATTCCCTGCGAAAGTCTGGTGGAGGATATTTGCAACAGCCAGTTTTTTGACTGGCAGGAACAGGGAGGAGAGTTGGACTGCAGAATTGGAGATCTGACCGGAAGAGTGAGGATTGACAGTGAATATCTCCAGCGGGTGCAGGATAATCTGCTTTCAAATCTGAAAAAATATGGGGATACGGATTATCCGCTTGAGATTGAGGCGTTTGAAAAAGAAGGGATGCTGATCATTTTGGGCAGGAATCATATCCGCAGGCAGAACAGTCGGACAGAAAGTACACAGATCGGATTGAGAACATGCAGGAAGATCATAGAAGAGCATGGAGGAGCTTTCTCGTGGGAACAGGAAGGGGAATGCTTTGAAATAGAGATGAATCTGCCTTTGTACGGGTAGAGAAAAATAATCCTTGCAATTTTAAAACAATAGTGTTATACATATTATAGAACAAACAAAAAGTCATATAATTGCAAGGAGGACCACATAATGAATTTTCAGAAATTTACGCAGAAATCCATTCAGGCGGTAAATGGTCTGGAGAAGGTGGCTCTGGAGTATGGAAATCAGGAGATAGAGCAGGAGCATCTGTTATACAGTCTGCTGACCCAGGAAGAGAGCCTGATCGCCAGGTTGATTACAAAGATGGAGATAGATGCCGCATTATTCCAGGAGAGAGTGGAAGAGGCATTAGGTAAGAGAGTAAAGGTGTCCGGCGGACAGCCTTATGTAGGACAGTATCTGAATCAGGCGCTGGTCAGCGCGGAGGATGAGGCGAAGCGGATGGGAGACGAGTATGTCTCTGTGGAGCACTTGTTCCTGTCACTTCTGGATCATCCCAGTCCTGCCATGAAGACTCTGTTCAAAGAGAATGGGATTACCAGAGACCGGTTTCTGCAGGCATTGTCCACAGTCCGCGGGAATCAGCGGGTGACCAGTGATAATCCGGAGGCGACCTATGATACGCTGAATAAATATGGATATGATCTGGTGGAGCGTGCCAGAGAGCAGAAGCTGGATCCGGTTATCGGCAGGGATGCGGAGATACGGAATGTGATCCGCATTTTATCCAGAAAGACGAAGAACAATCCGGTGCTGATCGGTGAACCTGGCGTGGGCAAAACTGCCGTGGTAGAGGGGCTTGCCCAGCGTATCGTCCGGGGAGATGTACCGGAAGGTCTGAAGGATAAGAAGGTCTTTGCTCTGGATATGGGAGCGCTTGTGGCAGGTGCAAAATACCGTGGAGAGTTTGAGGAACGTCTGAAGGCGGTTCTGGAGGAAGTGAGAAAAAGCGAGGGGCAGATCATCCTCTTTATTGATGAGCTGCATCTGATCGTAGGAGCCGGCAAGACGGACGGCGCCATGGACGCGGGCAATATGTTAAAGCCGCTGCTGGCAAGAGGCGAACTGCACTGTATCGGTGCAACTACACTGGATGAATATCGTCAGTATATTGAGAAGGATGCGGCGCTGGAGAGGCGTTTTCAGCAGGTTCTGGTGGATGAACCGACTGTGGAGGATACGATTTCCATCCTGCGTGGACTGAAGGAGCGCTATGAGGTATTTCATGGGGTGAAGATCACGGACTCGGCACTGGTATCCGCAGCCACCCTGTCCCATCGATATATTTCGGAACGTTTCCTTCCGGACAAGGCGATCGATCTGGTGGATGAGGCATGTGCCCTGATCAAGACGGAGCTGGATTCTATGCCTACGGAACTGGATGAGCTGCGCCGTAAGGTGCTGCAGCTGGAGATCGAGGAAGCTGCATTGAAGAAGGAGACCGACCGTCTGAGCCAGGACCGTCTGGCAGCGCTGCAGCGGGAGCTTGCTGAGCTGAGGGACGAGTTTACCAATAAGAAAGCACAGTGGGATGAAGAGAAGCATTCGGTTGAGAAGCTTTCCGGATTGAGAGAAGAGATTGAGGCTGTGAATAAGGAGATTCAGACTGCCCAGAGAAATTATGATCTGGAAAAGGCAGCACAGCTTCAGTACGGAAAGCTGCCGCAGCTTCAGAAGCAGCTTGCCGAAGAAGAGGAGAAGGTAAAAGCCCAGGATCTGACGCTGGTGCATGAGAGTGTAACGGATGAAGAGATTGCACGGATCATTTCCCGCTGGACCGGCATTCCGGTTGCAAAGCTGACCGAGAGCGAACGGAATAAGACGCTGCATCTGGATGAAGAGCTGCACAAGAGAGTGATCGGACAGGATGAGGGCGTGCAGAAGGTGACGGATGCGATCATCCGTTCCAAAGCGGGGATCAAGGATCCCAGTAAGCCGATTGGTTCCTTCCTGTTTCTGGGACCTACCGGTGTGGGCAAGACAGAGCTTGCAAAGACACTGGCAGAGCGCCTTTTTGACGATGAACAGAATATGGTGCGTATTGATATGAGTGAGTACATGGAGAAGTATTCGGTGTCCCGTCTGATCGGAGCTCCTCCCGGATATGTGGGATATGAGGAAGGCGGTCAGCTGACGGAGGCAGTCAGAAGACGTCCGTATTCGGTCGTTCTGTTTGATGAGGTGGAGAAGGCGCACCCGGATGTGTTTAATGTACTGCTGCAGGTTCTGGATGACGGACGTATCACCGATTCCCAGGGGAGAACCGTGGACTTTAAGAATACGATCCTGATCATGACATCCAATATCGGTTCTGCATATCTTCTGGAGGGAATCGATGAGAATGGAAACATTCGCCCGGAATGTGAAGAACAGGTTATGCATGATCTTCGGAATCACTTCCGTCCTGAGTTTCTGAACCGTCTGGATGAGACGATTCTGTTTAAACCGCTGACCAGAGACAATATCGGTCATATTGTGGATCTTCTGCTGGCAGATCTGAACCGCCGCCTGGAAGAGAAGGAGCTTCGTATAGAACTGACAGACGCAGCGAAGGAGTATATCGTGGAGAACGGCTATGATCCGGTATATGGAGCACGTCCGCTGAAGCGTTATCTGCAGAAACATGTGGAAACCATGGCGGCAAGATATATTTTATCTGGACAAGTGCAGGCAGGCAGTGTTATGATTGTGGACAGAGATGCGGACGGATTGACGATCCGCGCTAAAGGAGAGATCGTATAATGCCCAATGATCCAGTAGTGCTTTTGAGCTATGTAAATACGCAGCTTCGTGATTTCTATCCGGATCTGAACAGTTTCTGTGAGGATAAGGGCGTGGAAGCAGGAATGCTGAAAGAAAAGCTGAGTCTTATCGATTATGAGTACGATGAAAAGCTGAACAGGTTTGCGTAAGGCAACAGGAGACAGGTAAGACTGTCTCCTGTTTTGCGTTTTCCAACCCGGAAGTTTTATTTGACATGGCTGTGGTTGTTTTATATACTAAAAATAGTTCAACAGATATATCTTTTTCAAAAGTGTTTCCGCTTATTTTCCCGGTTATATGAGCAATTGTAAAACAAAATAGATGATGCTATACTGAAAGTAATAATGTATGAATGAATCTATTTGTAGACAGATTGGGTGAAATTTAATTATAAGAAGGTGAAATATATGATTACAGTTATCAGAGGAGTTACAACGAAGCAGGTCCTTGCAGAAGAGATAATTGAATGTCTGAATGAAATGGATCTGGAAGGATACTTTTATTTGGGATATCCGGTGCTGGGAGGAATGGAAGGTAAGATCAAAGTAGATGCGTTGCTGGTCTGCCGGCAAATGGGTTTGATTATTTTTGATCTGGATATGACAGCGGAAGAGGATATTGACCGGAAAATAGAGCTTTTGGATGATTTATATAATAATATGGAATCTCGTTTGAAAAGATACAGTTATCTGTCAAGGCGCAGAAGTCTGCAGGTTCCGATCCATGTGGTTTCGTATGCGCCGCGTTACAGATCTGGCGGAGAGGAAATTTATACTTCGAGAGAAGGTATGAAACAGTATCTGGAAGGAATTCACTGGGAAGATAGTAAAGTTTATTACGAAAAGCTGTTGGAAGCGGTTCAGATGATCTCTCAAATAAAGAAACGCGGGGGTAGAAATTATCTGCAGGATGCTGAATCCAGAGGATCCAGGCTGAAATTTATTGAAGACCAGATTTCATGTCTTGATAAGCATCAAAGTAAGGCTGTAATTGAAACTGTAGAGGGAGTACAGAGAATCCGGGGACTTGCAGGCTCCGGAAAGACGATTGTTCTGGCACTGAAAGTTGCTTATTTATATACGATGTATGAAGATAAGGTGATAGCAGTTACTTTTGGAAGCCGTGCTTTGAAAGGGCAGTTTACTCAGCTCATTACCAATTTTATTATTGAAAATACAAACGAAGAGCCAGACTGGGATCGTATAAAAATTATTCATGCGTGGGGAAGCAGGAACTCAGAGGGGATATATTTCAATTTTTGTAAAGCGAATAATCTGATATGTTATGATTATATAGATGCATGCAGGAAATATGGAAGAGATCCCCTGGTATTTGATAAAGTGTGTCAGGAAGCCATGGAGGCTGTGAAAAATCCGGTTCCTTTATATGACGTGATACTGGTAGACGAGGCGCAGGACTTTTCAAAGTATTTTCTGCGTATGTGCTATATGTCTTTGCCTGCGAAAAGTCGTATGCTGGTTTACGCTTATGATGAACTGCAGAGTCTGGATAATAAGAATGTAGATTCTCCGGAGGAGATATTTGGATATACAAACGGAAAACCAAATGTTGTGCTGGATAACAGCAATGGAAAATCAGAGGATATTGTTCTTTCAAAATGCTATCGTAACTCTCGTCCGGTACTAACTACAGCGCATAGTCTGGGATTTGGTGTATATCGGGAAAAGGAGCAGGGAGAGGAAACTCAGTTAGTACAGTTGTTTGAAGATAAACAGCTTTGGGAAGACATTGGATATACAGTGAAGAGTGGAGGAATACGGGATGGTCAGCAGGTGACTTTGTACCGAACAGAAGATACAAGTCCGGCTTTCCTGGAAAAACACTCTCCAATCAGTGATTTGATACAGTTTAAAAAGTTTGATGATCCAATTCAGGAGGCTGAATGGATCGCGGCGGATATTGAAAGTAATCTGAAGAAAGAGGAATTAAGATATCAGGATATGATGATTATTCATCCGGATCCCAAAGTAACGAAAAGCTATGTCTCGCACATCCGTATGTTATTGATGGACAAGAAGATTCGTTCTCATATTGTTGGTGTGCAGACCACACCGGATGATTTTTTCCAGGATGATTCTATTGCAATTGCCCAGATTTATCGGGCAAAGGGAAATGAAGCAGGTATGATATATCTGGTAAATGCAGACCTGTGTGCGGATGGCATTAATTTATCCAGAAAGAGAAATATTCTATTTACAGCAATTACCAGATCAAAAGCCTGGGTAAGGGTCAGTGGAGTCGGAAGTGGTATGGATCTTCTTATAGAAGAATATGAGAAGGTAAAGAGCAGGGATTTTCATTTGGAATTTGTATACCCGAATGAAAAGCAAAGACAAAATATGCGAATTATTCACAGAGACAAGACAAAGAGTGAATTAAGGGAAATTGATAAGAGTAATTTTAATTTGTCGGAGTTGACCGAGAAGCTGGCAAAAGGAGAGATAAAAAAAGAGGATTTGGATACAGCCACATTAAAGGCTTTGAAGGATGTGTTATTTGGTTGAGAGAGATAGATAAGGTATTTACAGAGGTACAGGAGATTACCCAGGAGATGATTCGCTGTGGCTTGTCAGAAGAATACAATTTTCCACAGATTCAAAAGACAGACGTTGTGTGGTCAAAATATCGTGACATTTCACGTTACTTAAAAAACATGGAGTATTCCGCTATCTATGCAGAGATAGAAAGAACTCATAACTATAACATGAAATTACCGGATGGAGGGATGCTCCAGCTGATGTACAGGTTTGATACAAGAGGAAATGAGCTGCAGTCACACAGATTGGCATTTTATCCCTCGCCATCGTATGAAATGTATCAGAATAATGCGGAATTATATGATGAAGACTATATTTATGGAGACATTCTGAATAAAGATGTTTTGCCGGTTATTATCAGGGCAGACTATAGCCGTACAGAGGCGAAGAGTGAAATTCACCATCCATATTCTCATATTACACTTGGAGGATATAAAAATTGCAGGATTCCGGCAGACAAACCTATATCGCCCGTTGGTTTTGTGAAATTTGTAATGGAACATTTTTATTATGTTCCCAGTGCGCATTGGGAGTTTAATTTCGAGATGAAGAATAAAGTGAAGTTCGAAGAACATCTGGCAGAACATGATAAGAGGAAAACCAGGTTGGTTATTTAGGAAAATCCGAAGTGAAATAAAAAGTAAAAAAACAATTGACACCCATCACCGTCTGTGCTATGATATTCAAGGTTATGAAATGAAAGAAGAGTATCCACTCTCACCTCGGCACAGGCGTGACCCGGGTTAATACAGAGAATTCGATATGCGGCGGCATATTTGTTTTTGCATGTAAGGTGGATAGTTTTCTATCCACTTTTTATTTTGTGCGGAGGTGTACAGTTATTAGCGAATTAATGATTAATGAGCAGATCCGGGACCGTGAGGTTCGTGTGATCGGTCAGGATGGAGAGCAGTTAGGCATTATGCCTGCCAGTGAGGCAATGAAAATGGCGAGGGAGGCTGAGCTGGATTTAGTAAAGATTGCTCCTACTGCAAAACCGCCAGTATGTAAGATTATCGATTACGGCAAGTATCGTTACGAGATGGCGAGAAAAGAAAAAGAAGCAAAGAAGAAGCAGAAAACCATCGAAATCAAAGAAGTTCGTCTGTCCCCGAATATCGATGACAACGACCTGAATACGAAGGTCAATGCGGCAAGAAAGTTCCTGCAGAAGGGTGACAAAGTGAAGGTAACGCTTCGTTTCCGCGGACGTGAGATGGCCCATGTACAGAGCAGCAAGCAGATCCTTGATGTGTTTGCCGAGAAAGTGGCAGATCTCGCAGTTGTAGATAAGGCTCCGAAGATGGAAGGGCGCAGCATGACCATGTTCTTGAGCGAAAAACGCTAAACAGACCGTAAGGTTTGGAATATATTTAGAATTTATTCATAGGAGGAATGAACATATGCCAAAGGTAAAAACAAGCAGAGCAGCTGCAAAACGTTTCAAAAAGACCGGAACGGGACAGTTAAAAAG
Source organism: Clostridiales bacterium (assembly GCA_018376135.1). GTDB lineage: Bacteria > Bacillota > Clostridia > Lachnospirales > Lachnospiraceae > Hominiventricola. The sequence continues at coordinate 55,084 of JAHABX010000015.1, read as the reverse complement.
AATGAAAGCTTATAAGAGCCATATCTTAACTAAAAAATCTCAGAAGAGAAAGAGAAATCTCAGAAAAGCTACGATTACGGATGCAACCAACGTAAAGAGCATGAAGAAGATTTTACCGTATTTATAAGGTTCGGAAAGTTAAGGAGGAAGAAAGATGGCAAGAATTAAAGGCGGATTAAACGCTAGAAAGAAACACAATAGAGTATTAAAGCTTGCAAAGGGCTACAGAGGAGCCAGAAGCAAACAGTACAGAATCGCTAAGCAGTCTGTAATGAGAGCTCTGACCAGCGCTTATGCAGGACGTAAAGAGAGAAAGCGTCAGTTCAGACAGCTCTGGATCGCACGTATCAATGCGGCGGCTCGTATGAACGGTTTATCCTACAGCAAGTTCATGTATGGATTAAAGACTGCAGGCGTTGAGATGAACAGAAAGATCCTCGCTGATATGGCAGTGAATGATGCAGCAGCTTTCACTGCACTGGCAGAGGTTGCTAAGAACGCGCTGAACAAATAAGATTCGCAGCACAAAAGCCCTTGGGAATTTCTACCGTATGGTAACTTCTCGAGGGCTTCGTTTATAAGAAAGAAGGAACAGAACATGACAAAGATTGAAATTGTTTCCGGTTTTCTTGGCGCCGGTAAGACTACATTGATCAAGAAGATGCTGGAAGAGGCATTTGCAGGGGAGAAAATTGTACTGATCGAAAATGAGTTTGGTGAGATAGGGATTGACGGCGGCTTCCTGAAGGATGCGGGTGTACAGATCACGGAGATGAATTCCGGCTGTATCTGCTGTTCCCTGGTCGGTGACTTTGGAACTGCGCTGAAGGAAGTGATCGAGACCTATGCTCCGGATCGTATTCTGATCGAGCCTTCGGGCGTGGGCAAACTGTCTGACGTGACGAAAGCAGTACAGGATGTGGCAGCACATGAGCCGGTGGAGCTGAACAGCTCTGTAACCGTTGTGGACGGTCAGAAATGCCGGATGTATATGAAGAACTTTGGTGAATTTTTCAATAATCAGGTGGAGCATGCAGGCACGATCGTGATCAGCCGTACGCAGAAGATGACAGAAGAAAAGCTGGAAGCCTGTGTAAGGATGCTGAAGGAGAAAAATCCGACGGCTACGATCATCACGACTCCCTGGGATGAGCTGAAGGGCACACAGATCCTCGCGGCTATGGAGCATCAGGATCTGATCCGGAAAGAAGAACTGGAAGAGCATCATACTCACGACCACGACCATCACCACGACCACGACCATCACCACGATCATGATCATCATCATGAGCATGGAGATGACTGCACCTGCGGCTGTCATGATCATCACCATCATCATGCGGATGAGGTCTTTACAAGCTGGGGAAAAGAGACGACTCACAGGTACAGTGAGGAGCAGCTTCACGAGATTTTGACGAAGCTTTCCGATGATGATGACTGTGGTATTATTCTGCGGGCAAAGGGGATCGTACCATGCACGGACGGCACCTGGCTGCATTTTGATATGGTTCCGGAGGAATTTGAGGTTCGCCGGGGTGAAGCGGATTATACAGGGCGCCTGTGCGTGATCGGTTCCCATCTGAGTGGAGAAGAGCTGGAGAAGCTGTTTGAGCTGGTATAACAGAGGTGAATAAAATGATGAAAATTCCCGTATTTGTGATTCATGGATTCCTGGAGAGCGGCAAGACAAGGTTTGCCATGGAAACTCTGGCGGATGAGTATTTCTCCGGAGGAGAACGCAATCTGGTCATTGCCTGTGAGGAAGGGATCGAAGAATATGATGACGAGATCCTGAAGGACAGCAATGCGACTCTGGTCATGCTGGAGGACAAAAGCGAATTTAATGAGATGTTTCTGGCGGAATGTCAGAAGAAATACAAGCCGACTCAGATCATTCTGGAATATAACTGCATGTGGGGAATGGATTTTCTGCGTGATATGTATATGCCGAAGGGGTGGTTTGTGGCGCAGGTCATTACTGTGGTGGATGCCGCGACCTTTGATGTATACCTGAAGAACATGAAGTCTCTGTTCATGGAAATGGCAAAGGATTCGGATCTGATCATTTTCAATCGAAGTACAGAGGACACGACAGCGGCGGTCTATAAGAGAAATATGCGTGCAGTAAATCCCAAGGCGCAGGTGGTCTTTGAGAAGGAGGATGGTTCGCAGCTGGAATTCGAGGAAGAGATGCCCTTTGACGTGAATGCAGATGTGATCGAGATTTCTGATGTGGACTATGGAATCTGGTATATCGATGCCATGGACCATCCGGAGAGATACGATGGGAAGACGGTTCGGTTCACCGGCATGGTCTATATCAATAAGCGTCTGCCGAAGGGATTCTTTGTGCCGGGACGTATGGCTATGACCTGCTGTGCGGACGATACGGCCTTTATTGGTTTCCTGTGTGAATCCTCTTATACGGATCGCCTGAAGTCCAGACAGTGGATCACTGTGACGGCGAAGGTACAGGTTGAAAAGCGCGAGGAGTACGGCGGAGAGGAAGGCGTTGTCCTTCGCTCTACCAATATCCGGAATGCACAGAAGCCGGAAGAAGAGCTGGTATATTTTTAAAGAGAGCAAATAAAAATCCCGGCTGGGGAATTCTCGTTCTGGAATTCTCCGGTCGGGACTTTTTTGCGGAATCGTATGCGGAAATTATTTGCCGGCAAAGAGTACCTTCAGAAGATTGATTGCAAGAGTCTTCTCCTCAGCGGTACGGTCGTGCATGAGCTGAATCAGCAGATTCATACTGGTATCATCCGTAGCGATTACATAATCAGCCAGCAGGAAGTCAATGGTGACTCCCAGGCGGTTAACGACCTTGACCAGCTTGTCCAGGGTCAGGCTTCTCTCGCCTCTCTCAATCTGACCAATATAAGCGGTGGATACACCAACCTCCTCGGCGAGCTTTTCCTGGGTCAGGTTCAGTCTCAGACGTTCCTCACGAATCCTTTTTCCTAATGCATGATAATCCATATTTATACCTTCCTTTCGATAGCGAAGTGCTTAATTAAATGATACTTTGAAACCCACTATAAATAGAATCTACGAAGAGTATTATTTCAAATACATTTTAAAAATATTTGACATTTTCGTCAAGATAGGGTATTATATGGTTCGTGATGCGGAAGTGTCGGAATTGGCAGACGAGCAAGATTCAGGTTCTTGTGAGCGTTACGCTCGTGAGGGTTCAAGTCCCTTCTTCCGCATGAGAGAAGACTCCTGTTCATGCAGGAGTTTTTTTCTTCGTTTAACGATGCAGCAAGAGCGAAAAAAGAGCAAAAAAATTATTTTTTTGAAAAAAGGGTATTGACGTAAGGCGTACCCGGTGCTATAATAGCTATCGTTGAGTCGTTAAAAAACACAACGGTTTGCGGAAGTGTCGGAATTGGCAGACGAGCAAGACTAAGGATCTTGTGACCGTTAGGTCGTGTGGGTTCAAGTCCCATCTTCCGCATCAGAGAGTATGAGCTCTGAGACAAAAATTCATACGGTCTGCGGAAGTGTCGGAATTGGCAGACGAGCAAGATTCAGGTTCTTGTGAGCGTTACGCTCGTGAGGGTTCAAGTCCCTTCTTCCGCATAAAAAGCTCTTGCAACTGCAAGAGCTTTTTTCGTGCATATTGTTAATCTATGTATCCTTTCTGCTTCAGATAGAAGATCACCTGATTTGCCGCCTGCTCGATGGTCATATCGCCGGTATTCAGGCACAGATCATAATTGGAAGCTGCTCCCCAGGTTCTTCCCGTATAGTAATTGTAATATTTGCTGCGCTGCTTGTCTGTCTCGCGGATCCGGTCGATTGCCGCATAGCGTTCCAGGGAAAAGGTGCGCATCATCAGGTGGATCTTGGACTCAGGGCTGCCGCAGGCGAAGACGTTGACAACGTTGCTGTAATCCTTCAGCACATAATCTGCACAGCGGCCGACGATGATACAGGTCTCGTTGTCTGCAAGCTCCCGGATCAGCTCGGACTGGAAGCGGAACAGGTTATCCGGAGAAACGATATCCTTGCCAAGGGAAGGCTTCTGATCCTTCGGGTTCAGATCCTTGATGATCTTATACAGCAGGTTGTTTCCGGTACGTTCATTATTGACATGGAAGAACTCCTCCAGAACGCCGCTCTTGTCAGAGACCATACGGAATATGTCTTTGTGATAGTACGGGATATTCAGTTCCTTTGACAGTATTTCTGCAATGGGTGTAGCACCCGCACCGCATTCACGTCCCAGTGTAATCGTAAATTTCTTTGACATCAACACCACTCCTTTATGGAAAAGTTATAAATTTTCTTTTATTATATCATGGAATATAGACAGAAACAACAAAAGATGTGGCTGATTTGGAAAATATCTTACATGGGGCGAGAAGATTATTAGCACTCAGATGAAATGAGTGCTAAAAAAATCTTGACTTTTGACGGGAACAGGCTTATAGTACATATAAAAGATTTTCAGATCAAGAAAGGCAGTGTGAAAAATGAGCGAAAAGCATGGTAATCTTTCTATTAACAGTGACAATATTTTTCCTATTATTAAGAAGTGGCTGTATTCTGATCACGATATTTTCTTCCGTGAGCTGGTATCCAACGGATGTGATGCCATTACCAAGCTGAAGAAGCTGGATATGATGGGAGAGTATACTCTGCCGGAGAAGTATAAGCCGCAGGTGCAGGTATTGGTGAATCCGGACGAGAAAACTCTGAAATTCATCGATAACGGTCTTGGTATGACTGCAGATGAGGTGGAGGAGTATATCAATCAGATCGCTTTTTCCGGTGCGACGGATTTCCTGGCACAGTACAAGGACAAGACCAACGAGGATCAGATCATCGGACACTTTGGTCTGGGCTTCTATTCTGCTTTCATGGTAGCAGATGAGGTGCATATCGATACGCTTTCCTACAAGGAAGGGGCGGAGCCGGTACACTGGGAATGTGACGGTGGTACGGAGTTCTCCATGGCGACCGGACAAAGAGAGACGGTCGGTACGGAGATCACCCTGTTCCTGAACGAAGAGAGTCTGGAATTTGCCAATGAATACCGGGCCCGTGAGGTTATTTCCAAATATTGTTCCTTCATGCCGGTGGAGATCTTCCTGGCAAAAGAGAATGCGGAGCAGGAATATGAAGAGATCGACGAGAGCGAGCTGACGGAGGACGATGTAGTCGTTGAGCATATCCATGAGGATGCGAAGACGGAGGAGATCGAGAACGAGGATGGTACGAAGGAAGTAAAAGAAGTATCTCCGGCAAGAGATAAGGTAAAGATCAACAAGCGTCCCGTATCTTTAAGTGATACGAAGCCTCTGTGGACCAAGCATCCGAATGAGTGTACCGAGGAGGAGTACAAGGAGTTCTACCGCAAGGTATTTATGGATTACAAGGAGCCTCTGTTCTGGATCCATCTGAATATGGACTATCCGTTCAACTTAAAGGGCATCCTGTACTTCCCGAAGATCAATATGGAATATGAATCCATTGAGGGAACGATCAAGCTGTATAACAATCAGGTATTTATCGCAGATAACATCAAGGAAGTGATTCCGGAGTTCCTGCTTCTGTTAAAGGGTGTGATCGACTGTCCGGATCTTCCGCTGAATGTATCCAGAAGCGCACTTCAGAATGACGGATTTGTGAAGAAGATCTCTGATTATATCACCAAGAAGGTAGCGGATCGGTTAAGCGGTATGTGCAAGACGGACCGTGAGAATTATGAGAAATACTGGGATGATATCAATCCGTTTATCAAGTTTGGCTGCATCAAGGATGAGAAGTTCTGTGAGCGTATGATGGATTATGTCCTGTTCAAGGATCTGGACGGCAAATATACGACCATGAAGGAATACCTGGGTGATGAACCGAAGGACGAGGCAGAAGCCGCTGCAGAGGGCAGTGAGGAGTCAAAGGAAGAAGCTCCTAAGACGACGATCTACTACGTGACCGATGAGGTACAGCAGAGCCAGTATATCAATATGTTCCGCGAGCAGAATATGAATGCGGTGATCTTAAAGCACAACATTGACAACCCGTTTATCAGCCATATCGAAGCAAAGAATGAGCTTGTAAAATTCCAGCGTATCGATGCGGATGTGACCGAGTCCATGAAGGAAGAAGTGGATGCAGAAGCACTGAAGGATGAGACGGATGCACTGACCGCCCTGTTCCGTAAGGCTTTGAATAATGAGAAGCTGGAAGTAAAGGTGGAGAAGCTGAAGAATGAGAACATCTCTTCTGTGATGACCCTCTCTGAGGAGAACCGCAGGATGCAGGAGATGATGAAGATGTACAACATGTATGGTATGGATCCGTCCATGTTCGGTACGACCACCACTCTTGTGCTGAATGCGAACAATGCGCTTGTGAAGTATCTGTTTGAGAACCCGGAAGGTGAGCATGCGGGAATGATCTGCGAGCAGCTCTACGATCTGGCAATGATCAGCCATCAGCCGCTTGCCCCGGAAGCGATGACAAAGTTCATCAGCCGGAGCAACGAGATCATGATGCTCTTGACGAAATAAAATCAGACCGTCTCGAAGGGGATTTCCATCTGACGGAAGTATCTTTGGACCATGTCATCCCAGGCATGGTCCAGTTTTTTGTCCATGGTGAAGACGGCAAGGGAGGTTCCGGTGGTACACTGCAGGGAATGCCCGTCGTAGCGCAGATTCATGAGAAGACCGTTTATCTGTTCAGCGGGGATCTGAATGCCCGTCTGGGAGAGCAGCCGCTCCACGTTGCCGGAAGAGAGCCGGAAGGTGAAACGAAAGGCGAGAGGCGTCCTTTTTCCCCTGATCAGCTCCAGGCAGAAGGGACGTACCTCTCCCCAGAAAGACAATGTGCGTTCACCCAGATTTTCCTGTTCTTCCCGGGTGTAGTAGGATCTCTGCAGGGAACCATCGATATGAAAGGTATTATAAGTCGTGATGCTGCCCTCCAGAAGGAGAAAACGGTCAAAGGATTCACTGAGCAGCAGTTTTTTCATAAAGGATTTGATGTCGGCGATCTGTAAAGCGATCATGGGATACCTCCTGTTGGTTTCTGTTGATTTGATTATAGATGAAATCGCCGGGATTTGCTATACTGTTTTTGAATAACAGGCATCAGGAGCGTGATGGAGGTAAAAATGAGAAAAATGGATGACATGGAACAGCTTTTTCAGCTTTTGGACAAGGGAACTTCACCCTGCCATGTGGCGGGAGAGGTCGTACAGCAGCTTCAGGAGGCGGGTTATGAACGGCTTATGATGAGCCGTCCCTGGAGCCTGGAGGCGGGAGGCAGATATTATGTGGTACAGCAGGAGTCCACGGTAATTGCCTTCTCGGTGGGTGAGCATCAGGAGAATCAGAACGGATACCGGATTGCGGCTGCCCATACGGATTTTCCGGGATTCCGGCTGAAGCAGAATCCGGAAATTATAAGAAATGGATATGCCCAGCTGAATGTGGAACTCTACGGAGGGGCGATCCTGAATACGTGGATGGACCGTCCCCTGTCGGCGGCAGGCAGAGTGGCACTGAAGAGTGATGATCTTTTCCGGCCGCAGATCCGTCTGGTGGATTTTCGGAGACCGCTCTTTGTGATCCCCAATCTTGCCGTTCATCTGAACCGGGAGGTCAATAAAGGCGTGGAGCTGAACAGGCAAAAGGAGCTGCTGCCTGTGGCAGGAGCCGGAGGAGAAGCGTTTTCCGGAAGCTTTTTTAAGGAAATGCTTGCAGAGCAGCTTCAGGTAAGCCCTGAGGAGATCCTGGATTATGAGATCGGGCTGTATAATGCGGATACGCCGGATTATGTGGGGATGAAGAGAGATTTGATCTCGGCGCCCAGAATCGATAATCTGTCCAGTGTACAGGCAATTCTTACAGGAATGATCAGGGGCGGCAGGGACGGCATCAATGTGGCGGCTTTCTTTGATCATGAGGAGATTGGCAGCCGGACAAAGCAGGGGGCGGGCTCCATGCTTTTGTCCATGGTCCTGGAGAAGATAAGTCTGGGACTGTCTCAGGAGCGGGTACAGTTCCTGCAGAACCTTCAGGACAGCATGATGCTTTCTGTGGATGTTGGGCATGCCTTCCATCCCAATTATCCGGAAAAGATGGATCTGACCAATGCAAGCCCGCTGAATCAGGGCTTCTGTATCAAGGAGGCGTGCAGCCAGTCCTATGCAACGGACAGCCGTGCCATTGCCATTGTCCAGCAGCTTTGTATGCAGGAAGAGATCCCGTATACCAAGTTTTTCAATCGGTCGGATGGAACTGCGGGAAGCACGCTTGGCTCTATTGCGTCCAGTATGGTTCCGGTTCCTGTGGTGGATGTGGGGATTCCGGTGCTTGCCATGCACTCTGCCCGGGAGCTGATGGGAGTCAGGGATGAAAAGGCACTGACAGATATGATAAGACTGTACTATACCTGTTAGCGGATTTGCTTGCATATGGGGGAATATTGTGATACTATAATATGGTATTGAAAACTACATCTTAGATGAACGGATAAAATCATAGATAGAAGGATGGTATCAGATATGAGTTACAGAATTGTTGTGGACAGTTGTGGAGAATTTACGGAGGAGATGAAGAAGGATCCTCATTTTACCCATGCAGCGCTTCGTTTGGATATAGACGGAGAGGAATTTGTGGATGATGACAGTTTTGACCGCCTTGCGTTCCTGAAGAAGATGGAAGCAAGCCCGAATTGCCCCAAGTCAAGCTGTCCGTCTCCGGAGGTATACCGGGAGGCATATGACTGTGGAGCAGAGCATCTGTATGCAGTTACCCTGTCGGCAGAGCTGAGCGGGTCCTATAACAGTGCGGTTCTGGGCAAGAACCTGTTCCAGGAGGATCATCCGGAGAAGAAAGTATATGTATTTAATTCCCGTTCTGCATCGGTGGGAGAGACGCAGATCGCACTGAAGATCCAGGAGTGCGAGGAAGCCGGGATGGACTTTGAGAAGGTGGTGGAGACCGTTGAAGCGTTTATTACGGATATGAACACCTATTTTGTTCTGGAGACGCTGGAGAATCTGAGGAAGAACGGACGTCTGAGCGGGGTAAAGGCACTGGTGGCGACTGCTCTGAATATTAAACCGGTCATGGGAGCTACAGAACAGGGAACGATCATTCAGCTTGGGCAGGCACGGGGCATGCAGAAGGCGCTTCGCAAGATGGTGGAGACCATGGCGGAGGAAGTGAAGAATCCGGAAGAGAAGATCGTGGGAATCACGCACTGCAATAATCAGGAACGTGCAGAGCTTGTCCGGGATGAGATCCTGAAGACGGTGAAGGTGAAGGATGTGTTTATCGTAAATACTTCCGGTGTCAGCACTCTTTATGCAGCTCAGGGCGGAATTATCGTAGTGGTATAGAAAAATCTGTACAGATGTGTTATAGTACTACTATTAAATGTGTGCAGAGAGGTAATGAACATGAGTCAGGAAAAAGTAGACCGTTATAAAGAACAGAAAAAGAACCGTAAAGCCATTCAGGCAAAGAAGAAACGGAACACGATGATCACCAGGATTTGCTGCGGGCTGGTTGTTGCAGCGCTTGGCGCCTGGATCGGTTATTCGGCAGTGGATTCTTATCAGACAAAGCAGAGAAGCGGTACGGTGACCGCAGATCTGACGGCGCTGGATGAATATACGGCATCACTTGTTGAAGAATAGGAAGCAAAAGGATACCCCGGTGAATGATCTCACCGGGGTATTTGTATGTGCTTTTATTTGTTGGAGTTCTTTTTGGCTTCTGCCATCTTCATTGCACGAACCTTCAGCGGCAGTCCGAACAGGGTGATGAATCCGCTTGCATCGTGATGATCATAGAGGTCGCCGGTGGTAAAGGAAGCAAGAGACTCACTGTAGAGGCTGTATGGGGAAGTGGTTCCTGCTTTGGTGATGTTGCCCTTGTAGAGCTTGAATTTGACCTCACCGGTCACATACTCCTGAGTGCTGGTCACGAATGCCTGCACTGCCTCACGCAGCGGAGTGAACCATTTTCCCTCGTATACGATCTGAGACATGAGGTTCGCCATGTTCTTTTTCGCATCCATGGTGGCACGGTCCAGAACCAGCTCTTCTAACTGCTGATGAGCTTCCATAAGGATCGTTCCGCCGGGAGTCTCATAGACACCGCGGGACTTCATGCCTACTACGCGGTTTTCCACGATATCAACGATGCCGATGCCGTGCTTTCCGCCCAGGCGGTTCAGCTCCTTGATAATGTCGGCTACCTTCATCTCTTTGCCGTTTACGGAAACCGGGATACCCTTTTCAAAGGTCATGGTCACATACTCTCCTTCGTCCGGTGCTTTCTCCGGAGTGACGCCAAGTACCAGCATATGCTCGTAGTTCGGCTCGTTTGCCGGATCCTCCAGCTCCAGACCCTCGTGGCTGATATGCCATAAGTTACGGTCACGGCTGTAGCTGTGGCTGTGATCGAAGGGAAGATCAATGCCGTGCTGCTTGCAGTAATCAATCTCATCTTCGCGGGACTGCATGGTCCATACATCGGTCATACGCCAGGGAGCGATGATCTTGATATCCGGAGCAAGTGCCTTGATGCCCAGCTCGAAACGGATCTGGTCATTTCCTTTTCCGGTAGCACCGTGGCAGATGGCAACGGCATTCTCCTTGCGTGCGATCTCCACAAGCTTCTTCGCGATTGCCGGACGCGCCATAGAGGTTCCCAGTAAATATTTATTCTCATAGACTGCATTTGCCTGTACACAGGGCATGATGTAATCTTCTGCAAATTCATCCACAATGTCTTCAATATATAATTTGGAAGCTCCGGATAATTTGGCTCTCTCCTCCAGACCATCCAGCTCGTTGCCCTGTCCGCAGTCGATACAGCAGCAGACAACCTCGTAGCCGAAATGCTCCTTTAACCATGGGATGATGGCGGTGGTGTCCAGTCCGCCGGAATAAGCCAGAACTACTTTTTCTTTCATACTAATTTCCTCCATATGTATAGGTAATGTTTTGCTCGCATTTAACTGAATATTACTATACAACATCTTGGAAAGGAATGCAAGTGCAATTTTATACATAAAAATGAATTTTAAGAAAAAAGTATTGCATAAAATGAAAAATATATGTATAATTATGCAAATACGAGAGCGGGACAGGTTGGGAGAGCATCCTGTGCTGAAAAAAGAAAATAATTTAAAGTTAAATATGAAGGGTTGCGCACAGCTGCAGACCCGGTTAGAATATGAGTATGGAGGAAAAGGTTATGATAAAAGTTGGAATTATCGGCGCAACTGGTTATGCAGGAGGAGAGCTGGTACGTCTGCTCCTGGGACATAAGGAAGCCAGGATCGTATGGTACGGTTCCAGAAGCTATGTGGATCAGAGATACGCATCGGTCTATCAGAATATGTTTCAGCTGGTAGATGCCACATGTCTGGATGATAATATGGAAGAGATGGCGAAGCAGGTGGATGTGATCTTTACGGCAACGCCGCAGGGCTTGTGTGCGTCTCTTATTAATGAAGAGATTTTGAGAAAAGTGAAGATCATTGATCTGAGCGCGGATTTTCGGATCAAGGATGTGTCAGTCTATGAGCAGTGGTACGGGATCGAGCATAAGGCGCCTCAGTACATAGAGGAAGCGGTCTATGGTCTGTGTGAGATCAACCGTGAAGAGGTGAAGAAGGCAAGACTGATCGCCAATCCGGGCTGTTATCCTACCTGCAGCTTTTTGTCCATCTATCCCATGGTGAAGGAAGGGCTGATCGATCCCAATACCATCATCATTGATGCAAAGTCCGGAACCTCAGGCGCCGGACGGGGAGCGAAGGTGGATAATCTGTTCTGTGAAGTGAATGAGAATATGAAGGCATACGGAGTGGCAGGACACCGTCATACACCGGAGATCGAAGAGCAGCTGGGCTATGCTGCAGGCGGACCGGTGCTGATCAATTTTACCCCTCATCTGGTTCCCATGCAGAGAGGGATCCTGGTCACTGCCTATGCGTCTTTGAAGAAGGATGTGACCTGGGAAGAGGCAAAGGCGGTCTACGATAAATATTATGATAAGGAACGGTTCGTACGTGTGCTGGACAAGGATGTATGTCCGCAGACCAAATGGGTGGAAGGCAGCAACTTTGTGGATGTGGGCTTTAAGCTGGATCCAAGAACAAAACGGATCATTATGATGGGAGCCATGGATAATCTGGTAAAGGGCGCGGCTGGTCAGGCAGTGCAGAATATGAACCTGATGTTTGGGCTTGAGGAGTCGGAAGGGCTTCAGATGGCGCCTATGTTCCCGTAGAGAGCAGTGCAGAAGTCTGAGAAAGTGCTGCAGGCAGAATAAAGGAAGGGCAGTAAGATACAGAGATGGACATTCGAGTTATGACGATCGGGGATTATGAAAAGCTGTATGAGCTGTGGAACTCCATCAAGGGATTCGGTATCCGGAGCATTGATGATTCCAGAGAAGGTGTGGAGCGGTTCCTGCGAAGGAATCCCACCACCAGCATGACAGCATGGGAGGGAGATACTCTGACAGGAGCGATCCTGTGCGGACATGACGGCAGAAGGGGCTGCCTGTACCATGTATGCGTAAGAAAGGGCTGGCGCAGACAGGGAGTAGGAAAGGCAATGGTCGTTGCCTGCATGGAGGCTCTGAGGGCAGAGCAGATCAACAAGGTGTCTCTGATCGCATTTACGAAGAATGATATGGGGAATGCATTCTGGAATCAGATTGGATGGACAGAACGGAAGGACCTGAACTATTATGATTTTACATTGAATGAGGCGAATATCACAGCATTTATCGAGGAGGACTGAGCATGAAGATCATCACTGGCGGCGTGACAGCCGCAAAGGGCTTTGAAGCGGCATCTGTGGAGGCACAGATCAAATATAAGGACCGGAAGGATATGGCGCTGGTATACAGTACGGTCCCGTGCGTGGCGGCGGGAACCTTCACGACCAATGTGGTGAAGGCAGCTCCGGTCAAATGGGATCAGGAGATCGTATACAACGCTCCGGCGGCACAGGCGGTCATTATCAATTCCGGGATTGCCAATGCATGTACCGGAACTGAGGGCTACGGATACTGCAGGGATACCGCCGCAGCGGCGGCAGCGGCTTTCGGTATTCCGGAGGATTCGGTGCTGGTGGCGTCTACAGGGGTCATTGGGATGCAGCTTCCCATTGACAGGATCGTAAAGGGCGTTTCCATGCTGGCAGGGGAGAAGTCCCACAGTGAGGAGGCAGGGCTTGAGGCGGCGAAGGCGATCATGACCACCGATACGCAGCCCAAATACGCAGGCGTGCAGATCGAGATCGGCGGAAAGACCGTGACCGTAGGCGGAATGTGCAAGGGCTCCGGCATGATCCATCCCAATATGTGCACGATGCTGGGCTTTGTGACCACGGATGCGGTGATCACGAAGGAGATGCTTCAGAAGGCACTCAGTGAAGATGTTCAGGATACTTATAATATGGTGTCGGTGGATGGCGATACCTCGACGAATGACACGGTTCTGCTGCTGGCAAACGGGCTGGCAGAAAATCCGGTGATCGACAAAGAGGATGAGAATTTTGCCGAGTTTAAGAAGGCATTGAACTATGTGAATACAGAGCTGGCAAAGAAGATCGCCGGAGACGGGGAAGGAGCCACCTGCCTTTTTGAGGTGAAGATCATGGGAGCCGAAAGCAGGGAACAGGCGGTTATGCTGAGCAAATCTGTGGTGACCTCCAGTCTGACCAAGGCGGCAATCTATGGACATGATGCCAACTGGGGAAGGATCCTGTGCGCCATGGGTTATTCCGGAGCACAGTTCGATCCGGAGAAGGTGGACCTGTATTTTGAGAGCGCGGCAGGAAAGCTGAAGATCATAGAGAATGGTGTTTCCACCGGATACAGTGAGGAAGAGGCGACAAAGATCCTGTCTGAGAATTATGTGACAGCGATCGCGGATGTGAAGATGGGAGATGTACAGGCAACTGCATGGGGCTGTGACCTGACCCACGAATATGTAAATATCAACGCGGATTACAGAAGCTGATCTGCGGGCGTCCGGATAAACTGGCAGGAGGGGCAGGGATTGCTGCCCCGGTATTCTATGAAGAGAGAAAAGAGGAGTAATGACATGGGAGAGGATACGGAGAAATACCTGGAGAAAGCGGCTGTCCTGGTGGAGGCCCTTCCTTATATTCAAAGATTCAGCGGGATGACGATCATCGTGAAATACGGCGGAAGCGCCATGGTGGATGAGAAGCTGAAGAAGAGTGTGATCAGTGATGTGACCCTTTTGAAGCTGGTTGGCTTTAAGCCGATCATTGTACACGGCGGCGGCAAGGAGATCAGCCGCTGGGTCGGCAAGGTTGGAATGGAGCCTCAGTTCATCAACGGTCTGCGGGTGACGGATGAGGACACCATGGAGATCGCGGAGATGGTGCTGGGCAGAGTGAACAAGGGTCTGGTGAGCATGGTAGAGGAGCTGGGCGTGCAGGCAATCGGTATCAGCGGCAAGGACGGCGGACTTCTGAAGGTGGAAAAGAAATATTCCGACGGGCAGGACATCGGCTATGTGGGCGAGATTACAGAGGTCAATCCGAAGATCCTCTATGATCTTCTGGAAAAGGATTTTATTCCTATCATCTGTCCGGTAGGCATGGATGAGAATTTTGATACTTATAACATTAATGCAGATGATGCGGCATGTGCCATTGCAAAGGCAATGAAGGCGGAGAAGCTGGCATTCCTGACGGATATTGAGGGACTTTACCGGGATTTCGACGATAAGGATTCTCTTATTTCCGAGATCACAGTCAGCGAGGCAAAGGCGCTGATCGAAAGCGGAACCATCGGAGGCGGCATGCTGCCCAAGCTTGGCAACTGTATTGACGCCATTGAGTCAGGGGTATCCAGAGTCCATATTATGGACGGAAGGATCCGGCACAGTATCCTTCTGGAGGTGTTCTCCAACCAGGGTATTGGTACGGCGATTCTGGGAGATTCGGAGGTGAAGTTCAGTCATGAGTAATCCATATATCGAAAAAGCAGAGGAGGCAGTTCTGCATACCTATAACCGTTATCCGGTCGTTCTGGATCATGGAGAGGGCGTGTGCCTGTATGATGTGGACGGAAAGGAATATCTGGATTTTGCCGCAGGGATCGCGGTGCAGTCCCTGGGCTATCACCATGAGGCGTATACCCGGGCGCTGAAGGCTCAGATCGATAAGCTGACCCATATTTCCAATCTGTACTATTCGGTGCCCATGATGGAAGCTGCGGAAAAGGTGGTCAAAGCCAGCGGTATGAAAAAGGTGTTCTTTACGAACAGCGGAACAGAGGCAATCGAGGGAGCGCTGAAGGCGGCGAGAAAATATTCCTATACAAAATATGGACCGGACCGGTATGAGATCATCGCTATGAACCATTCCTTCCACGGGAGAAGTATGGGGGCTCTTTCCGTGACCGGAAATGAAAAATACCAGGTTCCTTTCCGTCCGCTTATTGACGGCGTGCGTTTTGCCGATTACAATGATCTGGAGAGTGTGAAGAAGCAGATCACGGACAGGACCTGTGCAGTGATCATGGAGACCGTACAGGGAGAGGGCGGCATCTATCCTGCCGACAGAGAATTTCTGCAGGGTGTGAAGGCATTGTGTGAGGAGCATGATCTTCTGCTGATCCTGGATGAGATCCAGTGCGGCATGGGACGTACCGGATATATGTTCGCATGGCAGGAATACGGTGTGGAGCCGGATGTCATGACCTGTGCAAAGGCGCTGGGCTGCGGAGTCCCGGTGGGAGCATTTGTGCTGGGCGGGAAGGCCGCAGAGGCTTCTCTTGTGCCCGGGGACCACGGAACCACCTATGGAGGAAACCCCTTTGTCTGCGCGGCAGTCAGTACCGTATTTGATCTGTATGAGAAGGAGCATATCATCGAAAATGTCCGTCAGGTCGGTGCATATCTGACGGAAAAGCTGGATGAACTGGTGGATAAGTATGAATTTCTGACCGAGCGTCGTGGAAAAGGCCTGATGCAGGGACTGGAAGTGACGGGAAGACCTGTCGGAGAGATCGTCAGCCGGGCGCTGGAACAGGGACTGATCATCATCACGGCAGGAAGTAATGTACTTCGTTTTGTCCCGCCTCTCGTGATCACCAGAGCGGACGTGGACCGCATGGCAGAAAAGCTGGAGAAATGCTTAGTGTGAAAGGAACAATATGACGACAATTTATCAGAGAATCATCTCCGTACTGCTGGTGCTTCTGTTTGGAGCACAGCTTTTCTATACCGGAATGCAGACAAAGACCCAGAGCGTGGAACTACAGGAGGAGAAGCCCATCCGAATCTGGTATACAGATCCGGATATTCAGTCCTACATGGATGCGGCGGCAGAAGAGACGGCATCCCGATATGGTGTGGAGGTATTCGCCGAGCTGGTCTCCGAGGTGGACTATATCGAGAAGATCAATAAGCAGTCTGTAGCAGAAGAGATGACAGGACCGGATGTGTATGTGGTATCCAGTGCTCTTCTGGAAAAGGCGACTCTGGCGGGTCTTACAGCCCCTGTGAAGGATACAGAGCCTGAAAAGACCTATTCGGAGAAGGCGGTGCAGGCAGTTACCTATGACGGAACTGTGGTGGCAAGACCCTTCTATATCGAGACCTGTTTTCTGATTTATAATCAGCAGTATGTGGATCCGGAGGAAGTGCCGGATACCATTGACGATATCCTCATGTATGCGGAGAATTTTGAAGCAGGAGAGGGTACGGAGCAGGTGGAAAATATCTTCAAGTGGAATGTGGCGGATGTGATTGATAATTACATGTTCCTCGGAGCATATACAGACCTGGGTGGTCCCAGCGGGGATGACAAGGAACTGGTGAAAATAGATCTTGAGAAGGCAGAGGAGTGTATGGATTATTTCCAGAGCCTGAACAGCTTTTTTGCCATTGATGCGGATACAGTTACTTCAGAGGCTGTTATTCAGGAGTTCATTGATGGTAAGACTGTATTTTCGCTGATCAACGTTCCCATGCTGGCGGAGCTGGACCGTGCGGTGGATGCGTCGTTTTATCAGGTGGCAGAGCTTCCGGCGCTGACGGAAGAGCTGGATACCCGGGGGCTGTCCACCACGAACAGTGTGGTCGTGAATCCTTATTCCTCCAACAGAGCGGCGGCGGAGGCATGTGCCCGCTATCTGACTCAGGGGCGTGCAGGACAGCTCTATGAAGAAGCCGGAAAGCTTCCCGCATGCCGGGATCTTCCTCAGGAGCCGGGAGAAGCGTATCAGAAGGTGTATGAGGTTTATGAGCAGGCGGCGGAGGTGCCCAAGATCATGGAGCTGTCCAATATCTGGCTGCATCTGGAGGTAGTGCTGGCAGATATCTGGAGAGGGGCCGACGCAGGAGAGGAGCTGGCGGCATTCTCAGAGCTGCTGGCACAGCAGCTGGATTAAAGATGCATAGAATTCCAATCAGAAGGATAAACTTTAAGAGAAAAGGAGGTCCTTATGATTGGAATTTTTATTGCGCTGATTTCCGGCGCCCTTATGAGTCTTCAGGGAGTGTTCAATACCGAGGTGACAAAGCAGAGCAGTGTGTGGGTATCTGCTTCCTGGGTACAGTTCTCCGCACTTCTTACCTGTCTTGCTGTCTGGGCGGTCTTTGACCGGACGGGTCTTTTGACGATCGGGAAGGTGAACCCCAGGTATATGCTGCTGGGAGGGGTATTCGGGGCATTCATTACGTATACGGTCATTCAGAGTATGTCATCTTTGGGACCTGCGAAGGCAACCATGCTGATCGTGATCGCTCAGCTTACGATTTCCTGGGGAGTGGAGCTCTTCGGTATGTTTGGCGTGGACAAAGGAGCATTTTCCTGGCGGAAGCTGATCGGTCTTCTGGTGGCTGTGGCAGGAGTGGTCCTGTTTGAGTGGGAAACTTAAGATTGCACTTGTGTTTCCCACGCAAGTCCGCTAAAATAAAAGCAGGACATAGAAGACTTTTCTCCCGGAGAGGAGACGGGCATGAAATACCAAAGAGCAGGCATGGTTCCCATGGGGATCATGGTTCTTTTCTTCTGCACCTTTCTGACAGGATGCAGTCTGTCACTGTGCGGTCTGACAGTGGGAGGAAAGGAGGAGCTGGCATTTCGCTGCGAAGACGGGGTGCCGGAGGTGCCAAAGGAGAAGGATGACACGGCTGCTGTATCCGGGGAAGAGACGGAAGCGGCAGACGGCAAAGCTTCCCTGCCTGAGGGGCAGCCGGATGCAGAGCAGCCGGAGACTTCGGATGACGGGAAGGTGAATCTGAATACGGCAGGCATGGAGGAGCTGATGACGCTGAAGGGAGTGGGCGAGAGCCGTGCAAAGGCGATCATCGAGTACCGGACCCGGCAGGGAGGATTTTCAAGAATAGAGGATATTATGCAGATTCCGGGAATCAAGGAAGGCATATTTTCAAAGATACAGGATAAGATTACAGTTCATTGAGGTGGAAAATGGGACAGAGAGTATTAGTGGTTGATGATGAGAAGTTGATTGTAAAGGGGATCCGGTTCAGCCTGGAACAGGATGGAATGGAAGTGGACTGTGCCTATGACGGTGAGGAGGCGCTTCAGAAGATCCGTGAAGAGGAGTACGATATCATTCTTCTGGATGTGATGCTGCCGAAGCTGACCGGGTTCGAGGTATGCCAGCAGATGCGGGAGTTTTCCAGTACGCCGGTGGTGATGCTGACGGCGAAGGGTGACGATATGGATAAGATACTGGGGCTGGAATACGGTGCAGATGATTATATTACCAAGCCCTTCAATATTCTGGAGGTAAAGGCAAGGATCAAGGCGATCATGCGCCGGACGAAGAAAAAGGCACCGGAAAAGGAAGTCCGCAGAGGCGTGGAGAAGGGAGATTTTCATCTGGACTGCGAAAGCCGCAGGCTGAATATTGCAGGAAAAGAGATCAATCTGACAGCCAAGGAGTTTGACCTTCTGGAACTGATGGCCTTGAACCCGAATAAGGTATACAGCAGGGATCATCTGCTCAATGCGGTATGGGGCTATGATTATCCCGGTGATGTACGGACTGTGGATGTGCATATCCGGAGACTTCGCGAGAAGATTGAACAGAATCCAAGTGAACCCAAATACGTACATACCAAATGGGGAGTAGGATATTACTTTAATGTTTAGGTTGAATACAAAGGAAAAAAAACAGTCCGGGGGCAGGTTCTTCCGGAGTCTGAACTTCCGGATCATGGTGCTTTTGTTCCTGATCGGAACGATTCCATCCCTGATTCTTTCGGAGGCGATCCTGACCTCCTATGAGAAGCAGTCTCTGACCCGACTGGGGAATGATGTGAGCAACCAGTGCCAGATTCTGGCGACACAGCTCAGCAGCGGCGGTTATATGGAGAATCAGGACAATGAGGTTCTGGAAAGTGAACTGATACAGCTTGCGAATCTGTATGACGGCAGGATCATTATTATTGACCGGGATTTTCAGATCGTGGAGGATACCCATGAGCTGGAGGAAGGCCGTACCATGGTAGCAGAGGAAGTGGTCAAATGCTTCAAGGGTGAGAGCACGAACCACTATGTAAGCGGCCGCTTTATCGAGCTGACCGTACCGATCATGGCAGGTGAGGAAGGAAGTAAGACGGCGATCGGTGTGATCCTTGCCAGTGCGTCTACGGACAGTCTGCGGGCAAGGATGGATGATCTGCATACCTCCACGGAGATCTGGATGGTCTCCGGAGGTCTGTGTGTGCTTGTGCTGGCGATCCTTCTGTCCAGCTGGCTTGTGAAGCCTCTGCGTCGTATGAACCAGTCGATCGGAGGTCTTCTGGAGGGTTCTCTGGACGGAGAGCTGGATATTTATGACTGTACCGAGATGGAAAATATATCCAATACCTTTAATGAGATGCTGGCAAAGCTGCGGACCGTGGAGGAATCCCGGCAGGAGTTTGTGTCCAATGTCTCTCATGAGCTGAAGACCCCTCTGACCTCCATGAAGGTGCTGGCGGATTCGCTTCTGGTGCAGGAAGGGGCGCCTGTAGAGCTGTATCAGGAATTTATGCAGGATATTGCGGAGGAGATCGATCGTGAGAATACGATCATTTCCGATCTTCTGACCCTGGTCAAGATGGACCGGAAGACCATGGAGCTGAATGTGGCGGTAGTGGATGTGAACGATTTCCTGGAGCAGATCCTGAAGCGTCTGCGTCCCATTGCCGGTCGTGCCAATGTGGAGATGGTGTTCGAGAGCAACCGGAGTGTCAGTGCAGAGATTGATGCCACAAAGCTTTCTCTGGCATTTTCCAATCTGGTGGAAAATGCGATCAAATATAACAAAGAAAACGGATGGGTGAGAGTTTCTCTGGATGCGGATCACAAGTTTTTCTATGTGAAGGTGAGTGATTCCGGAATGGGGATCCCGCAGGAATCCCTGGACAATATTTTTGAGAGATTTTACCGGGTAGATAAGTCCCATTCCCGGGAGATCGGCGGCACAGGACTTGGGCTTGCCATCACGAGAAGCGCCATTATCGCGCACAGAGGCGCCATAAAGGTACAGAGCACTGTGGGCGAGGGGACAACATTTACCGTGAGAATACCGCTTCGGTATATTGCGTAGGGGAGGATAGAAGATGAAGATGTGGACAAGGCTCTTCTTCATGCTTATGATGCTCTTCTGCCTTACAGGGTGCGGAGAACAGAGTGAAGAAGAGGAGAACGGGTATAAGATCTGGTATATGAACCAGAAGGAGACCCGGGTGGATTATGAGACCAGAGAGCTGGATGCAGAGAATACGGAGGACATTCTTCCGGTGATCCTGGAGGCGCTGAAGGAAAAGCCGGAGAGCGAAGGGCTGAAGCCGGTGCTTCCGGAAAATGTACGGATCACCGGGTATACAGTGGAGAATAATCAGCTCTATCTGGATTTTTCCGTGGAGTATATGGATATGCCCAAGGTCTATGAGGTACTGTGCCGGGCGGCGCTGGTGCGGACGCTGTGTCAGGTACCGGGTATTGACTATGTGGGATTTCGGGTAGCAGAGCAGCCTCTGGTGGATCTTGGCGGAAATGCAGTGGGACTCATGAATGAGGAGCAGTTCATCGAGAACGCGGGAGAGGAGATCAATGCCTACAAGACGGCGGATCTGACGCTCTACTATACGAACAAGGAAGGAAATAAGCTGGTGCCTCAGAGAGTGGCACTGGAATATAACAGTAACATCTCCCTGGAGAAGCTGATCGTGGAGCGTCTGATCGCAGGTCCTCCCTTTGACGGTGCTTATCCGACCATTCCGGAAAAGACCAAGCTGGTGAGTACGGCTGTACGAGAAGGGATCTGTTATGTGAATCTGGATGAAGGATTTATGGAGACAGGCTATAATGTAACAGAAAGTATCCCGGTCTATTCCATTGTCAATTCTCTGATCGAGAATACAGATGCGAATAAGGTGCAGATCAGCATCAATGGAGAGACGAAGAGGGTGTTCCGGGAAAGCATCAGCTTTGACACGGTATTCGAGTTAAATGAGGAGCTGATAGAATGAGAAAGCGGTCAGCTGCCTGTCTGGCGCTGCTGGTATTCCTGGCTTTTTGGCTCCTGCCTGCGGGGCTCTTTTATGAGCCCCAAAGGATTCAGGGGAAATGTCAGGTTCAGGTTACCGGGTGCGTTGACCGGCAGATACCAAAAGACGAAAAATCACAGATATATCTCAGGACCTGTCAGGTCCGAAATGAGGAGATACAGTTTCAGACAGAATATCTTCTCGTATATATGACCGATTCCACGGAGTATCCGGTGGGAACGGATCTATCCTTATCAGGAACCATTTACCCAATAGAAAATCCAACCAATCCGGGTCAGTTTGACAGCAGACTCTATTATGAAGGAAAAGAGATTGCTTATACGGTGTATGCGGACAGTGTATCCATATGCGGCGGACAGCCGGCACCGATACGCAGCTGGCTGATGGGGCTGAAGAAAAGAGTGGGCAGAGTATATGAAGAGACGCTCCGGGAGCGGGACAGCAGCCTTCTGCGTGCCATGGTACTGGGGGAGAAGGAGGGGCTGGATCCGGAGACGAAGGAGTTTTACCAGAGAAACGGGATTTCCCATCTGCTGGCGATCTCAGGACTTCATGTATCGCTGATCGGTATGGGATTTTACCGCCTGCTGAAAAAACTGACCGGATCCTGTGTGCTGGCAGGCATTCCCTCCATGTTGTTTCTGTGTGCCTATGGATGGATGACGGGAGCTTCTGTTTCCACGATCCGGGCGGTTGTCATGTGCAGCCTGTCGATTCTGGCGGATCTGATCGGAAGGACCTACGATATGCTGACTGCCATTGGAGTGTCCGCACTGCTCCTGCTGTTATCGAATCCGGTAAATGCCAGACAGAGCGGCTTTCTGCTTTCCTTTGGGGCTGTACTGGCGATTGCACTGATCCAGCCGGTCTGGACGCTTTATAAAAGACAGATGAAAGGTTCCGGACAGTCAGTCAGCGTCAGCCTTTCGGTGCTGGCAGTGACCTTTCCCCTGCTTCTTTGCTTTTTCTTTGAATATCCCCTGTATTCTGTTTTGTTAAATTTGGCCGCAATTCCTCTGATGAGTGTTCTGATGATCGCAGGAATTGCCTGTGGAGCGGTGGGGCTTTGTCTTCCTCCGGCGGCAAAGCTGCCCGGAGCAATTTGTCATCTGATCCTCAGTCTGTATGAGTGGATGGGAGAAAAATGCCTGTCCCTTCCGGGATCGGTGCTGTATATAGGAACTCCGCCAGCCTGGAAGGTAATGCTTTATTACAGCGTCCTGACCATTGTGCTGATATTTTTCTACCGGGAGAAGCGCAGGGCAAAATACTGGAGGAAGAAGGAACCTTTCCGTCCGTCCCGGAGGGTGGCGGCAGGCGGCGTGAGCGCACTGACGGTGTGTGCGCTTCTTCTCTGCCTGCGGATCCATACGGGGCTGGAGGTTACCATGCTGGATGTGGGGCAGGGAGACTGTCTTTTCTTCAGAAGTCCGGCAGGTACGACCTTTCTCATGGATGGGGGAAGTCTGAATGTAAAAAATGTGGGGAAATACAGGATCCTTCCCTTTCTTGCATCGAAGGGGGTGGGAGAGCTGGATTATGTACTGATCTCCCATTTGGATCAGGATCATATCAGCGGGATTCAGGAGCTTTTGGAGGACAGCAGAAGCGATGGCGGAATCCGGATCGGGCATGTGGCGCTTGCCGCTCCGGCCAAGGAGGATGAAGCATTTGAGGAGCTGGAAGCGATCCTGACAGAGGAAGAGATTCCGGTCATCCTGATGGGAACCGGAGACAGCCTGGCAGAAGAGAATTTTTCCCTGACCTGTCTGTCCCCAGGAAGAGAAGAGAGTCTTACGGACCGGAATGAACAGTCGCTGGTGCTTATGGCAGAGTATGGAGAATTTCAGATGCTCCTGACGGGAGATATTGGAGAAGAGACAGAGAGAGAACTGGTATCCTCCGGCTGCCTCCGTCAGGTGGAGGTGCTGAAAACAGCCCATCATGGCTCCCGGCATTCCTCCGCAGAGACATTTCTGAGCAGGATCCGCCCGTCTGTCAGTCTGATCTCCTGCAGTGCCACAAACCGGTATGGACATCCCGGAGAGGAGACGCTGGAACGGCTGACAGAGGTGGGAAGCCGGATCTATATAACGAAGGACAGCGGGGCGGTTCGTGTGTGGACGGATGGGCATGAAGTGCGGGTGAGAGAATACAAAGATGCTTCACAGTAATCTGGGGGCATGCTATAATGGCATCAGGAAAAGATAAGAGGAATGAAGTGGACATGAAAATGTTAATGGAAGACATCAAGAACAGGCAGTTTAAGCGTATCTATCTGCTGACAGGAGAGGAAGCCTATCTGCGGAACCAGTACAAGAAGAAGCTCAGAGATGCACTGCTGGATCCGGAGGATACGATGAATGCAGCGACCTTCGAGGGAAGAAAAATCAATCCCAGGGAAGTCATTGATCTGGCGGAGACCATGCCGTTTTTTGCGGAGCGCAGGGTCATCATACTGGAGGACAGCGGCTTTGCGAAAAATGCCTGTCCGGAGCTGGCGGATTATATCGGAGAGATTCCGGAGAGCACCTGTATTATCATGGTGGAGACGGAGACGGACAAGCGGGGCAGGGTCTGGAAGGCAGTTAAGAATGTGGGGCGAATCGTGGAATTTAAGCGCCAGGATGAACGTACCCTTGCTCGCTGGGTGCTGGGGCTTCTGAAAAAAGAAGGAAAGAATATTACAGAGGAGACCATGCATGCCTTTCTTGGATGTACAGGAACCGACATGGAGAACATTGACCGGGAACTGGAGAAGCTGATCTGCTATACCTATGGGAGGGATATCATTACCACAGAGGATGTGAAGGCAGTCTGTACAGAGCAGATGGAGAACCGGATCTTTGATATGGTACAGGCGATTACGGAGAAGAATCAGAGAAGGGCATTGGACTTATATGCGGATCTTCTTGCCATGAAGGAGCCGCCCATGCGTATTTTGTTTCTGATCACCAGGCAGTTTAATCAGTTGCTGCAGTTGAAAGGTCTTGCCGGAGAGGGGCTGGAAAAAGGAGAGCTGGCGAAGCGGGCAGGGGTTCCGCCCTTCGCTCTGGGTAAATATATGACTCAGTGCAGGAGATTTTCTTCTGCGCAGCTTCGGCAGGCAGTGGAGGACTGTGTGGATACAGAGGAACGGGTCAAGACAGGGCAGATGGGAGACCAGATCAGTGTGGAGCTTTTGATCGTTAAATACAGTGCGCAGGGGATTTAATCTTAGGAGGTCGTTATGAGGAATAGAATACTCTCTGTAGGAATTGTTTTTATCATGATATTTGGTATTTCAGGCTGTCAGAAATCTGAAGCAGTCCATATGGCGGCAGAAACGAACAAAGGGGAGCA
Source organism: Clostridiales bacterium (assembly GCA_018376135.1). Lineage (GTDB taxonomy): Bacteria > Bacillota > Clostridia > Lachnospirales > Lachnospiraceae > Hominiventricola. The sequence continues at coordinate 30,175 of JAHABX010000015.1, read as the reverse complement.
GCAGGAGCAGGAAGAAGAGCCGGAACAGGTGCAGCAACAGGAAGAAGAGCCGGAGCAGACGCCGGAACAGGCGCAGCCGGAAGAACGTGACTATTATGAGGAATTGATAGCTGCTGCGAGAGAATGTGCTGTAAAAAATAATGGAGAAAAACCGGAAAATTACGATTTCAGCAGTGTTATTTATGTGAAAAAAGATTGGGATTATGGCACATTAGGATATCTCATAGATGATATTGACGGAAACGGAACGGACGAACTGATTTTCGGTGGAAATGCAGACGAATCTGATTCCTGGTTTGATGGTATTATCTACGATATTTATACAATTTCCGATGGGGAACTGGTTCATGTATTGAACGGGTGGGAACGAAACAGATACTTTTTGTGCGAAAACGGAATGATAGCCAATGAAGGATCCGGAAGTGCTTTTGAAAGTACGAACTCTTATTTTACGTTGGAGGGGGACGTGCTTGATTTAGTGGAAGCTATTACCTGGACTTATAACGGTGAGGATGAGACCTGGGTCTATTATTATATGACAGAATCCGAATATGATACTGAAAATGCAGAAATTATCAGTGAAGAACAGGCAGATGCAGTGATAGAGAAGTATGTCTATGCGCAGATTGCATTTATTCCGTTTGCAGAAGAGTAACTTCCAAATAGTGAGTTCTGGAGAAAATGAAATATGAGTCGTACAAATGCTTATGTGAAAAATATAGCTGCCATGCTGATCTTCGGCAGTATCGGAATCTTTGTACAGGCGATTCCGCTGCGCAGCAGTGAGATTGTGGCGGTGCGTACCATACTGGGAAGTCTTTTCTTGTGTGCGATCCTGGTGATACAGCGGCGGAAGCCGGACCTGGTACGGGTGAAGAAGCACCTGGGAATGCTGCTTCTTAGCGGAGTTGTACTGGGATCCAATTGGATGTTCCTGTTCAGTGCGTATCAGTATACCTCTGTCAGTGTGGCAACGCTTTTGTATTATTGTGCGCCGGTGATTGTTTTGCTTTTATCCCCCATTTTATTTCGGGAGAAGCTGACCTGGTCAAAGTTTTTGGGGATTGCGGCAGCGGTTATTGGAATGGTGCTGGTAAATGGTACGCAGACCGGCGGCGCAGACCCTGGGAGGGGACTGATCTACGGTCTGCTGGCGGCGGTTTTTTATGCAGGATTGATCTTGCTGAACAAGCGGATCACAGATGTTCCTGCGGTTGAAAAAACTCTGGTGCAGATGCTGGCGGCGGCAGTCGTCATGTCCGCATATGCTGTGCTTACCCATACGGGAAGCTGGTATCTGCCCCAGGGGACAGGTCTTTTTGCGCTCCTTATCATTGGATTTGTACATACGGGTATCGCTTATCTGCTGTATATCTCCTCTATGTCAGAGCTGTCCGGACAGACGATCGCATTGAGCAGCTATATAGATCCTGCGTCTGCATTGCTGTTTTCTGCTGTTTTTCTGCAGGAACAGATGACGGTGATTCAGTTATTGGGTGCGATGCTCATTCTTGGCGGTTCTGCGTTTGGTGAATTGTTTGACAGACAAGGAATGTCGTGTGGATAAATGTGGCAAATGCTGTTTTTAGAACAATTGGGGACATAGTATGTTATGGTACTATGTCCCCAATTGTTCTAAAAATTCCTGTATATATGGCAGTGCGGCGCCAATGGCAATATTATGTTTTGGCATTTTGCTGATCAGGATGAAATCCTGCGGCTCGTCAAATGGTGTCATTTGTTGTATTTTATCATGAAGGAACTGGATGTCATCACCGCACAGATAAGGTGCAAGATAGCCACCCAGAATAAAATCTGTATCATGTACCAGATGCAGAAGATTGATAGATTTTGCCAGATTGGAAAGATATTGATTCCAACGGTTTTTAACAGAAACATTTCCCTGATGCAATAAATCAAAGAAATCATCCAGAGACTCATCCTCTCCAAGGAGAGCAGTCAGTGAGCATAAGGTTTCCATGCATCCTCTTTTTCCGCAATAGCACAATTTCCCCTCAGGTTCTATCTGCATGTGTTCAATCGTAGAACTATGTCCGTGTTTTCCTGTCAGTATTGTTCTGTTGGAAATAATGGCAGCGCCGAGATGTTTACTGAGGGAAAGATAGAATGCGTCCTGAAGTTTCGGTGATATCCACATTTCAGAAATAGCTGCACTGTTTGCATCATGGATAAAAATGCAGGGATATGGCAGATATTTGGAAAAGGAATCAATGGTCAGTCCGGTACAGGAAAGGATTTTTCCGTAAATAATAGTCTGTTGATCCGGAGAAATCAGCGCCTGCATGGCAAAACCAATTCCTAAAACCTGTTCGTCTTCTACATTGAGAGTATTTTTAAAAGTAAGAATATTTTGACAAACGTCTTCATAATAGGCGTCTTCATTCTGATAAGGAATATGGAAGACCGCACGATCAATTTTCTTTCCGTAAAGATCAACTGCAATCATTTTTACTTCATTTTTTAAAATTTCCACACCGATACTGATACGAAAATCAGGGACAATAGAATAACCGGATGCTTTCCTTCCAACAAATTCAGAGTCAATCTGACCGCTTTTTTGAATAAACCCTTCTTCTTCCAGTGCAGAAAGATTAGTCGTGACGGTGGGGCGACTTAAATGAAGTTCATAGGAAATATCCTGTTGAGAAACTTTTCCTCTTTTATAAATGAATTGATAGATTAAATTGCGATTGTTCTGTTTGATTTGATTTGGTGTAATGCTTTTATTCATAACATACCTTCCGATTCTGTAAAACCATTTTGTAAAATACAAGCTTATCATATTTGTAAGGAAAAATCTATTGTTGATATTGCATAATTATTACTTTTAAATATTGTGATTATTTACAGATTGACGAAAACAAAAGCAAATGCTAATATGTAAATGAAATTTGGAAAATGATTTTACAAAATAAACAAACAAAAAGGAGAAGAGTTATGGGTATCATTGAAAGCATGAGACTGGATGGAAAAAAAGGCTTTGTAACAGGAGCAGCAAGGGGAATCGGTAAGGCTACGGCAACAGCATTTGCAGAAGCAGGTGCAGACGTAGCAATCGTAGATCTGGACCTTGAAGAAGCACAGAAGACTGCAAAAGAAATTGCAGAAAAAACCGGAAGAAAGACGATTGCAGTAAAAACAGACTGCACCAAACCTGAACAGGTAGATGCAATGATAAAGACAGTCGTAGAAGAACTTGGCGGACTTGATTTCTGTCATAACAACGCAGGTATCTGTATTAATGCTCCGGCTGAAGAAATGACATACGAACAGTGGTCAAAGGTGATGGACATTAATTTGAATGGCATTTTCCTCACAGACATTGCAGCAGGAAAATACATGCTTAAAAATGGAGGCGGCTCTATTATCAATACAGCTTCTATGTCGGCACATATCGTAAATGTACCACAGCCACAGTGTGCATACAACGCTTCAAAGGCAGGAGTCATCCAGCTTACGAAATCACTGGCAATCGAATGGGCAAAACGCGGAGTTCGCGTAAACAGCATTAGTCCGGGATATATTGGAACAGAGCTGACTTTGAATTCACCAACGCTGATTCCGCTGATTGAAAAATGGAATGAGATGGCGCCTATGGGCAGAATGGGAAAGCCGGAAGAATTAGCATCCATCTGTGTATATCTTGCAGGTGATACAAGTTCTTTTACAACAGGTTCTGATTTTATACTTGATGGGGCTTTTACATGCTTCTAGGGTATATAAGATGGCAGAAACTAAACATATGAATTGGTAAAATAGGTGAAATGATGAGAAAATGGGGGAAAAGAATCGGATATGGCATCGGTGACCTTGGGTGCAACCTTGTGTTTAGTACGATGGCATCCTATTTGATGGTATTTTATACAGATGTATTTGGAATTACGGCGGCAGCAGCCGGAACCATGATGCTGATAACAAAGTTTATTGACGCCCTGACTGATACGGGAATGGGGCTGATCGTAGATAGAACGCATACGAAATGGGGACAGGGAAGACCGTATTTTCTGTTCGGCGCAGTACCTTTTGCAATATTTACATTTATGACTTTTTTTATTCCGGATTTTAGCAGCAGCGGTAAATTAGTGTGGGCATATGTGTCTTACTGTCTGCTCTGCACGGCATATACGGTAGTCAATATTCCGCTGAATACGATTGTTCCGAGACTTACATCGGATATTCATGAACGAGATGTACTTGTTTCTACAAGAATGGTCTGTGCAATGATCGGAACAGCAATCGTAATGTCAATTACGACACCGCTGGTAGAATTTTTCGGACAGGGAAATGAAGCAAAAGGTTATCTTGTAACAATGACCATTTATGGAATAGCAGCAATGCTGATTTTCTTTGTGACTTTTGCAAGTACAAAAGAAGTAGTTCCGACTACAACAGAAGGGCATACTTCATTAAAGGAAGACTTCAAAGGACTGACAGGACAGGCATGGATTCTGTTTTTGCTGAATCTGTTTTACTTTTCACTTTATGTGGTAAGAAGTACCACGGTAATTTACTATTTCAAATATAATCTGGGCAGAACAGAATGGCTGTCATTGGTAGGAATTCTCGGAATCCTTTCCGGTCTTCCGATGCTCCTTCTTCTTCCGGCGCTTGAAAAACGCTTCAGCAAAAAGAATCTTATGTTTTTCAGCGTAGCATTATATGTGGCAGGAGATTTACTGATCTATGTGGGAAGAAATTCAGCAGCATGTCTTCTTGCAGGACTTGTAATTACCGGTCTTGGAATTTATGGTATTTTTGGAATTACATTTGCCATGCAGCCGGATGTTATTGATTATTCTGAGTATAAGAAAAATGCAAGTGTCGCAGGTTTGATCGCAGCTTTCCAGGGATTTTTCGTAAAAGGCGGAATGGGATTGACAAGCTTTGTTATAGGAGCATTTCTGAAAAACGGTGGTTACGTTGCAAATGCGGTGCAGACAGAAAAGGCGCTTTCTTATATAGAAATCTGCTTTATCTGGATTCCGATTGTTCTGTGTACGGCAATCGCAGCGCTTACATATTTCTATAAGCTTGACGGACTCCGTGGTGAGATGACGGAAGAGTTAGATGCAAGAAGAAAAAAGCTTACAAATGAAATGTAAAGGTGCAATTCCAGCCCGGAGGGAAAAGCCGGTAGGAGAGCCACCCATACAGGATAAAAAAAACGACTGGCATGACGGTACCAGTCGTTTTTATTATGTTTCGTCTATAATTAAGATTAAGCCATCTCGTTTACAGCCTTCTGTAAACGGGAGATCTTTCTGGAAGTGGTGTTCTTGTGATATACACCCTTGGTGGTTGCTTTATCCATGGTAGATACAGCAGCCTTGAAAGCAGCCTTAGCAGCTTCCTTGTCACCGGACTCGATAGCGGCGTAAACCTTCTTCACCATAGTCTTCACTTCAGATTTGATTGCTTTGTTTCTTGCAGTTCTGGTTTCAGTAACTAAGATTCTCTTCTTTGCGGATTTAATATTAGCCAATTTGCGCACCTCCAACATATATTCTCTGATTCGTTCATAATCGTGTCGTGCTTCATGAAAGCGAGACACGGTAATGCTTTACATGGAAACACACGAATATATTCTAGTCTAAAGCAATCCCGATGTCAATACATAAATTAACATCTAATGAGAAAAATAACAGAAAAAGAGAAAAAGGGAGTGCGAAAAATGGAAAGAATGAGAGTGCGGACGGATCTGGCGGTGGAAGCAAGGGAAAGCTTTGCCGGAAGCGACACAGAGGTTCACGGAGTTGTGGTGGAAGAGGAGTATGATGAGATTCGGGATATTCGTCTGACCAGAGTGCAGATCACATCGGAGCGGGGAGCCAGAGAGATGGGAAAGCCTATGGGAAATTACCTGACGCTGGAGGCGCCGGGGATGGCAGTTCCGGATGAAGATTACCACCGGGAGATATCGGAAACACTGGCGCATTATCTGAAGGAGCTGATGGGAGAGGAACAGGAGCGTTCCATTCTGGTGGCAGGGCTTGGCAACCGGGATGTGACGCCGGATGCACTGGGACCCAAGACCGTATCGAATCTTCTGATCACACGGCACCTGATCCGGGAGTATGGAAAAGGGGTCATGGGAGCAGAAAAATGCAGTCAGATCAGCGGGATCGTGCCGGGAGTCATGGCACAGACTGGTATGGAGACTTCGGAGATCATCCGGGGAATTGTGGAGCAGACAAAGCCGGAGCTTTTGATCGTCATTGATGCGCTGGCGGCACGGAGCACGAAGCGTTTAAGCCGTACCATACAGCTTACGGATACGGGAATCCAGCCTGGCTCCGGTGTGGGAAATCACAGGAACAGCCTGACGGAAGAGAGTCTGGGGATTCCGGTCATTGCCATCGGTGTGCCAACCGTAGTGGAGGCTGCTGCCATCATCTACGATGCACAGGGGAACTGTGAGCAGATGCCGCCCCATCTAAACGGGATGTTTGTGACGCCGAAAAATATAGACGAAACCATCAAGCAGCTCAGCTTTACTTTGTCTGAGGCGCTGAATATGGCATTTCAGATTCCGGATGAAGCATAGTTGCTCTCTGCCTTCCATATAATAAATGGGTGGGGTGAGGATGCGGATGGAACGTTTGGCACGAATAGGGAACTGGCTTCTGTGGATGGTATTTTTCTGTATTGGATTCTATATTGTATTTACCGGAGGACAGAAGCTCTGGTCAGGAGATCTGGCAGGGTTTCTGGAGGATGGAAGGGCGGCAGTACAGCGGGTGTGCCAGCGGGAGTTTGCCCGCTGTCTGTATCCGGGGCTGTTTTTTGAATATGAGGAAGGCGGGGAGGCAGACTCCCTTGCCGACTGGTACATACAGAGAGTGATGGAGCTGCATCCTCTCTATCGGCTGCGTTATGGGGCAGAAAAGTCCGGCGGGCTGGAAAATGCGGCGACCTATGAGATGCTGGTAACAGGCGGTGTTCAGGATGAGGGGGAGGAGGCATTTTCAGACAGTGCCCGGGAAGAGAGTGCTGAGGCGGAAGCGGGACAGGATCTTGCAGCACTGGCACAGCAGGAAAATGAACTGGCAGCAGAACAGAGGGCTGCCGCAGAGGAAGAGGAACGGCGGGCGAAGGAGGAGGCTGCCGTGGCGCAGAAGGAGGAAGCAATCCCTGCCGGAACTATCTACAGCCTGGAGGAGCTGTCGGATTTTGAATTTCTGTTCAGCAATTTTTATACCATAGAATCAAATACCATGATCACACCGGAGGATCTGAATGCGGAGACTCTGCTTGGCAGGGATATGACGATCAACAAGGACACGGACGGACCGCAGATCCTCATCTATCATACGCATTCCCAGGAAGGCTTTGTGGATTCGGTTCCCGGGGACAATTCCACCACCATCGTCGGTGTGGGAGCGTATTTGACGGAGCTTCTGCAGGAGAAGGGCTATCAGGTCATGCATGTGACCAGTGTCTATGATCTGGTGGACGGCAAGCTGGACCGGAATGAGGCATATTCCAAGGCGGAGAAGGAGATCAGCGCTATCCTGGCGGAAAATCCCACGATCCAGTCCGTCATTGATCTGCACCGGGACGGTGTAAAGGAGGGGGTTCATCTGGCGACGGATATCGGGGGGAAACCGACGGCAAAATTTATGTTCTTTAACGGACTGAGCCGGACGAAGAAAAACGGTCCCATCGACTATCTTTACAATCCGTATATCCAGGATAATCTGGCGCTTACCCTGCAGCTGAAGCTCATGTGTGAGCAGTATTATCCGGGACTGTCCAGAAATATATATCTGAAGGGACTCAGATACAATCTGCATCTGAGTGACAAGGCGCTGCTGATCGAGGTGGGGGCGCAGACCAATACGCTTCAGGAGATGCTCAATACTATGGAGCCGCTTTCTGACATACTGGACCGGGTATTCAGTCCCTAGCAGGACATAAGTGGCTTGCACAAGCGGCAAATCCGTGCTACATTTATTCTATATATTTTTGGAGGACATAAGATGGCAATAGATCAGAGCAAAATCCGCAATTTTTGTATTGTAGCACATATCGACCACGGGAAATCCACCCTTGCAGATCGGATCATAGAGAAGACGGGACTTTTAACCAGCCGTGAGATGCAGTCTCAGGTGCTGGACAACATGGAACTGGAGAGAGAGAGGGGCATCACGATCAAGGCGCAGACCGTCCGTACGGTATATAAGGCGCAGAACGGGGAGGAATATATCTTCAACCTGATCGATACTCCCGGACACGTGGACTTTAACTATGAGGTATCCAGAAGTCTTGCGGCATGTGACGGAGCGATCCTGGTGGTGGACGCAGCACAGGGCATTGAAGCGCAGACGCTGGCAAATGTGTATCTGGCACTGGATCACAATCTGGATGTGATGCCGGTCATCAACAAGATCGATCTGCCAAGTGCAGACCCGGAGCGGGTGATCGAGGAGATCGAGGACATTATCGGTATCGAAGCCCATGATGCGCCGTTGATCTCAGCGAAGACCGGACAGAACGTGGATGAGGTACTGGAGCAGATCGTGAAGAAGATCCCGGCACCGGAGGGCAACCCGGAAGCGCCGCTTCAGGCGCTGATCTTTGATTCGGTGTACGATCCGTATAAGGGAGTCATCATTTTCTGCCGGATCAAGGAAGGAACCATCCGCAAGGGAACGCCCATCCGCATGATGGCGACGGGAGCGGAAGCAGATGTGGTGGAGGTCGGATATTTTGGCGCAGGTCAGTTCATCCCCTGTGAGGAGCTGAGCGCCGGAATGGTTGGGTATATCACCGGAAGCATCAAGAATGTAAAGGATACCCGCGTGGGAGATACGGTGACGGACCGCTCCAATCCGTGTAAGGAGCCGCTGCCGGGTTATAAGAAGGTACAGTCCATGGTATACTGCGGACTCTATCCGGCAGACGGAGCCAAATACCCGGATCTTCGGGATGCGCTGGAGAAGCTTCAGTTAAATGATGCATCCCTGCAGTTTGAACCGGAGACCTCCATCGCCCTTGGCTTTGGCTTCCGCTGTGGTTTTCTGGGACTTCTGCATCTGGAGATCATCCAGGAGCGTCTGGAGAGGGAATACAATCTGGATCTGGTGACCACTGCTCCGGGTGTTATTTACCGGGTACACAAAACCAACGGTGAGATGATCGAGCTGACCAATCCGTCCAACCTTCCGGATCCGTCAGAGATCGAATATATGGAAGAACCCATGGTATCGGCTGAGATTATGGTGACGACAGAGTTTATCGGTGCGATCATGGATCTGTGTCAGGAACGCCGGGGTATCTATCTGGGCATGGAATATATGGAGGAGACCCGTGCACTTCTGAGATATGAACTTCCGCTGAATGAGATCATCTATGATTTCTTTGATGCATTGAAATCCCGTTCCAGAGGATATGCGTCCTTTGATTATGAATTTAAGGGCTATGTGCAGTCGGAGCTGGTGAAGCTGGACATCCTGATCAACCGGGAAGAGGTGGATGCACTTTCCTTTATCGTGCATGGAGCGTCTGCCTATGAACGGGGAAGAAGAATGTGCGAGAAGCTGAAGGACGAGATCCCCCGTCATCTGTTTGAGATCCCGATTCAGGCGGCAGTGGGCGGCAAGATCATTGCCAGAGAGACGGTCAAGGCAATGAGGAAGGATGTACTGGCAAAATGCTACGGCGGCGATATTTCCCGTAAGAGAAAGCTTCTGGAGAAGCAGAAGGAAGGTAAAAAGCGGATGCGCCAGATCGGCAGCGTAGAGATCCCGCAGAAGGCATTTATGAGTGTGCTGAAGCTGGATGATAAATAGTGAGCAGATAAAAGGAATGCTGCGTGGTGGATGACCGTTCACCGGCGGCATTCCTTTTCAGAAAGGTGAAAATGATGAAAAAACCATTGGAGATCTATATCCATATTCCTTTCTGCGTCCGCAAATGTGCTTACTGTGATTTCTTATCCGCTCCGGCAGATGAGAAGGTACGTGGGGCATATGTGGAAGCCCTTATAAAGGAGATCCGGCAGTCCGGGCGGCTTTCCGGGGAGTACGAGGTGACAACGGTCTTCTTCGGAGGCGGGACCCCCAGTATTCTGGAAGGAGAACAGGTGGCAGGGATCATGGAGACGCTCAGAGACGTATATACGATCCGTGAGGATGCGGAGATCACGCTGGAGGCAAATCCGGGAACCGTAGACCGGGAAAAGCTGCTCTGCTTCAAACGGTCCGGGATCAACCGTTTAAGCTTCGGACTGCAGTCTGCAGACGATCGGGAGTTAAAAGCACTGGGCAGGATCCATACCTGGGAGGAATTTCTGGAGAGCTTCTTTCTGGCAAGGGAGACGGGATTTGAGAATATCAATGTGGATCTGATGTCAGCGCTTCCCGGACAGAGCATCGAAAGCTGGTCAGATACGCTGGAGCGGGTGCTTGCACTTTCGCCGGAGCATATTTCTGCATACAGTCTGATCATAGAGGAAGGGACGCCGTTTTTTGAACGGTACGAGGCACATCCGGAGCTTCTGCCTTCGGAGGAGGATGAGCGGCAGATGTATTACGATACAAAGAAGCTTCTGGAATCCCGGGGATATGAGCGCTATGAGATCTCCAATTATGCCAGAAAGGGATATGCATGCAGACACAATCTGGGATACTGGGAACGGACGGATTATAAGGGATACGGACTGGGAGCGGCTTCTCTTCTGGGACGGATCCGAAGCAGCAACCAGACGGAGTTTCAGGAGTATCTCAGGGGCAGCTATGAGGGGGATCGGGAGGAGCTTACGGATCAGGCAGTCCGGGAGGAGTATTTTTTTCTGGGACTGCGGAAGATGGAAGGCATCGACCCCGGAAATTACAGAGAATATTATGAGAAACTGCTGAAAAAGTTACAAATGCAACAGCTTCTTGCTGAAAAAGATGGTAGAATATATTTAACAGAACAGGGAATTGATGTGAGCAATTATGTGCTGGCACAGTTCCTGGATGAATGAGGATGAAAGATGCTGAGAGAATTACATTTTTTGGAAGAGCAGGGAGTGGAGCATGGTCTGATCCGGGGGATCGAGGACTTCCGGAAGGAATATCCGGTGCATGAGTCGGTGAAGAACCGGATCGTACAGCCGGGCATTCCATTCTACGGAAAAGAGATACTGGAGATGGCATGTGCCGCTCTTTTACAGGGGTCGAACCTGCTGCTCAGCGGGGCGAAGGCCACCGGCAAAAATATACTGGCAGAGAATCTGGCATGGGTATTCGGACGTCCGTCCTATAATATTTCATTTAATGTAAATACGGACAGCAGTTCTCTGATCGGGACGGATACCTTCCGGGACAATGAGGTACAGCTTCGCAAGGGAAGTGTCTACCGGTGTGCGGAAGAGGGGGGCTTCGGCATCTTTGATGAGGTCAATATGGCGAAAAATGATGCGGCGAGTGTGCTCCATGCCACGCTGGATCATCGGAGGATCATAGATGTACCCGGATACGAGAAGATCGATCTTCATCCGGCGGCAAGATTTATCGGAACCATGAACTATGGCTATGCGGGGACGAAGGAGCTGAATGAGGCGCTGGTATCCCGTTTCCTGGTCATTGATATGCCTGCGCTGACACAGGAAAATCTGTACCGGATCATCCGTCATGACTATCCGGATATCAGTGAGGAAGCACTCCATGCCTTTGGCGGGCTGTTTCTGGATCTTCAGGTGAAGGCGCAGAACAGTGAGATATCCACAAAGGCAGTGGATCTGAGGGGGCTTTTGTCTGCTCTGGGCGCGGTGCGGATCGGGCTTCGTCCCTGGCAGGCGGTGCAGATGGGAATTACCAATAAGGCATTTGATATTTTTGAGAGGGAGATCGTATCGGATATGGTGATGACGCGGATTCCTGAGGACTGGACGAAGGAGCAGGTATTTTAATGCAGAGACCGGAAGAGACATACGGCGTGCAGAAGGATGCGGCGGGCTGTGCGCAGGAAGAGGATTATGCGGCGCAGGAATACCGGTACGAGCTGGAGAACCGTATGAAGAACCTGCTCTGGACTGTGAGCGGTGATTACGGGCTGGACGTACAGCTGGATCTGGAATCCTTTCAGAGATCCAAATACATTACGCTCTATGATGCGGTAAAGCAGGGGGCATTTGCCAGATATTTTTCACAGGATGAGTTCGGTATGTATCTGGTAAAGAAGCTGTATCTGGGGGCAGACGAGCATACGCTTATGACGCTGGCTCAGATGTGTGTGGATCAGGCGGTGGCGGACAAGATCACGGCGGAGCGAAAGGGAGTGATATCCCTTCGCAGGAAGGCATTTGAAGACATTCTGGACCGGGATTTTGAACGTCTTGCCCGCAGGAACAATCCGGTGGGACGGATGAAGATCGCCATGCTCCAGGAGGGGATCGACGGAAGGTATACGGCAGAGAAGCGTGTCAGAGAGCAGGTGGACGAGCTGCTTGCCATGCGGAAGGCTTCCGATACCATGGAGGTCATCCGTGGTGTGGACCGGTTCTATAACCGGCTTGTGGAGCCGGATTTTGAGCAGGAGCACGGCACTTTGGAGCAGGTACTCTCCGTCAGTGCCGAGGATCTGAAAAAGTTCGACTGGCAGGATTTCCTGGATGAGAACGCAGTGGAGGCGTCCCTGGAGCAGTTGATGCGCCAGGCGAACAGCAGTGTCCTGAAGCCGGAGGAGGATGAAGAGGAGCGCAGGAAGCGGGCAGGAAAGATCCTGATCACGGAGGAGGCAGCCCGGAAGATGCATTCCTATATTGAGCAGAATTTTGGCAGCTCTTATATGGATGAGCTTACCCGGGAACGGCTGAACCGGCGGATCTGCCGGGGGGTACATGCAGACTGCAAGCTGTATTTTACGGACGGGATTCTTCACAACTGTGTAAGAGAGAACAACACGTATGTACTTGCCCGCAGGACCTGGGAGATGACGAAGCGGTTTTACCGGCAGAATGACCGGGTGTCCCGGCACAATATTGAAGCGCTTGGGGATATTCTGAAGCGCTCTTTGCAGGCGAGAGATGAGGATGAACGGATGGAAGCTTCCTGTGGAACCATACTTCCGGCAAAGCTGTGGAAGGTGGGACGCACCGAGGATGCGAAGCTTTTTCAGAAGCAGTTTAAGAGGAACAGCTCGGATTTTGTGGTGGATGTGCTCATAGACGCCAGCGGTTCTCAGAAGAGCAGGCAGCAGCTGGTGGCGCTGCAGGGCTATATTCTGTCGGCGGCGCTTTCCCGGGCAGGGATCCCTCACCGGGTATTGAGCTTTTGTACCTTCTGGGATCATACGGTCATGCGCAGATTCCGGGAGTATGATGAGGGCAGGGAGGCGGACTGGAGACTGATGGAATTCACCGCGTCCTCCAGCAACCGGGATGGTCTGGCGCTTCGGGCGGCAGCAGACGGACTGCTGGAGCGTCCGGAGGAGAATAAGGTGCTGATCGTGTTAAGTGACGGGAGACCTAATGATCTGGCAGTCAACCGTCCCAATGTAAGGAACCCTGCAGTTTATACCGGGGAATATGCCATAAAGGATACTGCCGGTGAGGTGCGGCGTATCCGGGGACAGGGGATCTCGGTATTGGGAGTATTTGCCGGGGAAGAACAGGATCTGATGGCGGAAAGAAGGATCTTCGGCAAGGATTTTGCGTATATCCGGGATCTTTCCGGTTTTGCCCATGTGGTAGGGCGGTATCTGAAAAAGCAGGTGGATGAAAGAGAATAGGAGGATCGTATGAAGGAGTATGAGGTTGTACATGAGATTTTTAATGAGTGCGCGAACAATCAGATGAGAGATGTGTTTTTCGAGGAGATCATGCTGGACGACCCGGAGGCGTATATCCGCGGAAAGCATAAGGACCGGGAGCTGGAGCTTAGGCGGGAGGTGCTGGCAGACGGAACGATCGTATATCATGTGAAGACGGCGGATATCTTACAGCGGTATACATTTACGGAGATATAAAAAAGACTGCCACTTATGTGACAGCCTGTAAATTCGAGGGAGTGGGGGACTTTTGGGAAGTCCCCCAAGTGTTATGAATGAAATACGGATATGTCTTCCTTACAGTTCTTATAATAGCAGGGAAATGTGTCTAAAATATGTCGCTCTTCTAAAAGAATTATAAAAAGAATTAAGAAAACTTGAATAGATGGCTTAAAAAAATTTGAAGCGCATATATAGTGTTGATGGGCAGTGATGGGATGGAATGCAGAATGCAGAGAAGATATTGGCTGTTGGGACTGCTGGCAGCAGCGGGGCTGGGAATCATGGCTGAGGCAGGAGAAGCCAGAGAACCGGAGCGGACAAAGGAGCAGGAGGCAGAGATCAAGAAGATTGCACTGACCTTTGATGATGGTCCCCATCCGGTCTATACGCCGCAGATGCTGGAGCTTTTGGAGGAGAAGCAGATTCCTGCCACTTTTTTTCTGCTGGGGCAGAATGTGGAGGAGCATAAAGAGCTGGTCAAAGAGATTGCTGACGGGGGACATCTGATCGGGAACCATACCTATCATCATGTACAGATCACGACTTTGCCCGCAGAGCAGGCATATGCGGAGATCAGTGAGACCAGTGAGCTGATTGAGAATCTGACCGGAAAGGGGACAGAGTATGTAAGACCGCCGTTCGGTACCTGGAATGAGGGACTGGAAGCGGAGCTTGATCTGATTCCGGTTATGTGGACCATTGATACGCTGGACTGGACCACTGCGAATGTGGACTGGATCGTGGAGCAGGTGGTGGAGGATGCGGGAGAAAATGATATTATTTTGATGCATGACAGCTATAAAAGTACGGTGCAGGCAGTGGAACGGATCGTGGATCTTCTGGAGGCGGACGGGTTTGAGTTTGTGACGGTGGATGAGGTGATCATGGATTAGTGGATGAAATATTTCTCTCTTCATGGTATGATAATGAAAGAGAAATTGTAATAGAAGTGAGGCACAGATATGGATCTATTTGACTATATGAGAAGCAATACCATGGCATCGGAGGCTCCGCTAGCCTCCCGGATGCGCCCGGAGAAGCTGGATGAGATCGTAGGTCAGCAGCATATTCTGGGAAAGGACAAGCTGCTGTATCGGGCGATCAAGGCGGATAAGCTGGGGTCGGTTATCTTCTATGGTCCTCCGGGGACGGGTAAGACGACGATTGCAAAGGTGATCGCGCATACGACCAGTGCGGAATTTACTCAGATCAATGCCACGGTGGCAGGCAAAAAGGATATGGAGGAGGTCGTCCGGCAGGCAAAGGACAGCCTTGGTATGTATGGAAAGCGGACGATCCTGTTCGTGGATGAGATCCACCGGTTCAACAAGGGGCAGCAGGACTATCTGCTTCCTTTTGTGGAGGATGGAACGCTGATCCTGATCGGCGCGACTACGGAGAATCCCTATTTTGAGGTGAACGGTGCACTGATTTCCCGCTCGGTCATTTTTGAACTGAAGGCACTGGAAAAAGAGGATATAAAAAGACTCCTGAAAAGAGCAGTAACAGATATGGAAAAAGGAATGGGAGCCTATGATGCGGTATTGCATGAGGATGCCCTGGAGTTCCTGGCGGATATTGCGGGAGGGGATGCAAGAAATGCGCTGAATGCGCTGGAGCTTGGCATTCTGACTACGGAGCGCAGTGAGGACGGGAAGATCCATATTACCCTGGATGTGGCAGCTGAATGTATCCAGAAAAAGACGGTGCGCTATGACAAGGGCGGGGATAATCATTATGATACGATCTCAGCCTTTATCAAGAGCATGCGGGGTTCGGATCCGGATGCGGCGGTATTCTACCTGGCGAAGATGCTCTATGCCGGGGAAGACATTAAGTTCATTGCCCGCAGAATCATGATCTGTGCATCGGAGGATGTGGGCAATGCAGATCCGCAGGCACTGGTGGTGGCAGTGGCGGCATCACAGGCAGTGGAGCGCATCGGTATGCCGGAGGCACAGATCATTCTTGCCCATGCGGCGTCCTATGTGGCATCAGCCCCCAAGAGCAACGCAGCGTGCAATGCGGTCTTTGAAGCGATGTCGGTGGTGAAGAGTACGACTACCACAGTGCCGGTCCATCTTCAGGACAGGCATTATGGAGGTGCCGAGAAGCTGGGACATGGTGTGGGATATCTGTATGCTCATGACTTCCCGGAGCATTACGTGAAGCAGCAGTATCTGCCGGATGAGATTGTGAATAAAAGATTTTATGTCCCGACGGATATAGGATATGAAAAGGAGATCGCAGAAAGGCTGAGGCGTCTGAGAAGCAGAGAAGAGTAGCATATATACAGCCGCCGTGTGGAGGGAGCGTCCATGCGGCGGCTGGTACTTTTATCAGATGGTGACGATCCAGGTGTTGTACCCCATTCGTTTGAGTTCCTGTTCCAGCTCGATGGCATTCTGCAGGTTATAGAAGGCGCCCACCTGTACCCGATAGAGAGGACGGGGATTTCCCATATCCTGACCGGATGACATATCCTGCATAAGCTGCCATGAATTTCCCGCAGACATAGAAGGATCTGCAAAGAATCCCCGATTCTGGGAAACAGGAGGCTGATAGGCATAGGCACGTGGTGGGTCGGAAGCGGAATCCTCTGCGTTTAATGTATCCATGATGCCGTCTGCGATTGCCTGAGCGATCTCATCAAAGCGGGTATCAAAAAGGTTATTGTCAATTTCGCTGTCGATAAAGCCTGCCTCCACCAGGAGAGCAGGCATTCTGGTGCGGCGCAGAACAGCAAGATTCGGGCGGGTCTCCACATTGATGTTCCGGAATCCCACACCCTCCAGATTCTGGTTGATATTTTCTGCCATAAGCTGTTTAAAGCCGGATCGGTCGTAGATGAGGGTCTGTACCCCGTCGTACTGCCCCGGATAGGATGCCATGTTCCGATGCAGGGATACCAGGAGATCCACGTCTGTATCATTGGCAAGCTGAGCCTTCTGTATAACGGACTGATCCAGATCTCCGGTTCTTGTGTATGAGACATCATATCCGTTGCGGGAGAGGATCTCGCCGACAGCGCGTGCGAGGCGCAGAGTATCGTCGCTTTCCCGGCGCCCGTTAAAGACAGCGCCCGGATCGGTCAGACCATTGTGACCGGCATCGATCATGATTCTATTTGCCATAAAGATTTCCTGAAAGCTTTTTATAACAATATATGAAGGAATGCATCGGAACGTGACGGAAGAAGAAGCTGGATTTTTTTGCCTGGATAGAGTATGATGAAAAGGATCAGGAGGATATAGTATGGACGAACAGACAAGATTTCGGACTGCGCTTGCGGCATTGAGCGCCAGTGCAGAACAGAAGCTGAAAAGGCTTACAAAAGAGGACGTGCAGGAGTTCTTTCAGGATATGAATCTGAGCCAGGAGCAGTACCAGCTTGTATATGCATACCTGGCATCCAAACGCATCCGGGTGGAAGGCGTTGAGCTGTCGGAGATACCAGGAGAGGAGATCCCGTATACCGAAGAGGAGCAGGAATTCCTGAAGCAGTACAAAAAAGAGATGAAATCGATTCAGAAGCAGCCAGAGGATGCATTGCCGGGACTGTTTGAAAAGGCAGCCGAAGGAGATGTGCCGGCAAAAAAACTTCTGACAGAACACTACATGGACAGGGTATTGCCGCTTGCGGAGGATTATGCGCATGGCGGGCTTTTGATTCAGGATCTGGTGCAGGAAGGAAATCTGGGGCTCATGATCGGGATCGATACGCTTGGTCTGGCAGAAGAAGGAATGTCCTGGGAGGAGCACCTGGAACGGGAGATCCATGGTGCGATCCGCAGTGCGCTTGACGAACAGGAGGGCGAGAAGGATACGGGAGACCAGATCACGGAGAAGCTGAACAAGCTGGCAGATTCTATCACGGAACTGACGGAAGAGATGGGACGGCAGGTGACGCCTGATGAGCTGTCGATCTATCTGGATATGCCTTTGGAGGAAATCGAGGACCTTTTGAGGATCGCGGGAGAGACCATTGAGCTGGCAGAAGGTACGGAAGAAGTATAGCTATGGAAATCAGTATTTTATTGATCAAACAGATATTGAGCCTGGTTGTCATGGGACTGGCAGGCTACGGGCTTCGCAGAAGCGGTATGCTGAATCATGAGGAGAGCAGAGGGCTGACGGTGGCATGCCTCTATGTCTGTGTGCCCTGCACCATGTTTCAGGCATTTCAGACGGACATCACCCCGGAAAAACTGGCGGGCTTTCTCTATGCGGTAACGGCGGTAGCTGTGGTGCATGCTGTATTTTTTGCATTTGTGTGGCTGGCCGGCAGACTGTATCCGATGAACGGGCTGGAGAAGGCGTCTGTTATATACAGCAATTCCGGCAATCTGATCATCCCGCTGGTGATCGGTGTGTTCGGTTCGGAGTATGTATTCTATACCAGTGCATATTTATTTGTACAGAACGCGCTGCTGTGGAGTCATGGGCAGCGGATCATGCGGAAGGAAAGCAAGGTGTCGTGGAAGAAGATTTTTTTCACGCCGCCTATTATTGCCATATTCCTGGGAATCGTGTTCATGGCGATGGACTGGTCTCTGCCGGAAGTGATTGACACGGCATTTTCAGGACTTGCATCCTGTATTGGTCCGGTCTCCATGCTGACCATCGGAATCCTTATTGCGGAGATGGATCTGAAGAAAATATTTGTCAACAGGAGGATCTACGTGATGACCGCGTTCCGTCTGCTGATCTGTCCGGCACTGACGATTGTAAGCGTATGCCTGGTATGGATGCTGTTTCCGGTAAAGGTGGATCAGGTACTCTGCCTGATCGTTCTTCTGGGATCCTGCGGTCCTGCAGCGACCTCTGTGGCGCAGATGGCGCAGATGTTTGACAATGATCCGGGATACGCATCTTCTATCAATGTGCTGACTACCTTTGGAAGTATCGTGACCATGCCGCTTATGATGATGGCGGCACAGCTTGTATTGCAGTGGATTTGATAATTATGTGACAGTGAGGGTGAATATGGAAGAAAAATTGCAGTTTGCAGTTATGATCGATGCGGAAAATGTCAGCTCCAGATATGCACCGGTGATATTTGATGAGCTTGAAAAGTACGGTTTTGCATCGTGCAGAAGAATATATGGGAACTGGTCGAAGGAAAACGGATGGAAGGAGGATGTTCTTCTGGAGTATTCGGTGATCCCCATCCAGCAGTTTTCTTATACATCAGGGAAAAACAGTACAGATATGGCAATGGTCATCGATGCCATGGATCTGCTGTATCAGAACAAGGTGGACGGATTCTGCCTGGTGACCAGTGACAGTGATTTTACAAGGCTCGCCATGCGGCTTCGGGAAGAGAAGAAATACGTGCTTGGCATGGGAGAGTCAAAGACACCTCTTGCCCTGACCCGTGCCTGCAACAAATTCGTACATCTGAATCTGATCGGAGAAGCGAACAAGGATACAGCAAGCCATGCAGCACAGACAAGACAGGATGATGCCGGTATGGATAATGTGACCGGCATCGACAATCTGGAGAATGCCATCTGGACCATGCTGAATGAGTCGGCAGAAGAAGAACTGGATCTGGGATTTGTGGGACAGCGTCTTTCTGTAAAGTTCCCTGATTTTGACGTGCGGAATTATGGATATTCCAAGCTGAGTGTATTCCTGACGGAGGAGATGCCGCTTTTGAGAGTCCATCGGGAAAATAATCATTACAGCATTGGAAAGAGCGAGGAGATTCCCCGGGAAAAGGTGGAAAAGGAGATCTTCCACATTATCCGGAGGAACGGCGGAGGTGTGGATAATCTTGCCATGATCAATGAAGAACTGAAAAACCGGTTTAACGGTTTTGATCTGAAGGATTACGGCTACAGCCGGATCTCCGGCTTTCTGAGAAGTATCCAGGGGCTGAGTGTGGATGGAAATGTGGTAAGGCTGAAGAATAAACAGTGATATACAGAAAAAACTCCGGCACCGTTTTATGGACGATGCCGGAGTTTTTTTGCAGACAGTTTTTAAACTTCCGGAACGACGATCTTTCCAGCTACAGCACAGGCTGCTGCCGTAGCCGGAGATGCCAGGAAAATCTCCACCTTGGAGGTGCCCATCCGTCCAAGGAAATTCCGGTTGTTGGTTGCCACGACCCGTTCTCCGTCCGTCAGGATACCGCCGGTTCTTCCGCAGCAGAGCCCGCAGCCCGGATGCGTGATAATGGCGCCTGCTTCAGCCAGGACTGCCATGGTGCCGTCCTTAAGCGCCTGATTGTAGATCTTCCGGCTTGCAGGCGTTACGATCAGCTTTACAAAGGGAGCGACTTTCTTTCCCTTCAGGATGGAAGCTGCCTTCTGAAGGTCTTCCAGACGTCCGTTTGTACAGGAACCGATAAATACCTGATCAATGGGGGTTCCTTCCAGCTCGCTGACCGGCTTGATATTGTCTACCTGAGACGGGCAGGCGAGAACCGGAACCAGATCCTCTGCACAGTAATGAATGGTACGGATGTATCCGGCGTCGGCATCGCCCACAAGGGAGCGCTCCTGGTCGGTCAGTTCCATCTGGCAGTATTCGGCGGTCTTTTCATCCGGTGTGAACAGGGCACATTTAGCTCCCGCTTCGATTGCCATATTTGCCATAGTCATGCGGCTTGCCACAGACATATTTTCAACGGTATTTCCACAGAACTCCAGTGCCTGGTAGGTTGCGCCGTCTGCGCGCAGATCTCCGATCAGACGGAGGATGATGTCCTTGGAGGTCACATTGGATGGAAGCGTTCCTTCAATCTCTACCCGGATGGTCTCGGGAACCTTGATCCACATGGTTCCTGTTCCGAGGATGCTTGCCATCTCCGTATAGCCGATACCGGAGGAAAATGCACCTACGCATCCGTAGGTAGTGGTGTGGCTGTCTGTTCCGAAAACGATGTTGCCCGGCTTTACATACAGGGCTTCTGTCATGAGCTGGTGGCAGATACCGTCGCTTCTGTGGATGTTTTTCATGCCGTATTTCTCCACAAAGGCATCTCCGATTCGGAAATGCCGGGTGTCATCTACCTGGCTTGCCGGAACCAGATGATCGTAGATCAGTACGACCCGGTCCGGATCCCAGAGTTTTTTAAAGCCCATTTCTTCAAATTTTTCTGCAACGAAGGGAATGAAAATGTCGTGGATCATGACCCGGTCCACGTTGACGGTGACAATATCACCCGGCTTTACTTCATGTCCCACATTGCGGCTTACGATCTTTTCGATAATTGTCTGTCCCATGCCTTAGCCCTCCAGTCCGTTTAAGCGGCGCATAGCCTTGACCAGTCCGCCTGCGTCAATAATGTCCACCAGATTCTGCGGAAGAGAGGCAATTGGGTAGGTATTGCCCTGATGGGTGATTTTTTCGTTTACTTCTACTTCGATCGAGTCTCCCTCAGATACAGCATCTCTGAGCTCGGCGTTCTCGATGAGGAGCAGTCCGTTGTTGATGGCATTGCGGAAAAAGATCCGGGCAAAGGATTTGGCGACTACACACTTGATGCCCAGCGCTTTGATGATCTCCGGAGCCTGTTCTCTGGAGGATCCGCAGCCAAAGTTCTTGCCGGCTACGATCATGTCTCCCGGCTGGATCTGTGCAGCCAGTTCGGGACGAAGAGGAGAAAATGCGTAAGGAGCCATGTCCTGTACGGTCTTTAATGCAAGATATTCGGTGGGGATGATGATGTCGGTGTCGATGTCATCGCCCATGACCCATACCCTGCCGGTAAATGTTTCATTCATAAATAATACCTCTCTCTATAACATATCTGCAGTTGTGATCTCGCCTTTGATGGCGGAAGCGGTCACGGTTGCGGCACTTGCCAGATATACGAAGGAATCCTTGTGTCCGGCGCGTCCTTTGAAGTTACGGGTTCCGGTACTGATCAGGGTCTCTCCTTCTCCGATCACTCCCTGGCAGCTTCCCCAGCAGACGCTGCAGTTGGGGTTCATGACAATGGCTCCGGCTTCCATAAAGGTCTGGAGAAGACCTTCCTTTAAAGCTTCCTGATAGACTGTCTGGCTGGCAGGAACCACAAGGAAGCGGACAAGCGGATGTACCTTTTTTCCTTTGATGAGGGCAGCGCCCACACGCAGATCTTCGATCCGTCCGTTGTTGCAGGAGCCGAGAAATGCTTCATCGATCTTGATTCCGGCAGCTTCCTCTGCCGGACAGACATTGTCCACAAAATGCGGTTTTGCTACGATCGGAACGATGGCAGAAAGGTCAATGTCATAGGTGGCGGCAAAGACGGCATCTTCGTCACTGGTAAAGCAGGCCTTTGGTTCTCTGCCGTGGGCATGGAGATACGCAAGGGCCGTCTCATCTACCTCCATCAGTGCGGTTTTGGCACCGGCCTCCACGCAGAGGTTGCAGATGGAGATGCGGTCGCTCATAGTCAGGGAACGAAGTCCTTCTCCGGCAAATTCCATGGCTTTGTAGTTGGCTCCGTTTGCGCCGATCTGTCCGATAATGGTCAGGATCAGGTCGCGGGCATAGACGCCTTCCGGCAGCTTCCCGGTCAGGTTGAAGCGGAGCGTCTCCGGTACGAGGACCCAGGACTTTCCGGTAACCATGGCATACAGATAATCCGTACAGCCTACACCGGTTCCAAAAGCACCCAGTGCACCATAGGCACAGGTGTGGCTGTCTGCGCCGAAGATCAGCTCTCCCGGGCAGACATGGTTCTCCATCATGATCTGATGGCAGACGCCCTGTCCTTCATAGAAGCAGATGCCGTGTTCCTTTGCGAAATCACGCATTTTCTTCTGAGAGGCAGCCGTCTTGGGACTGTCAGCCGGAACATTGTGATCCACGATCCATACCAGCTTGTTGATGTCCGCAATGTGGGGATGCTTTAACTTCTGATTGTACATATCGATGGTCAGATGAGTGGTTCCGTCATTGCTCATAAGCCGATCCACTTCCACCGTATGGATATCTCCTGGTTTTACAACATCAACTCCGGCTGCCCGGGCGATGATCTTTTCTGCAATTGTCATTCCCATGCTATGCTTCCTCCTTATTCAGTGATGCGATCAGACCGCCCTGATCCAGAATGCCCTGCATATAAGGCGGGAGCTTGGTGCAGATAAATTCCTGTCCTCCGGCTCTGACGATACCTTCAGTCAGAGAGAGCTCCATCTGATCTCCGCTGGATACATGGTCATAGAGATCCTTGCATACGATGACCGGAAGCCCGATGTTGATGGCATTGCGGTAGAAAATGCGTGCAAAGGATTTGGCAAGGACAGCCTTGATTCCCAGTGCTTTCAGGACACTTGGAGCTTGCTCGCGGGAAGAGCCGCAGCCAAAGTTCTCGGCGGCAACAACAAAGTCTCCGGGTGCTGCTTTTGATGCAAAATCAGGATCGAGGGATTCAAAGGTATGTGCCTTCATCTCTTCGATGGTTGGAAAGAGCAGATACTGGGATGCGATGATCTGGTCGGTATCCACATCCGTATGGAATTTGAAAATATTTCCCATTTGAAAAATCCTCCTTACAGGTTTATAAAACAAAACGGACAGCCAGAAGAAAGTCCGGCTGTCCGTGTTCATTACAGGTGTAAAAGTGGAAGAAAATTAATCTTCCTTTTCTTCCGCTTCTGTCAGTTCCGGCAGGTAGATGTGTACCTGGTTGATCCGGTTCTTTTCTACAGAATCCACAACAAGACGGATGTGATTGTCTGTCGTGACTTCTTCACCGACTTCCGGCAGATGATCCAGAAGTTCAATGACAATTCCGCCGATGGAGTCGTAGTCCTCCGATTCCAGGAGCAGACCCTTGTCCTCCAGTTCAAGATAATCATTTAAGTCATCAAGGCTCATGGCTCCCGCCACTACGTATTCCCTGTCAGAGATCTGGCTGATCAGTTCCTCTTCGTCCTCATCATATTCATCCCGGATATCTCCAACAATCTCTTCCAGCAGATCCTCTACTGTGACCAGACCGGAGGTGACTCCATATTCGTCCAGTACGATAGCGAGGTTTGTTGAACTTTTACGCATTTCAAATAAAAGGTCGGAAGTCTTTTTGTGTTCATGGGTAAAGAGCACGCTTCGCAGAATATTGCGGGCGTTAAAATGCTCCTTGTCTTCGTAAATCAATAAATCCTTCATATTGACCATGCCAATGACGTTGTCCGTCGTATCCTCATATACCGGATAGCGGGTGAAACGATTCTGACGGTACAGGTCAATCATCTCATTATAGGTAGCATTCACATTCAGAAAGCTCATATCGACTTTCGGAACCATAATGTCCTTTGCGGTGGCATCTCCGAAATCAAATACGTTATTGATCATCTCGCGCTCTTCCGGTTCAATGACACCATCTTCATGACTGACTTCCACGATGGTACGGATCTCCTCCTCCGTGTAGGACTCTGGTTTGTCATTGGGATTTACCCGCATGAGGAAAAGAATCCCCATAGAAAGGTTATTCATAATGAAAATCAGAGGAGTCGCAATGATCATCCAGCCATATATAATATGGGCATAATTTAATGCGATCTTCTCAGAACGGATAGTGGCGCAGGTCTTTGGTGTGATCTCGCCGAATACCAGGATCAACAGTGTCAGTACACCAGTGGATAATCCGGCTGCAATGGCTGCAAAGCCTGTACCGGAAAGCCATCTTGTGACCATAATGGTTGCCAGAGAAGAAGCGGAAATATTGACAATATTATTTCCAATCAAAATGGCGCTCAGCATCTTTCCCTGGTGCTCAATGACCCTGGATAAGATGACCGCCCGGCGGTCGCCTTCCTCGATTAAATTTCTTACTCGGATTTTGTTAACAGTTACCAGTGCGGTCTCCGCAGAAGAAAAGAATGCGGAGAGACCAATCAGGGCTATCAGTATCAGCACCTGTATGGCGTCGCTAGAATCCAATGTAGTTCACTCCTTTATAAAATTGGTATGTATAGACAGAGTTTACTATACGATATTTTTGAAAAAAATGCAATAGAAAAGCATAAATGGTGAAAGGAAACATATAAATAGAAGCAGGAGTACGAAGGGAGAATTGCTATGAAACAGCCAACTATCCAAACAGGTTCCATCATTCGGGTGATGAAAGCGCTTCTTGTATCCTATCTGGTGACCGGGCTTTTGCTGCTTCTGATCGCCGGACTTTTGTATCGGTTCCGGCTGGACGAAGGGAAAGTACAGATCGGAATTATTGCCACATATATATTGTCCTGTTTCACAGGAGGATTTCTTGCCGGAAAGATGATGAAGAGCAGGCAGTTCCTGTGGGGCGTGGTACTGGGACTGTTATATTTTCTGGTTATGACGCTGGTGTCTCTTGCAGTGAACCGTGATCTGCAGGGAAGCTCAGCCAGCTTTATCACCTCATTTTTCCTCTGTATGGGAGGAGGAATGCTGGGCGGCATGTGCGCGTAAGCCATGAGCCGTGCAAAAGACAGGGAGGGCAGATGCTTGTGCTTGTACATGGGCATCTGTCCTTCCTGTCTTTTATAGGGCGAAGCCCGCGACTGAGAGGATCGGTGAGATCCTCGAAGTTGCACGGCTCGAGTGTAGCCCCGTGCGAAGGGGGCGAAGCCCGCGACTGAGAGGATCGTGAGATCCTCGAAGAGGCACGGCTCAGAATGCGCCCCGTGCGAAGAGGCGAAGCCCGCGACTGAGAGGATCGGTGAGATCCTCGAAGTTGCACGGCTCAGGTGTAGCTCCGTGCGAAGTCATTCGCTGAAAAATTTTGCCCTTATAGGCTGCAATATTCAATGAAGACTTGAAGAGAGCAAATGATCGGAGTATAATGATTGAATAAGGGAGCCCTTTTGGGCGACAATATTCAATGAAGTGAGGCGCATAATATGGAAATTAAGCGCGACAGCTACTTGCAGCAGCTGATTTCCTATCGGTTTGATGGATTGGTAAAAGTGATTACCGGTATTCGCCGTTGCGGGAAGTCTTATCTGCTTAAAAACATATATAAAGATTATTTGTTTCAAAATGGTGTAACAAAGGAACAGATTATAATAATTGAACTCGATCTTGCAAAAGATATCAGGTTTCGTAATCCGCTGATTCTTTCTTCTTATGTGAGAGAAATAGTGGAGAACTGTGAAAAGGAATTTTATCTTTTCATTGATGAAATTCAAATGTCAGATGAAGTAGTAAATCCTTATAATGAGAACGGAAAAAAAATCACCTTTTATGATGCTTTGAATGATCTGCGAAGTTTATCAAATTTAGATGTTTATGTGACCGGCAGTAATTCAAAAATGCTTTCCAGTGATATTCTGACGGAGCTTAGAGGAAGAAGTGATGAGATTCGTGTTCATCCATTAAGTTTTGCTGAATATTATTCTGCTGTTGGCGGAGACAAGAATGAAGCTTTCGACGAGTATGCATTTTATGGCGGTATGCCGCTGATTTTATCAAGACCGAATGATGCGGCAAAGATGAATTATCTCAAGACGCTGTTTGCGGAGGTTTATATTAAAGACATTGTAGAGCGTAAAAGAATTGAACGTCAGGATGTATTGGAGCAGATTTTAGATTTGCTGTGTTTCTCCATTGGCTCGCTTACAAATCCTGCTAAAATTGCGGATACGCTGCGTTCGAAACAAACGGTTGGGGTATCCCCTAATACAATTCGTGCATATATTGGGCATTTGGAAGACGCTTTTTTGTTTTCCGAGAGCAAACGTTATGATGTGAAGGGAAAATCTTATTTTGATTCCCCAAACAAATATTATAGTGAGGACATTGGGCTTAGGAATGCCCGCATTGGGTTCCGGCAGCAGGAAATGACTCATATAATGGAAAATATTATTTATAATGAACTGATAAACCGTCAATTTTCTGTAGATGTTGGAGTTGTATATGCGAGAACAATAAACAAAAATGGAAGCTCTGTCCGCACTCCAAGAGAGATTGACTTTATTGTTACGTCCGGAGGTAAGAGGACTTATATTCAGTCAGCGTACGCTATGCTGACTGAAGAAAAGATGGAAGCGGAACTTCGCCCATTTACTCTTATTGGAGATTCATTTCCAAAGATTGTGGTAAGAAAAGATACAGGTAAACGATGGTATGATGAGAATGGTATTTTGAACATCAATTTGATAGACTTCCTGTTGGACAAGACTCTGATATAAAAGTTCATTGAATGGAAAAATTTATACAGAGATGCTATATTGATGGTTTAGATTCAAAAACGAAAGAACGGAGGCAGGATAGATGAAATACGATTTTACGACGATGGTGGACAGAAGAGGAAAGGATTCTCTGGCGGCAAACGAGATTCCCTATGAGGAGAAGACCATACAGGAGGGGCTTATGCCGATCCCTATGTGGGTGGCAGATATGAGCTTTCCGGTGGCGCCGCCGGTACTGGAAGCCATTCACCGGAGACTGGAGTTTCCGTCTTTTGGATATTTCAGGCTGAGCGAGGCATATTTTGAAAGTATCATCAACTGGCAGAGAAGCAGAAATGGTGTGGAAGGGCTTCTGCCGGAGCATATCGGATATGAAAATGGGGTGCTGGGCGGAGTGAGCGCTGCAGTTTCCGCATTTACGACTCCCGGAGACTGTATTCTTCTGCATTCGCCAACCTATATCGGGTTTACAGAGACGATTCACAACATGGGAAGGAAGATCATCCATTCCGAGCTGGTGCGGGATGGAGATGGGATCTGGCGGATGAATTATGAGGATATGGATGCGAAGATAAAAGCGCATCATATTCATTTTGCCGTATTCTGTTCTCCCCATAATCCATGCGGCAGAGTCTGGGAGCGCTGGGAGATCGAGAAGGCAATGGAGGTCTATGCGGCGAACGACTGTGTGGTTGTTTCTGATGAGATCTGGTCTGATATTATCATGCCGGGATATCGGCATATTCCGACCCAGTCTGTCTCTGAGGATGCATGGAACCGGACAATCGCATTTTATTCCGTCAGCAAAACCTTCAGCCTGGCAGGGCTTGTGGGGTCTTACCATATCGCGTACAATTCGTATCTGCGGGATCGGCTTACCCGTCAGGGAGCAGTTACCCGTTACAATGAGCCGAATGTGTTGTCCATGCACGGACATATCGGCGGCTTAAGCGATGCCGGAGCCGAATGGGTGGATCAGATGTGCCGGTGTATCGAGGGAAACTTTGAACGTTTTTGCAGCTATCTTCGTGAGGAAGTGCCGGAGGTGAAAACCATGCATCCGCAGGGGACTTATATGCTGTTCCTGGATTGCGGTGAATGGTGCAAAAAGCATGGAGTATCCATTCATGAGCTTCAGATGCGTGGAGTGCGCGCGGGAGTAATCTGGTCAAATGGAGAGATGTTCATGTATCCGGATTCTATCCGCATGAATCTTGCGCTTCCGCTGGAAATGTTGGATATCGCTGTGGAGCGGCTGAGGAAGTATGTGTTTATTTAAGGGAAATATAAATGTATGGGGTATAAGCAGATTTTGAGAGTTGTTCTTAATATCCTTCGTATAGTTTTGACAGCAGATAATCAATATTTGCAGAATAAATTGGACGCTTACCGGCAGCATAATCATCAAGGTATGCCTGACATTCGGAAATAATCTGTTTTGAATTTTTGTCAATGATATTTTGAATCATTGTTGCAAAAGTATTACCTTCCGTACGATAACGAACTAAATATTGTTTGGTTACCGGAAACATTTTTATGTAGTGAAGCCCATGACGATTATGAGGTCTCGTTGCTGGTCTTGGTGGTAAAGAAAAGTATTGCTGCTTGGGTGTGGCAGCAGGGATGTTGGAACGGATTGGTATCGCAAAATCTTGGCGTCTATTTTTATATTTTAGGCGTATGATAAGGACGTAAGGTCCTTGAGATTTTAAAAGAACTTCTGTGTCATCCTGGTATTTTTCGAACAGATTGGAATTTATCGAGAAAAGTCCCGCCTAACACGTAAGCGATATTCTACGCTATACAGCACCCCGTCGTTTCCGGAAGTTAAACATACACGTTCATCATATTCTAGCCGTGATGATCGACAAGCAAGCATTTTTGCTCATTTATATTATATGCAAAAATCAGAAAAATAGCAAGCGGTGAAGTTCGGATGTTTTGGTTTTAGTGAAAAACAAAGAATTTTGAATTCAGTATGCTATGGTTTTGGATCTGTTAGCTGTCAGTAACGACTGTAGGGATCCTTTATACCGTTTTTCATATCTATGTATTACAAATGAAGCCCATGGATGAAAATGGAATGGGAGATCTTATGAAAAAAAGATATTATTTGACGAGGTGATAGCATGAGCAATCATTTAGCAAAAAAGAAACCCGAAAAATCTGAAGAAGACAGGTACGGAATGAAATTTTATTCGGGAGCAGGAAAAATATTCCTTATATGTGGTATTGGATGGCTTTTCCTGACGAAGTTTATCACAACTCTGCCTCAGGATTTTGAAAAATATAATGTATATCTGTTTTTTGCTGTGCTCTATATCATTTCAGCGATACAGATTCTCTTGGGTGTTATTCTTCTGTGCTTATGCAAAAAGTCAAAACGGTTCCAGGCATGGGCAGAGAAAGATGTGAATAAAGTTATGGAGAGAGAGCAGCAGGCTTACGAAAAAAAGCTCGGAAAACGCAAATAAAGAAGAGAGGGAAAGGCAGCAAATTCACCTTTCTTCAATCGTATGTCTATTTGTAAACTGAAAGTAAGAATTTGTGTTGCTATTTGTGGCTTTGAATATTAAACTATTCTTACGGAAAGCACCCATGACGGGGTGGCAGCCTCCTGAGTTTATGATACCGGTTTGCCGGAATACATAGGAAGGGAGGTGGCGCCGATGACAGCTTATGAAATCGTTTCGATTTTCTTAGGGATATTGGCATTGCTGATGTCCTTTGGTAGCTTAATTGTTGCGTTGCTTGCCTTTCTCGATAAGAGAAACAAGCGAAAATAAAAATGCCTATCCTGTCTGCACACAGGATAGGCATTGTCCGTAAGGGAAAAATTTAGTCTAAACTCGGAGCATCCACCTTTGGAGTGGGTGCTTTCCTTTGTAATTATAGTAACACTGATAGCTGAATAGTTCAAGTATTTTTGAGAAAATATGGTTTGATCTATTTATCTATTGTTACTGTTCAGAGGTCAACTGGACTTAAGAAAACCGATGGTGTAGACTATTAATAGTTTAAACCATCGGTTTTCTTTATCCAAATATCCTGGATAC
>JAHABX010000014.1 GCA_018376135.1 Clostridiales bacterium | reverse complement strand
CTGAAGAAGCTTCGGAGCGAATACGGAGGAGAGGGGGAGGACTACGTGGTCCGCACCCGGGAACCGGGACCGGTCAATACCGGCCGCCTGCGGGTGCAGTTGTGCCGAAGGTCCGAGAAGGCGGGACTGGGACGGATCACCCCCAGGATCCTCAGGGACACCTATGCCATGCATGCGATCCGTGCGGGAGCTACCTCGGATGTGGTGGCAGAGCTGATGGGCTTTGCCTCTGCCCAGCAGGTGACGAAGCGGTATATGTCCGGAAGCCCCCGGGGAAAGCGGGAGCTGGTAGAGCGGATGTATGAGGAAGATATGGGAACATAACAGAACCGTTCTAAGAGAGTATAAAAAGGGCATCGTCCCCATTCCATTGGATGAGGAGCGATGCCCTTCTTTATAGAAATATTACAGCTTCAGCTTTGACAGCAGATCGCCCAGGCTGGTGGAGATATTCTCGCTCTTCGGAATCTCTACCCGTTCCTCAGAGGAAGCTTCCTCCTCTGCCTTCTCGATCAGAGCCTTCATGCTCAGGGACAGCTTGCCGTCCTTGATGGCAATGACCTTTACCTTAACGTCCTCGCCTTCCTTGAGCACCTTGGACGGAGCAGTCACACGCTTGTCAGAGATCTGGGATACGTGAACCAGACCGGACAGACCGTTCTCCAGACGGACGAATGCACCGTAGTCCTTCAGGGTCTCTACTTTGCCGTCCATCACATCGCCGACCTGTACCTGGCTGAAGACTTCCTGACGCTTTGCAGCTTCTTCTTCCTTCAGCAGCTCTCTGGCAGAGAGAACGAGGCGCTTCTTGTCCGGATCAACGGTGATGACACGGACCTTGATCTTCTTGTTCAGCCACTCATTCAGATCCTCCACCCGATCCAGAGATAAGCGGGAGACAGGGATAAAGCCGCGGATCCCTTCCACATAAGCGACAACGCCGGAGTTGACGATTCCGCCTACCTTTACGGTCAGGACGGTCTTCTCATCCTGATACTCCTTCAGGGCTGCCCATACCGGATCCAGCTCCTCCGTATCGACAGCAGTCTCTTCGGCAGCCTTGTAGGATGCTTCCAGCTCTTCAGCGAAATCATCCATGGTCATTTTTTCTTCCATAATTATGAATCTCCTCACAGATAGTTTTATTTGTCACAGCCATTTGCAAAAAACAGCTTTTCCCATGGCTGCGAGCAGTTATCTATATTATAGGGATAAACAGTTAGAAAAGCAAGCAGTAAAAATCCCCTGATTTCCGGAGAAAACAGGGGAAAAGTCAATTATTTTCCGCTGTAGGTACGGTTGAGCTTTACCACCGTGCCGCCGAGCGCCAGAAGCGCCAGTGCATTGGGGATGACCATCAGACCGTTGAAGAAGTCGGCCAGAGACCATACCAGATCCACCTTCAGAGTCGACCCCACTACGATAAACAGAACGACCAGCAGGGAATAGAGCTTTGCGCCTTTTTGTCCGAACAGATGCTTCACATTGATCTCTCCGAAGAAATGCCATCCCAGGATGGTGGAGAATGCAAAGAAAAGCAGACAGACAGCAATGAAGATATCGCCAAAGCTTCCGAATACGGTGGAGAAGGCGTACTGGGTCAGTGCGGTACCGTCCTTGCCGCTTTCCAGAGCGCCTGTGGTCAGGATGGACAGTACCGTCAGGTTCAGGATGATGAAGGTGTCGATGAAGACACTGATCATAGCTGCCAGTCCCTGCTTATGCGGGTTCTCCACAACTGCCCGCGCGTGCGCATGAGGGGTGGAACCCATACCTGCCTCGTTGGAGAAAAGTCCTCTTGCCACGCCGTAACGGATCGCGTGTTTGACTGCCACACCTGCCGTACCGCCAAGGACCGCAGACGGATGGAAAGCGCCTACGAAGATCATACGGAAGGCTTCCGGGATCATGCTGAGGTTGCAGCCGATGACGATCAGGCTGCCGACGATGTAGATACCTGCCATGACAGGAACCAGCTTCTCCACAACAGATGCCAGACGGGTGGTTCCTCCGATGAAGATGAAGGCTGCGATCAGTGCGATCACGATACCTGTCGCTACAGGCGGGATATGGATGTTTCTTGCCGTGAATACCTCGGAAAAGGCAGCTCCGATGGAGTTGGACTGTACCATATTTCCCATAAAGCCAAGGGCAAGGATGATGAAGACTGCGAAGGTTCCTGCAAGCACCTTTCCGAAGGTACCTTTGAATGCTGCCTGGATATAGTAGACCGGTCCTCCGGTCACCTCGCCGTCCTTGATGATCTTATATTCCTGTGCCAGTGTGGCTTCGGCGTAGATGGTAGCCATTCCGAAGAATGCGCTCAGCCACATCCAGAAGATGGCTCCCGGACCGCCGCCGATCAGTGCGGTTGCCGCACCTGCCAGATTGCCGGTGCCGACCTGAGCGGCAATGGCGGTGGCTACAGACTGGAAAGAGGTCATCTCACCATTTTCGCCCCTTTTCCCCTTCAGACTGATGCTTCCGAATACCTGCCGGAAGCCCTCGCCGAATTTTCTTACCTGAATGAAACGCAGACGGATGGTGTAGTAGATACCGGTTCCGCATAAAAGCAGGATCAGTACCACATTCCATAAGATGCCGTTTGCCGAATCCACGAATTTTAAAAGTGTTTCCATTTTTGTTCCTCCTGTTCAGAGATAACGGAGATTCTCCAGAGTATCTGCTCCTTCATTTGAAACAGACTTTACGAATATAGCATGTTCCCTGGGAAATTACAATATAGAACTTGTATTTTTGCAGATCCTTCTGTATAATAGTTCGATATTGAACAGTTTATAACAGAACGATAGGAGGGCATATGAATCTGGCGTTGGAGATGTTAAACAATTTTCGATATACATCGAAGATTTATGAGAGATCTTTTTCGGAGATCAGGAAGAAATATGATATGACCCAGCTGGAGGTCGACATTCTCGCATTTTTAAAAAATAATCCGCATATGGACACGGCAAGCGATATTGTCAGATACCGGATGCTGCCGAAGGCAAACGTATCCCAGGGGGTGGAGCTTCTGATACAGAAGGAGATGCTTGTCCGCAGGACGGACCCGTGTGACAGACGGAGAGTGCATCTTGAACTCCAAAAGGAGGCGGAGCCTGTACTGGAGGGGATCCTGGAAGCGCAGAGGAGCTTTGGAGAGATCCTGTTCCGGGGGATACCGGAAGATGAGCGGGAATGGTACCTGGAGATGAGTCATCGGATTTCCGAGAATATACAAGATGGATTGGAGAATGGAAAGAATGGAAAATAATAATGATTTTATGGGAACAGAACCCATAGGAAGGCTTTTGTGGAGACTGTCGATTCCGGCAATCGCGGCGCAGATCATCAATCTGCTTTATAATATGGTAGACCGTGTCTATATCGGACACATGCCGGAGGATGGGGCGCTTGCCCTGACCGGAGTGGGCGTATGCATGCCGGTCATTATGATTGTGTCAGCCTTTGCGGCACTGGTCAGCAACGGAGGCGCGCCCCGTGCCTCTATGGCAATGGGCAGGGGAGACAAGGATATGGCGGAACGGGTGCTGGGCAGCAGCTTTACGCTTCAGATCGTCATATCCGTGGTACTGACCGTATTGCTTCTTATATTTAACCGTCCGCTGCTTCTGCTGTTCGGAGCCAGTGAGAAGACCATCGGATACGCCACGGAATACATGAACATTTATGCCATTGGAACCATATTTGTTCAGCTTACTCTGGGTATGAACGCTTTTATCACGGCGCAGGGCTTTGCCAGGACCGGGATGCTGAGCGTGCTGATCGGAGCCGTGTGCAATATTATTCTGGACCCTGTCTTTATCTATGGAATGGATATGGGTGTGCGGGGTGCGGCTCTGGCAACCATACTTTCCCAGGCGGTGTCCACCGTATGGGTGCTTTACTTCCTGACGGGAAAAAAGACCATTATTCGGATCAAAAAGAAATATCTCCGTTTACAAAAGGAGATTGTGCTGCCGGGGATCGCGCTGGGGCTTGCGCCGTTTATCATGCAGGCAAGCGAAAGCATCATCGTGGTCTGCTTCAATTCCTCTCTGTTAAAATACGGCGGAGATGTGGCAGTTGGAGCCATGACGATCCTTTCCAGTGCCATGCAGTTCTCCATGCTTCCCATGCATGGACTGGGACAGGGAGCGCAGCCCATTTCCAGTTACAATTATGGCGCTAAGAATAAGAGCCGGGTAAAGAAGACCTTCTGGATGCTCTTTGGCATCAGTATGGCTTATGCCGTAATCATCTGGGGAGCGATCATGCTGTTCCCGGAGGCATTTGCAAGGATCTTCTCGTCGGATCCGGAGTTGGTTGCATATACCAGTTGGGCGATCCGGATCTATCTGGCGGCAATGTGCGTGTTCGGTGCCCAGATCGCCTGTCAGATGACCTTTATCTCCATCGGAAATGCCAAAGCATCCATTCTGGTGGCAGTTATGAGAAAATTCGTTCTGCTTCTTCCTCTTGTGTATACGCTGCCGCATCTGGTGGAGAATCAGGTCATGGGCGTATACCTGGCAGAACCCATCGCGGATGTGCTGGCGGTGACCTTTACCGTGGTATTGTTCGCTTTCCAGTTCAGGAAAGCACTGAATCAGTTAGAATAACAGGTTGAAAATCGGTCTCATATGGCATATAATAAAAATATCCCCCCAGGGGGGATATGGAGGTGCTGTATGAGACCGATTTTATTTGCTGTGTCAGCGGCAGTTTTGTATGCGCTGAACGCTCCTTTGTCCAAGCTTCTGCTGGAGGATGTGGCTCCGACCATGCTGGCGGCATTTTTATATCTGGGCGCGGGAGCCGGGCTGCTGGTGATGGGATGGATCAGAAAGGCTGTGGGAAAGGAACCCTGTGAGCTTTCGCTTTCCGGGGAGGAGCTTCCCTATACGGCGGGAATGATCCTTTTGGATATTGCTGCCCCGATCCTTCTGATGCTGGGGCTTGCAGGAACGACGGCAGAAAACGCCTCTCTTCTGAATAATTTTGAGATTGTCGCCACGTCTCTCATCGCTTTATTGGTGTTTGGGGAGAAGATATCAGGGAGATTGTGGATGGCGATCGGCTGGGTGACGCTTGCCAGCCTGATCCTGTCCTTTGAGGATGTGAGGAGTCTGTCCTTTTCCACAGGCTCGCTGTTCGTGCTGGGAGCCTGTATCTGCTGGGGCATTGAAAATAACTGTACCAGGAAGCTGTCAGAGAAGAGTCCTTCACAGATCGTGATCATCAAGGGGATCTGTTCCGGGACCGGTTCTCTGATCATTGCCCTTCTGCTGGGCGAGCAGATCCCCGGGGGAATCTGTGTACTGGCGGCGCTCCTGGTAGGCTTTGTCGCCTACGGGCTGAGCATCTATTTCTACATATATGCCCAGCGGGATCTGGGAGCGGCGAAGACCAGTACCTATTATGCGGTGGCACCCTTTGTGGGCGTGCTGCTGTCCCTTCTGCTCTTCCGGGAGATACCGGGAATGAATTTCTGGATCGCCCTGGTTATCATGGCAGCAGGCACATGGCTTGCCTCTGTCGAGGAAGGAACATATTCTCTGCATAGACCACAGCGTCTGCTTCGCCTGTCTGCCAGGATTCGGACGGGCTGGTATTCCAGACGAGGCTTTCTCCGTCAGAGACAGCGGTAATGGTTCCCTGTTCGTCAGTACGATAGACCGATACTCCGGTCTGCCGGAACTTGTTCAGCGTCTCTGCATGGGGGTGCCCGTACCGGTTGTCTTCTCCGCAGCTTATGACCGCATATTCCGGAGAGACGGCTTTGAGGAAGTCATCGGTGGTGGAGGAGTGGCTGCCGTGATGTGCTGTCTTGAGCACATCAGCGTCTACATTCAGTCCTGCCGAGAGCATATCCTCCTCGGCTTCAGCCTCTGCGTCACCGGTGAAGAGAAAGGTATTCTCACCGTGGGTCATGTGGATGACGATGGAATTGTTGTTATTGTCAGAATAGCTTCTGTCCGGAGAAAGGACCGTGAAGGCGGCGTCTCCGAAGGTATAGGTATCCCCCACCCGGGGATGTGTGGGGGTATAGTTTCTGGATCTCATGGTCTGGATCACATCATCATATGTTCTTGTATCTGTTTCCCTGTCCGGCATCAGGACCGTATCACAGTCAAATTTGTAGAGAACCACGTCTGCGCCTCCGATATGATCGGCGTCCGGGTGGGTCATGATAAAATAATCCAGTGCTTCAATGCCCAGATAATTCAGGTAAGCCTGCACAGCCGTACCCTTGTCATTATCTCCCGCATCAATGAGCATGGCATGCTCTCCCTGGGTGATGAGGGTACAGTCTCCCTGCCCGATATCTAGAAAATGCAGGGTCAGATCTTCTCCACTGACCGGGGAAGCCGTATCTGCAGTCTCCTCCGTCAGTACGGACCAGGCAAGCTCCTCCAGTGCGCCGGAGCATCCGGTGATACTGGAAATAAGCAGTATCCACAGTGTAAAAATGGAAATAATAGAGGTAAGTCTTCTTTTCTTCATGTTGTCATCTCCTGTCTGTAGTCGGCTGTTATTTTACCAGCATTTGCATGAAAGGTCAAATTCCGCCAAACCCTGAACTTGGGATTGACCATGGACTGCATTTTATTATATACTTGCTAAGAATGTGTTAAGAAACAGAAAGGGGAAAAGAAAAAATGAGTGACAACGATAAAAAGTTCAAGCCTTTTATCGCTGCTGATAAGATAGTTCCGGAGCTTACCCTTACATCCGTTTCACTGGGTATCCTTCTGGCTGTTTTATTCGGCGGAGCAAATGCGTATCTGGGTCTGCGTGTGGGCATGACCGTATCCGCATCCATTCCTGCCGCGGTTATTTCTATGGGAATCATCCGTGTGATCATGAGGAGAGATTCCATTCTTGAGAACAATATTGTACAGACGGTGGGTTCGGCGGGTGAGTCGCTGGCAGCGGGAGCCATCTTCACCATGCCTGCTCTGTTTATGTGGGCGGCGGAGGAGGGAACGGCAGCACCGTCTCTTCTGGAGATTTCACTGATCGCGCTCTGCGGCGGTGTGCTGGGAGTCCTTTTTATGATTCCGCTTCGTACGGCGCTGATCGTACAGGAGCACGGTACGCTTCCTTATCCGGAGGGACAGGCATGTGCGGAGGTCCTTCTGGCAGGTGAGCAGGGCGGAGCAAAGTCCAGGACTGTATTTGCAGGACTTGGCGTTGCGGCTTTATACAAATTCATCACAGACGGTCTGAAGCTGTTTCCCAGCGAGGTAGACTGGGAGATCACTGCATACAAGGGCTCCGGCATCGGAATGGATGTACTTCCGGCGCTGGCAGGCGTGGGCTACATCTGTGGTCCGAAGATCTCCTCCTATCTGCTGGCAGGCGGTACGGTGGGCTGGTTTGTGCTGATGCCTCTGATCGCACTGTTCGGCGGAGATATGATACTGTATCCGGGGGAGGATCCCATCAGCGCCATGGGGACCTGGGATATCTGGGGAAGCTATATCCGTTATGTGGGAGCAGGAGCAGTGGCGGCAGGCGGTATCATGAGTCTGATCAAATCACTTCCTCTGATCGTCCGTACCTTCCGAGAGGCTCTGAAGGGCTTTGGTCAGCAGGAAGGCTCCGGTGAACGTACCAGTCAGGATCTGTCCATGAAGACAGTGGCGGCAGGCATCGTGCTGGTGGCGGTTGCCATGTGGCTGATCCCGGCGATTCCGGTTAATCTGTTCGGAGCATTTATCATTATTATTTTTGGATTTTTCTTCGCCACCGTATCCTCCAGAATGGTAGGTATTGTGGGCGGCAGCAACAATCCGGTATCCGGTATGGCGATCGCGACGCTTCTGATCGCGACCATGCTTCTGAAGGCATCCGGAAATGAGGGAATGGCCGGTATGACTTCTGCCATTGCCATCGGTTCCGTGATCTGTATCATTGCCGCCATGGCAGGAGAT
This sequence comes from Clostridiales bacterium, assembly GCA_018376135.1. GTDB lineage: Bacteria > Bacillota > Clostridia > Lachnospirales > Lachnospiraceae > Hominiventricola. The sequence continues at coordinate 79,165 of JAHABX010000014.1, read as the reverse complement.
ACCTCTCAGGATCTGAAGACCGGTTATCTTCTGGGAGCAACCCCGAGAAAGCAGCAGATCGGTGAGCTGATCGGTGCGCTGGCGGCAGCCCTTGCCATTGGCGGTGTGCTGTATCTTCTGAATGCCGCATGGGGCTTCGGCGGGACAGAGCTTCCGGCGCCTCAGGCGATGCTGATGAAGATGGTCGTGGAGGGTGTGATGGGAAGCAATCTTCCCTGGACACTGGTATTCTGCGGCGTGGCGATTGCAGTTGTGGTGGAGATCCTTGGCATTCCGGTGCTTCCTTTTGCAGTTGGTCTCTATCTGCCGATCCATCTGTCCACACCGATCATGGCAGGCGGTATTTTAAGATGGTGGTTTGAGCGCAGAAAATACAGCTCCGAGAAGGAGAAGAAGGACGTTGTGGAGGATGGTGTGCTGTACACCTCCGGTCTGATCGCCGGAGAAGGTCTGGTTGGTATCCTGCTGGCAGTCTGTGCGGTGATTCCGCTGAAGGGAGCTGATTACAGCAACGTAGGAGAATATCTGGCACAGCTGCTTCCGGTCCACCTTGGCAATATAGGCGGTCTGGTATTTTTCGCATTGCTTTTGTTGTCTATCTGCAGATTCACGATCTGGAAGAAGCGGAAATAAGAGATGAAAAAGAGTCAGAATTATCTGGAATTCATACCGAAGAGGAATCCGGAATTCCAGTGGAGGATCAGGGAGGATGGCGCTGCGGAGATCGCCATGCCCAATACAGGATTTTTCAACCGTCTCGCCCAGATCATATGGAAGCGTCCCAGGATCAGCTATATTGCGCTGGATGAGTTTGGAAGCTTTATCTGGCAGCAGATCGACGGGGAACGGACCGTACTGGATATTTCGGTTCTGGTAAAGGAAGAATTCGGTGAGAAAGCAGAGCCGCTTTTGGAACGGCTGTCTGTTTTTATAAAGACATTGGAAAATCACAGGTTTATTGTGTTTTGAGGAAGGAGCGTATCCTGGCAATGGAGCCGGGATGCGCTCTTTTTGCAGCTGCAGAGACGGTTTCCGGTAAATTCCATGCAGAAAATCGTGAAATTTGAAAAAAAGGTCTTGTTAAATCTTTGACAATGGGGTATGATAATGAAAATTGCATCAGGTCAGAGCTTTTTTTTTAAACCACATTGTTAAAAAAAAGACAATTTAAAACGGAGGATGGAGTGCATGAGTAGTAAAATCACAATTATCGGAGCTGGAAGTGTCGGGTCTACCATCGCGTATACCTTATCTACCGAGGACATCGCATCAGAGATCGTTCTGATCGACATTAACAAAGAGAAGGTAGACGGAGAGGTGATGGATATTGCCCAGGGAACCTGTTTCAGGGATCCGATCTCGATCATCGCAGGTGAATATGCGGATGCCCGGGATTCGGATATCGTTATCATTACCTCCGGTATTGCCCGCAAGCCCGGACAGACGAGGATCGAGCTGACCCAGACCAATGTGAATATTCTGAAAAGTATTACCCCCGAGATTGTAAAGGAAGCGCCGCATGCCAAATATATCATCGTGAGCAATCCGGTGGATATTATGACCTATGTGTTTACGAAGATCTCCGGTCTTCCGGAGAACCAGATCATCGGTTCCGGCACGATTCTGGATACTGCCCGCCTTCGCTGCGGTCTTTCCGAGCATTTCAAGGTGGCACAGAAGAACATTCATGCCTATGTGTTCGGGGAGCATGGGGATACCTCCTTTATTCCATGGACCGGGGCGTATATCTCCGGCGTCAGTGTGGATGAATATTATGAGTTAATGAAGAGCAAGAACAAGGATGTGGAGGAGCTGGATAAGGAAGGAATGCTGTCCTATGTACAGAAGTCCGGCGGAAAGATCATCGCCAACAAGGGAGCTACCTTCTATGCGGTATCCGCGGCAGTCTGCAAGCTGTGCGGAATCCTTCTTGCGGCATCCGATTCCATTGCGACGGTTTCTTCCATGATGCATGGGGAATACGGGATTGAGGATGTGTGTCTGAGTACGCTGACTCTGGTTGGACCTGACGGAATCCAGGGAAAGGTGCCCATGAGAATGAATGGGGCAGAGATCCAAAAGCTTCAGGCAAGTGCGGATGCACTGAAGGCAGTCATTGCCCAGATCGCATTATAGGTCTGGGGATATTTGAAGAAGGAAGGGATAACAGGAACCATGAAGTACAGTTATTATCCGGGGTGTACCCTGAGAACAAAGGCGAGAGAGCTGGATGCTTATGCAAGAGCTTCTGCCGGGGCGCTGGGCTTTGAGCTGGAGGAGATAGAGAACTGGCAGTGCTGCGGCGGGGTCTACCCGCTGGGCACTGACGAGATCGCCGCAAAGCTGTCCTCTGTCCGGGCGCTGAATGAAGCAAAGGAAAAGGGACAGGAGCTGGTCACGCTCTGTTCTGCCTGTCATCATGTGATCAAGAGAGTCAATGATGATATGCGGCATGCGGAGGATATCCGCAGCAGAGCCAATGCATATATGCAGTTAAAGGAGCCCTATGCCGGTGAGACCACCGTGCTCCATTTTCTGGAGGTGCTCCGTGACCGGGTAGGTTTTGAGGCATTGAAGGAAAAAGTGGTGAATCCGCTGACCGGAAAGAAGATCGGCGCCTATTACGGCTGTCTGCTTCTTCGTCCGGGAAAGGTGCTGCAGTTTGATGATCCGGAGAATCCGAAGATCATGGAGGAATTTATCCGTGCCATCGGTGCGGAGCCGGTGATCTATCCTTATCGGAATGAGTGCTGCGGCGGCTACATATCACTGGAGGAAAAGGAGATGTCCCGGAACATGTGCGAAAAGATCATGGACAGCGCAGCCGGATTCGGGGCAGATATGCTGATCACGGCATGTCCTTTATGTATGTATAACCTGAAGAGGAACAGGGACGGCGGACTTTCGGTATATTATTTCACCGAGCTTCTGGCGGAAGCCCTTGGAGTCAGAGAGGAGGTGGACGGACAGTGAATACGGAGAAGAAACAGGCGGAGCTGATCAAAGAGATCAGCGGGACCAATCCGCTGAAATGTATGAAATGCGGCAAATGCTCCGCATCGTGCCCGTCCTTTGAGGAGATGGATATCAAGCCTCACCAGTTTGTTTCCTATGTGGTGAACGAAGATATAGAAGCGCTGGCAGCTTCAAAATCTCTGTGGAAATGTCTCTCCTGCTTTGCCTGTGTGGAACGCTGTCCCAGAGATGTGCAGCCGGGCAGGATCGTGGATGCAGCCAGACAGCTGGTGATCCGTCAGAAGGGACAGAATCATCTGTCTCCGGATGAGATCCCGGCACTTTTGGACCCTGAGCTGCCTCAGCAGCTGTTAGTCAGCGCATTCAGAAGATACAGGAGGTAATCGGAGTGCAGAGGATAGGAGTATTTGTCTGTCACTGCGGAAGCAATATTGCAGCGACGGTAGATGTGAAAAAGGTAGTGGAGCTTGCGGCGATGGAGCCGGGTGTTGTCCATGCAGAGGATTACCAGTATATGTGTTCCGAAGCCGGGCAGGCGCTGATCGCCAAAGCCATCCGGGAGAAGAATCTGACGGGAATGGTCGTGTGTTCCTGCTCGCCCCGTATGCATGAGACCACATTCAGAAAGGCAGCGGAGAAGGCGGGGCTGAATCCCTACATGGTGGAGATCGCCAATATCCGGGAGCACTGCTCCTGGATCCATAAGGATATGGAGGAGGCGACAGAGAAGGCAGTCATTCTTGCAAGAGCAGCTATCGCCAAGGTGAATCTGAATGCGCCGCTGAAGCCGGGTGAGAGCCGTGTGACCAAGCGGGCGCTGGTGATCGGAGGCGGGATCGCAGGTATCCAGACGGCTCTGGATATTGCGGATGCGGGCTACGAGGTGGATATCGTGGAGAAGACGCCCAGCATCGGCGGAAGGATGTCACAGCTTGACAAGACCTTCCCGACCCTGGACTGCTCCGCATGTATCCTGACCCCCAAGATGGTGGAGGCAGCTTCCCATGAGAGGATCAGGATCTATACATACAGCGAGGTGGAGAAGGTCTCCGGCTTTGTGGGAGACTTTACTGTGGATATCCGCAAAAAAGCCAGAAGCGTGGATATGGACAAATGTACGGGCTGCGGCGTGTGCCAGGAGAAATGTCCGTCCAAAAAAGCGCCCAGTGAGTTTAACCGGGGACTGAATACGAGAAGTGCCATCTATACCCCCTTTGCCCAGGCGATCCCCAATGTTCCGGTGATCGACAGAGAGAACTGCATCAAGTTCAAGACCGGAAAATGTGGTGTGTGTGCAAAGGTATGTCAGGCAGGCGCCATTGACTATGAGCAGAAGGATGAGATCATCACAGAGAAGTACGGAGCCATCATAGCTGCCACCGGTTTTGACGCCATCAAGCTGGACAAATATGATGAGTATGCATACAGCCAGAGCAAGGATGTGATCACCTCTCTGGAGCTGGAGCGGATCATGAATGCGGCGGGACCTACAAAGGGACATCTGGAGCGGCTTTCTGACGGAAAGGCTCCCAAAGAGATGGTATTTATCCAGTGCGTGGGCAGCCGCTGTGCCGATGACAGAGGAAAGAGCTACTGCTCTAAGATCTGCTGTATGTATACGGCAAAGCATGCCATGCTGATCCGGGACAAATATCCGGATGTGAATGTAACGGTGTTCTACATCGATGTGCGGACGCCGGGCAAGAACTTTGACGAGTTTTACCGGAGGGCAGTGGAGCAGTACGGTGTGAATTATATTAAGGGACAGGTGGGAAAGGTGCTTCCGCAGCCGGACGGAAAGCTGCTGGTACAGGGAGTGGATCTTCTGGACAATAAGCGGATCCTGAAGGAAGCAGATATGGTGGTTCTGGCGACTGCCATTGAACCGAATCCGGATGTGCGCAGGATCGCCACCATGCTGACAGCCAGCATTGATACCAATAATTTCCTGACGGAAGCGCATGCGAAGCTTCGTCCGGTGGAATCGCCCACCGCGGGCATCTTCCTGTCCGGTGTATGCCAGGGACCCAAGGATATTCCGGAGACCGTGGCGCAGGCAGGAGCTGCCGCAGTGAAAGCCATCGGACTGCTTGCCAGGGATAAGCTGATGACCAACCCCTGCACGGCGAAATCGGACGAGCTGTTGTGCAACGGATGCTCTGCCTGTGCAAACGTGTGTCCTTACGGGGCAATTACCTATGAAGAGAAGGAAGTCAATGACCACGGCATCCGGGAGACACGCCGTATCGCAATGGTAAACAGCGCCCTGTGTCAGGGCTGCGGAGCCTGCACGGTAGCCTGTCCGTCAGGAGCCATGGATCTGCAGGGCTTCTCCAACAGGCAGATTCTAGCGGAGGTGGATGCAATATGTCGATAGAAGCAAAAGAAGAATTCAGACCGAAGATCGTGGCATTCTGCTGCAACTGGTGCAGCTATGCAGGAGCGGATCTGGCGGGCAGCAGCCGTCTGTCCTATCCGGCGGATGTGAAGATCATCCGGGTGCCGTGCTCCTGCCGTGTGAATCCCATGTTTATTTTAAGAGCCTTTGAGAAGGGGGCGGACGGAGTCATCCTGTGCGGATGTCATCCGGGAGACTGCCACTACAGCACCGGCAACTATTATGCCAGAAGACGTATGACGCTTCTGTTCTCCATGCTGGATTACATTGGCGTGGAACATGGACGCACCCGTGTGGAATGGGTATCTGCGGCAGAAGGTGTGAAATTCTCCGCCACCATGAATGAGTTTGCGGAGAAGATCCATTCTCTGGGCAAGAACGTAAGACTGGAGGATTTAAGATGCAGGAAATCATAGACAGAGCAAGGGCGCTGCTCTTGGACGGCACAGTGGCACGGGTTCTTGGCTGGAAAGCGGGAGATCTGCCTTACAATCCGGAACCGGCTTACTTTGAAAAGGAAGAGGATCTGAAGGAGTTTGTCTATAACGGATTCTGCGGGGCAAATCTGAGCAAATACATGATCGAGGCTTCCAAGATGGAAGGAAAGACCATGGTTTTACTGAAGCCCTGTGATACATACAGCTTTAACCAGCTTATAAAGGAGCACCGGGTCGACAGAGAGAAGGCTTATATTGTGGGCGTGGGCTGCAAAGGAAAGCTGGACATTGAGAAGATCAGAAGGATGGGCATCAAGGGGATCGAGCGCATCTCCGGTGCAGAGATTACGGACGAAGCCCGTATCCTGACCATTCAGACCATTTATGGGGAGAAGACCTGCTCCTATGGGGATGCCATGCTGGAGAGATGCCATGTATGCAAGGGCAAGGAGCATAAGATCTACGATGAGATTATCGGTGAGTCCAGGGATACGAAGGATGCAGACCGTTTTGAGGAGGTAAGAAGGATCGAAGCAATGAGACCGGAGGAGCGGTTCGCGTTCTTCCAGCAGGAGCTGAGCAAATGTATCCGCTGCAATGCCTGCAGAAATGTCTGTCCCGCATGCAGCTGCCGCAAATGTGTCTTTGACAGCAATAAGTTTGACAGCTCTCAGAAGGCAAATGTGGACTCCTTTGAGGAGAAGATGTTCCACCTGATCCGTGCATTCCATGTGGCAGGCAGGTGTACCGACTGCGGCGAGTGCAGCCGGGTCTGTCCCCAGGGAATTCCGCTGCACCTGTTCAACCGGAAGTTTATCAAGGATATCGACCAGTTCTATGGGGAATATCAGGCGGGTGAGGATACCGAATCAAAGGCTCCGCTGACCAGCTTTACATTGGGTGATGTGGAGCCGGGGGCTGCGGCAGAAAGGGGATAGTGTATGTATAAGATTGCAAAAGAAAATCTGCCGGCATTATTCCGCAGGATCGCTTCCGTTCAGGAACTGTATCTTCCGGTGCAGACCGGCGGACAGACAAATTATGCGGCATGGACCGAGGATGCACAGGTGGATCTGGATACGCTGAAGACGGTGAAATCCCCGAAGGATGCCTTCTTCCCTCAGAGTGAGAACCTGTACACGGTGAAGAAGGAGGGCAGGAAGCTCTCCATCCGGCCGGAAGCGCTGAAGGAACAGGATTTTGTGGCGTTTGGCATGAAAGCCTGTGATGTCCGGGGCATTCAGGTGCTGGATCAGGTATTTCTTGCGGAGCCGGTGGATTCCTTCTATGCGGCAAGAAGAGCGCACGGAACCATGGTGGCAATGGCATGTCATGAGCCGGAGGAGACCTGTTTTTGCAGAGTGTTCGGCATTGACTGCGCGGAACCGGCGGCAGATGCAGCCGTATGGATGACAGAGGATGTGCTTTACTGGAAAGCATGGACCGAGAAAGGGCAGAGGCTGACAGACACCCTGGCGGATCTCCTGGAACCGGCGGACGGAGCCGATGAAGAGAAGGTGGAGGCAGAGAAAAAGGGGATCCGGGATATTGTGGAGAAGCTTCCGTACTCGGATCTGTCCCTGGAGGGATGGAACGGGGACGCTCTTGCGGAGAAGTTTGATTCTCCGGTATGGGAGGAGCTGTACCGTCCCTGCCTGGCATGCGGAACCTGCACCTTTGTGTGCCCCACCTGTCAGTGCTATGATATTAAGGACTACGATACGGGACACGGCGTACAGCGTTACCGCTGCTGGGATTCCTGTATGTATTCGGATTTTACCATGATGGCTCACGGAAATAACCGTACCAGCCAGATGCAGCGCTTTCGTCAGAGATTCATGCATAAGCTGGTGTATTTTCCGGCGAACAATGAGGGCGTGTATTCCTGTGTGGGCTGCGGCCGCTGCGTGGAAAAATGTCCGGCATCCCTGAATATCGTAAAAGTGATCAAATCCTTTCAGAAGCAGCAGGAGGGCAGAAAATAATGGGCGAATGTACCTGTCATAAAAATTATACACTGGATACACTGATCCCTCAGGTGGGAGTCATTACCGATATCCGGCAGGAGACGCCGGATGTGAAGACCTTCCGTGTCAATGCGCCTGAGGGAGGGAAGCTTTTTGAACATATGCCGGGACAGTGTGCCATGATCTGTGCACCGGGCATCAGCGAGGGCATGTTCTCCATCACCTCCTCGCCCACCAATCAGGAATATCAGGAATTCAGCATCAAAAAATGCGGAATGCTGACAGACCATCTGCACAGCCTGGAGGCGGGAGATGAGATCACCGTCCGCGGACCCTATGGAAATCATTTCCCGGTAGAGACCGAATTAAAAGGAAAGAACCTTTTGTTCATCGCAGGCGGTATCGGTCTGGCGCCTCTTCGTTCCGTAATCAACTATGTGCTGGATAACCGTGAGAACTACGGAACCGTGGACATCCTCTACGGCTCCCGTTCGGCGGACGATCTGGTGCAGTTAAAGGAGATTCAGGAGGTCTGGATGAAGACGGAAGGCGTCAATGTTTATCTGACCATCGACCGGGAACAGGAGGGCTGGGACGGTCACGTGGGATTCGTTCCTTCCTATTTAAAAGAGATTGGATTCAGTACGGACAAGATTGCTCTTCTGTGCGGACCGCCGATCATGATCAAATTCGTTCTGGCAGGACTGCAGGAGCTGGGATTTGCCAAAGAGCAGGTATATACCACACTGGAGCTTCGTATGAAATGCGGCGTGGGCAAATGCGGTCGCTGCAACATCGGTTCCAAATATGTCTGCAAGGACGGTCCGGTATTCCGCTGCGACGAGATCGATGAGTTACCCGATGAGTATTGACAGGCATGAGCAGTGCAGCGAAATTGAGGTGGCACTGCGAATTGGAGACAGTGCAGATCAGAATATAGAATGAGAGGACAATATATATGGAGAAAATGGTAAATGTATATTTTTTCGGTAAAAAATACAGCGTACCTGCGGAACTGACCATTATGACTGCCATGGAATATGCCGGATACACCCTGAGCAGAGGCTGCGGCTGCCGCCATGGCTTCTGCGGTGCATGTGCGACCATCTACAGGATCAAGGGAAAGAATGAGTTAAAGACCTGTCTTGCCTGTCAGACCCAGGTAGAAGAGGGCATGTATGTGGCAAGCATTCCCTTCTTCCCCACAGACAAGAGAACCTACGAGATCAATGAGATCCGTCCGACCCAGCAGATCATGATGGAGCTGTATCCGGAGATCTACAGCTGCATCGGATGCAACGCATGTACCAAGGCATGTACCCAGGATCTGAACGTGATGCAGTATATTGCATATGCCCAGAGAGGGGAATTTGAGAAGTGTGCGGAGGAATCCTTTGACTGTGTAAGCTGCGGCTGCTGTTCGGTAAGATGCCCGGCGGGTATCTCTCACCCGATGGTAGGTCTTCTGGCAAGACGTCTCACCGGCAAATATATCGCACCGAAAACAAAGCATCTGGAGCATCGTGTGGAAGAGATCAACCAGGGTGCCTATGATGATCTGATCGAACAGATCATGCAGAAGCCCATCACGGAAATGCAGGAGCTTTACAATACCAGAGATATTGAGAAATAGGGAGGGCTTATATGATGTATACACCATATCCGGAATATATGATGGAGTCGGTCAGAAAGGTAGAGGCAACAAGAGCAGAACGTATGGCATCGGAGCCGAGACGTCTGACCGCGGATGAAAAAGATGCGCTCCTTAAGGAATTTCACCCGGATTACAATCCGGATGCATTTGCTCAGATCAAGGTGGGTCCCAATAAGGGCGAGAAAGCGCCGCTGGAGCTTGCAAAGCTTCTGCATTCCACCAGCCGCATCCTGGATGAAGACATTGACCTTACGAAGGTGGATTATGATGTGGATGTGCTTGTGATCGGAGGCGGCGGAGCTGGCTCCTCCTGTGCCATCGAAGCCCACGAAGCAGGCGCGGATGTGATGATCGTGACCAAGCTTCGGATCGGTGACGCCAACACCATGATGGCAGAGGGCGGCATCCAGGCTGCAGACAAGGAAAATGATTCCCCGGTACAGCATTATCTGGATGCGTTTGGCGGCGGTCATTTTGCAGGAAGACCGGAGCTTGTAAAACGGCTTGTCATGGAAGCGCCGGATGCGATCCAGTGGCTGAATAAGCTGGGCGTTATGTTCGACAAGGATGCAGAAGGAAATATGGTCACCACCCACGGCGGCGGAACCTCAAGAAAAAGAATGCATGCCTGCAAGGATTATTCCGGTGCGGAGATCATGCGTACTCTGAGAGATGAAGTTCTGAACCGTCAGATTCCGGTGGTGGAATTCACTTCCGCAGTCGAATTGATCAAGGACGAGAAGGGTCAGGTGGCAGGAGCCGTGCTCCTGAACATGGAGACCGGAGATTATGCAGTGGCAAGAGCCAGGACCGTGGTCGTGGCAACCGGCGGTGCCGGAAGAATGCATTATCAGGGCTTCCCTACCTCCAATCATTACGGAGCGACTGCAGACGGTCTGGTCCTTGGCTACCGGGCAGGAGCACCCCTTCTTTATCAGGATTCGATCCAGTATCATCCGACGGGGGTTGCCTATCCGGTCCAGATGCTTGGAGCGCTTGTGACAGAGAAGGTCCGTTCCGTCGGAGCACAGCTGGTGAATGCAGAAGGCGAGGCATATATCCATCCGCTGGAGACCCGCGACGTGAATGCTTCCGGCGTAATTCGGGAGTGCAGAGAAGGGCGCGGCGTTGAAACGCCGGGCGGACAGAAGGGCGTATGGCTGGATACCCCTATGATCGAGCTGCTGGGCGGAGAAGGAACCATTGAGAAACGGATCCCTGCCATGTTCCGTATGTATATGAACTATGGCATTGATATGAGAAAGGTTCCGATCCTGATCTACCCCACGCTGCACTACCAGAACGGCGGTCTGGAGATCGGCGGCGACGGATTTACCAAGGTCATTGACAATCTTCTGGTGGCAGGCGAAGCAGTGGGCGGAATCCACGGAAGAAACCGTCTGATGGGCAATTCTCTGCTGGATATTATTGTATTCGGACGGAATGCAGGCAAGGCTGCTGCCGGGAAGGCAAAGAGTGTGGAGCTGGGAGAACTGACGCTGGAGCACATCCACAGATATGCAGAGGAGCTTGGGCAGGCAGGCATGGAGACCGGAGATATTTCTCCGCTTCTGCTGCCGAAATATGCGCGCCACGAGAGATAGGAGGAGAAGGAATGCGGGAGATTCATGTAGATCAGATTACAGAGGTTGTGGAACGGCTTTGTATTGCCGCCAACGAACATCTGCCGGAGGATGTGAAGTGTGCCATCCAAAAATGCCGTGCCTGTGAGGACGGTGAGATCGCCAAAGGAGTTCTGGACAACATTATTGAGAACTTTGAGATTGCAGACCGGGAGTGTGTGCCCATCTGTCAGGATACCGGCATGGCATGTGTATTTCTGGAGATCGGGCAGGACGTGCATATGGTCGGAGGAAACCTTTCCGAGGCGGTGGACGAAGGCGTCCGCCGGGGATACGACAGGGGATATCTGAGAAAATCCGTTGTGAAGGATCCGGTCCGCAGAGGCAATACGGGAGATAATACGCCTGCCATGCTTTATACAGAGATCGTACCGGGAGAGAACATCAAAGTGACCGTGGGACCAAAGGGCTTTGGCAGCGAGAATATGAGTGCCATCCGTATGTTCAAGCCATCGGCGGGACTGCAGGGAATCAAGGACTTCATTCTGGAGACGGTGGAGACAGCCGGTCCGAATCCATGTCCGCCCATGGTGATCGGTGTGGGAATCGGCGGAACCTTTGACAAGGCGGCTCTGCTGGCGAAGAAGGCACTGATGAGACCGCTTGATTCCTCCAACGAAGATCCCTTCTATGCAGAGCTGGAGGAAGAGATGCTTCAGAAGGTGAATGAGCTGGGGATCGGACCCCAGGGCTTTGGCGGCAGGACCACTGCCATCGGTCTGAACATCGAGACACTGCCCACCCATATTGCCGGCATGCCCTGTGCAGTCAATATCAACTGTCATGTGACGCGCCATAAGACGGAGGTGATCTAAATGGAAAGATACATAAATCTGCCGCTGACAGAAGAGCTGGCAAGAACCCTTCATGCAGGAGATACGGTCTACCTGACCGGAACCATCTATACTTCCCGTGACGCCGGACACAAGAGAATGTGTGAGGCTCTGGAAAGAGGGGAAGCGCTTCCCTTTGATCCGAAGGATGCTACGATCTATTATGTAGGACCGACTCCGGCAAAGCCGGGGCAGGTGATCGGTTCTGCAGGACCCACCACCAGCGGGCGTATGGATGCCTATGCTCCCACCATGATGTCTGTGGGAGCAAGAGGCATGATCGGCAAGGGAGCCCGTCTTCCTGAGGTGGTGGATGCCATGAAGCAGTATGGAGGAGTCTACTTCGGAGCCATCGGAGGGGCAGGAGCCCTGCTGGCAAAATGCATTAAGAAAGCGGAGCTGATCGCATATGAAGATCTGGGAGCGGAGGCTCTGAGAAAACTGTATGTGGAAAATATGCCGCTGGTCGTTATTATTGACAGTGAAGGCAGGAACCTGTACGAGGAAGGGCGCGCTGCCTACCTGAAGCAGAAGAAGGAAGGTTAAAAGGGGGAAACTAAAATGACAGATTTACTGGAAGCGCTTATGATACTTTGCTTTGGTCTTTCATGGCCGATCTCCATCCGGAAATCCTGGGTGTCCAGAACCGCAAAGGGAAAAAGTCTTTTCTTTGAATTCTTTATCTGGATTGGATATGTTTTCGGAATTGCCCGGAAGATCATGCTGTGGAGCGCAGCAAGCTCGCCGCTGGGCTGGCTGTTCTATCTGAGCTGGTTTTTCTATGTGCTGAATATCATAGAGATCAGTATCGATATGGTGCTGTATTTTAGAAATGTGAGATTGGACAAAGAAAGGGAAGGGGTGTTATAATAAAAAGAAAGGGGGTCTTTTTATGAGTAAACGTGTCATTACCATAAGCCGTGAATTTGGAAGCGGCGGCAGGACCATAGGCAGGAAGGTAGCGGAGCTGCTGGGGATTGCCTACTATGATAAGGAACTGATCGAGAAGATCGCGGAGGGGACCGGATTTTCCAAGCAGTTCATCAGAGAGTATGGAGAGCATGCGCCGGGGACCAATGTATTTTCCTATTCCTTCCTGGGCAGGACGGCAGACGGGATGTCCATGCAGGACTATATCTGGATGGAGCAGAGAAAGGTGATCAAAGAGCTGGCAGACAAGGAGCCCTGTGTCATTGTAGGGCGGTGTGCCGATTACATACTCCGTGACAGAGAGGACTGTCTGCACGTATTTATTCATGCGCCCATGGAGAAGAAAGCGGAGCGGATCGTAAGGCTGTACGGTCAGACCGCGGACAAGCCGGAGAAGCGTCTGAGAGACAAGGATAAGAAGAGAAGGGTAAACTACCGCTATTATACGGATCGGGAATGGGGCGATGTGAGGAACTATCACCTGTCCCTGGACAGCGGAGAATTTGGGGTTGAGAGGTGTGCACAGATCATTGCGGCGATGGCAGAGCTGTGATCGGAATCCTCTGGTATAAGTCAAAAAGGCGGCTTCGCCAATCGCAGGATTGGGAAGCCGCCTTTTTTCGATCCGGAGAAGCTTCTATGGTGCAAAGACCAGTTCTGTAAAGACATCCCCGCGTTCTTCAAAATTCTTGAAGATCCCGTAGCTGGCAGCGGCAGGGGAAAGAACGCAGGAGGTTCCCGGAGCGGTCAGCACCTTTGCCTGTGCCACAGCCTCCTCCAGCGTATCCACCAGAACCAGCCGTTCCCGTGCATGGAAATCCGGGTGCTTTTCCTGGATCTCCTCATAGATCCTTCTGCCGGTGTCTGCCATCAGGATGATATGGGGAACCGGATCCTCAGAGAGGAAAAGGATCAGCTCTTCATAATCGATGCCCCGGTCCATTCCGCCGATCAGTACCGTACCCACCTGAGGAATGCTCTTCAGCGCCTGTATGGTCGTCTCGCAGATGGTGGAGATGGAATCGTCATAATAGCGGACGCCGTCCCGATCACCGATGTAATTCAGACGGTGGGGCAGAGGCTGATAGGTCCGAAGGGCGGTGTCGAACTCCTCATCGGACAGCCCAAGCTCATGACAGACGGCATAGTCAAAGGCAATATCCATATGGTTATGGTGTCCCAGAAGATGGATATCTCCGGCAGGGATTCGGTAGTCGCCCCGCTCGAAGCGGATCCGCGTACCGCTTAACAGTACATCCGCAGTGGAGAAGCGGTCGGATACGGTGTAGATACGGGATCTGCAGGTTCCCTTTGCGGGGAGCACATCCAGCCCGCAGAAAAGCAGGTCATCCGGCTTCTGATGCAGATAGATCTGCTGCTTGGAGCGGACATATTTTGCCATGGTTCCGTAGTGGTCAAGATGCTCCTCGTGGATATTTAAGAGGACTGCCCAGTGGGGAGATACGGAAATATATTCCAGCTGGTGGCAGGACAGCTCGCAGACCAGCAGAGTCTCCGGGTGGATATCCTCCAGGATATCAAAGGCGGGGATGCCGATGTTGCCGGCAAGCACCGCGTCCCGTCCGTTTTCCTTCAGAATGTGGTAGAGCAGCGTGGTGACCGTACTCTTGCCCTTGGTTCCCGTGATACCGATGATACGTTCCCGGAAGGCAGTGAAGAAGACCTCCATCTGGGACGTGAAGGTGCAGATATACTTGGAAGGATCTCCTGGGAGGACGATCCCCGGGCTTTTAAAGACCAGATCATAATGATCCAGAGTATCCATATATCCGGGACCGGACAGTACACGGACAGAAGGATTCTCCGGAGAAGCGCCTGCCTGATCGGCAATGGTGACGGAAGCATATCCGCCTGCCTCTTCGATCCGCCGGAGAGTAGATCTGCCCTCTCTGCCAAAGCCCAGAATCAGAACATGTTTATTGGCGATCAGCTTTCTTAAATGATTCAGCATGGCAGTTTTCCTCCATAACAGGCGTCTGCTAATATAGGAAGAAATTCCTCCGGAAGCAGGTGTGTGGAGTCATAATGAGAATCATAGGCATGGCGGTTCGGGAAGGCTGTCTCATAGACCGTCTGTGCCCGGTACCAGGAAAGCAGCTTCGGGAGCGCTTCCCCGTCCTGCTCCATCCGTTCGATGGTCAGGCAGACAGCCGTATTTACCTCGTCGCGGCTTCCCACACATTCAAAGGGCTTCTCATCCTGCAGTCCCAGAAGCTTCTCAAAGTCATCCTGCATGGACGGATCGTTCAGCATATCGGTGCCGAAGATCTCCGTCAGCCGCTCATGGCTTAAAAATGGAGACAGGATCAGGAATACGAACAGGCACTTGGGGCAGTGCCCGCACCAGATATCCTGCTTGCTGCCTGCGTTGCAGCTCCGGAAGATGTCATGATAGGCGGTCTGCTTTGCAAAATATGCGGCGATCTGGAATTCGGATAAGGGGCGCAGCATGCTGAAGTAATGGATGCCGCTTCTGATATATGCTTTCTCATAATCATGGAAATCCTGCTCGAATTTGAAGCTTTTGGAATACTGGTGATTTACCAGACTTCCGGCAACCGTGCTTTCGTTGGCGCTGGATTCATTGGAGAGAGCGATGTATTTTAATCCGTGCAGGTAGGCGGTGATCAGGGAGGAAAACGCCACCAGTGCGGAGAACGGAGTGTGACCGTTCAGGTATCCTTCCCTGTTCAGGGCGAGCATGCGCGGGTCAAGGGTGCGCCTGGCGTGGAGGCTGTCATCCATGGAAAGTCCGGCAGCCCTGACGGTCTTAAGTGTTGCCCCTCTTGGATTGATGATATAGGTCTTCAGTGTATGACCGCTTTTCTTAAGCATCTCGATGGTACAGGCAGAGTCCTTTCCTCCGCCGATGGGGATCAGGCAGCCCTCCTGCGCCAGGCAGGGCATATCAGCGCCTGAAGGAGCTCCGGCATGGGAGGAAAGCTCCATAAAGCTGTCCGGATCTGCCGGAATGCCGTTGGTATAGAAGAATTCACCGAGACCCAGAAAATACAGATCCTTCCACCAGCGGATCTGTTCTTCGCAGAGCGCTCCGGCGGATACGATGACCTTCGGCGGGCAGGCGATCTTCCAGTAGCTGACGAGCTCTACCATACCAAGCCCGAAGAGCATCTCCTGCAGGGTGCGGTTCTCTTCCACACAAAGGGGTGCTGCGTCTTTTTTCGGAAAGCGCCAGACCGGATCAAAGTCTGATAATCCGGGAACTTCAAAGTGGTAGGTCACCTGAAGCTCGGTATCTGTATCCACAGCGGTATAATTCTTATAATAGAAGACCGGAAAGGTCTCTCTTAAGGATTCGTATGTTTTCATATACTCCATACCTCTTTCATGATGTTTGGGCGGGGCGCAAGGGTTTTAACCTTTTGACCCTGGTATTATCTTATATTCTATCATATGATATTTTAAATGGAAAGGCTTGGGTCTGCAAATTGTCCGGGTGTCAGATCAGTGAAAAGACCCGTAAGAGGTAGATCCAGCCGGTCAGCGTGACCGAGGACAGAAGGGTTGCCAGCACAATGATGCCGGAACTGAGCACCTCGTCATTTCCCATGTTTTTTGCCATGATATAACAGGTCACCGTGGTAGGGGAGCCCAGCATGACCAGGATCGCCACCAGTTCGCTTTGGCGGAAGCCAAAATACAGGGCGGCGGGGAAGAAGAGCGCCGGGAGCACCACCAGCTTGATCAGGCTTGCCGCAAGAGCGGGCTTCCATTTCGCCATAGCCTTGCTCCAGTCAAACCCGGCGCCGATCGTCAGAAGGGCAAGGGGTGTAGCCGTGGAAGCCACGTAGGAGATGGCTTTTGCGGGAGCAGCCGGGATCGTCCAGTGGAAGACGGCAAAGGGAAGACCTGAAAGGATACCCCAGATAATGGGGTTTTTTGCCACGTTGATGCATGCCTTCCGAATCTGTGTCCGCTTATCCATATTTTCCTGTCCTCTAGCATGGAAGGTCAGGATAATGACAGAAATGATGTTGTAAAAGGGTACGGCAGATACGATCATGAGCGGAGCCATGCCCGAATCACCGTAGATGTTCTGCACAAAGGCAATGCCCAGGATCGCGGCACTTCCTCTGGCGGAGCCCTGAGCGAAGGCGCCCACCATGGATCTGTCCCGGATGAACAGCCAGCTGAAGAGCCAGACGCCAAGGAACATCAAAATAGTAGAGCACATACAGAACAGGATGAAGGTCAGATCGAATACTTCTGTAATATCTGCAGTGGCAATATCCTGAAATAAAAGGACAGGAAGTGCGATCTTGAACACGTATTTATCTGCGGTCTGAATAAAATTTTCATTGAGAAGACGGGTACGAAGAAGCACCCAGCCCAGAAACATGACGAAGAAGACGGGCAGGGTGGCATTCAGGCTGAATATAAAGTTTTCCATAAGGGGACTCCAATCGTAAAGAACGGGCATCGCTTCAGGAGCGATACCCGTAAATATCAGTACAGTTTCTTTGCGTGAACTACAAAACGGTTTTTGCCGCTGCTGGTACAGGTGGACAGTGTAATGACCGAATCCTCGATGCCTGCCTCAACTCCGGTGTCGTACAGAGAGGAAACCTTGAGCGTATCCAGGAAGGATGCGTATATCTCATCTGCCGCATAACCGATGGTGTAGGAAATATCCGTCACATCCGCCTCGTGGCAGGAGAAGATCTCATAGCAGTGAGCACCGTCCGCCAGATCCACATAGATGTAAGGATTGGACTTGTAATATTCCTCGGAGGTGTAGTTCTTCAGCCCGGCAAACATGGAGCCGTCCTTCATGTTGTGACCATAGATGATGGTGTGCAGGTCGCTGAAATCCTCCTTGTTGGAGGTCTCGATGAAGATGCTGCCCGACTTGTTATTCTCCTTGCGGAACGTATGGTTCAGATAATAGGAGTTATCTGTCGTATGTACCATCGGATAGCTCAGTACCGTGCCCGGAATCTCGATCCATCCCACTGCTTCTGAGTTAAGACTCTGCAGGGAAGCAAGGTCGATCCTGGTCATGGGGACCAGAGCCGCCGGTTCTTCTTCGGTATCCCCTTCTTCAGAGGGAGGCGTGATCTCCACTTCCTCAGGAGAGATCGGTTCCTCCAGTACATACTGCTCTCTCAATTCCTCATATTCCTTGTCACCCGAGCGGTAACCAAGGAATATGGAGGCAAGCTTCCATATACTGAAAAGCAGCAGTGCAATGCACAGTCCCAGGAAGACGCCCTGAAGCAGGTAGAGAAGCTGACGCTTCTTCCGTTCCTCCTGCATCCGGCGGCGCTTTGCAGTCTGCCGGCGCCGGTCTGCACGGTCCGCAGAGGGCTTTGCCGTACGTACTTGTGTCCCCTTTGTATTTGTATGCTGTACCGGCTTTTGACCGGAAGTTTTCTTAGAAGAGTTTGATTTTCTTTTATCTCTTGTATTCATAACATCACCCTCTTCATTCTAGCAGATTTCCCCGGTAAAATCCAGAGGAAAATAGGAGTCTTTGCTTAATAACGAAGCTGCATGCTGCGCAGGAGCAGATATCCGCCTCCCAGGGTGATCAAAAGGATCAAAAACAGACCGATTCCCCAGTAGATCAGGATATTTGTCCGTCTGCTGAAGGTCTTTTTCTCCCGCAGCCAGTGGATGAGGACGGAGAAGAAAAGCATAAGCAAAGCAAAGACTGCCAGGTAGATCAGCATGACATACAAAGCATTGGAGCTGGAACCGATCATTGCAGAACCCCAAATAGCGATGCAGAACAGAAGGATTCCTCCGGTAAAGAGGTAATTGACTCTGCGGATTGTCCGGTAATTGAGGACAGGAAGCGTGTGGTTCTCCCGGAGCGTCCTTTTTGCCCGGTGTCTCCAGCGGAGAAAGCCGCCTGCATACCAGAGAGCTGCTGTCATCAGAAGCAGGATCGATACCCCCTGGGAGTTTAACAGACTTCCCTTTTGCCAGGCACTGTACAGATTCATGGCAGAGAGAAGCATAAAGAGGATGACCGTCTGCCAGACCGTTCCGTTGCAGGCGCGGCAGATGCGCTCGTAGCGTTCTTCATGGTCGGTCTCCACAGGAACAGCGTTCATATCTTCCGTATAGAAAACATGCAGGAATCCGTTGGTTCCCAGATAGCTCCAGCCCGCATCCTGACAGAATTCCCGGTAGCGTTTAAGGGGCAGCGTCTGATTGGAGGCATAGGCGCTTGCCTTCTCCATCACCTCCACACAGTATCGAATGGGATGGGGCTCGCAGGACTCAAAGGTGAGCAGCAGGCTTCCAATCTTGACAAGCTTCCAGCCCTTTAACGCCATATCCTCCAGATAGGCTTTCAGGGCATCATTTTCGTAGACCTGATAAAATGCAAATGTACGTTTTTTACTCATTTTCATAACCTCCCGTTTTGTCATGCAGATAGGGGAAGCCGTCCCGGATCAGTGTCTCCAGACGGCGGTATTCGGTACGGAGCATGTGCTTGCCCTTGTCCGTGATCACGTAGTAGCGCCGGCGTCCTTCGCTTCCCGTCTGCCGGATCATATCCTGTTCCTCAAAGCGCGCCAGCAGGGTGTAGAGCGTCCCTGGTCCGATCTGCATCCGTCCGTCGGACAGAGATACCACCTGCCGTGCAATATCGGCTCCGCACTGAGGCTCCCACAGTGCAAGCAGAATATAATACATCTGCTCGCTCAGACTCTGAAATTGTTCCCGTGCCATGTATGTGCTCCTTTCTGTACTATTATCGATATTCGATAATTGAATTATAATATCGAATATCGATAATGTCAAGAGAAAAGAATATCGGATTACCATTTACGATGATTGTTAAAAGTACATTCTTGTGGTATTCTGATTAAAATGTGATTTGACAAAGGTTGGTATAGATATGGGATTGGATGACAGAATAGTATGTAATGTTAAGATTGTCCCGGTCTCAATCATATGGAAGAGGTGAGAAAATGCATATTCAGAAGCTGACTCTTAAAAATTTTAGATGTTTTGATCAGATAGAGATTGATTTTCATCCTGATCTGACAGTGCTTGTTGGTGCGAATGGTTCTGGTAAAACATCAATTATGGAGGGAATTGCCATTGCGATCAGTACAATATTTGTAAAAATGGATGGATTATCCGGACGAAGTATTGATAAAAGTCAGGCTCGTTTAAGATCCTTTTCTATGGGCAGTACCAAAGATATCCAGCCACAGTATCCGGTTACAGTTGAAGCCGAAGCAGTGGTAAAATCCGGAACTCTCCAATGGGAACGAAGTTTAAATAAATCAACAGGCAGTACAACCATGGGTAAGGCGAATGAAATGATTGACTTGGGAATCCGTTTTCAGAAGCATTTGAGAGATGGAGATGCTGATCTGATATTGCCTGTCATTGCGTATTATGGTACGGGACGTTTGTGGGATTATCATCGGGAAAAGCAAAGTGATATTTTTGAAACGAATAATCGGATGAATGGTTATATAAACTGCGTGGATGGAACAGCGAATATTAAATTGATGATGAACTGGTTTTCCAAAATGACAATCCAGAAATACCAGAATCAGGAGTTGGATCTGGGAGGAATTCCTGAACTGGAAGCAGTCTATTCCGCAATGGAAACTTGTTATAAGAAAATTACCGGCAGTGAAGATGTCAAAATGCAGTACAATGTAGGAACCAAAGAATTAGAGGTTGCTTACCGTGATGAGTCAGGAAAATGGATGCGGATGCCAATAAACCAGCTGAGCGATGGTTATAAGAGTACCATCAGCCTGGTGGCGGATATAGCGTATCGTATGGCGGTGCTGAATCCGCAGCTTCTAGGAAACGTCTGCAAAGAAACGGACGGGATTATTTTGATCGATGAAATTGATTTGCATTTGCATCCTACTTGGCAGCAGAGAATTATAGACGACTTAAGGGAAATTTTCCCCAAAGTTCAGTTGATTGTCAGTACCCACGCTCCGGCAGTGATCAGTACGGTAAAGAGTGAAAATATTGTTATGCTTGATGGCGGCAGGGCATATGAGCCTTCCGGCGAGGTGCATGGGAAGGATACGAATACTATTATCAGCGGTATCATGCATTCTTCGGAGCGTCCGGTAGAAATTAAGAGATTATTTCAGCAGTTTTATCGTTTTATTGACGAGGAAAATGTAGTGGATGCAGAAGAAACGCTGGGACAGCTGAAGGGTATGATTGGAGAGGACGATTCTGAAATTGTGGGCTGCAATGTGAAATTAAAATTACTGAAGTTCAGGAGGGGGAAATGATTTTCATAGAAAAACAGCCCGCACCTCCTGAATTGGATGAATTAAAGAAATATGCGGAGGAACAGGGGCTATCAGATAAAGAGGGCTATCCCTCAGAACCGAAAAGCGGTGCTGGATATGATTCAAGCAGATTTGCTGAGTCAGGAAGGTGATTTGCGTCAAAATTGTATGGAACTGCTACATATGTGGGAGAGTGAAACGGATCCCAAAACACCCTATATTGGCATTGCAATCTGGTGGCTGAAAGAACAGATTGAAAAAAATCTTTAATACAAAATGAAATGCAGAAAAAGAGGATTAAAAGATGTTAAGGATAGACAACCATATATATGAAGGAAGACCCGCAGATCCGGAGGGAAGATCCGAGAAGGAGCTTAAAGTGTATGATCTTCTGGATCATCTGGGGATCCGGTATCAGAGAGTGGATCATGAGGCGGCGATGACGGTGGAGGCATGCCAGGGAGTGGATGCGCTTCTGGGGATCGAGATCTGTAAAAATCTGTTTCTGACCAACAGCCAGAAGACGAAATTTTATCTGCTGCTGATGCCGGGGAAGAAGCGGTTCGTGACCAAGGATTTCTGCAGGCAGATTCAGTCACCCCGTCTGTCCTTTGGAAGCCCGGAGCTTTTAGAGGAGCTTTTGGATCTGACGCCGGGGTCTGTCAGTATCATGGGGCTTATGAATGATCCGGAAAACCGGGTGCAGCTGGTGATCGACCGTCAGGTATATGAGGAGGAGGTATTCGGCTGTCACCCCTGCGTCAATACCAGCAGCCTTCGTATCAACAGTGCGGATATCTGGAATAAATTCCTTCCCGCAGTCGGACACGAGCCGGTTTTGGTGGATCTGCAGGGATAGGAAGGAGATGCGGAAATGATGCTGAAGAGACGATTGATTCCGGCTGTATTGATGGGAGTTATTCTTCTTAATTTTTGGGTATGGGTACAGGGGACGGATACAGCTCCCGAACCGGAGGGCGGACTGATGATCACGGCGCTTCCGGTGGGAAAGGCGGACTGTATACTGATCCGGACAGAGGAACAGACCATTGTGGTAGATACAGGAGAAAAGGACGACGGAGATGCACTTGTACAGGAACTGAAAAGTCAGGGAATCAGCCGGGTGGACCTTCTTCTGGTGACACATTTTGATAAGGACCATGTGGGCGGCGCAGCATACTTGATGGAGCATATGGAGGTGGCTTCTGTCTGTATGCCGGACTATGAGGGAGACCGGCCGGAATACGGGGAATTCATGGAGAGCCTCCAGGGGCATCCGGATATGAAGAGGCTGTCGGAGCAGATGTCTCTTTCTGTGGGAGAGATGGAGCTGGTCATTTATCCGGCGGCTGATCCGGAAGCGCTGATTGCCAAAAAGCAGGAAAAGGGTAAGGAATACGACAACGATCTGTCGCTGGTGATGAAACTGACCTACGGGACGAAAAGCTTTCTTTTTACCGGGGATATTGAGAAGGAAAGGATCGCTCAGATGCTTGCGCAGGAGGAAGACTGGAGCTGTGACTGGATCAAGATGCCTCATCACGGGGAATATCAGAAGAGTTTAAAGGAGCTTCTGGATGCGGCAATGCCCTCGGCAGCAGTGATCTGCTGTTCAGTGGAAGAACCGGCGGAGGAGAAGACCCTGAAGCTTTTAGAGGAACGGGGGATTCCCGTATGGGATACATCCGGTCAGACGGCGGTGACCGTGTGTGACGGAGAAGAACTGACGGTCCGGTATGAATAGCAGTTAAATGAAAACTTTGGGAAATTTATAGTTGCAAAAAAATTCCTTCCGCATTATAATAACCCTTAGAAAATATATGGAGATGGGGAGCTGGCTGGAAGCTGGCTGAGAGGAAGCTGAATTGCTTTGACCCACAACCTGATTTGGATAATGCCAACGTAGGGACAAGGATGAGTGATGTGAAGAGATACCTGCGGTATCTCTTTTTTTGTACGGAGGACCGTATATGCTCAGAGAATGGAGAGATGCCTGCGCGCATCTCTTTTTTAATTCACAGGAAATTACGTCCTGTGAATTAAAAAACGCTCCGCTATGGATCGCACTGCGGCGGACCGGAATTATGTCGCTTTGCGACCCGCCGCAGGCGGAGAATCCCGCAGACGGGATTCTTTTTATGGCAGAGATCCGAAGACAGAAAGGAGACAGGAAGTAATGAAACAACAGGATACAACGAGGAGGCTGGCGCTGGCAGGGGTGCTGGTGGCGGCAGCCGTGGCAGGAAGTCTGCTGAGCTTCCCGGTGGCAGGCAGTAAATGTGCTCCGGTACAGCATATGGTCAATGTGCTGGCGGCAGTAACGCTTGGTCCCTGGTGGGGAACGGGAATTGCCTTTTGTGCCAGTCTGCTCCGCAACCTGATGGGACTTGGAAGCCTGATGGCGTTTCCGGGAAGTATGGTAGGGGCACTGTGCTGCGGTCTTGTCTATGCAGGCAGCAGAAAGCTGTCGCTGACCTGTGCGGCAGAGTCACTGGGAACAGGGATCCTTGGAGGGATCGCGGCTTATCCGGTGGCAAAGCTTCTTATGGGAGGAGAGCCTGCGGGGCTGTTTGTCTATGTGGTGCCGTTTCTGATTTCCACAGTGGCAGGCAGTATCCTTGCTTTTGGGCTGATCACGGTTATGGAAAAGGGCGGCGTGCTTGGTCAGCTTCAGGGAGTGAGATAAATGATGGACAGAAAAGAGCTGGCGGAACGGCTTCGGGAGAGATCGCCCAGAGTCCATTGTCTGACGAATCCGGTCACCATGCAGGATATGGCGAACCTGCTGCTGGCGGCGGGAGGCAGTGCGATCATGGCGCAGTCACCCGAAGAGGCGGCAGAGATCACGGAAATCTGTCATGCGACGCTTCTGAATACGGGAGTTCCCGACCAGGAGAAATGGGAAGCCTGTATCCTTGCAGGCAGAAGGGCGGCAAAGCTTGCCCATCCGGTGGTGCTGGATCCGGTAGGAGCAGGGGCAAGCCGGTTCCGAAGGAGTGGGATCCAAAGACTGTTAAGTGAGATCCGCCCGTCCATTATCCGCTGCAATCAGGAGGAGGCGTATATACTTCTGGGGATGCGGGGAGAAGTATCCACCCGGGAAGCTGGTATCCGGTCAGGCGGCGTGGAGAGCGGTATTGCAGTATCGGAGCAGGAGCAGCGTCATCTTGCAGGACGGCTGGCTCAGGCATATGACTGTGCCGCCCTTGTAAGCGGAGAAGTGGATGTGGTGTCCGACGGCAGAGGCTTTGAACTCCTGCATGGAGGTGATCAAAGGATGGCACGGATCACCGGCAGCGGATGTATGCTGTCAGCATTGTGTGCCCTGTTCGCAGGTGCGGGTCTGCCGCCCTATGAGGCGGCATGTGAGGCAGGCGCTCTCTGGAAGGAGAGCTCCGAACTGGCAGGAAGCCGCACGGACAGAGAATATGGAGGAATCGGCAGCTTCCACAGGCATTTGTTCGATGCGCTGGAGGAGTGCTGCAGCGGAAGAAAGGTGGAACAGGAATGAAGATAGAGGCAAAGGCAATGACCCTGTATGCGGTCACGGACCGGAGCTGGCTCCGCCCGGGAGAGCGGCTTTCAGAGCCGGTGGAGGAGCTGTTAAAGGCAGGCGTTACCTGTGTACAGCTTCGGGAAAAGGAAGCAGATGATGAACTGTTTCTTCAGGAAGCGCTGGAATTGAAGGAACTGTGCGGACGTTATGAGGTGCCGCTCATCATCAATGACCGGGTGGATATTGCAAAGCAGTCGGGAGCAGACGGTGTGCATGTGGGACTTTCCGATATGGGGATCGAGAAGGCGAGAGCTTATCTGGGTGACGGATTTATCATCGGCGGAAGTGCCCACAATGTGGAGGAGGCGCTGGCTGCGGAGCGGGCAGGCGCAGATTATATCGGCTGCGGGGCAGTGTTTGGAAGTACGACCAAGACGGATGTGACTACCCTGTCTAAAGAGGAGTTAAGGGCAATCTGCCGCGCTGTGTCCATTCCGGTGGTGGCAATTGGAGGAATCAACCGGGAAAATGTGAAGCAGCTTTTGGGAACCGGTATGGATGGGGTGGCTGTGATCAGCGCACTGTTTGGAGCGGCTGACAAGACGGCTGCGGCAAAGGAGTTTCTGGAGCTTTTGAAAGGAGAGAGGAAATGAGAACAGCATTGACGATCGCCGGAAGTGATTCCAGCGGAGGAGCTGGAATCCAGGCGGACATCAAGACCATGACGGCTCACGGAGTGTATGCCATGAGTGCGGTGGCAGCTCTGACCGCTCAGAATACTACAGGAGTCTATGGAATTATGGAGGTCACTCCGGAATTTCTGGGAAATCAGCTGGACTGTATATTTACGGACATTTTTCCGGATGCGGTCAAGATCGGGATGCTTTCGTCCGGCGGACTGATGAAGGTGACGGCGGACAGGCTGAGAACGTATAAGGCAGGACATATTGTGCTGGATCCGGTCATGGTATCCACCAGCGGCTCCAGACTTATGCAGGAGGATGCGGCACTTGTTATGCAGGCGGAGCTTTTCCCGCTGGCGGAGGTCATCACGCCCAATATTCCGGAGGCAGAGGTGCTGACCGGTATGGAGATCCGGGATGCGGAAGGCATGGAGCGGGCGGCCCAGTGGTTATATGAGAAATATCACTGTGCAGTGCTCTGTAAAGGAGGTCACCGGGTAAATGATGCCAATGACCTGTTATACAGTGATCAGGGAGCGGTATGGATGGAAGGACGCAGGATCGACAATCCGAATACCCACGGGACAGGCTGTACCCTGTCAAGTGCGATCGCAAGTAATCTTGCCCTGGGCTTATCGCTGGAGGATGCGGTGCGCCAGGCGAAGGAATACCTGTCCGGAGCTCTTTCGGCACAGCTTGATCTGGGAAAGGGCTCCGGTCCGATGAACCATGTATTTCGTCTGGGCTGAAGAGAAGAAAAGTTTGGAATGGAATCGTTATAGAATAAAGGAGGAAGAAAAATGAACACTTATACAACACAGATGGATGCAGCAAGAAAAGGGATCGTGACCCCTCAGATCGAGACGGTGGCAAAGAAGGAGCACATGCCGGTGGAGCAGCTTATGAAGCTGGTCGCAGAGGGTAAAGTGGCGATCTGTGCCAACAAGCATCATACCTGTCTGGACCCGGAGGGTGTGGGAAGCATGCTGCGCACCAAGGTAAATGTGAATCTGGGCGTGTCCAGAGACTGCAAGGATTATGATATCGAGATGCAGAAGGTTATGAGTGCGGTAGATCTGGGCGCAGAGGCGATCATGGATCTGTCCAGCCATGGCAATACCCAGCCCTTCCGTCAGAAGCTGACAAAGGAATGCCCGGTCATGATCGGAACGGTACCGGTATATGACAGCGTGATCCATTATCAGAGAGACCTGGCGACTCTGACGGCAAAGGATTTTGTGGATGTGGTACGTCTCCATGCGGAGGACGGAGTGGATTTTGTTACTCTGCACTGCGGAATCACCAGAAAGACCATTGAGCAGATCCGCAGGCACAAGAGAAAAATGAATATTGTCAGCCGTGGAGGAAGCCTTGTGTTCGCCTGGATGAGCATGACCGGAGAGGAGAATCCGTTCTATGAATATTATGACGAGATTCTGGATATCTGCGAGGAGCATGATGTGACCATTTCTCTCGGAGATGCCTGCCGTCCGGGATGCCTGGCGGATGCAACGGATGTGTGCCAGATCGAGGAGCTGGTACGCCTGGGAGAGCTGACCAAGCGTGCATGGGATCACAATGTACAGGTTATGGTTGAGGGACCGGGACACATGCCTCTGAATCAGGTGGCTGCAAATATGGAAGTACAGAAGAGCATCTGTATGGGTGCGCCCTTCTATGTGTTAGGACCTCTGGTAACAGACATTGCACCGGGCTATGACCATATTACAGGAGCCATCGGAGGTGCCGTGGCAGCTATGAGCGGTGCGGCATTCCTCTGCTATGTAACGCCGGCAGAGCATCTGGCACTGCCCAATGTGGAGGATGTAAAGCAGGGTATCATCGCTTCCAAGATCGCAGCTCATGCAGCGGATATTGCGAAGGGGATTCCGGGAGCAAGAGATATTGACGATCAGATGGCGGACGCCAGAAGAAGACTGGACTGGGATGCACAGTTTGAGTGTGCCATGGATCCGGAGACAGCCAGGGCGATCCGTGACAGCAGAAGCCCGGAGGAGGATCACAGCGATACCTGCAGTATGTGCGGTAAGTTCTGTGCCGTAAGAAGCATGAATAAGGCACTGGCAGGAGAGTATATCGACATTCTCTAAAACAAGTTTCTAACCATATAAAATACCCGTATGAGCCGGGGGAAGCTGTTCCCTCAGGACCATACGGGCGTTTTTGTATGCTGATTATTTTTTATAAAGGATCCGGATAGAGTTCAGCACACAGAGCATGGCAACTCCGGTGTCTGCGAATACAGCCAGCCACATGGAGGCGAGTCCGCACAGACCAAGGATCATGACAAATATTTTCACAGCCAGTGCGAAGGTGATATTCTGCCAGGAGATGCGGACTGCGTTTCTGGCGATCCGGATGGATTCCGGAATCGCTGTCATATTGGAGGTCATGAAGACCACATCCGCTGCCTCGATGGCAGCGTCTGCGCCGCTTCCCATTGCGGCACCCACATCTGCGCCTGCCAGTACGGGAGCATCATTGATCCCGTCGCCTACAAACATGACAGATTCATATTTACTGCGGAGCTTTTGAAGCTCCGTCAGCTTATCCTGGGGCAGCAGCCGGGCATGTACTTCATCGATTCCAAGTTCATCTGCCACTGCCTGGGCGCTGTTCTGCGCGTCTCCGGTCAGCATGGCTGTGATGATGTTTCCTTTTTTCAGGGAAGCAATGGCTGGTGCGGCATCGGCTTTGATCGTATCAGAGATGACCATGCATCCGGCATAAACACCCTCGATGGCAACCAGTACCTCAGTGCCGAAGGTATCGTTTTTATAGGAAGAAAGGTTGATCATATGGTGTTCCATCAGCTTTCGGTTGCCGCACAGGATCACCTGACCGTCCATGACCGCAAGGATGCCTTCTCCGGCGATCTCCTTTAAAATAGAAGGCTTCTGAAGGGTCAGCCCCTGCTCCTGTGCCGCAGCTACAATACTGTTCGCAATCGGGTGAGTGGATATCTGCTCACAGCTTGCCGTGATCCGGAGCAGCTCCTCTTCTGTAACCGTTCCGGTGGAGATTGCCTTCTGCAGGACGAAATTTCCCTGAGTGATGGTTCCTGTCTTATCCATGACAACCGCACGGACCTTGCTCAGAGCTTCCAGTGCGACTCCGCCCTTAAAGAGGATACCCTTGCGGGAACCGGCGCCGATACCGGAGAAAAAGGCAAGAGGAACACTTAAAACCAGTGCGCAGGGGCAGCTCATAACCAGGAAGGTAAGGGCTGTATAGATCCAGTAATTCCAGTCACCTCCGGCAAGGAGGGGAGGAAGAAGGGCGGTGCCTGCTGCCAGAAGCACCACGATGGGGGTGTAGATGCGGGCAAAACGGGTGATGAAACGGTCCACCTTCGGTTTGCTTGCGGCTGCATTTTCCACAGAGTCCAGAATACGGGTGACCATGGATTCCTCCAGCGGTTTCTGTACTTGAAGCTTCAGCTGCCCTGAGGCGTTGACGCAGCCGGACAGAACCTCCGTCCCTGCAGATACATGGACCGGAACCGGCTCGCCGGTAAGGGGAGAGGTGTCGATCCGGCTCTCACCCTCCACAACGATACCGTCCAGCGGGATCCGGTCACCGGGACGGATCAGGAGAAGATCTCCGGGCTGCGCTTCCTCTGCATCTGTTACATGGACCTCATCGTTGATCAGAAGATTAACGGTTTCCGGACGCATATCCGCCGCATTCATGATCTGACTTCTGCTTCGTTCCACTGCCCGGTGTTCAAAATATTCTCCGATCCGATAAAAGAGCATAACACCTACTGCCTCCGGGTATTCAGAGATGACAAAGGCACCCAGGGTAGCGATACTCATCAGGAAATTTTCGTCAAAGATCTGTCCTTTTATGAGATTCTTCCCTGCGGTCAGGACGATCTCGCCGCCCAGGATCACATAGGCGGCGACAGCCAGCAGGAGAATGACAGCTGCCGGTCCTCCCATATGCTCTGTCAAAAGCATCCCTGCAAAAAGGACAATACCTGCGCTGATGCAGAAAAGATCCTTCTTCTCTTCAGAATGTCCGTGGGTATGATTCTCATTTTGTCCGGCAGACTTCCTGCGTGTGGATACCTTTTCCTTTACAATGACCTCTGATTCGATGGAAGAGCAGATGGACTGAAGTCTGGGCAGCAGCCCCTCATACTGATCTGCAGTGACCCGCAGCTGTCTGGTTGCAAAGGTGATCGTCGCGCTTTGCACCTCTTCCAGTTCGTTGATCCGCTTCTCCATCTTGGCTGCACAGTTGGCACAGCCCAGATTCTCCAGCAGGTATATTTTTCTATTCGGATGTTTCAGTGATAATTCTCTGTCCATAATATCCTCCACAACTCATTAAACATTTGAACATATATTCATATGAGAATGATAGCATATTACAGGAAGGAGTGCAAGAGGTTTTTTATATAATTCCACTATATTCTTCTTAGCCGGTTTTCATCGCAAACAAGAGGGCGTTTCGATTTTTCTTGAAGAATAAATGTTTTGAGAATAAGCGTAGGCGTCGAACAGAATCATCATCAGGAACCAAACCTTCTAAATTTAATGGCAAAACCAGTTGGTAAGGTTCGCCAAATTCGGTATAATTCCTATGGTATTTTAATTTACTCGACATAATTTGTTATACCATGGATTGCGGGCTCTTCTGAGTCCGTTTTCTTTTTTGGAGTACAAAAATGGAGCACTGCTCTATAGGTGATTACTCACCTGGTTTGCAATGCCCCTTCATTCTTTGACAAAAATTTGGTTTGTTTTTTCGTAATTATTTGATGAAACCTACATGTTTGCAAATCTCATCTATTGCTTTCTCTTTTCTTTCATTGAAAATTACTTTGTTTTCCTCGAAAAGATTTCTGCCTTCGGTGTCAATGGATACGATTAAAGGTCCGAACTCCTTTACCCTGCAGTGCCATAAGGTTTCCGGCATCCCCAGATCTTTCCACTGTGCATCTACGATTTCTTCTACTTCTGTTGCTGCGACAACGGCATTTCCGGCGGGGAATACGCAATGGATTGCCCTATAATTTTTACAGGCATATTCTGTGTTGGGTCCCATTCCACCTTTGCCGATGATTACCTTAACCCCGGTCTTTTCCACAAATTCTTTTTCAAACTTCTCCATTCTCATGCTGGTTGTCGGGCCAACAGAAACCATTTCATATTTATCATTGTTCAACGGCCGGATAATTGGTCCTGCATGGAATATGGCAGCGTCTCTGATGTCTACCGGCAATTCCCGCCCCGCCTCTACCAGACGGCGATGTGCAACATCTCTGCAAGTGGTCATGCTTCCGTTCAGATAAATGATATCTCCAATATGAATATCCGCTAAATCTTCTGCTGAAATCGGTGTTGTCAAAATTTTCTTTCCATCTTTCATTTCTACCATTATAACGTCACCCCCGAATGTGTTGTGATTGTGTAATTCAGATCCTTATCAAAAACAATATGTCCCCTTCTGTGTGACCAGCAGCCTACATTTACCGCCACGCCGATTGTGGAAGGATGTCTTGCCGTATTTTCAATATGTACGCCCATAACGGAATACTTTCCGCCCATTCCCTGTGGACCTAAGCCGATTGCATTGATGCCGTCTTCCAGTAGTTTTTCCATGTACGCCGCTCTTTCATTCTCGCTATGAGAACCCAGCGGTCTCATCAATGCTTTTTTAGAAAGCAGCGCTGCCGTTTCAATAGAGGTTGCCACACCCACGCCCACCAGCAGCGGAGGACATGCATTCAATCCGTAGGATGTCATAACATCCATTACAAATTTTGTTACTCCCTCATATCCGGCGCCGGGCATTAATACCATCGCTTTTCCGGGAAGGGTACATCCGCCGCCTGCCATATAAGAATAGATTTCACACTTGTCACTGTCAGGAACAATATCCCAGAAAACAGTGGGAGTTCCTTTTCCTACATTTTTTCCGGTGTTGTATTCATCAAAGGTTTCCACGCTGTTATGACGAAGAGGCGCTTCAAAAGTAGCTTTTTCTACTGCCTTTTTTAACAAAGGCTCTAATTCCCCGATCAGCGGAAAGTTTGTTCCGCATTTTACCCAGAACTGCAATACGCCCGTATCCTGACAGCTTGGTCTGTTCAGTTCCTTCGCCAGCTTCTGATTTCTTTTCATTGTTTGATAAATGACTTTGGAAAGCGGGCTGTCCTCCTTATCTGCAAGTTCATCCAATTTTTCAATAATATCATCCGGCAATACTTTCGCGATGTGTGATACGAAGTTTGCCATATATGAGGTAAACTGTTCTTGTTGTTTCTTATCCATTTTAATCTCCTTCCTGCTCTGTCAACTTTAAATCTTCCGGTTATTTTTTCTTCTGCATCCGCCCTTATTTCGGTCTTATTATGCCCTTATTACGGGAAGAACGGAAATGCAATGGGCAGAACGATCATACTGACAATCGTTGCAATGATAATCAGCGGGAATCCTGCTTTCACGTAATCCATGAACGTATATCCTCCGGCGCCTATAACCATTGTATTTGCCGGCATTCCGATAGGCGTTGCATATGCACATGAGCCGCCGATTACACAGGCCATGAGCACTGCTCTCGGATCTGCTCCCATTCCCTGTGCGATGGACAGACAAATAGGCACCATCAAGGCAGTTGTCGCCGTATTGGACATAAAGTTTGTCAATACACAGCACAGGAGGAATACGACCAGGGTAAGAATATACGGGGAAGGATTCTCTCCCAGTGCTCCGATTACCTTATTAGCGATTAATGTTCCTGCGTCGGTTTCCTGCAGCGCGGACGCAAGGGAAAGGGTTCCGCCGAAGAGAAAAATTGTTTTCAGGTCAATGGATTTTAATGCATCTTTCTCTGAAATCACACCTGTTAAAATCAGCAGCAGAGCCCCGATTGAACCTGATATACACAGCGGAATTCCAATCTGATCTTCAAAAATCATCGCTAATAAGGTAAGGACCAGGATGATCAGTGACAGCCACTGTTTCCATTTTGGAACATTGCTGAAATCTTTTTCCATGTTAAATGCTCCGTCATCGGTATCCTCATGATTCGGAAGCAATTTGTATCCTGCAGTTGCGTAGAAAACAATTCCTGCAATCAAAATCGGAAGTCCTACGATAGCATATTCAAAGAATCCGAACTTCAAGTCGATTTTTTCCAGTGCGCTCTGGGCGATCATATTTCCCGGAGCACCGATAAGGGAAAGATTTCCGCCCATTGCCGCCGCAAATACAAGAGGCATGAGCAATCTGGATCTTCTGTAACCGGATTTTGCTGCAATTCCGATCACAACCGGAATCAGTACAGCTGCCGTACCGGTGTTGGAAAGCACACCGCTCATAAGACCGACGATTACCATAATTGCGATAATCAGCATACGCTCGGTCTTGGCAAAACGGGTAACAATCCCTCCGATTTTATTTGCCATACCGGTTTCAAAAAGTGCGCCGCCTACAATGAACATGGCGACAAATAAGATTACGTTGTTGTCAGTAAAGCCTGAAAATGCAGTGCCCACATCTAAAATTCCTGTTACAACCAGTCCGATACAGACGATCATAGAAGTTACGCCCAAAGGAATCTTCTCTGTGACGAACATGATGATTGCAAAAAGGAGAAAAAGTAAAGTACATACTGACGGGCTCATTTTATTCCTCCATTCCTTTTTCTGATTTTCCTTTGTAAATACTTAATAAAACTTTTCAAAAAGAATAATTACGGCCGCTTCATTCGTTTCTGGCTTTATTATATAAATTGTTTGTATAATTGTACATTCACGAAAAGTAAAGTTATCCTAAAAAAAAGTTAATGCATTCAAATTTTTATACATTTTATATAAAAGCTATGCTATAATCGTCATGTAAAAACAGTTAAATTTAGTAATATTGCTCATTTTTTTAAGAAAGGCTCAGGAAAATGAAGATTTCTCAGTTAGAATATTTCTGTGCAGTCAGTCAGTATCACAGCATCACACAGGCGTCACAGCAGCTTTTTGTTACTCCGCCTGCCATTTCAAAAGCAATCAAAGAACTGGAAAAAGAGTTTTCTGTAAGTCTTTTTTCCAACACAAAAAATCATCTGACTCTCACAAAAGAAGGAGAACAGTTCTATCAAAAAGCGTTAAAATTGCTGGAAGAAATCAAGCAGGCAACTTCCGAATTTACTGATATCGGAAAGCAGATTTCCCCTATTCGCATCGGAATTCCGCCGCTGCTTAGCACAATCTTCTTTCCTGATATGCTGATAAACTTTAAGCAGTGTTACCCTGATATTCCGGTGTCGCTGTATGAATACGGTTCCATTCGCGCTGCAAATCTGGTGCAGGAAGATCTTTTAGATCTGGCCCTTGTAAATATGAATTTTTATGAAATTGATAAGTTGAATTCTTATCGGATTCTGTCAGATAAATTTGTTTTTTGTGTGTCCCCTGCACATCATCTTGCAGACAGGGAATTTGTTACAATAGAAATGCTGAAAGATGAACCGATGATGATGTACAATACTGATTCCGTACAGAACCGTACGTTTCAATCGCTCTTTGAAAGCAAAGGGATAAAACCGAATATTATCATGCATGCCAGTCAGCTCTACACGATTCAAAACTTCATCAGACATAATTTAGGCGGCGCCTGTCTTTACTCGACGATTCTGAAAAATATTCCGGAATTCATCGGCATTCCAATCTACCCTGACATCGAACAGGAAATCGGAATTGTATGGTTGAAGGGGAAGTATGTCAACAGCAGCGTGGAAAAGTTTATCTCTTTTACAAAGAGTTATGCGCCTGCTTTTCGACGTTCGGCTTTTTTAGGAACAGAAGAAAACTTCCAATAAGGCGTTTCATTTTCAGTGCGTTGATAATTTGCGCATGCTGAAATGGACACAAAAATTTTCCCCGCTGTGATTACGTTACCGCACATGAGCATTTAAGTCCGGCTTCCTCTGCCAGGCGTGTAACACATTCTGAGGCAATGGTCACGATGCTTTCCACGTGGATATAGTCCACGCAGTTCCGGTCAAAGAGAAAATTAGCCTGTGCCGGGAATTCTTCGTCACCGTCCCAGAAGAAGATGCGCATGGGAATACATAGGAAGGTGGGAAGCTGATAACCCACATCCCCATGGTCAAGTCTTTGACCGCCCAGTTTCTCGCAGGCAAAGATCAGTGCTTCCGTATGTCCGGAGAAGGTGCGTGTAAAGGTGTTTATGACGGTTCTCTGATAGGCAGGGCCATAGGGGGACGCATTCTTCAGATCCCGGAACGGAACCCAGTCATCCGCGAAGGAGGGCTGTTCCCTGCAGTACCAGATCAGTGTATAGATATTCAGTTTGGTAAAAAGAGAAATGGGAGTCTGACTGTCCAAAGACAGGATCTCTCCCGTGGCTTTACGGATGCCGTATGTTCGATGGAAAAGGTCTATGGTAAGCATTTCCCCCTGGTCCTGAAGTCCCGGAAGCTTTTGCAGAAGCTTTTGGAGATCAAGAGAAAGGAAACGTTCCTGCCACTGGGCACAGACCAGAGCATAGTTATCGGTTGTTTGAGTTGACTGCATGGCTGCCTCCTTGAAATTTGTTTTTTTCATCATACCATCACTGTACAGGGGGATGCAAGGTTGAAAAAAGGAAGGAAAAAGCATATAATGTGCGCAAAAGAAGCCCGGGAGGAACAAAGGGATATGACGGAAGAAAAAAAGATCCAGAGAAATACCATGACAAAGGAATGCATCTTTACTGCGCTTTTGATGCTTATGGAGCAGATGCCCTATGATGAGATCACCATTACGGATATTGCGAAGAAGGCAGGGGTGTCCCGCATGTCCTATTACCGCATGTTTAAGTCCAAGGATGATATCCTGATCCAGAATTGTAATGAGGTGTTCCGAAAATTTCTGGAGCGGATACAAAGTCTGGATAAGATGGATAAAGCCGCCTTCATAAGAGAAGGCTTCGATATGGTAAAGGAAAATCATCGGTTGGTGGAGGGTGTATTTCATGCCGGATGTTACGACATTCTGATCAGCTGCTTTGCGCAGTATTTTACCTATCTGGCGAAGGAGGTTTTTCATCTGGAGGCGGAGGAGGAGAAGCTGGATTACTGGATCTACGGAGAAGCAGGGAAATTCTGTTTTCTGACCGGTCTCTGGGTGGAAAAAGGGATGCCGGAGAGACCGGAGGAGCTTATGGAAATGGCGCTTAGAGAGCTGTACTGAGAAAACGGATTTCTTTATAAAAATTTCAGAAACAGAACCGGGGGATCTGTCACATTACCTTTCTGCCTTCTTGTGCATTTTCTGAACTTATATTATGATACGGAGAACGTATAATTGAGTTACAGATGTAACAGGAAGACAGGAGGGAATCGCTTGAGAAAGATTGCAGAGTTCATTGTGGACAGACGGAAGTTTTTCCTGATATTGTTCATGGCTGCCGCAGTGGGCTGTCTTTTTATGATACCAAAGGTAGAGGTGGTCAATGAGCTGACGGAGTATCTGCCGGAGGATACACAGACCCGTCAGGGTGTTGATCTGATGGAGGAACAGTTTCAGACCTTCGGAACGGCAAAGGTGATGATCGAGAACATCAGTTATCAGCAGGCGTGCCGGGCGGCAGATATGCTCAGAGAGATCAAAGGTGTCTCCGAGGTCAGCTTTTATGAAGAGGATGAGGGAGAAGAGGAGATTACAGACGGAGAGAGTCTGAAGGATTCCTATCATGATCTTTCGGCTCTGTTCAGTATTACCTTTGAGACGGAGGAGGATGAAGAGGAAGCCCAGTATGCGATCGCGGAAGTGCGGGAGGCGCTTTCCGGGTACGACACTTTTTTCTATACCACAGTAGATAAGGATGACAGTGCGGATCTGGAGAAGGAGATGCAGGTCATCCTGGTGATCGCCGTGGCGATCATTACGCTGGTGCTCTGGTTTACATCGGGCACTTATATGGAGATTGCCATTTTTATGATGGTATTTGCCATGGCTGCGCTGCTGAATATGGGAACGAACTTTATCTTCGGTAAGATTTCCTTTATTACCAATGCGGTAGGTACAGTCCTGCAGCTTGCGCTGGCGATCGATTATGCCATTATTATGTTTCACCGCTTCATGGAGGAACGGGGCAGCGTGGATACACGGGAAGCACTGGTGCGTGCCCTGGAGAAGGGAATTCCCGAGATCGCATCCAGCTCTCTGACTACGGTGGCAGGTATGGTGGCGCTGATGTTCATGCAGTTCGGGATCGGTATGGATATGGGACGGGTACTGACCAAGGCGATCATTCTCAGTATGCTGTCCGTATTCTGCTTTATGCCGGGGCTGATCATGATGTTCGAGAAGAGCATCGCACGCACCATGCACAGGAGCTTTGTTCCGAAGATCTACCTGTGGGGAAAGATGGTCATTTCCGTCCGCAGGGTTACGATCCCCATTTTTGCGGTGCTGGTGTTCTTTGCCGTCATCTGGTCGGGAAGGTGTAATTACATATATGATGTGAATTCTGTGGAGTCTGCCCGGATGAATGAATATTTGACTTCAAAAAAGGCAATTTCATCCAAATTTGAGCTGGACAACAGTATGGCGATCGTTGTTCCCAGGGGCGATTATGAGAGCGAGGCAGCGATCCTTTCAGAGATCGAGGAGCTGGACCGGGTGGAGGCGGCGCT
Organism: Clostridiales bacterium; assembly: GCA_018376135.1. Classification (GTDB taxonomy): domain Bacteria; phylum Bacillota; class Clostridia; order Lachnospirales; family Lachnospiraceae; genus Hominiventricola. The sequence continues at coordinate 42,202 of JAHABX010000014.1, read as the reverse complement.
TGGACTTGCCAATATATCCGTGGATGAGGATGAGCAGTATGTACTGACAGACGCATTGAATCCGCAGGAGCTTTCCGAGGTTGCGGATATGGATATCGGTACTGTGCGCATGCTCTATAAGTTCTATGCCTGGAAGGAAGAAAAGTACGGAGCATTTCTGAACTCCATTGATGAGTTTGAGGTTCCGCTTCTTTCCATGATCGATTTCCTCTATGGAGAGGAAGAGAATGATACCTTCGATCTGCCGGAGGATCTGTCGGAGGATATAGAGACTCTCCATAAGAGCGTTTCGGAGGCAAGGGCACAGCTGGAAGGAGAGGAATATGCAAGGCTTTTGTTCACCATGTCCGGTCCGGTGGAAGGAGAGGATACCTTCCGGGTGGTGGATCAGGTGAGAGAGATTGCTCAGAAATATTATAATGAAGTTTATGTGGTGGGAGATTCCACCAGTGATTATGATCTGAGCAGTTCCTTTGGTACGGATAATATGAAGATCAGCATTATGACAGCGGTATTTGTGGGGATCATTCTGTTCTTCACATTTCAGTCCTACAGTATTCCTGTGATCCTGGTGGCAACCATACAGAGCAGTATATGGATCAATTTTTCTGTTCCGTATCTGACGGGTTCCTCCCTGTTCTTCTTGAGTTATCTGGTGGTCAGCTCCATTCAGATGGGAGCGACGATCGATTATGCGATCGTGATCACCAGTCGCTATACAGAGATCCGAAAGACGATGGAGGATAAAAAGAAGGCGGTCATCATGACGCTGGATCAGAGCTTTGCTACGATCATCACATCGGGAAGCATCATGACGCTGGCTGGATTTGTCATCGGTCAGGTGACCTCCAATTCGGTCATTGCGTCTTTGGGAACGACGCTTGGTATCGGAACCCTGACCTCCATCGTTCTGGTCATGCTGATTCTTCCTCAGCTTTTGTATATCTTTGATGATCTGATCCAGAAGACCTGGAGGAGGAAAAAGATCATGCATTGCAGGGAGGAGAAGAAATGATGGGCAGAACAGGAAAATATATGTGGAGAGGCCTGGCTTTTCTGCTGGCGTGTACTCTTTTTGTTTCGCAGGCGGATATGACTGTGCTGGCAGATGAGACCGGGCAGCAGGTGATCCCGATCAAAAGTGAAGAGGATTTTCTGCTGATGGCAGAGCAGTGCCGTACAGAGGGATTTTCCGGCGGGAAGATCTTCCGGCTGGACAGTGATCTGGATCTGAGCGAATATGAAAATCGGTTTGTCCCGGTGATGGATGGTACTTTTGATGGAAATGGACATCGGATCACAGGAATTTCGCTGAATGAGGAGATGTCGGATTATGGATTGTTCCGGTATGTGGGAGCCAATGGGGTTCTGCGGAATCTGGAAGTGGAAGGCGAGGTCCTGGGCGGAGAGGAACAGGAGAATACAGGTATCCTTGCCGGAAGTAATGCGGGAAAGATCATAAACTGTACCAGTAAAGGTACGCTGAACGGTCAGACTGCCACAGGAGGAATTGCAGGAAAAAATGAGGTGGGCGGAACGATATCCCGCTCCGGTAATGAGGCTCTTGTGGATGGCAGGCTTGCCACAGGAGGAATTGTGGGCTGCAATGAAGGGACTGTCACGGACTGCACCAACCTTGGGAATATCAATACCAGCCAGAAGGTGAAAAAGGAGATGGACGGAGACGGAACGCTTACCATTTCTATTCCTCATGCAGTGGCAGGGCTCAGTGCGGATGAGCGTGCCAATGAGACGGGCGGTATTGCAGGAAACTCTTCCGGAAGGATCGCCTACTGCATAAATGAGGGAACCATAGGATACGAGCATCTGGGCTATGCCGCCGGAGGCATCGTGGGCCGCCAAAGCGGGGCGGTCTCTTACTGTGAAAATCATGCGGTGATCTACGGAAGAAAGGATGTGGGCGGCATCGTGGGGTATTTTGACCCCTATGAAGCAGTATCCTATGACCGGGATATTTCAGAGGAGCTGTCCGGTCAGCTGGATGATCTGGCGGATATGCTGGATGACCTGGGAAATGCAGGAGATACACTTGGAGATCATCTGTCCGGGCAGGTGGATCTTTTGTCCGGTCAGCTGAAATCTCTGAAGAGTTCTCTGAGAGGATATCTGGATCATTACGAGGATATGGCGGAGAACAGTAAAGAGGCTGTCAGCAGCCAGATCGACAGTCTGAAGGGAACCATTGACGGCATGCAGTATGATTTTGGCATGCAGAAGATCCAGGCACACCGGGATCAGATAGAGAAGGATATTGCAAGAATGCAGGAGCTGATCGGTCAGCTTCGTGCATTTGCGGAGGCAGCAGGCGGGGAACAGAAGGAGCAGCTCGAGGAACTGCTTGCTCAGTATGAGGAACAGATCAAAGAGCTGGAACAGACCCTCGTCAGCCTGAAGAATTATATTGCAGATCATCCGGATGCAGAGGAGTCAGAAGAACCGGAAGCGCCGGAGGAGTCAGAGGAGCCGGAAGAGTCGGAGACCCCGGAAGAGCCGGAAGAGTCGGAGAAACCGGAAGCACCGGAAGTCCCGGAGACTCCCGAGATCCCGGAAGAGCCGGAAGAACCGGAGGAGCCGCTTCCTGATGGAGAGATGCAGATGATGTCCTTTTCAGCGGTGACAGAATCTGCAGATATATCCGGGCAGCTGGGAGTCCAGGCAGCTGCGGCGATGGAGGAATTAAAGGCACTGGCTGAGGATGTACAGCTTCAGCTGCAGGGCATTGTGGAGGCTCTGGAGGGAATTCCCGGTGAAGCGGAAAAGCTGCATCAGGATTTTCAGAGCATTGGCAGGCACATGGATGAGCTGACCGATACCTTTCAGGATGAGCTGGATGACTGGGGGGATGAGCTGGATACCATGAGAGAAGACCTGCAGGAACAGGGTGACGGCATCACGGAGCGGGTGGATACTGCAGGTGACACTCTGGATGCGGACTGGGACGAAGTGAGCAGCCGTATTGACCGGATCAAGGATCAGTTTGACAGCATCAGGGCAACTGTTTCTGATGGGCTGGATGAGCTGAAAGGGAGGATAGAAGACCGTACAGTTTATGTGGATGTGTCAGAGCTTGCCTCGGAAGGAACAGGAGACGGAAAGATCGTTTCCTGCACCAATGACGGAGAAATCTATTCGGACAGCCAGGGCGGCGGTATTGCAGGAAGTATTCAGAAGGACAGTCAGGAGCAGGTGACAGGATGGCTGCTGAATACGGAGGAAACTAAAGAGGACGGGGATGAAAAGGACAGTATCACAAAACATGTGATCGCGGCTGTCTTTGACTGTGTGAATACAGGAGAAGTGTCTGTAAAAAATGATTATGCAGGCGGTATTGTGGGCAAGGCAGCCTACGGCATCATTGTCCGCAGTGAAAATTACGGAGACGTAATATCGGAGGACGGTCGTTACGCAGGAGGCATTGCCGGCTTGTCTGAAAAGGTGATCAGGGACTGTTATGTACTGTGCGGACTGGATGCAGAGGGCTATGCAGGCGGTGCGGCAGGAAAGGCGGAGGATATCAGCGGCTGCTACATCTGTTCCTACATGGATATGGATGCCTGGGTAAGTGCCAGCGGGGCAGTTGCAGGAAAAGCAGAAGGAACTGTGGAGGGCAATTATTTTGTGGATAATGGCTGCGGAGCTGTGGATGGTGTGACGAGAACCCAGGAGGCGTCTGCGGTGGATTATGCTTCCATGCTGGAGTTAAAGGAGATGCCGGAGAATTTCAGAAAATTTACCGTGCGTTTTATGGACGGGGAAGAAATTGTCTGGCAGGAGACCTTTGCCTATGGAGAGGGACTTTCACCCGAGGATTATCCGAAGCTTCAGGGAAAGGAGGGAGGATACGCATACTGGGAGAAAAAGGACCTGGGAGCGATCCACAGAAATGTGACGGTGCACGCTGTTTACAGAGCCTATATTCCGTCTCTTGAGGCAGGTGGGGATACCGGACATCCGGAAGTTCTGCTGGGAGGAGATTTCTACCCGGATTCTGTATTCACAGTACGGGAAGCATCGGCGGATGAACAGGAACAGATCAGGGCGATACTGGAAAGTCAGAAAAAGTCCTCCCACTATCAGATCAGGAAGGTTTATGTCTATGAGCTTTCACAGGAGGAAGCGCTTCCGGAGAAAGTTTCTCTGCGGGTGCGGGATGACAGGTATCTGGCGGACTGTCTGCTGGTGACATCGGATACAGCAGGAACAGAAGATGCCGGAAATATCCGGAATGCAGAGAAGATCGGCAGTTATCTGGCTGTGGAGACCGGTCTGGGCAGCACAGGCTATGTGGTCGTACTGGACAGGGTCGAAAACTGGATGATCATAGCGGGTGCAGTCTTTGCAGTGATTTTTGCAGGTGCTCTGACAGGACTTTTGGTCAGCCGGAAGAAAAAGAAGAAGGCAGAAGCGGAATGTGAGGAAAAGAAAACAGAGGAATAGAAGAGAATATCTACAGTAGGACTTGCCAAAGATTTTGCGCGCTGTTATTATATAGAAATGGGAAATCCTGCATAGAATCGTAATGATGCGGATAATCTACAGTTACATAGGAGGCGCAAGAGATGCTTGAATTACAGGATATATGTTATCAGGTCAGTGAAGATTCCGGGACAAAGGGAATCCTGAAACATGTGAATTTGAAGATAGATGACAGCTTTGTGGCAATTACCGGACCCAACGGCGGCGGCAAGTCTACTCTGGCAAAGGTCATTGCCGGAATTATAAAGCCCACATCTGGAAAGATTCTGCTTGACGGGGAGGATATTACCGATCTGTCTATCACGGAGAGGGCGAGGAAGGGAATCAGCTTTGCATTTCAGCAGCCGGTGCGTTTTAAAGGGCTGACGGTACTGGATCTGATCAATCTGGCGCATGGTGAGACGCTGTCCCTGAACCGGGCATGTAAATATCTGTCAGAGGTTGGTCTCTGCGCGAAGGATTATATCAACCGTGAAGTCAATGCTTCCCTTTCCGGCGGAGAACTGAAGAGGATCGAGATCGCCATGACCATGGCGAGAGGGACGAAGCTGTCCCTTTTTGATGAGCCGGAAGCAGGGATCGACCTGTGGAGCTTTAATAACCTGATTCGTGTATTTGAAGGAATGAGAGAGAAGATCCATGGTTCGATCATCATCATCTCCCATCAGGAGCGGATTCTGAATATAGCGGATAAGATCATTGTTCTGGCTGACGGAGAGGTTACGGCACAGGGAACCAGAGAAGAGGTTCTGCCTGAGCTTCTGACTTCTTCTGAGGCATGCAGTACGCTGATGAACAAGGTTGTATAGTGAGGGAGGATGTAGGAAGATGGATCAGTTACAGATGCATATGCTGGAAAAGGTGGCAGACCTTCACAGCGTGCCGGAAGGCGCATATAATATTCGTTCCAACGGAACACTTTCCGGAAGGAATACGACTGCCAATATCGATATCGTGAGCAAGGAAGACAAACCGGGCATCGATATCATCATTAAACCGGGTACGAAGAATGAGAGCGTACATATTCCGGTGATCGTAAGCCAGAGTGGACTGAAGGATCTGGTCTACAACGATTTTTTCATCGGCGAGGATGCGGATGTGACCATCGTTGCGGGCTGCGGTATCCATTGCGGCGGAGCTGAGACCTCCGAGCATGACGGTATCCATACCTTTCACATTGGGAAAAATGCCAGAGTAAAGTACGTAGAGAAGCATTACGGAGAGGGAGAGGGAACCGGTGAAAGGATCCTGAACCCGACTACGATCCTTTATATAGATGAGAATGGCTATATGGAGATGGAGACCACGCAGATCAAGGGTGTGGATTCTACGATCAGAGATACAAAGGCAGAGCTGAAGGACGGAGCGACTCTGATCATCAAAGAGAAGATCATGACCCATGAGGATCAGTACGCGGAGACCAATTTCCAGGTGGATTTAAATGGTGCGGGTTCTACAGCAAACGTCGTATCCCGTTCCGTTGCCAAGGGCTCCTCCAGACAGGTGTTCAACTCCAAGATCTGCGGCAACAATGAGTGTTACGGACATACGGAGTGCGATGCGATCCTGATGGATCAGGGACATGTGAATGCAATTCCGTCTCTGGAAGCGAATCATCTGGATGCCAGCCTGATCCATGAGGCAGCCATCGGCAAGATTGCAGGAGAGCAGCTGATCAAACTGATGACGCTTGGACTGACCGAGCAGGAGGCAGAGGAACAGATCGTAAATGGATTTTTAAAATAGTGTGAGAATAAGGGGTATCACTCAGTGTCAGGTCAGATGGCGGAGCGATACCCTTATTTGTTTATGGAAATGCAGATACCAAAAGGGCATCTGGCATTCACCCGGTAAGGGGGGATAACGGATACGAACAGGGATTTATCACTGAAAAGCGCCTGAAATAAGGGAGAAAAATTTTCTTGAAAAAATAACCCCCCGCCCGGCTTGTGAAAAAAATAACCATATGCTAAAGTGTCATCAAGGGATACCCCAAATCTCCTATATAAATCATATGAATAACTCTATCAATGTGCGAAGCTGCTTTCCTTGGCAGCTTTTGTGCATGTATGAGGCAAAAATGAACCTGCACCTGTATGACAGGTATGCTATAATGCTCCCATAAAAATCAAACGGGATCAGGTTCCTGATAATTTCGGAGGCGGTGCAGTGTCCGGAAGGGTCAGGATCAAAAGGGAACGCAGTGAGAATCTGCGGCAGCCCACGCTACTGTAACGGTGACGAACCGCTCATATCCATTGGCATGATGCTGAGAAGGAGAGCGGGGAGGAAGAGCCGGAGCCAGGAGACCTGCCTTTTTCCGGGGTGTGTTATTTTCGATGGGAAGATAGATGCATGTCTGTATACGAACAGTATCAGTGCGTCCGGAATTCCGGACGCACTTTTTAATTCACAGGAAATTATGTTCTGTGAATAAAAAACGCTTCGCTATGGATCGCACTGCGGCATCCTGATTTTTACAAAAAGAAAAAAGTAGAAAAAAAGATGAGAAGAACCAAACAGTGGATGGCACTTCTGGTGGCATCCTGCATGCTTCTGACCGCATGCGGACAGAAACAGGAAGAGAACGCAGAGACGCCTGTACAGACGGAGGAAGCTGTGGAGGAGAGCGCAGAGGAGAGTACGGAAGAAAGCACAGAGGAGGAAGCCCCGGAGGAGGAGACTTCCGCAGAAGCAGAAGGAGATTACGGAACCGTCACGATCCAGGACGGAGAGAGAACCGTCACCTTTACGAAGATGCCGGAGAAGGTGCTTTGCGCGAATCTGTATTCTGCAGAGAACCTGGCGATGCTGGGACTGGCAGACCGTATTGTGGCAAAGAACGTGGCGACGAATCCGGCAGAGGTGCCGCTGGAGGAGCTGCAGGATGAGCTGGGAGATGTGCCGGAGCTTGAGAAGTCCCATGAGAATGCGGTAGCGTCCGGAGCAGACCTGGTGATCGGTCAGGTCAGCGCGTTCAAGGATACTGCATGGGGAACCTATGAGCAGCTGGAAAGCAAGGGGATCAACTGTCTGACCATCAGCGGAACCATCGTTGAGGATGAGACGGTGGAGAACGTATATCAGGATATCGAGAACCTGGGAAAGATCTTCAAGGTTGAGGATAAGGCAGCAGAGCTGATCGAGCTTGCAGGCGGCATCAATGCTACCAGAGGCATGGCAGATTCCCGGTGGTTCAATACCAGTGTGGAGACGATTGTTCAGACGAATCCGGATGTGATCATCATCAACGATTACGGAAAACAGACCGTAGAGGAGAAGATGGAGTTCCTGAACAGCAATCCGGCACTGGCTGAGGTTCCGGCTGTGAAGAACCAGAATATCCTGGTCATCCCGCTGGTATCCGTTATGCAGGACGTGCGCGCCGCCAGCGCATGCAGGACCATTGCAGAGTTCCTGTATCCGGAATGCTTCGAATAACATCAGACAGAGGGAGAGGAATATGGGGAGTATTCCTCTTCCTGTTTTTGTGCGGGGCACTTTTATTTTCCATTATATACACCATCAGCGTCGGCTCCACGGATATTCCCTTTACGGCGGTCTACGGGATCATTCAGGACCATCTGCTGCAGGGCGGCAGAGAGCTGGAGGCGGGTATATGGACAATGCCCCATTTTCAGATCGTATGGAACATGAAGAATAAGATCATTTTGTTCCTGTGCATGGTTTTGTCTGCCGGTATTCTTGTGAGCGGCTGTTCCTCTGCAGCGGATTCCGATGCGGCGGACGCCCCGGTGCAGCAGGAGGCTTCCGGTGCGGAAGCAGCTGACACGGCATCCTCAGAGGAGGCAGAGGAAGAGGCGCCGGCACTGAAGGACGGAGTCTATACGGCGGAGTTCGATACGGACAGCAGTATGTTCCATGTAAGTGAAGCATGTGACGGGAAGGGAACACTGACCGTTAAGGACGGCAGGATGGTGATGCATGTATCACTGGCATCCAAGAATATTGTGAATCTGTTCCCGGGGCTGGCAGAGGATGCTCAAAAGGAAGGAGCAGAGCTTCTGGAGCCTACGATCGACAGCGTTACCTACAGTGACGGTATTACGGAGGAGGTTCATGGCTTTGATATTCCGGTACCGGCTTTGGATGAGGAATTTGATCTGGCGCTGATCGGAACCAAGGGAACCTGGTATGACCATAAGGTCAGTGTATCCAATCCGGAGAAAGCAGAATAGAATGAATGGATAAAATCGAGCCCCCGCTGTCAAAGGCGGGGGCAGATTTATATGAACGGAGAAATTGTGTATGAAGAGGAGAATGACAGGCTGGAGCAGGATGCTGCTGGTGCTGACTGCAGTATTTGTACTGCTTCCCATATCAGGAAGGGCAGCGGAGGCCGCAAAACCGGAGGCGGCGCTGATTGAGATGGAAGACGGAGAGTATGCCATTGATGTGGCTCTGGAGGGAGGCGGCGGAAGATCCACGGTGTCTTCACCGGCGATCCTGATAGTGAAGGATGGAAGAGCTTATGCAAGGATCCAGTGGAGCAGCTCCAATTATGATTATATGAAGGTGGGAGAAGAGAAGTATCTTCCGGTCAATGAGGAAGGGTACTCCACCTTTGAGATTCCGATCACGGTATTTGATGAGCCTATGGCAGTGATCGGGGATACGACGGCGATGAGTACGCCCCATGAGGTTGAATATACACTGACCTTTGCGGTAGATTCGATTACTTCCAAGGATCAGACGCCTCAGGCGGCAGCACAGAAGGTCGTCTATATGGTATTGATCCTTATGGCGTTGTGCTGGGTGGTATCTTTTATTACAAAGAGAAGAAGGAACTCAAGAAAATGAGAAGAAAACTGACGGCGATTTTGTTGTGCTGCATATGGATGTCTGCGGCAGTGGGATGCGGAGCTTCCCAAAGCACCGGGCTTCAGGAGCGGGACAAGGATATCAGCCCCGATCTGGTCTATGAACACAGTATGGAGCTGAAATATGCAGAAGAATTTGCGGTTGATTATTATACAGAGGATTATGCCCTGATCACCATATCGAATGAGACGCGTTATCTGGTGGTGCCAAAGGGACAGGAAGCGCCGGAGGGACTGGATGAGGATATTGTGCTGCTGCACAGACCCATAGAAAACATTTATCTGGTGGCATCGGCTGTAATGGATATGTTTGTGGCTTTGGATGCGCTGGATTCTGTACGCTTCAGTGGTCTGAAGACAGAGGCATGGTATGTGGATGCAGCCAGAGAGGCGATGGAGAAGGGAGACATCCTCTATGCGGGGAAGTATTCGGCGCCCGATTATGAGCAGATCCTTGCAAAAAACTGCGGTCTGGCAGTTGAAAACACAATGATCTATCATACGCCGGAGGTAAAGGAGCAGCTTGAAAAGTTTGGGATTCCCGTGATGGTGGATTACTCCAGCTATGAGAAGCATCCATTGGGGAAAACGGAATGGGTAAAGCTCTATGGTCTGCTGACCGGTCACGAAGAGGAAGCGGAGTCTGCCTTTGCAGCGGAGGCTTCTGCCTTTGAGGCGGTCAGCGGTGCGGAGAAGACCGGAAAGACAGTTGCTTTCTTCTATATTACAACGAACGGGGAAGCCAATGTCCGCAGGACGACGGATTATCTTCCCAAAATGATCGAAATGGCAGGCGGTTCCTATGTGTTTGATGATCTGGGAGATGAGGATTCGGCTTCTTCTACCATGAGCATGCAGATGGAAGAGTTCTATGCAGGCGCGAAGGATGCGGATTATATCATTTATAACAGTGCAATCGACGGAGAACTGTCTTCGGTGGAGGAGTTGACAGCGAAGAGTCAGCTTCTGAATAATTTCAAAGCGGTACAGGAAGGGAATGTCTACTGTACAACGAAGAACCTGTATCAGTCCTCCATGGAGCTTGGAACGATCATCGCGGATATTCACGGGATGCTGACCGGAGAAGAGGAAAGCCTTACTTATCTATATAAACTGGAGTAATTGAAAATGAAAAAGAACAGGTACTGCGCCGCCTATCTGGTACTGCTCCTGCTTGTGCTGGTATTTCTGACGGTAAATTTGTGTGTGGGGAGTGTAAATATTCCCTTTCAGGAAATTATAAAAATATGGAAGGGAAGCGGTGCGGATGAGACTTATATGGACATCGTTATGGAGATACGGTTTCCCCGTGCCCTGGCGGCGGCTGTGCTGGGAGGCGCCCTGGCATTGTCCGGTTATCTTTTACAGACTTTTTTTCACAATCCGATCGCAAGTCCCTTCACACTGGGGATTTCGTCAGGTGCAAAACTGATCGTTGCACTGGTGATGGTGGCGTCTCTGGGAAGTGCGGTGACGGTCAGCTCGTGGATGCTGATCCTTGCCGCTTTTGCGGGAGCGATGCTCTGTATGGGATTTGTGATCCTGATGTCAAGGGTCATGGATCAGATGTCCATGCTGATCGTCAGCGGTGTGATGATCGGCTATATCTGTTCTGCGATTACGGATTTTATCGTAACCTTTGCGGATGATGCAGATATTGTGAATCTTCACAACTGGTCCCAGGGCAGCTTTTCCGGAATCAGCTGGGATAATGTAATCATCATGTCCATTGTGGTGTTTGCGGCAGGGATCTGTGTATTCCTGTTGTCAAAGCCCATCAGTGCCTATCAGATGGGAGAGTCCTATGCCAAAAATATGGGACTGAATGTACAGCGCTTCCGTATCCTTCTGGTGCTGCTGTCCAGCGTACTGTCGGCATGTGTGGCTGCGTTTGCCGGTCCTGTATCCTTTGTGGGGATCGCAGTGCCGCATCTTGTGAAAAGTCTGTTTGGAACAGCAAGACCTATCCTGATGATACCGGCATGCTTTCTGGGAGGAGCAGCATTCTGTCTGTTCTGTGATCTGCTGGCACGGACGATGTTTGCGCCTACGGAGCTTTCCATCAGCACGGTAACTGCCCTGCTTGGGGCTCCGGTGGTGATTTATATCATGATACACCGCAAAAAAGAGAAAGCGGATTAGAAATTATGAATGAATTTTACTTTTATACAGAGGGACTTACGGTTGGGTATCAGGGAGTCCCTCTTATCCGTAATATAGAGATCAGCTTGAAAAAAGGGGAGATCCTGACGCTGATCGGACCCAACGGCGCCGGTAAGACAACGATCCTCAAAAGCATCATCCGGCAACTGAAGCCTTTGGGAGGGGTCATATATCTGGACGGCAGGGAAGCGGAAGAGCTGTCTGCCCAGGAGCTTTCCCGGAGGATGTCCGTGGTGCTGACAGAAAGAGTACGGACAGAGCTTATGACCTGTGAAGATGTGGTGGCTACCGGACGGTATCCCTATACCGGTAAGTTTGGAGTGCTGTCGAAGGAGGATCATCGGATCGTGAAGGAGTCCATGAGGCTGGTCCATATTGAAGAGCTGGCAGAAAATGATTTTACGAAGATCAGTGACGGACAAAAGCAGAGAGTCATGCTGGCAAGAGCACTTTGTCAGGAACCTGATATCATTGTACTGGATGAACCCACGTCCTTTCTGGATATTCGCTATAAGCTGGAGTTTTTGTCGATTATTCAGAATATGTCCAGAACCCGGAATCTGTCCGTGATCATGTCTCTGCATGAACTGGATCTGGCAGGAAGGATCTCGGACAAGATCGCATGTGTTACGGGAGACCGGATCGAGCGGTTCGGAACTCCGGAGGAGATCTTTACGGAAAGATATATCCCCGGTCTGTACCGGATGACAACCGGCTCTTATGATGAGCGGACCGGGAATCTGGAGCTGGCAGCTGTAAAGGGAAAGCCGGAGATATTCGTGATCGCAGGCGGCGGAACAGGAACAGCGGTATTCCGTCAGCTTCAGAGGAAGGGGATCCCCTTTGCAGCAGGTATATTGTGGGAAAATGATCTGGATTATCCGTCTGCGGCGGCACTGGCATCTGAGATTGTCAGTGTGAAGGCATTTCACCGGATCGGAGAGCTGCAGCTGCAGACAGCTAAGAGGATCATCGACGGATGCAGGAGCGTCATCTGTACACTGAATCCGGAGGAAACAGGAGACTTTGCCGGAGAACTGAAGGAGCTTCTGGCGTATGCAGGTAATAAAAGGCGATTGCAGTAAGGCGTCCTGTCATGATACAATGAGTCTGTCGGAAAGTTATTTGATAAAAGAAAATAAAAATAGAAGATAAACGGGAGGAAAATATGAGAGGTCTATATACATCAAAAACGAAGATCCGTCATCAGATTTTTACAGAAATTGCCCGTATGGCGTATGAAGGGGATGACTGCAGGAAGCTGGATGAGCTGCCGTATAAGATCGTACCGGGGGAGATCGCGTCTTACAGAGAGAGTATTTTTCTGGAGCGTGCAGTTGTAGGAGAGCGCCTTCGGGTGGCAATGGGACTGTCCCTGCGTCCGGTTGCGGAACATGCGCCAATCTCTCAGGGGGTAGAGGCGAGTCTTGTAGAGGAAAAATACTATGAGCCGCCTTTGATCAATATCATTAAATTTGCCTGCCATTCCTGTCCGGAGAACCGGGTTCTGGTGACGGAAGGCTGTCAGGGCTGTCTGGAGCATCCGTGCAAGGAGGTCTGCCCAAAGGGCGCGATCTCCATGGTAAACGGAAAGTCCCATATTGATGAGGAGAAATGCATCAAGTGCGGAAAATGTGTGGAAGCATGTCCGTACAACGCGATCATTAAGCAGGAGCGTCCCTGTGCCAAAGCCTGCGGCATGAATGCGATCCATTCGGATGAGCATGGACGTGCCGAGATCGATCAGGACAAGTGTGTATCCTGCGGTATGTGCCTGGTAAGCTGCCCGTTCAGTGCCATTGTGGATAAAGGGCAGATATACCAGACGATCCTTGCCATCAAGAGTGAGACTCCGGTTTATGCCATTGTTGCACCGGCTATCGCGGGGCAGTTCGGACCGGAGATGAAGCCGGAAAAAGTGCGGCCTGCCTTTCAGGCGCTGGGCTTTAAGGATGTGGTGGAGGTCGCAGTGGGGGCAGATCTCTGCACCATAGAGGAAGCAAGGGATTTTATGGAAGAGGTTCCCGAGAAGCTTCCGTTCATGGGGACATCCTGCTGCCCGTCATGGTCCATGATGGCGAAAAAGCTGTTTCCGGAATATGCCAACTGTATTTCCATGGCTCTGACTCCCATGGTGCTGACCGCACGTCTGTTAAAGGAGAAGGAGCCGGACTGCAAGGTGGTATTTATCGGACCCTGTGCGGCAAAAAAGCTGGAGGCAAGCCGCCGCAGCGTGCGCAGCTATGTGGATTTTGTTCTGACCTTTGAGGAGGTACAGGGCATGTTCGAGGCAAAGGATGTGAAGTTCTCCGAGCTTCCGGACGGAAAGCCCCTTCAGGAGGCAAGTGCGGACGGGCGCGGATTTGCAGCAGGAGGCGGTGTGGCGGCAGCAGTTGTGAAAGCCATCAAACGGATGGAGCCGAACCGTGAGGTTAAGGTAGTCAGTGCCGAAGGACTTCAGAACTGCAGGAAGATGATGCAGATGGCAAAAGCAGGGAAGTACAATGGCTATCTTCTGGAGGGAATGGCGTGTCCGGGCGGATGTATTGCCGGAGCGGGTACGATCCAGCCCATCAAGAAGACAGCGGCATCCCTGGAGATTATGAAGAAGCAGGCGGCTTTTGAGGAGTGTATGGATACAGAGTATGAGCAGCTGATCCCGAAGCTGGAGCAGCTGTAATTAAGAGGGGGGAGATAACATGTCAGAGGTGGTTATCGTCGGATCCGGTCCTGCCGGAATCTCGACGGCTTTATACACTGCCAGGGGAGGGCTTGCTACAACGGTCATTTCCCGGGGGAGCGGAGCGCTTGGGAAGACGGACAAGATCCAGAATTATTATGGGTTTTCTGATGTCATATCCGGTGAGGAGCTGGAGCAGAACGGAATCGAGGGAGCCAGGAAGCTGGGGGTTCGGTTTGTGGAGGCGGAAGCAGTCAGCCTGGGGTTTGCTGACCGGCTTCTGGTAGAGACGACAGAAGGAAGCTATTCGGCTGATTTTGTGGTGCTTGCCACGGGAACTCAGAGGAAGACAGTCCCGATTCCGGGACGGAAGGAGCTGGAAGGAAAGGGAGTCAGCTATTGTGCAGTCTGTGATGCGTTTTTCTATCGTCAGAAGCCGGTAGCTGTCTTCGGAAACGGGGAGTATGCGCTTCATGAGGCAGAAGCGCTGCTCCCTGTGGCAGCGTCTGTCACTCTTTTCACGGACGGGCAGCCAGTATCTGCAGCGTTTCCGGAGGAGATCCGTATAGAAGAAGGGAAGATCAGGAAGATCCGGGGAGCAGAACGGGTGGAGGCTGTCTGTATGGAGGACGGAAGAGAGATTCCGGTGGATGGCATCTTCCTTGCCTATGGAACTGCAGGGGGAAGCGACCTGGCGAAGAAGCTGGGGGCACGGACAGAGGAGAATCGGGTAGTGGTGGACGAAAGGATGCGGACCAGTATTCCCGGGCTCTATTCTGTGGGAGACTGCAACGGGGGCATGCTTCAGATCGCGAAGGCGGTCTATGAAGGAGCAGTGGCAGGAACCGACATTGTAAAAACATCAAGAAGATAGAAAAGGAACCGATATGACAATTTTAACAACAATTTTTCAGTTTGTTCTGGCACTTATTTCTGCCGTGTACAATTTTCTGTGGGGAGATATCCTCACCATCCGGCTTCCGGGCGGCAGTGAGCTGGGGCTTTCCCTGCTGGTGCTGATATTGATCCCCGCAGGCATTTATTTTACCGTCCGTACCAGATTCCTTCCGTTCCGGCTGTTCCCGGAGATGATCCGCGTGACGCTGGAGAAGAAGCACGGGGCGCAGAAGGATGCGATCTCCGGTCTGCAGGCATTGATCGTATCCACGGCTACCAGAGTGGGCATGGGCAATCTGGTGGGAGTGGTTGCAGCGATTTCCATGGGAGGTGCAGGTGCGGTCTTCTGGATGTGGGTGACGGCGATCATCGGCTCGGCAACTGCTTTTATTGAAGCGACGCTTGCACAGATCTATAAGGAAAAGGATCCGCTTTACGGGGGATATCGCGGAGGTCCGGCATATTTTATCAACCGCGTGCGTCTGATCACAGAGGTCAGGGAGCAGGATGTATTTGTTGAGAACATGTCTGAGAAATCAGATTACATATCAAAGGATCAGAAGCATTATGAGCACGGGAGCGGTTTCAGAACGATCGCGGTGCTTTTTGCCCTGTCCGGTCTTCTGTGCTGGGGAGGCATCAGCCAGGTGATCGGCAATTCGGTATCTTCCGCTATGGAAAATGCATTCCAGATCCCGCCCCTTGTAACCAGTATCGTGCTGGTATCTCTGGCGGCTGTGATCGTATTACGGAAAAACGCAACCATAAAGGTGCTGGATATTATGGTGCCGATCATGGCAGGCTGCTATTTTGCAATTACGGTGTTTATTATTGTGAAGAATGCAGGACAGCTCCCGGAAATATTCTCGCAGATTTTTTCGGAAGCATTTGGTATCCGTCAGGTGGCAGCCGGTGGTTTTGGAGCAGTTTTGATGAATGGAGTCAAGCGCGGACTGTTTTCCAATGAGGCGGGATCCGGTTCCGCACCATGTGCAGCGGCAGCGGCAGATATTTCCCATCCGGCCAAGGAAGGACTGCTTCAGGCATTTGGCGTATTTATTGATACGATCGTGATCTGCAGCTGTTCGGCCATGATCATGCTGCTGGCGCCGAAGGAGGTTGTGGATGGTCTGGCGGGAATGGACCTTCTGCAGGAGGCAATGCGTTATCATCTGGGCGACTTTGGAGTTGTCTTTATCGCAGTCATCTTGTTCCTGTTCAGTTTCTCAACCTTCATCGGTATCCTGTTCTATGCAAGACCGAATGTGGCATATCTGTTCGGGGATAACTGGACGTCTCAGACCATTTATAAGATCATTGCGCTGGTCATGCTGTTTGTCGGCGGACTGGCAGCATACAGCTTTGTATGGGATCTGGGAGATGTGGGAATTGGACTGATGACGATCTTTAATATGATGATCATCCTGCCCTTATCCGGTCAGGCAGTGAACTGTCTGAAGGACTATGAGCGGCAGATGAAAGCGTCCGGAGGAAAACAGAGCGTACAGAGGAATGGCGGAGAATAGAATATTTTATCTGGCAGGGGAAGCATTGAAATGTACCAGATGCAGTCTGCGGCAGAAACTTCCCCTTCTGGACGGTGCTTTTGCCCTGCCGGAGCAGGCATGGACAAAAGGGCAGGCAGGAACAGACGGAGAGACTGTGTATTGGGATCCGCAGGAGGTATTGAGGCTGTTTGTGAAAGAACCGGTCCGGCTGCAAAGGCAGTACCTCCATCTGATGTTTCACGGACTGTATCTGCATATGTTTCGGAAGAACTCCTGTCAGGAGCGGATCTGGTGGATTGCCTGTGATCTGCTGACGGAATACCGGATCGACCGGATGGATGCGACTGGCTTTGAACGTCCGGTTCCGCCCGGGAGAAGCCGGTGCTATCGAAGGATCAGAGAAGCGGAAGTTCCTTTTGAAGAGAGGGCGCTTGTAAAATGGCTTTCCGGGCAGGATACTTCCGGACTGGAAGAACTGGAAGCCCTGTTTCGGGTGGATGATCATTTGTGCTGGAGAGAGAAAAACAGTATCTGGGCGGAGGGACAGCACCTGGAGGCAGGACAGCTTTGTCCGGAAGAGATACAGAGTGCGGAGGCTATGGTACATCGCTGGAGAAGCGTATTTGAGCAGCTGAAAGAGCGATCAGAGGAGCACAGGCGCCAGGCGGGCGGCAGTGCAGGTGAGGTCTGTCAGCCGGTAACACTGGAGCGTGAACGGGCATATGATTACCGGCAGTTTCTGAGAAGATTTGCGGTGACCGGAGAGGAGCTGTGTCTGGATATGGACAGCTTTGATTATATTCCTTATGATTACAGCCAAAGGATGTATGAGGATCTGGTATTTCTGGAGCCGCTGGAATATAAGGAGATGCAGAAGCTTCAGGAGCTGGTGATCGCCATCGATACCTCAGGCTCCTGTTCGGGGGAGATCGTCCGGCAGTTTCTGGAGGAAACCTGGGAAATATTCAGTGAAAAGGATCAGTTTTTCCGGGATATGAGTATCCATGTGATCCAGTGCGACTGTCTGATCCAGGAGCATGTGTGTATCACCTGTGAGGAACAGTGGAAGGAGTATCTGGATCATATTATTGTGAAGGGACACGGAGATACGGATTTCACACCTGTCTTCCGTCTGGTGGATGAGATGATCCGGAGCAGAGAGATCCGGCATCTCAGGGGACTTTTGTATTTTACGGATGGAGATGGGATCTATCCTTCTCAAAAGCCAGAATACGAGACTGCCTTTGTATTCCTGAATGAAAGCATGAAGAAGGGCGCGGTGCCGGACTGGGCGCTTGCGCTGACGCTGGACAGAGAGTGAGAGATATGAATATACAAGAGGCGAAGGAAGAGATCGTCCGGAGTGTCCGGGCATATACGGCAAAGGACGGACAGGGGGATTACCGGATCCCGGTGTCGAAGCAGCGCCCGGTATTTCTGCTGGGACCGCCGGGAATCGGCAAGACAGCAATTATGGAGCAGGCGGCTGCAGAGTGCGGCGTGGGACTTTTGTCCTATACGATCACTCACCATACGAGACAGAGCGCAGTCGGTCTGCCCCGGCTGGTGGACAGAGAGTTTGAAGGCAGAGAGTATACCATGACCGAGTATACCATGAGCGAGATCATAGGGGCTGTCTATGAGTATGAGAGACAGACCGGTCTGAGAGAAGGGATCCTGTTCATTGATGAGATCAACTGCGTGTCCGAAACACTGGCACCCACCATGCTGCAGCTTCTGCAGTTCAAGACCTTCGGAAATCACAGGGTACCGGATGGCTGGATGATTGCCGCTGCCGGGAACCCGCCGGAATTCAATCGTTCTGCCAGAGAACTGGATCTGGCGGTTCTGGATCGGGTCCGTACCATTGAGGTGGAGGCGGACTGGCAGATCTGGAGGGACTATGCATTCGGACGGGGAGTTCATCCGGCAGTGCTGTCCTATCTGGAGATGAAGCCGGAATATTTTTATCGTGTGATACAGACCAGGGAGAAGCAGGAGTTTGTCACGGCAAGGGGCTGGGAAGATCTGTCCGTGCTTTTGACGGAGTATGAGCGTCAGGGAGTGGAGGCGGACCGGGCGTTTGTGGAGGAGTTCGTGCGAAGTCCGCAGATTGCCGCAGATTTTGCTTCTTATTATAAGCTTTACCGTACATATATGGGAACCTACCGGATACCGGAGCTGGCGGAGGGAAGGCTTGGAGCCCGGGAGCAGGAAAAGCTGCTGACCGGTCTTAAGGAAGCCGGCAGGGATGTAAGGTGTATCTTTGTACGACATCTGCTGGCGGCTGCATCCGAACAGATGACGGCATATGGAAGGGAATGGCGGTATCATGCCCGTCAAAGGGAGGTGCTGGGGCAGTTATCTGCCTGTATCCGGGAGAAACGGCAAAGCGCTGACGAATTTCTGGAGCAGAGAGCACATGCTCTTGAGGTGAGAAAGGAACACGGGCTTTTAAAGGCTTGGGAAGAACAGACAGAGCACCGGATAGATCTGTATATCCGCGGACTTCTGTGTTCACCGGAGAAAGCGGCATTCCTGAAGGAGCTTGCCGGCAGCAGCCGGATAACGGCAGAGGCTCTTCCGTCCTCCGGATTGCAGAGGATGGAGCGGGAGCTGGAGGATCAGAAAAGACAGCTCCACGCATTTCTGAACCGGGCAGCAGACTTTCTGATTCAGGCTTTTGGGGAAGAAACAGAGCTTTATGACTGGATACATGGAGTGACCGGGCATGGCGACTATGCGCTCTGCGGTTTTGAACGTCCGGAATGGAAGACATACACCGGACAGAGAGAACAGGAGGAGCGCCTGAGAAAAGAGATTATGGAAATGGAGGAATTATATGAAACTGCTGATCGCATCTGATATTCATGGTTCTGCATATTATTGCAGAAAATTACTGGAGGCTTATGACCGTGAGCAGGCGGATAAGCTGGTGCTTCTGGGGGATGTACTGTATCACGGACCCAGGAATGACCTTCCGAAGGAATATGCGCCCAAGGAGGTGCTTGCTCTTTTGAATGCCCGCAAAGAGGAGATCCTGTGCGTCCGGGGCAACTGTGATACAGAGGTAGACCAGATGGTACTGGAATTTCCGATTCTTGCGGATTATGGATTCCTTTATGAAAAGGGACATATGATATTCCTGACGCATGGGCATGTATTTAACGAGAAAAATCTTCCGATGCTGAAAAAAGGAGATATCCTTCTTCACGGACATACACACGTTCCGGTGTGCCGGGAGCATGAAGAATATGTATACCTGAATCCGGGTTCTGTATCGATCCCGAAGGAGGGAAGTGCTCACAGCTATATGATCTATGAGGACGGAAGCTTTGGGTGGAAAGCTCTGGACGGGAAAGTATATATGGAGTATACACTGGTATAGACGGAATGCACTGGCGAATGTTAAAAATATGTCATTGTATAGTTGAATTTGTCGATGGAATCACGTATAATGAAGGAACATGATAAAAGTTATCAAGAGTACGAAGGAGAGTTACCATGAAAAAACTTACAGTCAAAAAAGACAGCAAATGTATGGCGTGTCTGGCATGCGTTCAGGCATGTTCCGAGGCATTCTACAAGGTGTTTGATCCGGCAAAGTCCTGTATCCAGATCGGTGAGAAGAACGGGGAGCCGAAACCGGCAGTCTGCGTACAGTGCGGAAAATGTGCAAAGGTATGTGAAGCAGGTGCGATCACCCAGAATGCAAAGGGCGTTTATATGATCAATAAGAAGCTCTGTACCGGATGCGGTAAATGTGTGGAGGTATGTCCGTTCCATGTAATGGTGAAGGCAGAGGAGTCGCCGGTTACCAGCAAGTGTATTGCCTGCGGAATCTGTGCAAAAGCATGTCCGATGGATGTACTGGAAGTTGTAGAAAAATAATAGCAGACCGTCTGTGCCGCCGGAGATTTCTCCGGCGGTGTTTTTGTATATTTTGTGTATAAAATCAGGTTTGAAATGCAATTTTATTCACGAAAACAGGAAAAAATGAGAAAATATACAAAAGAGTAAAAAAACACTTGAAAATATAAAAGTTTGCTTTATAATGTCAGTAGGCTCATTTAGAACCGGATTCTAAATAAAAGAGGAGATAAGATTATGAAAAAGAAAGTATTAAGTGTATTATTATGTGTAAGTATGGCAGCAGCAATGCTGGCTGGATGCGGAAGCAAGGAGACTGCTGCAGAAGCACCTGCAGAGACAGAGGCGCCTGCAGAGGCACCTGCAGAAGAAGCAGAGGAGACTGAGAAAGAGACTCTTGTAATGGGTACCAATGCAGAGTTCCCACCATATGAGTATCATGAGGGACAGGAAATTGTCGGAATCGATGCTGAGATGGCAGCAGCTGTTGCAGAGAAGCTTGGTATGGAACTGAAGATCGAGGATATGGCATTTGATTCTCTGATTCCGGCTCTCAGCTCCGGTAAGGTGGATATAGTTGCAGCAGGTATGACGGTTACCGAGGATCGTCTGAAGAATGTGAACTTCTCTGATTCCTATGCAACTGCTACTCAGGTAATCATCGTGAAGGCAGACAGCGATATTGCAGGCGTAGATGATCTGACCGGTAAGAAGATCGGCGTCCAGCTGGGAACCACAGGCGATATCTTTGCATCTGATATTGAGGGAGCTTCCATCGAGCAGTACAACAAAGGTATGGAGGCAGTACAGTCTCTGTCCCAGGGCAAGATCGATGCAGTTATTATTGACAGCGAGCCTGCAAAGGTATTTGTAGAAGAGGTAGAGGGTCTTCAGATCCTGGAAGAGGCATTTGTAACCGAGGAATATGCAATCGCTATCGCAAAAGACAATGAGGAGCTGCTTGGCAAGGTAAATACCGCATTGGAAGAGCTGGAAGCAGACGGAACCTTAAAGACCATTATTGACAAGTATATTACTGCTGAATAATTCGGCAGTTTCGGATAAGGAATAGGATATGAGTTTTCAGGAGCATTTTTATCAGAACTTTATAGAAGATAACCGTTGGCTGTACCTGTGGGACGGTCTGAAGGTAACTTTGCTGGTAACGCTGTTTGCGACCATCATCGGTATTCTTATCGGTTTCCTGGTGGCAATCGTGCGTTCCACCCATGACCGTACCGGTAAGTTTAAGATACTGAACTTTATCTGTCAGCTTTACCTGACCGTTGTCCGGGGTACGCCGGTGGTCGTACAGCTTATGATCATCTACTATGTGATCTTTGCTTCATGGGATATCAACAAAGTGGTTGTGGCGATTCTTGCTTTTGGTATCAATTCCGGTGCATATGTGGCAGAGATCTGCCGCGCGGGTATCATGTCTATTGATATCGGACAGCTGGAGGCAGGACGCAGCATCGGTTTCAGCTATGGACAGACCATGTGGTATATCATTCTGCCGCAGGCGTTTAAAAATGTGCTTCCGGCACTTGGAAATGAGTTTATTGTGCTTCTGAAGGAAACTTCTGTATCCGGTTATATTGCACTTCAGGATCTGACCAAGGGCGGAGATATTATCCGAAGCCGTACCTATGATGCGCTGTATCCTCTGATCGGTGTTGCGCTGATCTATCTTGTTTTAGTTATAGGCTTTACGAAGCTGGTTTCTATACTGGAGAGGAGGCTGAATCAGAGTGAACGATAATATTTTGATCCGTGCGGAGGGTGTGTGTAAGAGCTTCTCCGGCAAGGAAGTGCTCAAAGGCATTGATCTGGAGATCCATAAGGGCGAGGTGGTTGTTATCATCGGACCGTCCGGTTCCGGTAAAAGCACCTTCCTGCGCTGCCTGAACCTTCTGGAGGTTCCTACAGGCGGACATATTTATTTCAAAGACGTGGATATTACGGATAAGACGGTGGATATTGACATTCACCGTCAGAAGATGGGGATGGTGTTCCAGCATTTTAATCTGTTCCCGCATATGGACATCCTGCGGAATATGACCATCGGACCGGAGAAGCTTTTGAAGAAAACTCCGGAGGAGGCAGAGAAATTTGCCCTGGAGCTTCTGGAAAGGGTAGGTCTTGCGGATCGTGCCCATTCCTATCCAAGCCAGCTGTCCGGCGGACAGAAGCAGCGTATTGCCATTGTGCGTGCCCTGTGCATGCAGCCGGAGGTGATGCTGTTTGATGAACCTACCTCAGCGCTTGACCCGGAGATGGTAGGGGAGGTACTTCAGGTTATGAAGGACCTGGCAAATGATCATATGACCATGGTGGTCGTTACCCATGAGATGGGATTTGCAAAAGAAGTAGCGGACAGAGTCGTATTTCTGGATGAGGGGATCCTGATGGAACAGAATAACCCGAAGGAATTCTTTGAGTATCCGCAGAATGAACGTTTGAAGAGCTTTCTTGGAAAAGTATTATAATGCAGGCTTGAAAAACCAGAGCTTCTATGATAAGATAATAATGTTTGACACATAGGAGGTGTGAAAATGGAAATTTTAAGAATAATTCTCACAGTTATATTTATACTGGTGTGTATCGCTGCTGTTATATTAGTATTGCTTCAAGAAGGAAAATCAGCGGGACTCGGCGCAATTGCAGGCGCGGCAGAGAGCTACTGGGGCAAGAATAAAGGACGTTCCATGGAAGGAAATCTTGTGAAGGGAACGATCGCTCTTGCTGTCGTATTCTTTGTACTCGCAGTTATTTTGAATCTGAATTTTTAATCAGACCGTTTTTTGGGCACTCTTGTATTAACAGGAGTGCCCTTTTTGGGTGTATAAGGTGCACAGGACAGAAACAGCGGGAAAAGAGGTAGAAAAATGACACAGGAACAACTGAATAAGCGCAAAAAACTGATATATGAACTGCTCTGCAGTGATTTCTACGTGCCGATGAAGCAAAAGGAGCTGGCTGTTTTCCTGCAGATTCCGAAGGAGCAGAGAGAGGAGCTTCAGGAGGTCCTTGACGCGCTGCTTCTGGAAGGGAAGATTGAGGTGTCCCAGAAGGGGAAATACAGCAAAGGAAAAGGCAGGCTTCTGACAGGAACCTTCACGGCACATCCGAAAGGCTTTGGCTTTGTGAGCGTGGAGGGAATGGATGATGATATATTTATAGGAGAAGATGATATTCACGGAGCCATGCATCAGGATGTGGTACAGATCGTCCTGAAGCCGGGGCAGAGCGGGAAGCGCCGGGAGGGTGCTGTGACGCAGATACTGACCCGCGGGACGATACAGCTTGTGGGCATCTATCAGGAAAGCAAAAATTTCGGATTTGTGATCCCGGATAATGAACGTTATACAAGGGACGTATTCATTCCGAAGGAGCATTCCAGGGGCGCCATGAACGGGCATAAGGTGGTGGTGCTTCTGACGAATTACGGAACAGAGCAGAAGAGCCCGGAAGGAAAAGTGATCGAGATCCTGGGACATGTAAGTGATCCGGGCACGGATGTGCTGTCTATTGTGAAAGGATATGAGCTTCCGGTGGAATTTCCGGAAAAGGTCATGAATCAGGCAGAGCGGACGCCGGATCATATCAGTGAGGCAGACATGCAGGGGCGTATGGATCTTCGGCAGGTGCAGATGGTGACCATTGACGGTGAGGACGCCAAGGATCTGGACGATGCCGTTTCTCTGGATATGGAAGGGGAGAACTATGTACTGGGCGTGCATATTGCGGATGTGGCGAATTATGTGCAGGAACGCAGCGCTATGGACCGGGAGGCACTGAAGCGGGGAACTTCCGTTTATCTGGTGGATCGGGTGATCCCTATGCTGCCAAGGAGGCTCTCAAACGGAATCTGCTCTCTGAATGCAGGAGAAGACCGTCTGGCGCTGAGCTGTATCATGACCATTGACCCGAAGGGAACGGTGATCGACCATGTGATCGCAGAGACGGTGATCCATGTGGATCGCCGGATGACCTATACCAGCGTGAAAAAGATACTGGAGGAGAATGATGAGGAAGAAAAGGCGGCATATGAAGAACTGGTGCCCATGTTTCTCCGGATGCGTACGCTGGCAGGGATTCTTCGGGAAAAGAGAAGAAAAAGAGGCTCTATTGACTTTGATTTTCCGGAGACGAAGGTAATACTGGACAGCCAGGGACATCCGGTGGACATCAGACCTTATGACCGGAATACAGCAACGAAGATCATCGAAGATTTTATGCTGATTGCCAATGAGACGGTGGCAGAGGACTATTACTGGCAGGAACTGCCTTTTGTATACCGGACCCATGACAATCCGGATCCGGACCGGATGCGCAAGCTTGCCACGTTTATTCAAAACTTTGGTTATACCATCCGTTTGAAGGATGAGGAGATACACCCCAAGGAGCTTCAGAAGCTTTTGCAGAAGCTGGAGGGGACACCGGAGGAGGATCTGATCAGCAGGCTGACGCTTCGTTCCATGAAGCAGGCAAAATATACAACGGACTGCACAGGACATTTTGGACTGGCGGCAAAATATTATTGCCATTTCACCTCTCCTATCCGCCGTTATCCGGATCTCCAGATCCACCGGATCATCAAGGATGCCCTGCGTGGACGTATGAATCAGGCGAAGGTGGAGCATTATCAGAAGATTCTGGATGAAGTTGCAAGACAGTCCAGTGAACGGGAGCGTAAGGCAGACGAGGCAGAGCGTGAGACGATCAGGCTGAAAAAGGTGGAATATATGAGCCGCCATCTGTGGGAGGAATTCGATGGTGTGATCTCCGGAGTGACGGCATGGGGGATTTATGTGGAGCTGCCGAACACTGTCGAAGGATTGGTGCATGTCACCTCTTTACAGGGTGATTATTTTGAGTATAATGAAAGTGCATATGAGATGATTGGAGTACACACGGGCAGGGCTTACAGACTGGGAGAGACGGTCCGGGTTCGGGTCGCGGGCGCAGATAAGATGACCCGCACCATTGACTTTGAACTGGTGGAATCCATAGAAGAGTGAGGGTTACATGGGAAAAGAGAGCATCAAACTGATTGCAAATAATAAAAAGGCATATCATGATTACTTTATAGAGGATACCTATGAGGCAGGGATTTCCCTTCATGGAACGGAGGTGAAGTCTCTGCGCATGGGAAAATGCAGTATCAAGGAGTCCTTTATCCGCATTGAGAAGGGAGAGGTCTTTGTCTACGGGATGCATATCAGTCCCTATGAAAAGGGGAATATTTTCAACAGAGATCCGCTCCGCGTGAAAAAGCTTCTGATGCACCGGGCAGAGATCAACAAGATCGTGGGAAAGATCGCAGAAAAGGGATATACGCTGGTGCCGCTTCGGGTATACTTTAAAGGAAGCCTTGTGAAGGTGGAGATCGGTCTGGCACGGGGCAAGAAGCTGTATGACAAGCGGCAGGATATTGCGAAGAAGGATATGCGCAGAGAGGCGGAGAAGGAGTTTAAGATCCGGAATCTGTAAGGTTGTAATTAATAAGAATGAATTGATAGACGATGTGGTTTGTATTTGTGTAAACCACATCGTTTTTTTATGGAAATTAATGGAAAATTAAAAAAAGTATTTGACATATAAAATAAGTGATAGTAAAATAAAAGAAAAGATAAGAAAGCAAACGAAAGAATAAGAAAGAAAAAATAAAATGAATAAGAAAGCAGTTGTTTTTGACATGGATGGGGTTCTGGTTGATACGGAACCTATATATTTAAAAATGTTCAGGAAGTTTCTGAAAGAGAATAATTGTACAGTAGATGAAAAATTATTGAAAGCAATTGCAGGTGCAAGTTCAAAACAAACGTGGAAATATATGGCAGATATGTGGTTGGAAGAAATCGAACCAGACAAGCTGCACAAATTGTTTCGGATGGAATATCCGGATTTTCAAATTTCATATAGAGAAGTTCTTTATCCGAGAGTAGAAGAATTATTGCAATATTTGAGAGAGAAAGGGATATTGATTGCATTAGCATCCTCATCTTCGGATAGAGCAATTAGAAGAATGCTCAGAGAAACGGGATTAGAAATTTATTTTTCCTGTTTTGTAAGTGGAGAGATGTTTCGGGAAAGTAAGCCAAATCCAGAAATATATTTATGCGTATTGGAAAAATTAGGAATGTCGGCAAAAGAATGTCTTGCAGTTGAGGATTCGACATATGGGATACAGGCGGCGAAAGCAGCAGGCATTGAAGTGGTGGCAGTAGAAGATAATAGATTTTCATATAATCAGTCCAATGCGGATTGGATTGTAAAGAAGACTTTTGATTTGAAAAAAATATTTGAAAGTGTATGAAAGTAAAAATAAATATTATAAAAAATAACTGACAAAATGCATAGCCAAGTGTAAAATAAAGACAAAGAGAAAAAAATAAAACAAAGGAGAGGTGGCTATGTATAAGATTGAAAGGCAGGAAAAGATTTTAGATTACATTAATAAGAAAGAACGAGCCAGTATTGCGGAATTAAGTGAACTGTTTCATGTATCAAAGGTTACAATGAGGTCGGATGTTGATGAACTTGAGGGAAAGGGGCTTGTTAATAAAACTCACGGTGGAGTTGTCAGCAAGGATATAGGAATTTCTTCAGAGATTCCGTATGAGATTAAGAATCAGAGTAAAATAAAAGAAAAGCAGAGGATTGCAAAGGCGGCTTTGCAATATGTAAAAAAGAAGGATGTAATTATAATAGATTCAGGCTCCACAACATTCCGTCTTGTAGAAGGACTTCCGGATGAGATAACAGTGATTACAACAGATATTTTGCTGGCTGTTGAGATTATAAAAAGTAAAAAGGATATTCGAATAGTTATGCCAGGAGGGGAAGTGGATAAAACAGTCTATACGCTAGAGGGCATTGATACCATCAGGTTTTTTGAAAGTTTACATGCGGATAAGGTGTTTTTGGGATGTGATGCGCTCGACTTTGAAATTGGGCTTTCGGATAGATCAAGAGAGTATGCGGCAATAAAGCAGGCAATGATAAAAGCTTCGGCACAAGTAATTCTATTGACAGATTCATCAAAATTTCATTCAAAGTTGATGTCTAAAGTATGTCCATTAGAGCAGTTGGATGTGCTGATTGTTGATAAGATTGATTCGGAATTGGAAGACAAGTGTCAGAGTGCAGGGATTCAGGTTGTTACAGCAAAGTAAGGGGATAGTATGAGTTATTTGGTAGATATGGAGGGGCAGGTAGCCCTGGTTACAGGAGCAGGACAAGGAATAGGTGCATCAATTGCCAGAAAATTGACAGAGGCAGGTGCGCAGGTGGTTATCAATGATGTGTGTGATGAAGAAAAGATAGCGGATACGCTTCAAGAGTGCGAAAAAGTTGGGAAACGTCCGTTATATTACCAATGTGACATATCAGATGAAGCACAGGTAAAGAAAATGTTTGAAGTAGTGTCAAAAAAATATGGAAGACTGGATGTTTTGGTTAATAATGCAGGAATTGTTGCAGATTGGGATAAAAGTTATGCAGTAAATACAAAGGCAATGTATTTTTGTTGTGAAGCTGCAAAAGATCACTTGGAAAAAGTAAAGGGACGTATAGTGATTTTGACATCTGCCTCCGTATTCTCTGGAGGGACAGGATACCCTCAGTATAATGTGACAAAGGCAGGGTGTTATGCGTTAGTATTATTTTTGGCTCGTAATTATGCTAAATTGGGAATTCGGGTAAATGGGATTGCCCCGGCGGTTATTATGAGCAAAATGTTGATTACAAGATTTGGTTCAGAAGAGGCGATTTATGAGCATTACAAGGATATTATGCCCCTTGGGAAAATAGGATATCCGGAAGATATTGCAAATATAACGTTGTTTTTGGCATGTGAGCTATCAAATTATATGACGGGTGAGGTTTTAATTGCGGATGGCGGACGAATGCATATAGGCTAGGAGGACAGAGATGAGAGTAGAATTGTTAAAAGAGCTATGTGAAATTGCAGCTATATCTGGTCGCGAGGATGCATTGATTCAGTATGTAGTGAAGTATATGAAAAAATATACAGATCAAGTGCATGTGGATAAGCTGGGGAATGTAACAGCAACATTTGATGGAGCTGATCCAGATACTTCGACAATCGCTTTTTTTGCACATATGGATGAAATTGGGCTTATTGTAAGAAAAGTAGAAGAGAATGGATTCTTGCGAGTAGAGCGATTGGGAGGGGTTCCTGAAAGGGCACTTGTTTCTTTAGAGGTGCAGGTTCACAGCTTGGATGACTTGAAGTCATATCCAGGTATTTTTGGAATTATATCTCATCACATTACACCATCAGATAAAAAATATGAAGTGATGACTACGGCAGATTTATACATAGATATTGGTGCAACCTCTCGAAAAGAAGTTTTGGAAATGGGAATTGATATAGGGAGTGTCGTGACGTATAGAAATAACTTTATGTTATTGAGAGGTATGGTGGTATCAAAGGCACTGGATGATCGAATGGGTATTTATAATCTGCTGGAGGTTACGGAGTATTTGAAAGATCATCCGCATAAGGCAACGGTACATCTGATATTTTCGGTTCAGGAGGAATTTAATATTCGATCATGTACTCCAACTTTTAATCGACTTAAACCAGATGTAGCTGTTTGCGTAGATATTACACCTTCTTGTGATACTCCGGATACTTATGGAAGATATGAGGTGAAGTTAGGCGGCGGTCCAGCTATTATGTATATGAATTTTCATGGAAGAGGAACGCTTGGTGGACTTTTGCCGAATCCAAAACTGAATCGATTTATGGAAAAAATTGCAGAAGAAAATAAAATAGCAGTGCAGAAAGAAGTGATTATAGGAGTAATTACCGATGATGCATTTACACAGCATGTAGGTGAGGAAGGGATTCCTATGGGACATTTGTCAATTCCCCTTCGCTATACGCATTCTCCGGCGGAGGCAGCAAATATAAAAGATATTGATGCAACTACAAACTTGTTAATCAAAATTGTGGAGGGTCTTACTGCAGACACGGATTTTAGCCGTGGATAAGCCCGTAAGCGTATTTTGGATATAAACATCGTCAGGCGGTGCGCAACGCTTTGGCAAAATGGAATGGAGGAAAATTTAACATGTGGACTGAGGAATTATTTGGAGTAAAAAAACCGATTATTGCAATGTGCCATTTGCAGCCAATGCCAGGCGATCCTTATTATGACAAAGAAGGTGGAATGAAAAAGGTTGTAGAGATGGCTCGGAAGGATATGCTTGCACTTCAAAATGGAGGGGTGGATGCAATTATGTTTTCTAATGAATTTAGCCTTCCATATTTGACAAATGTCAGAACGGAGACAGTTGCTTCTATGGCACGGGTTATTGGAGAGTTAATGCCTGAGATTAAGATCCCATATGGAGTAAATGTACTGTGGGATCCAGAGAAATCTATAGATTTGGCAGCTGCTGTAGGAGCGAGTTTTGTACGTGAAATTTTCACTGGTGTATATGCTAGTGATTTTGGGGTGTGGGATACAAATTGTGGTGGTTCTGTTCGGCATAGGAAAGAAGTAGATGCAGAGAATGTTAAACTGTTGTTTAATATTGTGCCTGAAGCCGCAAAGTATATTGAAAGGAATGATGTGGCATCTATTGCAAAAAGTACAGTGTTTAATTGTAAACCAGATGCTTTGTGTGTAAGTGGTTTGACTGCAGGAGTAAGTAGTGATGCGGAAACGCTTCGAATTGTGAAAGAAACCGTGCCTGATACAATTGTATTTGCTAATACAGGAGTTCGTCCGGAAAATGTAGCAGAACAGCTTGCTGTAGCAGATGGTGCGGTGACTGGAACGACGTTTAAACGTGATGGAAAGTTTGCTAATGAAGTGGATGAGGATCGTGTAAAATATTTTATGGATAAAGTAAAAGCCGTTCGAAAGGGATAAAATTTATGGTAAAAATATTACCGTCTTTGGCATCAGCAGATCAGCTGCATTTAGAATATGAAATTCAAAAAGTAGAGTTTTTGAAACATTTACACTTGGATATTGAAGATGGAAACTTTGTTCCTAATATCACTTTCGGTTTAAAGACAATAAAAAGTGTATGTGCAGTGTTAAAGGGTGTATGTTGTGATGTTCATTTGATGGTGACAAATCCTATGGATTATGTTGATAGTCTTGCCGAAATAGGGGTGGATGCAATTGCTTTTCATTGGGAAATTGTACCCTATCCGATGCGTGTAATCGGAAAAATACATAAATTAGGACTGAAAGCAGGTATTGCACTAAATCCTAGAACTTCGGTAGAAGAGATTAGATATTATCTGAGGATGGTAGATTATGTTCTGTTGATGTCATCAGAGCCAGATGATATGGGGGAAAAATTTCAGAAGATAACATTGGAAAAGATCAGATGGATCAGAGAGATGGATAAAGAAATTGAAATTATTGTGGACGGTGGCATTCATGAACATAATTTTCAGGATATTGTTTTAGCAGGCGCAAGTGGAGCAGTGCTTGGGAGGGCAATATTCAGAGAAGAAAATGCAAGGGAATTTGTAATCAGACTGCAGGAGAAGGGAAAGTGAAAAGGTATGAAAAAGATTCTTTTTGTATGTGGCACAGGTGGAATTACCTCTACAGTTGCGGAAAATCATGTATTAGAAGCGTGTAAAAAGGCAAAAGTTGAGGTGAAAACGATTCGATGTTCCCCGAATGAAATAAATTCAATGTTGGATGATATCGATTTTATTGTGTCAACTACTGCCATTGGTGATGCTTATACAGTTCCGGTTATATCTGGGGTACCGTTACTGATTGGCATTGGGAAAGAGAAGGTTTTGGAACAGATTGTAGAAATGGCAAAGAAATGAGAGGTGAAGTAAAGTTATGTTTATGAGTGCAATTAATTTTGTTATGGATGCAGGATCTTCTGTATTTATGCCAATTATTATTCTTGCAATGGGGTTGATTTTTGGACTGAAATTTGCAAAGGCATTTAAGTCCGGTGTTGTTGTGGGCATTGGTTTTATTGGGATTAATTTGATTATTGGATTGTTGGCTGATAATTTGATGATTGTAATAAATCAATTGGTAGAACTCTATAACTTTAAATTGACTTCTATTGATGTGGGATGGACGATTGGAGCTACGATTGCCTGGTCTACTGGAATTATTGTTCCTATTATTTTGGTTACAGTGCTTTTAACCAACATTGTATTAGTTGCCATTGGATTTACAAAGACATTAGATGTAGATATTTGGAATTATTGGGGGGCTTTGTTTGTAGGAAATGCAATCTATCTTACTACGGGCAATATGATAATAGGTGTTGCGGCAGCTGTTATTGCAATGACGGTTACTTTGAAAATGGCTGATTTTGCACAACCAAAAATTGAAGAGGCTTTTGGTATGCCAGGTCTTACCACCTGCAATATGGAAACTGTGAGTTGGGCAATTATTGCAATGCCTATAAATAAATTGATTGATAAAATTCCAGTTATTAATAAAATTGACTGGACCCCGGAAAAAATACAGGAAAAATTGGGGACTTTTGGTGAACCGTGGTTTTTGGGAGGAATGGTTGGTCTTATTCTTTCAATAATTGCAAGATTGGATGCGCAGACAGTACTTCAAGTGACTATTAATACGGCAGCAGCAATGTTCCTTCTTCCTAAAATGATAGGTGTTTTGATGGAAGGTCTGATGCCGGTAACCGAAGCTGCAACCGCATTTATGCAAAAGCGCTTTTCGGGACGTCGGATTAATATTGGGCTTGATGCAGCTGTTTTAGTAGGAAATCCAGCTGTAGTTGCAACTTCATTACTTCTGATTCCGACTACACTCATTTTAGCAATGGTATTGCCGGGAAATACAACTTTGCCATTGGCAGAATTGAGTGGTATCTGCTTTATTATCGTGTGGGCAGTGCTTCCTTCGAAAGGAAATGTATTCCGTGGCTGGCTGATTGGTACAGTGATCATGGCATTTGTATTGTTGATGGCATCTAGTTGGGCACCGGTCATGACAGAGCTTGGAAGGCAGGCGAACTACGAAATTCCAGATGGCGCAAGTATGATTACGTGTTTGACGATCGGAGGAGAATGGGTATCCTGGCTTTTATATAAGCTTTCAATACTTTTCTTAGGAGCATAATATGGCAAAAAAAATTCAAATCATGAGGGCAACAGAAGAAGCTGATTATGAGCAGAGTGCAGTTATTCTTACAGTAAATGATCCATGGGCTAAACTTGGAAGAACGTATGAATATTCCTATGCAAAAGTACATGAGATGGATGCGGAACTGATCGTTGCGAAGACAGAAGAGAAAGTAATAGGGTGTCTTTTACTGGAAATGCATAGTACATTAAAAGCATTTGTACGAGCTTTGTGTGTAACGGCTGAATATAGAAGTTTAGGAGTCGGTGCAGATTTGCTGGCTTTTGCAGAACATAGGGCATTCAAGGAAACTGCAAATGTATTTTTGTTTGTATCAAATGAAAGGGCTAGAGAATTCTACAAAAATAATGGTTATATTCAGGTAGGAGAATTAAAAGATTTGAATGTGACTGGGACAAATGAATATATTATGCGGAAAACAATCGGTCCTAATGATGAGGTAGAATATAATAAGTTAGAAGTGGTCGTACTTGACGGAGACGGAGAAACTTTGGAAGATGCAATACGTAATGCCGGATTTGAGATGTGCAGAAAAGGTCTTGTGAGGGAAAATTATGCACAGAAATGTATTGAAAGAGAAATGGTATTCTCTACGGGGCTTCCAACGAATATTCCGGTGGCAATTCCTCATACAGATGAAAAGTATGTAAATCGTGATTGCCTTTGTTTTCAAAGAATGAAGAGGCCTGTGAAGGCAATTGAAATTGGAGGAACAACAGAACTGGCATGTAGCCTTGTTATTAATATGGGCATGACAGGATCAGGAACACAAGTGACAATGTTGAGTAAAATGATGGAAGTGTTACAAGATGATGAGTTCATGGATGTTTGCTTGAATAGCAGTACAGATGAAGTGAAAAAGAAAGTACAGGAAGTTTTGGGAAATCTTACATAAGTGAGAGAAGGGCATTGCATAATTATCTATTTTGGTAGTTTGGCAATGCCTTTCATATTTTACACTGTAAAAAAACCATACTTGACATTCTGCGCCGGACAGTATACTATAAATGAGCAAGGAAAAACATTCAGCGTAACCTTACACCTTTTAGGGCTTGTAAAGGTTTCGACGGGGGTTTTGAAATTGTGGCAGCCATTCGAAGGCACCGCGTAAGGTGCAAAAATAAATATAAACGCTGAAGATAATTTAGCAATCGCTGCCTAATGGCAGCTGTCTGACACAGAGCACCTGCACTTTGTGACCCAGGCATCGACGATGCAGGAAACGACATATGCAAAGCTTTGCGCATGTGGGCGTATCATGAAGCTACTGAAGTTATAAGCCTGCTGGTTGGCGTATAATGGAGGGAATGTCAAAAAAGCGGCTGTAATGGGAGATACCGCAATGGATGGGCTTTCGGACAGGGGTTCGATTCCCCTCAGGTCCACTCAAATATGCAGGGAGCTGCTGCAAAAGTAGATGAATCATCTGCTTTTGCAGCAGCTCTGTTTTTATACAACGAAATAGAAAAAAGAAAAGAGGGGATCTTTGCTGTTTGATGTCCTCAAAAGAGAAAAAGGACTTCGGAGAGTCCGCAATCCGTAGTATAATAAAATGGAAGACGGAGATGTTGAGCTGATGTTCGTGAACTGTGGACACATTTGTTTTTACATTACGAAAGAGGAATTGACAGCCCGCTGTTTTGACCGTGTCCTGAAAAGATTGGGAAGGCAAGTGCCATTATTTATTATGCTTATATAAACGATTAAGGATATATTATGGAAACACAAGTAATGAAAGATGAGAGCATGAACTTAAATTGCCCCGCCTGCAGCCGGCTGGCAGATCAGATAAAGGAGGCAAACTGTGATCCCCACAGGCAATACATGCCGATGCTTAAAGCGCTGATAAAACTGGAACAACAAGGTATGATAGAATTGTTCGCCGGTGACTGCCCGTTGGAAGATGCTCCGGCAGTACTGGATGCAGAGCGGCATTACACGGTCTGTCATTATCTGCGATGCCGTAGCTGCGGAGCTGTTTATTTTATGGGAGCCTGCATCCGGGGTATGCCAGTATACCGGCGAGTAGAAGATATGACAAAAGAGAATCTGGACATCCGGTTGTGGGGACGGTATGGAACCTATTACTTATAAAACAGAACCATATTTTTTCACAGAATGAACATAATAACCTGTTACATTGAAAATAAGAAATGCAGGGAGGTTTTTTATATGGAAAGCTTAAAGATATTAGTGGTGGATGATGAGAGCAGGATGCGCAAGCTGGTCCGGGATTTTCTGGTAAAGCAGAATTATGAGGTTCTGGAAGCCGGAGACGGAGAGCAGGCGCTGGATGTTTTTTTTGCAGAGAAGGATATTGCCCTCATCATTCTGGATGTGATGATGCCCAAGATGGACGGATGGAAGGTCTGCCGGGAGATCCGCAACTACTCGAAGGTACCCATTATCATGTTGACGGCAAAAAGTGATGAAAGAGACGAGCTTCAGGGCTTTGATCTGGGGGTGGATGAATATATTACCAAACCGTTCAGTCCCAGGATTCTGGTGGCGCGTGTGGAGGCGATTCTCCGCAGGACCAATCTGCTTTCCAACGAGGATATTATCTCCATAGGAGGGATTGAGCTGAATAAGTCGGCACATCAGGTGAAAATCGACGGAGAGGATGTGGAGCTCAGCTATAAGGAATTTGAACTTCTGGCATATTTTATGGAGAATCAGGGAATTGCGCTGTCGCGGGAAAAGATATTGAACAATGTATGGAACTATGACTACTTTGGGGATGCCAGAACCATCGATACTCATGTAAAAAAACTGAGGAGCAAGCTGGGTGACAAGGGAGAATTGATCAAGACGATCTGGGGCATGGGCTACAAGCTGGAGTGTCAATCACCAGATTAGCCAAAAGCTGAAAAAAAATTCTGTGTAATTCGTACATTGTGTATATTGACCATAAATGTTAAAATAGTTTTAATAAAGTGTGCGAAATGCACAAAAACAGACAAGGAGGACAAAAGAATGCTGGATCAGTCTTATTATCGTAAGACAGATGAGATTATTGAGCATTATGGTCGAAAGGCGGGCTCACTAATCCCAATCATGCAGGACATACAGGCGGAGTATCGTTATCTGCCCGGAGAACTGCTGACCTATGTGGCAAAGGAGATCGGGATCACGGAGGCAAAGGCATACAGTGTGGCAACCTTTTATGAGAACTTTTCCTTTGAGGCAAAAGGAAAATATGTGATCAAGGTATGCGACGGAACGGCATGTCATGTGCGGAAATCCACACCGGTTCTGGAGGCTTTGTGGAAGGAACTGGGACTTAGCAGGAAAAAGCATACAACGGATGACATGATGTTTACGGTAGAGACGGTATCCTGTCTTGGCGCGTGTGGTCTTGCACCGACAATGATGGTGAATGAGGATGTGTATCCTTCCATGACACCGGAAAAGGCGCTTGCAGTGATTGAAGAATTGAGAGGTAAGGGCTGATGATTAATAATAGAGAAGAATTATTACAGGCACGCACCGAAGCAAGAGAGCAGGTTGCAGCTTATGACTGCAGGATTCTTGTCTGTTCCGGTACCGGATGTATTGCGACCGGCTCGGCGAAGATTTATGAAGAATTCAGACAGCTTGCAAAAAATACACCGGGAGTTGTTTTGGAATTTGCGCCCCATGATGAAGGAGAGCATGAGCATGTTGGCGTGAAGAAGACCGGATGTCAGGGCTTTTGTGAACTGGGACCGCTGGTTCGTATCCAGAAGGGCGATGAGGTCGTTCAGTATGTAAAGGTACAGATGGAGGACTGCGCAGAAATTTTTGAACGGAGCGTAATCGGCAGTGAAGTGATCGAACGTCTTCTCTACAGTTCGGGAGAAGTAAGCTATAAGCATCCGGAGGATATTCCGTTTATGGCGAAGCAGACCAGGATCGTGCTGGAGAACTGCGGACGTGCGGATGCAGAGTCTTTGGATGAGTATATTGCTGCAGGCGGCTTTGAGGCGCTGACGA
Organism: Clostridiales bacterium; assembly: GCA_018376135.1. GTDB lineage: Bacteria > Bacillota > Clostridia > Lachnospirales > Lachnospiraceae > Hominiventricola. Next base: position 5,622 of record JAHABX010000014.1, on the reverse strand, counting down.
AGGCGATGTTTGATATGACCAGGGAACAGGTCATTGATGAAGTGGATCGGTCCGGACTCCGCGGACGCGGCGGCGGAGGTTTCCCCTGCGGAAGAAAATGGAAGCAGGTGGCAAGACAGAAGGAGAAGATCCGTTACGTAGTATGTAATGGTGATGAAGGAGATCCGGGAGCTTTCATGGATGGCTCTGTTATGGAAGGCGATCCGTTCAAGCTGATTGAAGGTATGATGATTGCTGCTTATGCAGTGGAATCTCAGGATGGATATATTTATGTGCGTGCAGAGTATCCCATGTCTGTGGCAAGACTCCGCCATGCGATCACACAGCTGGAGGAGCGCGGACTTCTGGGAGATCATATTCTCGGTACAGATTTTTCTTTCCGGTTACATATTAACAGAGGAGCAGGCGCATTTGTCTGTGGTGAGGGTTCCGCGCTGACAGCTTCCATTGAAGGCAATCGAGGCATGCCTCGTGTCAAACCGCCCCGTACGGTAGAGAAGGGACTTTGGGAGAAGCCGACCGTTCTGAATAATGTAGAGACCTATGCAAATGTGCCGAAGATCATTCTTCAGGGAGCAGACTGGTATCGAACAATTGGTACAGAGGGAAGTCCGGGAACGAAGACCTTCTCCCTGACCGGCGCGATTGAGAATACAGGTCTGATCGAGGTTCCAATGGGAAGCACACTCCGGGAGATCATCTTTGATATTGGCGGCGGACTGAAGAACGGAGCTGAATTCAAAGCGGTTCAGATCGGCGGACCGTCCGGCGGATGTCTGACAGAGAAGCATCTGGACGAACCTCTTGATTTTGACTCTGTGAAGAAATTTAATGCGATCGTTGGTTCCGGCGGTATGGTAGTTATGGATACGAATACCTGTATGGTAGAGGTGGCACGTTTCTTCATGAGCTTCACGCAGAGAGAGTCCTGCGGAAAGTGTGTTCCATGCCGTGAGGGTACGAAGCGTATGCTGGAGATCCTGGAGAAGATCGTGGCAGGAGAGGGAGAACTGGAGGATCTGGATCGTCTGGAGGAGCTTGCAGAGATGGTGCGCAGTATGGCTCTGTGCGGTCTTGGAAAGAGTGCTCCGCTTCCGGTTATCAGTACCCTGAAAACCTTCCGTGAAGAGTATGAAGAACATATTGTGGACAAAAAATGCCGTGCAAAGGTATGTCAGTCTATGCGTCGGTTTGTGATCAATCCGGAATACTGCAAGGGCTGCGGCAAGTGTGCAAAGAGCTGCCCGGTTGGAGCCATCACAGGCGTCCGCAAGGAGTGCTATCATATTGATCCGAAGCTTTGCATTAAGTGCGGCGCCTGCAAGGAAGGCTGTGCATTCGATGCAATCTATATTGAGGACTAGGGGGGACAAAAATGGGAATCATTACGATTGATGGAAGAAAAGTAGAATTTACCGATGAGAAGAATGTCCTGTCCATTATCCGTAAAGCAGGTATTGACATTCCGACATTGTGCTATCACTCTGAGCTGTCCACCTTTGGTGCGTGCCGTCTCTGTACCGTAGAAGATGACAGGGGAAGGATGTTTGCGTCCTGTTCAGAAGAACCAAGAGACGGGATGGTGATCTTTACCAATACAGGAAGACTCAGAAAATACAGAAAGCTGATCATCGAGCTGCTGCTGGCAGCTCACTGCAGAGACTGTACCACCTGCGAAAAGAGCGGTGACTGTAATCTGCAGACTCTGGCACATCGTTTCGGCGTGATGAATGTCAGATTTGATAACTATAAGGAAAGACGTCCGCTGGATTTCAGCTCTCCTGCAATTGTACGCGATCCGAATAAGTGTATCCTCTGCGGCAACTGTGTTCGTGTCTGCAGTGAACTGCAGGGAATCGGAGTGCTTGGCTTCGCACACCGTGGATCAGAGGCTATGGTTATGCCTGCATTTGACCGGGAGATTTCCACCACAGAGTGTGTGAACTGCGGACAGTGTCGGGTGTTCTGTCCTACCGGAGCAATCAGTATCCGGCATAATAAGAGCGAGGTATGGGATGCTCTGGCAGATCCCAATGTGAGAGTGGTTGCTCAGGTGGCGCCGGCTGTTCGTGTGGCAGTAGGCAGTGCCTTTGGTCTTCCGAAGGGCAAGAGTGTGATGGGTAAGATCGTCAATGTACTTCATCGTATGGGCTTTGATGAGGTGTATGACACTACATTCAGCGCGGACCTGACGATTATGGAGGAGACGGCGGAATTCCTCGGCCGTGTACAGAATGGAGGCAAGCTTCCGCTTCTGACTTCCTGCTGTCCGGCATGGGTGGCGTTTGTGGGAGATCAGTTCCCGGATTATAAGGAGCATGTATCTACCTGCCGTTCTCCACAGGGAATGCTTTCTGCAGTTGTAAAAGAATATTTCCGTGATCCGCAGAATGCGGATGGCAAGAAGACCGTGATGGTATCCTTTATGCCATGTACGGCAAAGAAGATGGAGGCGAATCGACCGAACAGCTATACGAATGGAGAGAAGGATACAGATTATGTGATCACGACCACAGAGCTGATTGATATGATCCGCACAACGGGTATTGATTTTGCAGAACTGGAGCCGGAATCTTCGGATATTCCATTTGGATTTGGCTCAGGCGGCGGTGTGATCTTCGGTGTGACCGGTGGTGTGACTGAGGCGGTCATCAGACGTCTTGCACCGGACCACAGCAAGGCAACTCTGCAGGCAATTGCGGAATGCGGTGTTCGGGAGGAAGGATTTATCCGTGAATTTTCTATTCCGTATAATGGACTTGAGGTGAAGATCTGTGTAGCAAGCGGTCTTGCCAATGCAAGGACAGTTATGGAACAGGTACAAAGCGGTGAAAAGGAGTATCATCTGATCGAGATCATGGCGTGCAGGCGTGGATGCATCATGGGCGGCGGACAGCCCCGTCTTGCAGGTGACCGCACAAAGGCGGCAAGAATGGAAGGTCTCTATCGCGCAGATACGGTATCGGTCATCAAGAAATCTGACGAGAACCCGATGGTTCAGTCCCTGTATGATGGATTCCTGAAAGGAAAGGAACATGAGCTTCTGCATAATCATGAGTTCTGTTCACGCTGACAACTGTGAATTTCCTGTGAAAAGGATAGAAGTTTTGTGTTCCTGTGTTAAAATAAGATAAGTTGACGTTGACAGGAATGAGTTTGTAAGACGGAGTCGCGAAAGCTGCTCCGTCTTTCTGCGCATTTCTGTACAGATGGGAAAGGTGCGTATAGTATGGAGATGAGACATTCTATCTGGAGGAGGATGACGATCTTCTTTTCGGTTGTATTGACAGCAGCCATTGTTCTGTGCTGGCTTATGAATAATTTTTTTCTGGAGCGCTACTATGTTCATAATAAACAGATGGTTCTCACGGGTGTATATGATCAGATGAATGACGCATCCGGAAACGGAGTGCTGGAAAGTGAGGAGTTTGTCCAGCAGTTAAACACCGTCTGTGAGAGCAATAATATCAGTCTTTTTGTCATGGGAAGCGATGGAAAAGTAAAGCTGTATTCCATGAAGGATTACAAGCTTATGAAGGAGCGCCTGTATGCCTTTTTGTTTGGAAGGACTCAGGAAACAGAAAGGGTGCTTGAGGAGAGCGACCATTACACTGTGCGCATGAATTCCGATGCCTATACCAATGGAGAATATCTGGAGATGGTGGGAATTCTGGGAGGCGGAGAGGTGTTCCTTATCCGTACGGCGCTGGAACCTATCCGGGAGAGCGTTGTGCTTGCCAACCGTTTTCTGGCATATGTAGGTATTGCGGCGGTGCTGATGGGCGGACTGATCATCCGGGTTCTGTCTAAGAGGATCGCAGAGCCGCTTCTTGAGCTGGCAAAGCTGTCCGAACGGATGAGCAATCTGGACTTTGATGTAAAGTTTAGAGGAGGAAAGGATGACGAGATCGCTTTTCTGGGACACCATATGAATCAGCTTTCGGAAGCACTGGAGCGGACGATTTCTGAACTGAAGACTGCCAACAATGAGCTTCAGAGGGATATCCGGCAGAGGGAGAGGAGTGACGAGATGCGAAAGGAGTTTCTTTCCAATGTCTCTCATGAGCTGAAGACGCCGATTGCTCTGATCCAGGGCTACGCGGAAGGACTTCAGGAGTGCATTAATGACGATCCGGAAAGCCGCAGTTTTTACTGTGATGTGATCATGGACGAAGCAGGCAAGATGAATACGATGGTCAGGAACCTTTTGAATCTGAATGAACTGGAATTCGGGAAAGAGGTTGTGGAGATGGAGCGTTTTGATGTGGCTGCAATGATCCGGAATATGCTTCAGGCATCCCGGATTCTGTTTGAACAGAAACAGGTCAGGCTCATATTTGACGTGCAGGAACCTGTGTATGTATGGGCGAATGAATATAAGCTGGGAGAAGTGATGAATAATTATATCAGCAACGCGCTCAATCACGTGGCTGGTGAAAATATCATCAAAATCACGGTTGAGAAAAAGGACGACCTGGTACGGGTGGGGGTATTTAATACCGGTCAGCCCATACCGGAGCAGGACATTGACAAAATATGGGATAAATTTTATAAAGTAGATAAGGCAAGAACCAGAGAATATGGCGGCAGCGGAGTGGGGCTTTCTATTGTAAAGGCGATTATGGATTCCCTGCATCGTGATTACGGGGTTATTAACTATGAAAATGGTGTGGAATTCTGGCTGGAATTAGATTATAAAGCATAGAGGAAAAGTGATATGAAGAGGATGAAACGAGTAGAGGATACAAGGACAGAGCAGACTTATCTGATCATGCAGAGACATATCAACGGCTATGGAAGGCTGTTTGGAGGTCAGCTGATGCAGTGGATCGATGAATTGGCGGGAATCGTGGCAAAGCGGCATGCGGAATGTGAGATAACGACAGCCTGCATTGATCAGCTGAACTTTAAGAATGCAGCATATTTGAATGATACGGTGGTATTGGTGGGAAAGATTACTTATACCGGAAGAAGTTCCATGGAAGTGCGTGTGGATACTTACGCGGAATCTCTTCAGGGGCAGAGGAGAATGATCAATACAGCGCATCTGGTCGTGGTGGCGATCGATCAGGACGGACATGCAGTAGAGGTTCCGGGACTTATCAGGGAGACCGCCGAGCAGGAAATGGAGTGGGAAGCAGGAGAGCGCAGATACAGACTCCGAAAGGAACGGAAGCGGGAGGGGTTTTAGGGCAGAAATCCCTCTTGTAAGATCCAGGTAACATTCCGATGAAATTCTGATGAAGTTTCTGGAAAATTTTTCAAAAAAGGTGTTGACTTTTGAAAAAGGGTTTGATATTATAATCGAGCTGGCTGCGAAAGCGACAGCAAACAACATCAGATCTTATCGAAATCAGTAGCTTTTGAAAAAACTTTGAAAAAAGTTAAAAAAGTTGTTGACAAAGCGAAAGAGAAGTGATAAGATAATTAAGTCGCTGTTGAAGCGGCGAGATATTCGCGGGAAGCAAAAATACAGTTCACTAGCATTTTTGCGGCGCGACCGACAGACGAAAGTCTGGAGGGGATGAACCTTGATAATTAAATAGTGCTTTGAAAAATCTTCGAAAATTCTTTTGAAAAAGATTTATTCAGAACAGCTTTTACTTAGTAGAAGCAACCTTA
>JAHABX010000013.1 GCA_018376135.1 Clostridiales bacterium | reverse complement strand
CTTTGCATAGTGGGCTTTGGTAGTAAGCACCTTGTCAGCAGTCAGAATTTTTGCTATCTGCATAGGTCCTTTTCCGGCAACACATAAATCAAAAATCCGTTTTACCACAGCGGCGGCTTCTTCGTCCACAATCCACTTTTTCCTATCGGTAGGGTCAACCTTGTAGCCATAGGGCGGCTTTGTCAGATGTTCTCCTGCCATGCCTTGCGCTTTCTTGATTGCCCGTACCTTTTTGCTTGTGTCCTTTGCGTAAAAATCATTGAACAAGTTGCGGAAAGGGGTAAAATCGTTATCGCCTTTGGCACTGTCTACGCCGTCATTGATAGCGATATAGATTTATTGACTTGTGAATTTAATATCGATACTGCTTGCGTGGAGCTTTGCTTCGCTGATAGCAGCATGATTTCAATAGACTGCACCGCAGTTGAAAACGAGGTTGCAGACAATATGTATCAGAGGTCAGAACTGGACTGGTTGATTTACAACGATCCGGCTGCCTATGCAGATTTAATACTCAATGGGGACCCGGAAATATACTTGAAAACCGTAACAGAATATAAGCCTTTGGACTGATTTCCAGAGATAAAGCAATCCGCCTGTGCGGGCATGAGAAATGCTCGTACAGGCGTTTTTTTCGTAGAAAACAGAATTTGTTGAAATTGACATTATAAAACCGTCTAAGGAAATTCTCAATAATTTCTCATGCGGAAATTCGCACATATCCTTAGCAGATTTGATATAATAAAATTGATACTCAAAAGAAAGGATAGGTGAAATCATGAGTTACAAAATTCTCGTCGTCGATGATGAAAGCGAGATTGCAGACCTGATTGAAATGTATCTGCAAAATGAGAATTATACCGTTTACAAGGCTTATACTGCGCAGGCTGCTTTGGATTATATAGCTGCTGAGGAATTTGACCTTGCCATTCTGGATATTATGCTGCCGGACATTGACGGCTTCCAGATATGCAAAAAAATCCGTGAAAAGCACACCTATCCCATTATCATGCTCACTGCCAGAGATGGGGAAGTTGATACGATCACGGGGCTTACTTTAGGGGCTGATGATTATGTTACAAAGCCTTTTAAGGCATTGGCACTGATGGCAAGAGTAAAAGCCCAGCTCCGCAGATATAAAAAGTATAATCCGACTTCCGAACGGGCTTCTGCCGAACCGAAAGAGAATATAATAACGACCAGCAACGGTCTGGTGTTGAATGTCAGTGCGTATGTTTGCTCTGTCAATGATACCCCCTTATCGCTGACACCTACCGAGTTCAAAATCTTGCAGACCCTGTGTGAGAGAAAAGGATTTGCCGTCACATCCGAAGAACTTTTTAAGGCAGTCTGGCCGGATGAGTTTTATGACAAGAACAGCAATACGATTACTACCCATGTGCGCCATCTGCGTGAAAAAATGGGCGACACCATAGAGGAACCACGGTATATCAAAACAATATGGGGAGTGGGGTATAAAGTTGAAAGCTGAAAAAAACGATTATTCAAGAATGAAACGCAAGGTGTTTTCACAGCTTGTCGTCATGCTCATTGTTTCTGGTGTTGCGGTGCTGCTTCTCTATAAGTTTCTGAGGGGCAAGATCGGCGTATGGACGATCAGCCTGTTCTCTTTATTGCCGGGGGTTGATTATGACGAAGCCTATGCCATGTATGAAACTGTTTTTCGCAATCATTGGGCGGAATTTATGTTCCTTGCAATGGCATTGGTATTTTTGGTGTTGTTCCATTTCTCCCTCACATGGTTTGGAAAATACTTCGATTCCATCAACAAGGGTATCAATGTCCTGTTAAGCCCTCAGCATGAACATATCTCCATGCCAAAGGAAATGCGCTTTGTTGAAGAAAATTTGCAGACAGTTCAACGGACACTGGAACAGCAGCGGGCGGAGGCGGAATTGGCTGAACAAAAAAGGGATGATCTGATTCTGTATTTGGCGCATGACCTTAAAACACCCCTTACTTCTGTCCTTGGATATTTGGAAATTTTAGACCAGAACAAGGAAATGGACTGTGAGCAACGGGAAAAATGTATCCGTGTCAGCTATGAAAAAGCGGCACGGTTGGAAAAACTCATGAACGAGTTCTTTGAGATTACCCGTTTTCGCCAGTCAGACTTCACCATATCTAAGACAAATGTTGACCTCCACTACCTGCTGATACAACTTTTAGAGGAATTTACTCCGCAGTTACAAACAAATCATCTGAAAGCACAAATTCAGATGCCGGAAGATATTCAACTTCGGGGCGATGCAAATTATCTGGCAAGAGCCTTCCAGAATATTATCAAAAATGCAGTGGCATACAGTGACCCCGATTCTACCATTTTGATTTCAGCATCCTGCAAAAATGGCGAAGCGGTTATTACTGTCTCCAATACAGGCAATACCATTTCGCCGGAACAGCAAGCCCATATCTTTGAAAAGTTTTATCGAGCAGATGAAGCCAGACAAGGCTCTACCGGAGGCGCTGGTCTGGGTTTGGCAATCGCAAGCAACATTGTTGCGCTGCATGGAGGAACGATTGGGGTAGATAGCAAAGACAGGAGAACAACCTTTACAATTATTCTGCCGGATGCTGAAATTTTGGACTAAGGATTTTCTGAGGAATTTCTTTAGAAAGCCTATGGCAATTCCAACCTTTAACTTCATACAAAACCTGACTGCTTTCAGTATAATAAATATTGAAAGCAGTCAGGCTTTTTTCATGAAAGGAGACTTGTTATGGAATTATCTATCGAACAACTAAGCAAACGCTTTGGCTCTAAAATCGCTGTAAATGGTATATCTGTTTCTTTCCAGCCGGGAGTATATGGTCTGCTTGGTGCCAACGGAGCCGGAAAAACAACTTTGATGCGCATGGCCTGCGACATTCTGAAACCTACATCCGGCAGGATTCTTTGCGACGGACAAAATATTAGCCATCTGGGAGATCAATACCGTAATCTTCTCGGTTACTTACCGCAGGACTTTGGCTACTATCCAGACTTTACGGCAAAAGAGTATTTGGATTTTATTGCAGCCGTGAAGGGACTGGAACCGGCACAGGCCAAACGAAAAGTAGCTGAGGTTTTGGAAACTGTCAACTTGTCAGATGTTTCAGGCAAAAAAATACACACCTTTTCGGGTGGTATGAAGCAGCGACTTGGAATTGCGCAGGCAGTTGTCAATGACCCCAAAATTCTTGTGCTGGACGAACCAACAGCGGGGCTTGATCCCAAGGAGCGAATGAGATTTCGAAATCTGATTGCAGAGTTAGCTAAGAACAAAATCGTAATTCTGTCAACGCATATCGTTTCGGATATTGATTACATTGCAGACGATATTCTGATGATGAAGGACGGCAGCCTGATTTTGAATTGTGCAGCCGAAGAAGCAATTCACAGCATGGATGGAAAAGTTTGGACTTCCAGCGTTCATCCGTCCAAAATTGATGAGGTCAGCAACCGTTTCCGTGTTGTGAACCTGCACCATGAAGCAGGCAATGAAGTATCGCTCCGAATCGTAAGCGATACCCAGCCGATTCCGAGAGCTGTCCGTGCTGCACCTACGCTGGACGACCTATACCTGTATCACTTTGAAGATGAAGAAGTAAGGAGGGATGAGAGATGAGAACATTATTTGTTTTAGAGTTTAAGAAACTGGCTAAAAAGAGAATGAATATCATCGTGATTGCTGTTTGTCTGGTTTTGGTTGGTCTGCTGTTTGCTCTCCCGGTGAAGCAATTTATCGTATTGAACGCCGAGGGAGAACAGGTTATGGGAACTGCCGCAATCGCCATGGAAAGGAACTTTGAAAACGCCTATGCGGGCGAATTAACCAATGAGCGGATCGCATCTGATATTGCGGCATATCAAGCCCTGTTTGATGATCCGGTAAATGTCTCTCAGGATTCAGACACAAAGGCATTGAGTAAGTCGGCGTATTTTAAGTATTTCTTCCCATATATCAACTATTGGAAGTTAATCAACGGCAACTATGTTGCGGCATCTACTTATGATTCCTCATTTTCTGCGATTACAAATATGAACCTTGAGGATAGGGTGGATTTTTACGCTGCCCGTGATGAAAAGGTCGGCACGATGCTGAACTGTTCTTATGCGGATTGGAATTTTTCTGACAGCGAAAAAAGTTTCTGGCAGAATCGGGTTTCATCTGTTAAGACACCTTACGAATACGGTTATCACGCAGGCTGGGAACTGCTGTTAAGCTGCATGGAACTGTTTGTCATCGGGATATTAGGAATTTGCATTTGCGTATCAGGAATCTTTTCAGGCGAATACCAATCCGGTGCAGCAAGTGTGATTCTATCTTCTCGATATGGAAAATCCAAGCTGGTCAAAGCCAAAATTTTAGCTGCTTTTGCATATAGCCTGTCAGCGTTCACGCTGTTCATTCTGGTCGGCTGTGGGATTCAGCTTGCTGCCTTTGGTGTGGATGGCTGGAATTTACCTGTTCAGGTGTTGAGCACTATTGCTCCGTATCGGATGTCTCTATTGGGTGCAACACTGGTTGCAGTTGCCACGCTGTATCTCATTCTGCTGGGAATGGTTTCTTTTACGCTGCTGCTGTCAGCCAAAATGAAATCGTCCGTCCCGGTGCTGGTAATGATTATTCTCGTCATGATGCTTCCGATGTTCCTTGGTATCAGTGAGACAAGTGGAATCTGGAACCGCATTCTTGTATTGCTGCCATATCGGGCAACACAGAGCGTGTTCTCAGATGAGTTCATCGGTTACTTTGGCTATCCACTGGGCGGACTGACTTTTGACATAGTGACTGTTCGGATGATTGTATATGCGATCATTGCGCTTGTGTGTATTCCGTTTGCACGGAGGGCTTGGAAAAAACATCAGGTAGCATAAATAATATTACTTCATGTAGATACGGCTACTACCACTGCATCTAAAGTGGTAGTAGCCGTATTATTTTGGAGGGTTGGTGTAGATATGCGATTATTTCCGAGCCTTATTCTTATGACTTGGGAAGCTCTTTAACAGCTTGGACTTCTTGAATATTCTTTTCATGGTGTCATGTTCTTCTTCGAGGAGCTTATCGTAGTCAATTTGCAGTTCTTCGCAGAAGTAACGCCAGAATTCTTCAATCGGATTACTCTTATATTTCATGGACTGCAAAAGACGCTGCATCTTTTTATCGTTGGAAGCAGGTCTTTCAATGGGAGCAGATTCCGTGGCGTTTTGGTGGTTCTCACGGATGCTGCGAATGACCCGATCCAGATCGCCGTGGATGTTATGGAAGAAATATTCTTCTTCATCAATGCGGGCAGCATCCAGAACCTGAACATACAGGTCATTGCTCTCCGGGTTATGCTACTGCACGATTTGGAGCCGAACCGCATTCAGCCAGTCATTCATATTTTTAATCTGCATGGTGGCGATGCCGTCCACATAGATTTCGGTGTCCGTCATCAGCTTCAGAAAATCCGGGTGCTTTATCATCTCACAGAGCAGACGATTGTTGAGCCTGCCGCTTTTCAGAATATCCAAGGCTTCATCGTCCAGATGAAGCTGGGCTATATCATGATTCTGAACCTCACGGGATTCGGTGAGCCCCGGCAACCAGTCGGTGGAAACATGATAGTATTGAGCAAGTATTACCAGATTCGTATGACTGATGTCCTTGTAATCGTCGCTTTCATAGCTGCCAAGAGTCGATGAAGCGATTCCGGTTTCATCTGCAAGCTGTTTCAGCGTAAACCCTTTTTCTACAACTCGCAAATCCTTTAGTTTTTCCTGTATTGATAAGCCTTTTTTCATGGCGTTTTCTCCTTCCTGTGTCTGTATTTCTGTTGTCAATTTCATTATATCATGCCTTGTCCACAATCGTGGAAATTTTTGTTTTTCAGCCGAAAATCCTACTTTGCGGATATACAGCACGGGGGTCAAAAATGTTCCATAATGTAGTCAGTTCATCGATGGATTATTCCAATCGAATGACCGTCCTGATGGGATATGCTTCCCGGTGAAGCAGCGCAGTGACTATCGGCAGGAACATGGAGGAACCCTGACCGATACGAGCGTGCCAACGGAAGCAAAACGCCGCAGAAAAACTGGGGCAGGAACGACATCAGGGAAGCACGGCGAACTGACAAAAAAATGATACCGAAACACGACAATCTGGCAGGGGGATAATCTGCCCTGCCGGCAATACTTCGGGGATTTTTGCGCCGCTCCAAGGCGGTGTTTTTGCTAAAAATCGCCCCGAAACCATACAGAAAATCGGGAGGATACCATTGTGCCGAGAATGAGCCAAAAGAGGAAACTGGAACTGTCCTTTTTCCTGAATGACCGGGGGCGTGTCAGCTACAACGATCTGTGCCGGAAGTGCCAGCATGAGCGCAGGCAGAGCTTTCGGGCAGTTGTGGTTGACTGCCCTCGTTATTTATCCAAACGAGCAAAGAAAAAGGAGAACCAATCAAATGAATTTTGAATTTATGACGATAGGCACACCGCTGCCGCCCTGTATGTCCTTTCCCAGAGCCTTGTTGGGATTTTCGGTCAGCAGCACCGCAAAGGTCATGTACTGCCGGATGTTGGATGCGATGCTTTCCAGCGGGCAGGAGGACGAGAACGGCATCCTGTTTGTCTGCTTCCCAGTTGCGGCAATCGCCGCCGCTCTGTCCAGAAGTACAATGACGGTGAAGCGTTCTTTGAACGAACTGGAAACTGCTGGACTGATTATGCGGGTGCGCCGGAGAGTTGGAGAGCCAAGCCGAATCTATGTGCTGATACCGGGAGAGGACAAGGTTGCCCGCTCCTGAGTTTGCTTGAAAATTCTCAACGCTGTTGAGAGAAAATCGAATATGACCGTAAGGTCAGATGAGAAGCCGCCCAACGGTTTTGCAGAAATGCGAAATCAGACAGCGGCTTTTCTTTTTCGGAAGTCCCCGGCGGGGAGTATCGAAAAAACGAAGAAGCTGAAAGAAGCCATGGAGGAAATGGCGAGGTTCAGGTTGTTCGGGCAGGAGTACAGAGGGCGGCAAGCCCTTTGTGCAGGTCAAGGGCGGCAGCCTTGCCCAGTTAAGTGGCGTTGCGCCGCTTAGTACTGGGTATTACTTGGCGCAGAAAATGCAGCAAGGAAGCAGCTTCGCTGCCCCTCCCCCTGTGGGAAAATCTTTAAGAAATGGAGGAACTAAGTTTGAAACTGACAAAACACAACGGTCGTGCCGGAAAGAATGGCGTTTACAATCCCAAGCACAATGACCGAAATTTCGATGTAAGCAACAGCGAACACATCGACGAGCAGCGAGCCGAACACAACATCTACTGGGACTGCTACAACGGTTATCGGCAGCTGGCAGAAAAGAACAGTGACGAGATTGAGCTGGCTTCTACATTTGAAGAAGTTGAGCAGCTCTATTACCACACCCGCTATTCCGATTACACGGACGGGCAGAACGCCCGTAATGAAAAGAACCGACACACCGAGCGCAACCGCACCACGGATGAAATCCTGAAAAATAAAAAGACCTGCCCGGAGGAAAGTTTGCTCCAAATCGGAAAAATGGAGGAACACGCTTCTGCGGAAACCCTCTTTCTGGTGGCTACGGAATTTTTTGCGGAGCTGGAAAGACGATTCGGCTCCCATGTCCACATTCTGGACTGGGCATTGCACATTGATGAAAGCACGCCCCACATCCATGAACGCCATGTTTTCGACTGTGAAAATCAGTACGGGGAGCTTTGCCCCCAGCAGGAGAAAGCACTGGAAGCTCTTGGCTTTGAACTGCCGGAGCTGGACAAGAAGCTGGGTCGCCACAACAACAGAAAAATGGTCTACGATGCCGCCTGCCGGGCTTTGCTTTTTGACATTTGCAGAAAACACGGATTGCAGTTGGAGGAGGAGCCGGAGTACGGCGGTCGCAAGTATCTGGAAAAGCAGGACTTCATTCTTGCCAAGCAGAAGGAGCAGATGTCGGCTCAGTTCCAGACAATTCAGGAGCAGGAAGCTGTCATTCAGGAAAAGGAAGAAAAGCTGGACGAGCTGACCTTGAAGCTGGATGATGTGGAAACTCTGATTGATGATGTTTCCGAGATCGCCTACGACAAGGCGGTGGAGGTTGTGACCGATACCGTCCGGGTGGAAACCCACAAGCAGGATATTCAGCTGGTGGAGGAAACAAAGTCCTGGCTGCTTTCCCCGGAACGCAAGGCTCCCCAAAAGGAGAGGGAGTACGCTGCCGCCCGACTGGACAATGTGGTTTCCAAAATCACTAAAGCCATGCAGACAGCTCTTCACACAATGAAGGCTGCGCTGACGAAACCGGAGGTCGGAAAAGCAAATACCCAGCAAATTAAAGAAAAAGCCAGAACTTCCATTTATGAAATGCTGAACCGCAACAAGGCGATTGTGGCGGCTGAGGATGCCGCAAGGAAAAAGGAAACACACAAAAAACAGAATATGGAACGCTAACAGACACTTGCCATTTTCGTATTGAGAATGTCAGGTGCCTTTCCTATTTTCAGGAGGAAATGATATAAATGTATTTGAAACAGTTAAGCAGTCTGTGACTACCCGGCAGGCTGCGGAACATTACGGAATCCGGGTGGGAAGAAACGGGATGGCTTGCTGTCCCTTCCACAATGACAAGACCCCCAGCATGAAGTTGGACAGGCGTTATCACTGCTTTGGCTGCGGGGCGGACGGGGATGTGATCGACTTCACAGCGGCTCTGTATTCCCTCGGAAAGAAGGAAGCAGCCATGCAGCTGGCAAGGGATTTTGGGCTGTCCTATGAGGACAGGAAGTCCCCAGATGAGACGAAAAAGCCCAGCCCTCGACGCAAATCTCCGGAGGTACAGTTCAGGGAAGCACAAAGCCGTTGCTTCCGTGTCCTTGCCGATTATCTCCATCTGCTGGAACGATGGAAAACCGAGTATGCGCCGGAGTGCCCGGATGGGGAATGGCATCCCCGGTTTGTGGAAGCCTTACAGAAAATCAGCCATGTGGAATATCTGCTGGATACGCTGTTGTCCGGTGATACGGAGGAACGGGCGCAGATCATTACAGAATACGGAAAGGATGTGATACAGCTTGAAAAACGATTATCAGAGCTTGTCGCCTCAGATGCAGCAAGCCGTGAAAAATACAGTAAACGCCATGCAGCAGCCCCAGAGCGTTGAGGAGATAAAAGCCGAATTGGATAGTACGGAGAAAGGCGGTGTCCGGCAGAGCATCCGAAACTGTCTGACGGTGTTTCAGCGTGACCCGGTGCTTGCCGGGGCGATTGCCTATAACATCCTGACTGACCGAAAGGACATCATAAAGCCCATCGGTTTTCACAGGACAGGCACAGCCCTGACAGATACGGACATGAAATATCTGCTGCTCTATCTGGAAGAAACCTATGGATTGACCAGTGAGAAAAAGATTGAAAATGCCATCGGGATTGTGGCAAACGAAAATAAATACCATCCAATCAGGGATTGCCTGAACAGTCTTGAGTGGGACGGAACAGAGCGCATCCGCTATGCCCTGCACCACTTCCTTGGAGCGGAGGTCAGCGAGTACAGCTATGAAGCCTTGAAGCTGTTTATGCTGGGGGCAATTACGAGGGCCTTTAAGCCGGGCAGCAAGTTTGAAATCATGCTTTGTCTGGTAGGCGGTCAGGGGCGGGCAAATCCACCTTCTTCCGGCTGCTGGCTCTGAGGGACGAGTGGTTTTCGGATGATTTACGGAAGCTGGATGACGATAACGTGTATCGCAAGCTGCAAGGGTGCTGGACGTCCAGTGGACGTCTGCTTAGCACCGACCGGAGCAGAGCGGAGACCACTGGATTATTGAAATGTCCGAGATGATGGCAACCGCCAACGCCAAGAGCATTGAAGAAATCAAGTCCTTTTTGAGCCGCCAGAAGGAGGTTTACAAAATTCCTTACGAAACACACCCGGCAGACAGACCGAGACAGTGTGTATTCGGCGGTACCTCCAATGCGCTGGACTTCCTGCCCCTTGACCGTTCCGGCAACCGCCGATTCGTTCCGGTGATGGTGTACCCGGAGCAGTCCGAGGTTCACATTTTGGAGGATGAAGCTGCTTCCAGAGCTTACATGGAACAGCTATGGGCGGAAGTGATGGAGATTTATCGCAATGGCAGATTTAAGCTGTCATTCAGTCCGGAAATGCAGAAGTACCTGAAAGAACACCAGCGGGATTTTATGCCGGAGGACACCAAAGCCGGGATGATACAGGCTTACCTTGATAAGTACACCGGGAACACGGTCTGCTCCAAACAGCTCTACAAGGAAGCTCTGAATCATGCCTTTGACGAGCCGAAGCAGTGGGAAATCCGGGAGGTCAACGAGATTATGAACCAGTGCATTTCCGGGTGGCGGTATTTCTCCAATCCGAGGATGTTCGCCGGATTCGGCAGACAAAAGGGCTGGGAGCGTGAAAAGACAGCAACGGACAGCGGCAATCAGCCGGATAAAACCAAAGACGGTTTTGCGGAGATCACGGAGCAGATAGAGCTGCCTTTTTGAAAGTGACAGCCTGTTGTCTGTTTTGTTGCTATCCCGTTGCCGACCCGGTTGCCGGGAAAAGCCTTGATTTTCAATGCTTTTTCCCTTCTGACAACCAAAACAACAGAAAAATAAAAGAAAAGGTAATAGATAACCAAAAGCCAGATGGAGAATGTATTTGAAGTCTTTTGAAGCCCGTTGCCGGACTTCGTTGCTGACCGTTCGCTGCCTGGCACATTTCATTTATGGAGGATAAATGCCTATGACAAAAACTATGGAGATTCCTGTTTGGCGCAGATATACGCTGACGATTGAAGAAGCTGCCGGATATTATCACATCGGAGAAGGGAAGCTGCGGATGCTCATTGACGGGCATCCCAACGAGGATTTCTGTGTGATGAACGGCAACAGAGCCCTCATCAAGCGGGAGAAATTCGAGAGGTATCTGGATCAGGCGACTGCCGTGTAAAAAAGTGCATGGCAGAATTGCCGAATTCCCATGATAAAGCTATACGGAGAGCCAAACTTGTGCTATTATAACGGTGCAAGTCTGGCTCTCCTTTTCTTGTAAAGGAGAGATTTCAATGAGTGAAAAAAGACGAGACAACCGTAATCGGATTTTGCGAGAAGGTGAATACCAGCGTGCAGACGGAAGGTATCGGTTCCGTTATATTGACGAGGACGGAAATGAGAAAAATGTATACAGTTGGCGCTTGGATAAGAATGACCCAATGCCAAAAGGCAAGAAGCGGGAGCCCTCGCTGCGAGAGAAAGAAAAGCAGATTGAAGCGGATTTGTTTGACCACATCGTAACCAACGGCGGCAATTACACAGTGCTGGAACTGGTGGAGAAGTATGTGTCCCTGAAAACAGGTGTCCGGCACAATACCGCTGCCGGGTACAAGACGGTGATCAATGTCCTGAAAAAAGAAGCGTTTGGCAAGCAGCGCATTGATAAGGTGCATCTGTCGGATGCAAAGGCGTGGCTCATCAAGCTTCAGCAGGTGGACGGCAGGGGCTACAGCTCCATTCATTCCATCCGGGGCGTTCTCAGACCGGCTTTTCAGATGGCGGTGGACGATGACCTGATTCGCAAAAATCCCTTTGGATTTGAGCTGGCATCAGTGATTGTCAATGATTCTGTGACCAGAGAAGCAATCACCCGGAAGCAGGAGCGGGAGCTGCTGAAATTTATCAAGGAAGATGCACATTTCAGCAGATACTACGATGCAATCTATATTCTCTTTCATACAGGGCTTCGTATTTCGGAGTTCTGTGGACTGACGATCTCTGAGATTGAGTTTGACGAGATGCGTATCAAGGTAGACCATCAGTTGCAGCGTACTTCCCAGATGAAGTATGTGATTGAAGAGCCAAAGACAGAGAGCGGTACCCGCTATGTGCCGATGACCGAAGAAGTTGCAGCCTGTTTCCGCAGAATCATTGCCAATCGTGAAGCACCAAAGGTTGAGCCGATGGTGGATGGGTACATCCGCTTCCTGTGTCTGGATAAGAACGATATGCCGAAGGTTGCACTTCACTGGGAAAAATATCTGGAACATATCATTGAAAAGTACAATAAGATTTACCGTATCCAGATGCCGAAAGTAACCCCTCATGTATGCAGACATACCTTTTGCTCTAACATGGCGAAGTCGGGAATGAATCCAAAAACCTTACAGTACATTATGGGTCATGCAGACATCAGTGTAACATTGAATACCTACACCCATGTGAACTTTGACGCTGCCAAAGAGGAGCTGCACCGAGTGGTGAACGCTTGAAAAGCCCGTTGGTAAAGCCGCTTACTTTACCAACGTATTTACCAATTTTGCAGGAAAAAACATGAGAAAGTATGAAACGATTTGAGAAAATACTCTGGAAACAGAGAACTTCGGAGTAAACCGAAAACCCTGTAAAACATGACAATCGAACTACTAATGTTCGATTGTATCAAGCATTTGAGAAGAAATACAGACCTTATAAGGAGTTATAGAAAAATGATAAAATTATTATTCATCTGCCACGGCAATATCTGCCGTTCCCCCATGGCAGAATATGTTATGAAAGACCTGGTGAACCGACGCGGTCTTTCAGACTGTTTCTGCATCGATTCTGCTGCCACCAGTACAGAAGAGATCGGTAATGGTGTTCACCATGGCACACGACAGAAATTAAAGGAGGTGGGTGTGCCTCTTGGAAATCACCGGGCGGTACAGATGAAGCGTGCGGATTATGAGAAATATGATTATCTGATTGGCATGGATACCTGGAATATCCGGAATATGCTCCGCATTGTTGGGCAGGATGATCGGGGAAAGATCCACCGTCTGCTGGATTTTGGCAGAAATCCGAGAGATATTGCGGATCCCTGGTATACAGGGAATTTTGATGTGACCTATGAGGATGTGGCGGAAGGGTGCGAAGCGCTGCTTGCCCACATTATGAAGGAGGATATGGATTGAAACTGATACATTGTGCGGATCTGCATCTGGATGCAAGGATGGAGTCCAGTCTGCCCAGGGAAAAGGCGAAGGAGAGACGCCTGGAGATCCTGCGGACATTTACCAGGATGGTGGAGCAGGCGGCATCGGAGCAGGCAGATGCGGTCCTGATGTGCGGGGATCTGTTTGATGCAAAGACCATTTCAGCGAGAGCGAGGAATTGTGTGCTGGATGCGGTTCTGCAGCATCCGCAGATCACCTTTTATTATCTGCAGGGAAATCATGACCAGAACAGCTTTCTGACTGATCTGGAGACGCAGCCGGAGAATCTGAAGACCTTCGGGCAAGGCTGGACCACATATGAACAGGATGGCGTGTGCATTACAGGAGCGGAGATTTCGGAGGACACGGTGGACGGGCTTTTGGAACGTCTGATTCTGGATGCGGAGCGAACCAATATTGTTATGCTCCATGGGATGGTGACAGAGTACGGAGGGAGAACAGAGAAGGAAGGCTTTTCGCTGAAGACTCTTCGGAACCGGAATATTGACTATCTTGCACTGGGGCATATCCACAGCTTTCGGAAGGAACGGCTGGATGACCGGGGAGACTGGTGCTATTGCGGCTGTCTGGAAGGCAGAGGCTTCGACGAATGCGGCGAGAAGGGCTATGTGCGGATCGAGATCAAAGACGGGGAGATTTGTTCGGAGTTTGTGCCCTTTGCACAGCGGCAGCTTCATGAGATTTCTGTGGATATTACCGGACTTATGACTCAGGAGGAGATTCAAAGAGCGGTACAGGTACAGCTGGATGCGGTGCCGGAGAAGGATATGGTGAAGATCGTGCTGACAGGCGAGGTGTCTCCGGAGGCGGAAAAGGATGCGCTCTGGCTTCAGAAATGGCTGGAGGATACCTGTTATTTTCTGCGGGTAAAGGATGAGACGCGGCTGCTGATCCGACCGGAGGATTATCAGTATGATGTGTCGCTGAAGGGAGAGTTTGTCCGTCTGGTGCTGGCTTCCCGTTTAAATAAGGAAGAGAAGGAGCAGGTGCTGAGACTTGGTATCCGTGCTCTGGCTGGGGAGGAATAGGATGCGGATTCGCAGCTTACATATAGAAAATTTTGGAAAACTGCATGATTTTCGAATGGAACTGGAGGATGGTCTGAATGTGGTCTGTGCTGACAATGGATGGGGAAAGTCCACTCTGGCAGCATTTATCAAGGCAATGTTCTATGGGCTGGACTATACGACGAAGCGTTCCCTGAAGGAAAACGAGCGGAAGAAATATATGCCCTGGCAGGGGGGCGCCTTCGGCGGAAGTATGGTATTTCTTGCGGAAGACAGGGAATACCGGGTGGAGCGTTTTTTCGGAGTCAGAGATAAAGAGGATACGTTTGTACTGTATGATCTGGACACGGGGCTTGAGAGTCAGGATTATACGGAGCGTCTGGGAGAGGAGCTGTTCCATCTGGACCGGGCGGCTTTTGAGCGAAGCAGCTTTTTTGCACAGCAGGATTCTGCAGTTACGGTTAATGACAGTCTGAATGCAGGGCTGACCCATGTGAAAGAGGATGCCGGTGATATACAGAACTATGAGAAAGCAGCAGCGTCTCTGGAAGAACGGATGAAGTTCTATCAGAAGACCGGTGGAAGAGGGAAGATCTCAAAGCTGGAGGAGGAGAGAAAGGAGATCCTGCGGGATTTGAACGAATGCCGCAGCCGGGAAGCAGCAGCAGCCCAGTGGAAGGAAAAGACGGTTCAGAAGGAGCAGCAGGAAAAGGAGCTGTCAGAAAGGATCCGGGAATTGGAAGCCCGGGTCAAAAGTGTTCAGGTATATGGAGAAAAAGCGGCGAAGAGAGAGCAGTATGTTTTTCTGAAGCATCAGGCGGAGAGCCGGGAAGCTCAGCTTCAGAGAACCGCAGCGGCTCTTGGAGAATATGCCAGTGCTCCGCCAGATGAGGAGGAGCTGGACCGATGCCGGGAAGCAATCTACCGGATCCATACCCTTCAGATGCAGGAGAAGGGAGAAGAGGATCGGGTCCGGCAGGCACAGAAGCGCCTGGAGGAGCTGGCAGGAGAAAGGGAAGCAGTTCCGGAAAAGAGCTTTATGGGCTGGCTTCTGGCGGGAGCCTGTGTGGTGGTCGGAGCGGTGCTGTTGTTGTTGAAGCTGTATGTGCCGGGGGTGATTTTTCTGGCAGCAGGGATCGGAGCTGTTTTCCCGGTTGTGAAGAGAGAGCAGCACAGGAGAAAAGAAGCCGAAGTCTGCCAGGAGGCATTTCGTACAGGAGAAGCAGAGCTTCAAAGTGCAGAGGACGGTTATGGAACTGTTCGGGAGAAGCGTCGGAAGCTGGAAGCACAGGTGAAGGAATTTCTGCATGCTCCGGAAGAGACAGAAGCCAAAGAGCTGGAGCTTTTCTGGAAGCTGGAAAGGCAGAAGAGCCAGGAGTATAGAATGCTTCGGCAGGACTGTGAAAATCAACGCAGAGAGGCAGCCCGGAGCCGGGAGGCATATCGTGTCTTTCGCGGAAAGCTGACGGATCAGGATGCGGCAGAGCTCAAGGCACTTCAGAAGCCCCAATGGGAGCTGGCAGAGCTTCAAAGGGAACTGGAGGGCTGCCGCGGTCAAAAGGAGCGGCTTTTAAAGGAGCAGAGAGATCTGCAGAATCAGCTCCGGATCCTGGAGGCGGATGCGGAACGGATTCCGGAGCTGGAGACGGATGCGGAGCGGATCGCAGAGGAGCTTGCCGATGCAGTGCGGGAGCACGGACTTCTGGAGAAGACGCTGAAGTATCTGAAGTCCGCAAAGGAACAGTTTTCCACCCGTTATCTGAAGGAGCTTCAGCAGGGCGTTTCGGATTATCTGAGGCAGCTGGAGCCGAAGCAGGAGGTGGAATCTGTTCTGGATGTGAAGCTGAAGGCGAAGATCAGAGAAGCAGGAGCGGCAAGGGATCTGGAATATTTCAGTGCAGGATGGCAGGATCTGGTACAGATCGCCAAGCGGTTTGCCGTGGTGGATGCGCTGTACGAAAAGGAACAGCCGGTTCTGATCCTGGATGATCCTTTTGTGAATCTGGATGAAGGAAAGCTGGAACAGGCAAAGAGGCTTCTGGAAGAAATGGGTAAAAAAAGGCAGATGATTTATTTCACCTGCCGGAATAATGGATGATGTTTTTTTGCATACAGATAGGTCAGTCCATGGATGAAGGCGGTCAGTATCCAGGAGATCGGATAGGAGACCAGCAGTACGTTCTGGGTCGGAAACCAGGCAAATGCGGTGGCGATCCAGACGATACGGAACAGGCACGCGCCGGAAAGGGATACGATCATAGGGGTGAGGGCATATCCAAGACCCCGCATGGCGCCCATGATCACATCCATAATGCCGCACAGGAAATACGGACCGGAGAGCCAGAAAAGCCGGGTCTTTCCTGCTGCAATGACCGCCGGATCCGAGGAGTAGATGGATAAAAGCGGTGTGGAGAAGATATTGACTCCGATTCCCATGACCAGTCCGATGGCGGTGACCAGCCCCAGACAGGCGAGGAAGATCCGGTGGATCCGTTCGGGCTTTCCGGCACCTGCGTTCTGGCTGGTAAAGCTGACCATTGCCTGATGGACAGAGTTCATGGAGATGTAGACAAAGTTCTCAATGCTTGCTCCGGCGCTGTTTCCTGCCATGACTACAGAGCCAAAGGAGTTGATCGACGACTGGATCAGCACATTGGAAAAGGAAAACAGAGAGCTCTGGATTCCGGCGGGCAGTCCGATCTGCAGCATGCGGCGGAGCCGGGCGGGATGAATATAGAGTTTTCTAATATTCAGTCTGCAGGGACCGTCCATGCGGCACAGGCAGATCAGGATCAGCACAGCGCTGATGCACTGGGCGATGATGGTGGCAAGCGCTACACCTGCCACGTCCATGTTCAGGCTGATGACGAAGAACAGATTCAGCACCACATTGACCACACCTGCTATGGACAGGAAATAAAGTGGTCTTTTGGTATCTCCGGTGGCGCGCAGGATGGCGCTTCCGAAGTTGTAGACCATGGTGGCGGGCATGCCGATGAAGATGATCTTCAGATAAAGGGCTGCCTTGTCCAGCACATCCAGAGGAGCACCCATCCAGATGAGCAGCGGTCTTGTGAATAAAAGTCCGATGACGATCAGAGCCAGTCCGGAGATCAGGCTGATGGAAACTGCGGTATGTACGTTGTCATGGGTTCCTTTTTCATCACCGCTTCCAAGTGTGTGACCAACCGTGACGTTGGTTCCGATGGAAAGTCCGATGAAAAGGTTGACAAGAAGATTGATCAGTGAGGTGGTCGACCCCACCGCTGCCAGAGATTCACTCCCGGCAAAGCGTCCTACGACAATTACGTCGGCTGCATTGAACAGAAGCTGCAGACAGCTGGACAGCATTAAAGGCAAACTAAATGCAATGATCCTGGAAAACACCGGACCATTGCACATATCGATCTTATAGGATCCTCTGGACATCATTGTCCCCTCCATTTCCTGCGGTACTCCCGCGCAGTGATTCCCTCTGCCTTCTGGAATACCTTATTAAAATAACTGTTGTCCTCGATACCGCAGTCTCTGGCGATCGTTTCGATCTGCAGATCTGTAAAGCGGAGCATCTCCTTTGCCTTTGTGACACGCTGAGAAGTCAGATAGCTGACCAGTGTGGTCCCGAAGGCTTTTTTAAATTCTCTGGACATATGATATTTACTAATATAGAACCGGTTGGCAAGTTCGTCAAGAGAGATTTTCTCGGTATAGTGTTCATCCAGATAGTGACGGATTTCCTGAAGCTTTAACAGGGTGCTGTTCTCAGCAGGCTCCGAGTCGGCACGATAGGTCAGAAGGCAGGTGGCAAGCCGGTGCAGAAGGTCATTCTCCAGAAGCTCCCGGCTGCCGGTGCGTTTCTGTTCCAGCTGAAGGATCTGTATGAGCAGCGCCTGAAAAGCGGAAGGACCTGCCGGATGGAAAATGGATGGATTCTGGTGCTGAAGGAAATACTCGGAATATCCGTCCATGGCGTTTCCGTAGAAATGGACCCAGAGAAGCTCCCAGGGATCCTCATCGCTGCTTTCATGGGCATAGGGCTTGCGGCAGTCCAGGAAAACATGGTCGCCTGCGCGAAGCTGATGTGCCGTACCGTCGATGGTGACATTTCCGCTGCCGGAGAGGACGATGAAGAATAAAAAGGATTCCAGATGGGAACGGCTGCTGATATGGCGGCCGCGGCTTTTCAGGTGCCCGGTCTCCTGGATGTAGAGCAGATGCCTTCTGGCGAAGGAGCTTGGGGTGTGGATGTAACGGCAGGTGCCGGATAAAATGTTTTCACTTGACATAGGTGGTCTCCTTTTCAGAGCAATATCTTTCTATTATACAGCAACTTATTACGTAGATTTCCCGTTGCTTCTATCATATACTATAGGTCGGCTTTATGTAAAGATAAACTGTGATATTAGGATCAAAGGGCATTTATACCCTGAAATCCAGGCATCGGAAAAATAATTTTATTCATTTAACAGGAGGATACAATGAGCAAAGTAGCTTTAATTACAGGTATTACAGGACAGGACGGTTCCTATCTGGCAGAGTTTTTGTTGGGAAAGGGATATGAGGTGCACGGAATTACCCGCCGCGCTTCCATCTCCAATACCGCAAGAATTGACCATCTGATCGCACAGAACGCAGTGAAGCTGCATGACGGGGATCTGTCGGACTCTTCCAGCCTGATCCGCATTATCGGAGAGGTACAGCCGGATGAGATCTATAATCTGGCAGCCCAGAGTCATGTACAGGTCAGCTTTGATGTGCCGGAGTATTCCGGAGATGTGGATGCGCTGGGTGTGCTCCGCGTACTGGAGGCAGTCCGTATTCTGAATCTGATCGGGAAGACCAGAGTGTATCAGGCATCTACCTCCGAGCTGTACGGCAAGGTAGAGGAGGTTCCGCAAAGAGAGACGACTCCGTTCCATCCTTACAGCCCCTATGCGGTGGCAAAGCAGTACGGCTTCTGGATCGTGAAGGAGTATCGTGAGGCTTATGGAATGTTCGCAGTAAACGGCATTCTGTTCAATCATGAATCCGAGAGACGGGGAGAGAACTTCGTGACCCGTAAGATCACACTGGCAGCCGGACGGATCGCCTGCGGACTTCAGGATCATCTGGAGCTGGGCAACATGGATTCTCTGCGTGACTGGGGTTATGCGAAGGACTATGTGGAGTGCATGTGGCTGATGCTGCAGCATGAGACTCCGGAGGATTTTGTGATCGCTACCGGTGAGCAGCATACGGTGCGTGATTTTACAGAGCGTGCATTCAAGGCAGTGGGTATTGACCTTCGCTGGGAAGGAACCGGTATCGACGAGAAGGGTTATGACAAGGCAACCGGCAAGATGCTGGTATGTGTCAATGAGGCATGGTTCCGCCCGACAGATGTGGACAATCTGTGGGGAGATCCTACCAAGGCAAAGACCGTTCTTGGATGGAATCCGCAGACGACTACCTATGCAGAGCTGGTAGAGATCATGGCAAAGCATGACCTGGCGCTGGCACAGAAAGAGGCGGCTGTGAAAAAGGCACTGGAAGCGTAAAGAGGTGAACAAGCATGATGAACAAAGACGGTAAAATCTATGTGGCAGGACATCGGGGAATGGTAGGTTCCGCCATTGTCCGTTCTCTGGAGAGAAACGGATATCATAATATTATTACACGCACTCACAGTGAGCTTGACCTGACCCGCCAGGATCAGGTGGAGGCATTTTTCGCGGAGGAAAAGCCGGATTATGTGTTCCTGGCAGCGGCAAAGGTGGGCGGCATCATTGCCAACAGCGAGGCGCTGGCAGATTTCATGTATGACAATATGATCCTGGAGATGAATGTGATCCACGAAGCATGGAAAAATAACTGTAAGAAGCTGTTATTCCTTGGATCCAGCTGCATCTATCCCCGTATGGCTCCTCAGCCCATGAAGGAGAGCTGCCTTTTGACCAGCGAGCTGGAGAAGACCAACGAGGCATATGCCCTTGCCAAGATCAGCGGGCTGAAATACTGTGAGTTTTTAAATCGTCAGTACGGAACGGATTATATCAGCTGTATGCCCACCAATCTGTATGGTCCCAACGATAATTATCATCCGACCCACAGCCACGTGCTTCCGGCACTGATCCGCCGTTTCCATGAGGCGAAGGAGCAGGGACTGAACGAGGTGACCTGCTGGGGAACCGGCTCCCCTCTTCGGGAGTTCCTCTATGTGGATGATCTTGCAGACGGCTGTGTCTATCTGATGAATCATTACAGCGGCAATGAGACTGTGAATATGGGAACCGGCAAGGAGCTGACCATCCGCGAGCTGACCGAGCTGGTAGCGAAGGTAGTGGGCTATACCGGAGAGATCAAGTGGGATACCTCCAAGCCGGACGGAACTCCGAGAAAGCTTCTGGATGTGTCCAAGCTGGAGGGACTGGGCTTCCACTATCAGACGGAGCTGGAAGAGGGTATCCGCCTGACCTATCAGGATTTCCTGACCAACCCCATGAGAGCAGAACGATAGGAGAATCATTTATATGAATATTGTACTTTTATCCGGCGGCTCGGGCAAACGGCTCTGGCCTCTTTCCAATGACATCCGTTCCAAGCAGTTCATTAAGCTTTTCCGGACTCCCGACGGAGAATACGAGTCCATGGTGCAGCGGGTATTCCGCCAGATCAGACAGGTGGACCCGGAGGCGACGGTTACGATCGCAACCTCTCAGACACAGATCTCAGCCATCCATAACCAGCTTGGGCAGGAGGTGGGGATCTCCCTGGAGCCCTGCCGCAGAGATACTTTTCCTGCGATCGCACTGGCGAGCGCATATCTTCATGATGTACAGGGGGTAGGAGAGGACGAGGCAGTGGTGGTCTGTCCGGTAGACCCTTACGTGAATGAGGATTATTTCCAGGCTCTGAAGGAGCTGGGACGTCTTGCAGAGGAGGGAGGATCCAATCTGGTGCTGATGGGGATCGAACCCACCTATCCCAGCGAAAAGTACGGTTATATCATCCCGGAGGATAAGGAGAATGTAAGCCGTGTGGCAACCTTTAAGGAAAAACCGGATAAGGAGACGGCAGAGGATTATATTCGTCAGGGAGCGCTCTGGAACGGAGGCGTTTTTGCCTATCAGCTGAAATACGTGCTGGACAGAGCACATGAGCTGATCGATTTTACAGATTATCAGGATCTGTTTGACAAATACGAGACCCTGACGAAGATCAGCTTTGACTATGCGGTGGTAGAGAAGGAAGACAGGATCCAGGTCATGCGTTTTTCCGGAGAGTGGAAGGATCTGGGAACCTGGAATACACTGACGGAAGCCATGCCGGAGTGCTGCATCGGAGAGGGCATGATGAATGAGACCTGTGAAAATGTCCATATCATCAATGAACTGGCGGTCCCGGTGCTCTGCATGGGAATGAAGGATGTGGTAGTGGCGGCAAGTCCGGAAGGAATTCTTGTATCCGACAAGGAAGAGTCCAGTTATATCAAATCCTATGTGGACAAGATCGATCAGCAGATCATGTTTGCGGAAAAGTCCTGGGGAAGCTTCCGGGTCCTGGATGTGGAGGAAGAGGGACTGACCATCAAGGTGATGCTCCATGCCGGTCACGGGATGAATTATCACAGCCATGAGCGCAGAGATGAGGCATGGACGATCCTGTCCGGAAATGGATATTGTATTGTAGACGGCGTGAAACAGTCGGTGAAGCCGGGGGACGTTATCTATATGAAAGCCGGTGTGCCCCATACCCTGTATGCGGAGACGAAGCTGACTGCCATAGAGGTGCAGACCGGAAGAGATATCAGCGTCCACGATAAAAAGAAGCATGAGCTGTAGAAGGGAAGAACAGCATGGATTACAGAAACGTATATGAGCAGTGGTGTACGGACCCGATCTTTGATGCAGAGACGAAAGCGGAGCTTGCGGCGATCGCAGGAGATGAGAAGGAGATCGAGGATCGTTTTTATAAGGATTTGTCCTTTGGAACAGGAGGACTTAGAGGCGTGATCGGTGCGGGAACCAACCGCATGAATGTGTACACCGTGACCAGAGCGACCCAGGGGCTTGCGAATTATATTAAAAAACAGGGCGGAGAGGACAAGGGAGTGGCGATTGCCTTTGACTCCCGCAACATGTCTGTGGAGTTTTCCGAGAAGACGGCACTCTGTCTGAATGCAAACGGCATTAAAACCTATCGGTTTGAGACGCTGCGTCCCACACCGGAGCTGTCCTTTGCGCTTCGGGAGCTGGGCTGTATTGCGGGTATCGTCATTACCGCCAGCCACAATCCGCCGGAGTACAATGGCTACAAGGTGTACTGGGAGGACGGTGCGCAGATCACGGCTCCCAGGGATAAGGAGATCATTGCAGAGGTCAACGCCGTGACAGACTTTGGTTCCATTCAGATGATGGAACGTGAGGAAGCAGAGCGCGGAGGCTTGTTCCGGGTGATCGGCAAAGAGATGGATGACCGTTATATGGAGGAGTTAAAGAAGCTGGTATTAAGTCCGGAAACGATCCGTCGTATGGCGGACAGTCTGAAGATCGTCTACACTCCTTTGCATGGAACCGGTAATCTTCCGGTGCGCAGAGTGCTTTCAGAGCTTGGCTTTACACAGGTACAGGTAGTGCCGGAGCAGGAGCTGCCGGATGGGAATTTCTCCACGGTGGCTTACCCGAACCCGGAGGATCCCAGGGCATTTGCCATGGCGCTTGAGCTGGCGGAGAAGACAGACGCGGACCTGGTGCTTGCCACGGACCCGGATGCGGACCGTCTGGGCGTCTATGCCAGGGATACGAAGACCGGGAAATATATTCCGTTTACGGGAAATATGTCCGGACTTCTGATCGCAGAATATGAATTGTCCGTGCGAAAGGAGCTGGGAAAGCTTCCGAAGAACGGTGCCTTGATCAAGACCATTGTGTCCTCCAATATGGCGGATGAGATTTCCAGAGAATACGGAGTGGAAGTGATCGAGGTGCTGACCGGCTTTAAATATATCGGAGAGCAGATCAAGTTCTTTGAAGAAACCGGTTCTCATGAGTATCTGTTTGGCTATGAGGAAAGCTACGGCTGTCTGGTAGGCACCCACGCAAGGGATAAGGATGCGGTGGTGGCAGTGATGGCTCTGTGTGAGGCGGCTGCTTATTATAAGGAAAAGGGACTGACCCTCTGGAATCAGATGCTGAATATTTACAGGAAATACGGCTATTATAAGGAAGATCTGGTGTCCATCACCATGAAGGGCGTGGACGGGGCAGAGCGGATCCGGAAGATCCTGGCGGATATGAGAAGCAATCCGTTAAAGGAGATCGGTGCATACAAGGTCATCGCTCTTCGGGATTATGAGTCGGATACCCGTCTGGAGCTGGCATCCAATACGGTGACCTCCACCGGGCTGCCAAAATCCAATGTGCTGTATTATGAGCTGGAGCGCGGAGCCTGGTGCTGCGTGCGTCCATCCGGAACCGAACCAAAGGTAAAATTCTACATGGGCGTGAAGGAGGACAGTCTGGAGGCGGCAGCAGCTGCACTTTGTGGTCTGAAGGACGCCATGACGGAGATCGTAAAATAATTCTATGAAATGCATTGTATTAGCAGGCGGGAGCGGGGATCGTTTATGGCCCCTCTCCCGCAAAAACTATCCAAAACAATTTATCCATATTAAGGAGAACCGTTCTCTGTTCCAGGAGACCATTGCCAGAAATATTCCGTTCTGTGAGGAGTTCTGCATTATTACCTCCAGCAAATACGCCAATATCGTGGAAGGTCAGCTGCAGGCATTCCAGGGGCTGCGTTATCGCTGCTTTTATGAAGAGGCGGGCAGAAAGACTGCGCCTGCGGTAGCCATCGCCTGTCTGTGCGACAACCGTTCGGAGGATTATCTGGTGGTATCCACGGATCATATTATTGACGGCGGGGATTATAAAGGCGCCATAGCAGAAGCAAGGACCTACATCCATCAGGGCAAGCTGGTCTGTATCGGTATTCCGGCAGAAACTTTTGAATCCGGCTACGGATATTTCCGCAGCCTGGAGGAGAAGACCCGGTTCTATCACTGTGAAGAGGAAGGGACGATCCCTTCAGAGGAGCAGTGGTACTATGATACGGGGATCCTGCTCTTTAACGGAGGAGATTATCTGCATGAGCTGTCCCGGAAGAGTCCGGTGCTCTATGCACAGATCCGGGAGTGCGTGGATCAGCTGGATACCGGCGGCCGTCACATCCGGATACCAAAGGAGCTGGTGCAGGAGATCGAACCGGTCAGCATCGGTCGTGCGGTGACCAATGTGTCGGAGAAGATGAAGCTGATCCAGGGCGATTTTCAGTGGCGCAGGATCATGACTCTGGAATCGCTGGATCAGTATTTTCACGGTATGGATTCCGGGAAGGTCATTCAGAAGGACTGTGAAAATGTATCGGTCATGAACGAGGCGTCCCATCAGCTTGTGGTGGCGAACGGGCTGACGGATGTGATCGTGGTCAATACGCCGGATGCGGTCTATGTGTCGCGGAAGAATCAGGCAGATCAGATCAAGACGATTATCCGGGAAAACTACGGGAAACAGCAGGCATATTTTGACGAGGGAAATATTTATTATACCTCCTGGGGAATCAAGGAAACGCTTCATTATGCCAGCAGCTATAAGGTAAAGAAGATTACGGTATTTCCGGGGAAGGAGCTGTCCATGCATGTGCATCAGCTTCGGACCGAGCACTGGTCTGTGGTGAGCGGGACGGCAACGATCCAGCTTCACGATACGCTGCGGGAATATGGGCAGAACGAGAGCATCTTCGTTCCGAAGGGAACGCCCCATCAGATTGCGAACCGCTCTACAGAGGATCTGGTCATCATCGAGGTCAGTATCGGAGAGCTGGAGTACGGGCACGGAAGCGATCTGACCCGTCTTTACAGTCAGCCGATTCTGAAGGATGTCTGTGACGAGGTGATCCGCCTGGAACCGGCTTTTAAGGATAATCTCTGGGGAGGTACGCGGCTTCGGGATATCTATGGTAAGAAGTGCGATTATGAGATCATTGCGGAGAGCTGGGAGCTGTCCACTCACCGGGCGGGACAGAGTGTGGTAGCCACCGGACGGAACAGAGGACTTTTGCTTGGTGAATACATCGCCAGATTCGGACGGGGGATCCTGGGCTGGAAATGTGCGCCCTATGAACGTTTTCCTTTATTGATCAAGTTCATCGATTCCAGAGAAAGTCTGTCGATCCAGGTGCATCCGGGAGATGACTATGCGCTTCAGAAGGAAGATGAGTATGGGAAGAACGAGCTCTGGTATGTGGTGGACTGTGAGCCGGATTCCTTTCTTTACTGTGGATTTTCCAGAGATACGGATGAGGAAGAGGTGCGAAGAAGAGTAGAGGACGGAACCCTGACGGAGATTCTGAACCGGATTCCCGTGAAAAAAGGGGACTGTTATTTTATTGAGACAGGAACCGTTCATGCCATCGGTCCCGGCATCCTGATCTGTGAGATCCAGCAGAGCTCCAACGTGACCTACCGGTTATATGACTATCAGAGACGGGATAAATACGGAGAGCTTCGGGAGCTTCATCTTGACAAGGCGCTGGATGTGATGAATTTCCATAAGAAGGATATGGAAGCGGCGAATGTAATGGAATGCAAGTATTTTTCCGTGGAAAAATTCTGTCCCGAGGGAGAGGATACCTGGCATCTGGACGATTCCAGCTTCCGAGCATTTATAGTGCTGGAGGGAAGCGGAAGTATTCAGGTGGGTGAGGAAATCCTTCCCTGCCGGGCGGCGGACTGCTTCTTTGTGCCGGCGGGGAAAAAGACGGTGGTGTTTCATGGGACAGGAACGGTTCTGAAGGTACAGGTATAGGGGAGAAGGATTGTACTTTCCGGGAAACGTGCTATAATAAAGTTAACCGGTGCCGGCATTGTCCGGTATCATTTGATCATGACTGGAATAGGGGGAAATGCATATGTTGTTGGAAGAAACGATCAAGATTCTGGAAATGCAGGAGGAGCTGCTTCAGTTTTCTCATTTTACCAATGAGGATGCCTGGGAGCTTGGGAATCTTATGGTGGCAGAGGCAGCAAGGAATCGTCTGCCGATTGCGATCAGTATCCGGATGAACAGCGGATATACGCTGTTTCAGTATGCCTTTAAAGGGACAAGCTATAACAATGAGCAGTGGATGACCCGTAAGCACAATACGGTGCGTACTATGGAGATGAGCAGTCTGCGGCTTACCATGAGACTGAAGAAGAACGGTGAGGAGCTGGAGGACAGAGGTCTGAACCAGGTGGATTACGTGGCAAGAGGCGGCGGATTCCCGATCCGGGTAGCCGGAGTGGGAGTGATCGGAAGTGTTCTGGTGTCCGGTCTTTATCATATGGCAGATCATGATTTTGCAGTGGCATGTATCAGTCAGTATCTGAGAATCGATGAGATCCCGCGTCTGGAGGCGCATTTCAGATAAGAAAAGCTGCTGAGGACAGGGAGCGAGCAGCATATAATGAAAAAAGAAGCCGGAAAACTGCATAAAAAGTTTGCTTATTTTTACCTGATTATGTATAATATTCCTATAGAGCAGCGAGAGGGGCGACCGGAGACTCTGCTCAACTGATAAAGGGGGAATTTTCAATGGAACAACGCATGTTTAAGATCTATTCACCGGCAGACAGCAAGGTAGTCATGAAGGTGGTCCCGGGGCACTTTGTAACTTCTCATTCCCATATTAATTATTATGTGGATATGACCACACTTCGGGCGCGTCAGAACGAGGCAGAGGCGGCAGCGAGGCTTCTTGCGAGAAAGTACGAGAACAATACGGCCGTGGATACGATCATCTGTCTGAACGGCTGTGAGGTCATCGGCGCTTATCTGGCTCAGGAGCTTACCAAATCCGGTATCATGTGTCTGAATGCACATCAGACCATTTACGTAACCTCCCCCGAGCAGGATATCAACGGACAGATGATTTTCCGTGATAATGCCAAAATGATGGTACAGGGCAAGAACGTGCTGATCCTTTCCACTTCTATCACCACCGGTGTAACGCTGGATAAGGCGATCGACAGCGTGGAGTATTACGGAGGACGGGTGCAGGCGATTGCTTCCATTTTCAGTTTTATCAGCAAGGCAAGAGGAGTTGAAGTGACCAGTATCTTCAAGGCGAACGATATGAAGGGCTATGCTTCCTACGATGCAAAGGACTGTCCGATGTGCAAAGCGAAGCAGAAAATCGATGCGATCGTGAATGGTTTTGGCTATAGTAAAATGTAAAATAGTTTCAAAAAAATGCAGAAGCAGGGGTTGTCAAACCTCTGCTTTTTGTGTATAATACTAACAATTTGGGCATCTATAAGCCATGCATCCGGTGACAGCCAGCCTCTGGCGAGTCATGCCTGCATGGACGAGCCGGAGGCTGGCTGTCGCCGGATATAGGGCGCCAGCCCGACAGCAGGAGTTCGTAAGAACGCCTGCTGGGCATGGCTGGAAGCGGCCGCAGCGTTGTCGCCGGATATAGGGCGCCAGCCCGACAGCAGGAGTTCGTAAGAACGCCTGCCGGGCATGGCTTATGGATAACATATTTATAGATAACAATAGACAGGAAAGGACAAAAGGTGAAAAGATGAAAGCATTTCTGATTTTGGAAGATGGGCATGTCTTTACTGGCAAAAGCATCGGTTCTACCAGAGAAGTAGTCAGTGAGATCGTATCAAATACATCCATGGCAGGTTATCTGGAGACTATGACCGACCCTTCATACGCAGGGCAGGCGGTAGCAATGACATATCCGCTGATTGGCAACTATGGAATCTGTTATGAGGATATGGAGTCCGGCAGACCATGGGTTGATGGCGTTATCGTCCGTGAGCTGTCCAGAATGCCAAGTAATTTCCGGTCTGAGGATACGATTCAGAATTTTCTGGAAAAGAATGATATTCCGGGTATCAGCGGAATTGACACCCGTGCACTGACGAAGCTTCTTCGTGAGCACGGCACGATGAATGGAATGATTACGACCAATGAGCATTATAATAAGGAGGAAGTGCTGGAGAAGCTGAGAGCTTATTCGGTGGGAGAGCAGGTTTCCAAAGTGACCTGCAGGGAAAAATCCACACTTCCGGGAGATGGATACAAGGTTGCCCTTCTGGATCTGGGAGTGAAGCGCAGTATGGTGGCAGCTCTTACAGACCGTGGCTGTGAAGTGACGGTATATCCGGCACAGACACCGGCAGAGGAGATCCTTGCTTCTGATCCGGACGGCATTATGATCTCCAACGGCCCTGGAGATCCGAAGGCATGTGGAGCTCTGATCGAAGAGGTTCGCAGACTGTATCAGGCAGATATTCCGGTCTTTGCTTTTGGTCTTGGGCATGAACTGATGGCGCTGGCAGCAGGAGCAGATACCTGCAAGTTGAAATCCGCACACTGCGGAGGCAACTATCCGGTGAGAGATCTGGAGACAGGAAGAGTTTATATTTCTTCCCAGAATCACAGCTATGGAGTAGATATGGACAGCGTGAAGCCGGAGGTGGCAGCTGCGCTGTTTGAGAATGTAAATGATGGAACAAATGAAGGTTTGAAATATATCGGCAAAGATATTGTTACTGTACAGTACTATCCGGAAGCATGTCCTGGCATGGAGGATTCCAGCCGTCTGTTTGACCGTTTCCTGAAGATGATGGAGGTGAAGAAGAATGCCTAAGAATCCTGAGATTAAGAAAGTACTCGTAATTGGTTCCGGTCCGATCATCATCGGACAGGCAGCTGAGTTTGACTATGCGGGAACCCAGGCATGCCGCGCCCTGAAGGAAGAGGGACTGGAGGTCGTGCTTCTGAACTCCAATCCGGCAACGATCATGACGGATAAGGATATTGCTGACCGTGTATATATTGAACCGCTGACGGTGGATGTACTGGAGCAGGTGATTCTGAAGGAGAAGCCGGACAGTGTGCTGCCAACCCTTGGCGGACAGGCAGGTCTGAACCTTGCCATGGAGCTGGATGAGAGAGGCTTCTTCAAAGAGACCGGAGTCAAACTGATCGGAACCACCTCCAGAACGATCAAAAAGGCAGAGGACCGTCTGGAGTTCAAGTCAACCATGGAGAAGATCGGAGAGCCGGTTGCGGCATCTCTGGTAGTAGAAAATCTGGAGGACGGTATTGCATTCTCCAACAAGATCGGTTACCCGGTGGTACTGCGTCCTGCTTACACCCTTGGCGGAAGCGGCGGCGGTATTGCGCATAATCAGGCAGAGCTGGAAGAGATCCTGGCAAATGGTCTCCGCCTTTCCCGTGTGGGTCAGGTACTGGTAGAGCGCTGCATTGCCGGATGGAAAGAGATCGAATATGAGGTTATGCGTGACGGTGCGGGCAACGTGATCACCGTATGTAACATGGAGAACGTAGATGCAGTCGGTGTGCACACCGGAGACAGTATCGTTGTGGCTCCGACCCAGACTCTGAGCGCAAGAGAGTGTAAGATGCTGCGTACCGCTGCCTTGAATATTATCAGTGAGCTGGAGATCACCGGCGGATGCAACGTGCAGTTCGCCCTGAATCCGGACAGCTTTGAATATTGTGTGATCGAGGTAAATCCGCGTCTCAGCCGTTCCTCTGCTCTGGCATCCAAGGCGACCGGCTTCCCGATCGCAAAGGTTGCATCCAAGATTGCCATTGGTTATACGCTGGACGAGATCAAAAATGCCATCACCGGACAGACCATGTCCAGTTTTGAGCCTACGGTAGACTACTGCGTTGTAAAGATGCCGCGTCTTCCGTTTGATAAATTTATCAGTGCAAAGAGAACGCTGACCACCCAGATGAAGGCGACCGGAGAGGTTATGAGTATCGGTGACAGCTTTGAGGGCGGTCTTATGAAAGCGATCCGTTCTCTGGAGCAGCATGTGGACTGCCTGCTGTCCTATGATTTCAGCAGCCTTGGACGTGAGGAGCTGTTAGAGCAGCTTGCGGTTGTGGATGACCGCAGAATCTGGGTAATCGCAGAGGCGATCCGCCAGGGTATTTCCTATAAGGAGATCTTTGATGCCACAAAGATCGATCCATGGTTTATCGATAAGATCGCGATTCTGGTAGAGATGGAGAAGACACTTCAGACGGAAGAGCTGACCGTGGAGCTGTTGCGGGAGGCAAAACGCATGGAATTCCCGGATAATGTGATCGCAAGACTGACCGGGAAGACAGAGGATGAAGTGAAAAAGCTTCGTTATGATAATGGAATCACCGCTGCCTACAAGATGGTAGATACCTGTGCAGGAGAATTCCCGGCAACCACGCCGTATTATTATTCCGTATTCGGCAGCGAGAACGAAGCGGTGGAGACGAAGGACCGCAAAAAGGTGCTTGTCCTTGGCTCCGGACCGATCCGGATCGGACAGGGAATCGAGTTCGACTTCTGTTCCGTACACTGCACCTGGGCATTTGCAAAGGAAGGCTACGAGACCATCATCATCAACAACAACCCGGAGACCGTAAGTACGGACTTCGATATTGCAGATAAACTGTACTTTGAGCCGCTGACTCCGGAGGATGTGGAGAGCATCGTCAATCTGGAGAAGCCGGACGGAGCAGTGGTTCAGTTCGGTGGACAGACTGCCATCAAGCTGACGGAAGCCCTGATGAAGATGGGTGTGCCGATCCTTGGAACCTCTGCGGAGAACGTGGATGCGGCAGAGGACAGAGAGCTGTTTGACGGTATTCTGGAGGAATGCGGTATCCCGCGTCCGAAGGGAGATACGGTGTACACGGCAGAAGAGGCAAAGGCAGTTGCCAACCGTCTGGGCTATCCGGTTCTGGTTCGTCCTTCCTATGTACTGGGCGGACAGGGTATGCAGATCGCCATTAATGATAAGGATGTGGAGGAGTTCATCGGTATCATAAACCGTATTGCTCAGGATCATCCGATTCTGGTTGATAAATATTTACAGGGAAAGGAAATCGAGGTCGATGCGGTATGCGACGGCGAGGATATCCTGATCCCTGGTATTATGGAGCATATTGAGCGTGCCGGTATCCATTCCGGAGACAGTATCTCCGTATATCCGGCGCAGAGCATCAGTGCGAAGGTAAAGGCCACCATTGAGGAATATACGAGACGTCTGGCGCGTTCCCTGCATGTGATCGGACTGATCAACATTCAGTTCATTGCAGTAGGAGACGAGGTCTATGTCATTGAGGTAAATCCCCGTTCCAGCCGTACCGTGCCGTACATCAGCAAGGTAACCGGTATTCCGATCGTGCCGCTGGCAACGAAGGTGATTCTGGGACAGAAGATCAAAGATCTCGGATATACGCCGGGACTTCAGCCGGAAGCGGAGTACTATGCGATCAAGATGCCGGTATTCTCCTTTGAGAAGATCCGCGGCGCTGATATCGGTCTCGGACCGGAGATGAAGTCTACCGGTGAGTGCCTTGGTCTGGCAAAGACCTTTAATGAGGCTCTTTACAAAGCCTTCCTTGGGGCAGGCGTCAATCTGCCGAAGCATAAGAATATGATCATGACCGTCCGTGATGAGGACAAGGCTGAGGCGGTGGAGATCGCCAGGCGCTTTGAAGCACTGGGCTACAATATCTATGCGACCAAGGGCACGGCAAAAGCACTGATGAATGCAGATGTGCAGGTGCGTCTGACCCGTAAGCTGGAGCAGGAATCCCCGAATATCCTGGACCTGATCCTGGGTCATCAGATCGATCTTGTTATCGATACTCCGTCCCAGGGTGTGGACAAGAGCCATGACGGATTTGTAATCCGCAGAAATGCCATTGAGACCGGCGTCAATGTACTGACTGCCATCGATACGGCGAAAGCGCTTGTTACTTCTCTGGAAAATACGGACAGCAAGAAGCTGACGCTGATCGATATTGCAAGACTTTAAATAAACAAAAAGATTTCCCCTTTCTGTCTGTGCGGCAGAAAGGGATTTTTTTAAAGAAGAACCGGAAACGCAGAGTAAAACAGCAGGAGGGAAAGAAAATGCAGGATATTTTAGTAGTTGTGGATATGCAGAATGATTTTATTGACGGAGCGCTGGGTACGAAAGAAGCAGTTGCTGTCGTACCGAAGGTGGCGCAGAAGATCCGGGAATTTTCCGGACGGGTACTGTTTACGAGAGATACCCACGAAGAAAATTATATGGAGACCCAGGAGGGGAAAAAGCTGCCGGTGCCTCATTGTATCCGCAATACCGAAGGGTGGCAGATCCGCCCGGAGCTGGAGGCGCTTCGTCAGGAGCCGGCAGTTGACAAGGTGACCTTTGGTTCTGCTGAGCTTGGAGGGGTTCTTCAGGCGGCAGATCAGGAGGAACAGGTTCGCAGTATTACTTTTGTGGGACTTTGTACGGATATCTGTGTGATCTCCAACGCACTTCTGGCAAAAGCATTTCTTCCGGAGGCGGAGATTATCGTAGATGCATCCTGCTGTGCAGGGGTTACCCCAAAGAGTCACAAAACAGCGCTGGAGGCAATGAAGGTGTGTCAGATTCAGGTGGAGGGCGAGTGATGAGGCTGGAGCTCATGACCCGTCCGGATATGGTGGAGGAGGACAGACCGTTTGACGGCAGCACTCCGGACAGCGGGCTATCCGGTGCTGAGCGGTCCCAGAACGACAGGGGACGGTTACTATGAGAGCTGTATCCTTGGACCGGAAGAGAATCAGATCGAAATTACAGCGGAGTGAAAATTTTAGAAATAGTTCATCATAATTTCACAATCCTGCGTTACAATAGACTAAATTTTTATTTTTATTAAAGGAGTCGGTTACGATTATGAAAGAAAAGTTTTATCGTTTTATGCAGGGAAGGTACGGACAGGATCAGTTTTCCAAATTCCTTATCTACGCAGCGCTGGGATGTATCCTTTTGAATTTTCTGGTCCGCAGCAATCTGGTTTACTGGCTGGCATGGATATTGATCATTTATGGGTATTTTCGTATTTTTTCCAAAAATCATGCGGCGCGTTATGCGGAGAATCAGAAATATCTGAATGCGACAGCCAGGGTGAGATACTGGCTTGATCAGCAGAAGAAGCTGGCGCAGGAGCGCAGGATCCATCATATCTATACCTGCCCGAAGTGTAAGCAGAAGATCCGTATTCCGAAGGGCAAAGGGAAGATTATGGTGCGCTGTCCCAAATGCGGAAATGAATTTCAGAAGAGGAGCTGATCTATGTTCGGATATATTGTCGTACATAAGCCGGAACTGAAGGTCAGAGAATACGAGACCTATCGTGCCAGCTACTGCGGTCTGTGCCGCTGTCTGAAGAAGCGTCATGGCAGACTGGGGCAGATGACACTGAGCTTTGACATGACATTTCTGGGGCTTCTGCTTACAGGTCTGTATGAGCCGGAGACGCAGACCGGGTGCGGCAGGTGTCTTGCCCATCCTCTGCAGAAGCATCATTATCGGGAGAATCCGTATTTTGACTATGCGGCGGATATGAATGTGCTCCTGACCTACTATAAGTGTCTGGACGACTGGCAGGATGACCGGAAGGTGAGAGGACTTCTTTTT
Organism: Clostridiales bacterium; assembly: GCA_018376135.1. Lineage (GTDB taxonomy): Bacteria > Bacillota > Clostridia > Lachnospirales > Lachnospiraceae > Hominiventricola. The sequence goes on along the minus strand of JAHABX010000013.1, from coordinate 55,068 downwards.
GCCTGGCTTCTGAAGGGAAAGATGCGTAAGATCAGGAAGCTCTACGGAGAAAAAGCCGGGAAGACGGAGCGTCTTCTTGAGGAGCTGGGAGCCTTTGAAAAGGATAATATCTGTGATATTGATAAAACTGCTGGATTTTTTGGAGAAATTATGGCAGAATTGTTCGTGTGCCGTCAGGACGAATGGGAAGATAAGCTGCGGCGCATGGGCTTTTTCTTTGGCAAGTTTATTTATCTGATGGATGCCTATGAGGATATAGAAGAAGACCTGAAGAGAGGAAGGTATAATCCTCTTGCTGAATTATATAAAAAGGATACTTTTGAGCAGGACTGCCAGCAGATACTGAAGATGATGATGGCGGAGACATCTCAGGCTTTTGAGACGCTGCCGATTCTGGAGGATGCACAGATTCTGCGGAACATATTGTATGCAGGGGTATGGACACGCTATGGTCAGATCCGCTGCCGGAGAAAGGAAACAGAAAAAGAGTCATGATGACAGATCCATATGAAGTGCTGGGGCTCAAACGGGGAGCTTCAGATGAGGAAATAAAAAAAGCGTACCGGACGCTCAGCCGGAAATATCATCCGGATGCCAATGTGAATAATCCGAACGCAGCACGGGCTGAGGAAAAATTCAAGCAGGTGCAGGCGGCATATGACCAGATCATGAAGGAGAAGGAACAGGGGTATTCCGGATACGGAAGCACCAATGGGTACGGTGGATATGGAAGTTATGGCGGCTTTGGCGGGTATCAGCAGAGAAGCAGCGCAGGTCAGAGCGATGAATATACAAATTATCTGAATGCGGCGATGAACTATATCCGTGCCGGCAAATATAATGAGGCGCTCAATGTACTGTCCGGGATGAGTCAGAAGGGGGCTCACTGGTATTATCTGAGTGCGATTGCCAACAATGGGCTGGGCAATAACGTGGTCGCACTGGAGCATGCAAAACATGCGGCGGCAATGGAACCGAACCGGATGGAATATCAGGCGCTTCTGCAGCAGCTGCAGGGCGGCGGAGGCTGGTATGACCAGATGAGCGCGCCCTACGGCGGAATGAGCATGATGGGCAATGATTTCTGCTGTAAGCTGTGCATTGCCAATATGCTCTGTAATATGTGCTGCTGCGGAAGAGGGGGCATCTATTTCTGCTGATGCAGATCAGATGATCTCGTACTGCAGCAGTTCATAGTGCAGTCGGGTTCCTTCGGTAATTTCTGGCGGGAGAAGTGCTCTCGCCACACATTTTAATTCGGCATCAGGGGCATCCAGCTGTCTGAGCATGGCGTAATCCCCGTCTATGGATGCTACAATGTAATCACAGGTAAACATACTGACTCCTTTCCATTTTCCGGAATTTCCTGATGGTTCAGCGCTGCCGGCAAGACGGCGGCCCGCCGCAGGCGGAGAATCCCGCAAGCGGGATTCTTTTTTTGATTTTGCGCGGCGCTGAACTGTTTAAGAAAATCTTAATTTTTTCTACACTATACGATAGCAGGGTGACACTGTCAAATGATTTGTGTTATGATAGCGTAAGTGTACACTGAGGGTACAGATTACAATAGATAAGGGTTAAGAATATATGAAATATAAGAGAAGAATCTCCTGCGCAGTATTGCTGTTTGGTGCAGTGCTGCTTGCAGGTGGAGATAGATTACCGGTACAGGCGGCTGATCAGGCAGCCATTGAAGCCCAGGCGGCGGCAGAGGCGCAGGCGGCGGCAGAAGCCCAGGCGGCAGCGGCAGCGCAGGCAGCGGCAGAAGCCCAGGCAGCAGCAATTGCCCAGGCGGCGGCAGAGGTACAGGCGGCAGTCCAGGCACGGGCAGAAGCGGATGCGAGAGCAGCAGAGGCTGCAAGGGTCGCAGCAGAGGCACAGGCGGCAGCGTCAGCTCAGGGAACACCGGAAGCGCAGGCGGCAGCAGAAACAGCGGCACAGACGGCAGCCCAGACAGCGGCAGAAGCCCAGGCGGCGGCAGCAGCCCAGGCAGCGGCGGAAGCGAAGCTGGCAGCAGCGTCAGCCGGTACCGCACAGGCTCCGGCACAGACCATCAGTCCGGAGGAGCAGGCGGAGCGGAAGAAGAAGCAGGAGGAGAAAGAGAAAAAAGAAGAGGAACAGCTGAAGAAGGATATTGCCTCCTGTATTGAAGAGGATGCGCAGGATGCGATCCTGAATGGCTACCTGAGTCTTTTAAATAAGGATTATATACTGAAGGATGAGCTGGATCTTGAGCTTGTCAGTATCGGGAACGGACATCGTCTGGAGGAACAGGCGGCGGAAGCGATCACGGCACTGATCAAGGCGGCGAAAAAGGAGCGGATGAGCATCAACATTACCTCATCCTATCGTACATACGCCAAGCAGGTAAGTCTGTTCAAGAATAAGATCAAGCGTCTGGAGGGGGAGAAATATACCCATGCAGAGGCGGTAACAGAAGCGGCAAAGGTAGTTGCCGTGCCGGGAACCAGTGAGCATCAGCTGGGGCTTACGGTGGATTTCCTGACAGGCACTTACAAGAGGCTGGATGAGGGGATAAGGAATACGAAGGAGTACCGCTGGATCGAAGAGCATGCCTGGGAGTATGGGTATATCATTCGCTATCCAAAAGGAAAGTCTTCGATCACCGGAATCATCACGGAACCCTGGCATCTTCGTTATGTGGGGATACCGGCGGCAAAGCTGATCACAGAGCAGGGAGTCTGTCTGGAAGAATTTTTGGGAGTGGCATATGATGAGCAGAAAGATGGAATTTCGAATGGAGCGGGCTGGGTTAATACAGGTCGGTGACCATGTGAGGTTAAAAGAGGATGCATCAAGCACCATGGCAGGCATTATGTTTTATTATACGATCCGGGATGCAGTTGCCATGTCCAACAACACGAAGGAGCGGCTTCATAATCTGGAGGGCACGGTGAGCGCCATTGATGAGAAGGAAAGCTACTGGACGGTCACGGTGGAGGTGGATGAGTGAGGTTTGGCAAAAAGATGCTGTGCACAGACCAAAAGTGTGTTATGATGTAGAAAGAGTGTTAAGTAAAATAATGAAGACAGGTGAATATTATGCCAATTAGAATTCAAAATGATCTGCCGGCGAAGGAAATACTGGAGAGAGAAAATATCTTCGTTATGGACGAGAGCCGTGCTTTGAGTCAGGAGATCCGTCCGCTGAAGGTGGGGATACTGAACCTTATGCCCTTAAAGGAGGATACGGAGCTGCAGCTTCTGCGCAGCTTTTCCAATACACCGCTGCAGGTGGATGTGACTTTTATCACGGTGACCAATCATGAGTCCAGAAATACAGACAAGAGCCATCTGAATAAGTTCTATCAGACCTTTGAAGAGGTTCGTAAGAAACGTTTCGACGGATTGATCATCACAGGGGCTCCGGTGGAGCAGATGGAGTTTGAGGAAGTAGATTACTGGACGGAGCTTCGGGAGATCTTTGCCTGGTGTGAGTCTCATGTGACGTCTACTCTTTATATCTGCTGGGGTGCGCAGGCTGCGCTCCACTATTACTATGGACTGAACAAGGTGCTGCTTCCCCAAAAGCTGTTCGGGCTGTACCGGCATAAGGTGCAGAACCGGAAGGAGCCGCTGGTGAGGGGCTTTGACGATTATTTTGTGGCGCCTCATTCCCGGCATACGACCATTCCCCATGAGGAGATCGCAGCGTGTCCGGAGCTGAAGATCATGGCAGAATCTGAGGAGGCAGGCGTATTTCTCTGTATGGCGGAGAACGGCAAGAAGATTTTCGTCATGGGACACCCGGAATATGACCGGGTCACACTGGCAAAGGAGTATCAAAGAGACAAGGATAAGGGTCTCAAGATCCAGGTGCCGAAGGAATATTTTCCGGAAGATGACGATGCCCGGCGTCCGGCGCTTATGTGGAGGGCGCATGCGAATACTCTGTATACGAACTGGCTGAATTACTATGTATATCAGCTGACTCCGTACATCTGGGAGGATGATAAGGAGTAGTGAAGCCCTGCCCTGAAGGCGCAGCGGAAGGAGAGCCATGGACGAACGTAATGAATTTGGATTTTGCCCCAAATGTGGAGCCTTGATGATGAACGGTGTATGCCAGAGCTGCGGTTATGGGAAGAGAACCCAGGCGGCATCGGGGAATACGGATGCGGGAGAGAAGACCCGGAAGAAGCGAAAGGGATCTGCGGGAGGAAGAATTGCCCTCTGGATCTGTATTGCGGTGGGAGTCCTTCTGGCTTTGATGGTCATTGTATTTCTCGGAGCATCCATATTTATGGCAGTCAGACAGGCCGGGCAGAGCCAGATGCCGGGGTACGGCTATACAGATCCTTACGGAGGCTACTTCGGTTACGGAAATCCCTACGGTGAATGGGAGGATGATACATCAGATTACTATGTGCCGGATGCGGAGGATGAATATTATAAGCAGATCACAGATGCGACCTCGCTGGAGCTTGATTATAAGGTGGTGTGGCAGTCCATCTGCCTGCGTCCTGACGATCCTGACGATCTGTGTATCTATGACTGCGTTTATCCGGTGCTTTCCGGTGAGGATGAGGCGAAGTTTGAGCGGATGAATCGCAGGATCCGGGAGCTTGCCCATGCCTATGAGGATTCCTACCGGGATTACGGACAGGGAGTGACCAGCTACGGCTACGTGACCTATATGGACGAGGAAAAGGTCAGCGTGGTTGTGGAGCATCAGCTGAACGGAGAGGACAGCTACGAATCAAAGCTGCGGGCAGTGACCTTTCTTGTGGAGACCGGGGAAGAGATTCCCTGTGAGCAGATGCAGGAGATTGACGAAGAGCTGGTGAAGCAGTTCCGTTTCCGGAGCTCCAGTCAGAACGGTACGGTGGAATTTCTGGAGGAATTGTCGGATGAGGAGCTGAAGGTCTGTCTGGAGGATGCCAGGGACAGCGTCATGTTCTACACTCCGGTAGGGCTGGAGATCGGATTTAATTATGAGGCCGGCTGGGTAACGGTTACCCTTAAAAATCAGACATTGTAGGAGGGACTGTTCATTGATTGAACGGATTGACCTGTTTCATCTTCCTTTCTATAAGAAGGAAGCATTTACCGGGTCGGACCGGGGAGTGCGCTTCTGGATCGGGAAAGCGGAGGTGCCCCGGGAAGGCTCGGAGGGGGAGAAGGATACCGTGCTGCGGGTCATTGTATGGGAGGAACCCTTTGCACTGGCGCACACGGAAGAGGATAAGAAGCATACAAAGGATTTTCCTTTTTCAGAAGAAGGGCTGGATCAGATCTATGACTGGATTCTGGGAGAAGGAAGAGAACTGATCATGTATTCGCAGGGGGCACCGTGACCGCCTGCAGCCAATGAAAAAGAGGAGGCGGCCGCCTCCTCTTTTTCATCGCAAACACATTTTATACAACAAAAGCAATACTTCTGATGTTGACTTTATACTGTTATTCTATTATAGTTTTATACATAAGTAAAATTCATTATTTTCATTTGACAAATGAAAAATATTCAAGGAGAAGCGTATGACCTTATTGTCTTATCAGGTATTTATGGCAGTGGTGGAACAGGAGAGCTTTCAGAAGGCGGCACAGACTTTGCAGCTTACGCCTTCTGCGATCAGTCATGCAGTGGCAGGTATGGAAGCGGAGCTTGGCTCATCGCTGTTCGTCCGCAGCCGTCAGGGGGTGTATCTGACGAACTATGGGAAGGAGCTGCTCCCCTACATCAAGAATGTCTTGAACAGCGATGAGTACCTTCAGCAGGCAATTGCTCAGTTTCACGGAATGCAGAAGGGGGTGGTGCGGATCGGGATCTTCAACAGTGCCTGTGTGGAATGGATGCCAAGTCTTTTGAAGGAGTTCGAGCAGGAATATCCGGAGGTGCGCCTGGACATTTATCAGGGGACTTATGATGATGTGTACCGCTGGATTCGGGACGGGATGGTGGATCTTGGGTTTTTGTCCTCCTGCTGTGTGGGAGATCTGGCGTATGAGCCCATCTATCAGGATCGGATCGTCTGCGTGGTGCCAAAGGGATTTCAGCCGGAGCAGCCAGGAATCGTGACGGTAGAGGAGCTTAAAAAGCAGCATTTTGTTACCCAGCGGGAGGGCTGCGATGCGGATGTGAATAATTTTATGAACAAATATGGATTGCCAGGCGGAGGGGGCAGCTATATCGTAGATGATATGTCCGCCATTGCGCTGGTCATGGGCGGTTATGGCGTCTGCCTGGTCCCGGAGCTGGTTATGCGTCACATTCCGTTTCCGGTGGATGTGTATCCGCTGGATGTGGAGGAGAAGCGGACGATCGTGCTTGCTTCGGTACGTGCGGATGTGCTGGCGCCTGCCGTGCAGCGGATGCATGATTATATCCTTGACCGCTTTCAGAATGAAATAAAGAGAATGGAGTAGACTATGTATCAGTATATCTTTTTTGACCTGGACGGAACATTGACAGATCCCAGAGAAGGGATTACCCGGAGTGTGCAGCATGCACTTGCCTGTATGGGGATCGAGGAACCGGATCTTACAAAGCTGGAGCCTTTCATCGGACCGCCTCTGATTGATTCTTTTATGGAGTTTTATGGATTCTCCAGAGAAGAGGCGCGAAAAGGTGTGGAGTATTACAGAGAGTATTTCAGCGTGACTGGATTATATCAGAATAAGCTGTTTGAAGGAGTTCCCGGGATGCTGGCAGCTCTGAAGGAGCACGGCAGAGTCGTGGCGATCGCATCCTCCAAGCCGGAACCCTTTGTGCGTGAGATCCTGGAGCATTTTCAGATCGGGCAGTATTTTGATTATGTCTGCGGGAGCACGCTGGATGAAAAGCGGACGAAGAAGGAGGAGGTCATTGAGGAGCTTCTTCGCCGGATGAACCTGCCGGAAGAAGAGCTGGGGAAGATCCTGATGGTGGGAGACCGGAGGCATGATGTGGAAGGGGCAGCGCAGTTCGGAATTCCCTGTCTGGGGCTGTCCATGGGATTTGCTGCAGAAGGCGAGCTTGAAAAAGCAGGAGCGGCTGCCGTTGTGGACAGTATGGAAGAGCTTGAACAGTGGCTGCTTTTGTGATATGATAGACAATCGGATATTTGTGCGGGATTTGAAGAAGAGGAGGAATATACTGTGAGATGGAATAAATATACGCTGACCACAACGACGGAAGCAGAGGATATGATCAGCAGCATGATGATGGAAGCAGGTATCGAGGGAATCGAGATCGAGGACAAGATTCCGCTGTCAGAGAGCGATAAGTCTCAGATGTTCGTGGATATCCTTCCGGAAGGACCGGCAGATGACGGAGTTGCCTATATCAGCTTCTATCTGGAGCCTGAGCAGGACAATGCGGCGATCCTGGCGGCAGTTCAGGAGGGGCTGGAGGAGATCCGAAGCTGGGGCGTGGATATTGGAGCGGCAGCCATCGAGGCATCTCAGACAGAGGATAAGGACTGGATCAATAACTGGAAGGAATATTTCCATCAGTTTTATGTGGACGATATTCTGATCAAGCCGTCCTGGGAGGAAGTAAAGCCGGAGGACAGGGAGAAGCTTCTGATCCAGATCGATCCGGGTACGGCATTCGGAACCGGCATGCATGAGACGACACAGCTCTGCATCCGTCAGATCCGCAAGTATGTGACGCCGGATACCGTCATGCTGGATGTGGGAACAGGCAGCGGTATTTTATCGATTGCGGCGATTAAGCTGGGAGCGAGGTATGCCCTTGGAACGGACCTGGATCCTTGTGCGATCAATGCTGCCAGAGAGAATATGGAAGTGAACGGAATCACGGAGGAACAGTTCTCTGTGATGATCGGAAATATCATTGATGATGAAGAGGCACAAAAGGCAGCCGGATCAGAACGGTATGATATTGTAGCGGCAAATATTCTTGCGGATGTACTGGTTCCGCTGACGCCGGTCATTATAAACCAGATGAAAAAGGGCGGTATTTATATTACCTCGGGTATTATTGATAACAAAGAAGAGACGGTAGTGAATGCGGTAAAGGCGGCAGGTCTTGAGGTCCTGGAAGTGACTTATCAGGGTGAGTGGGTGTCTGTGACCGCACGGAAGAATTAGGACGGGAGCAGTATGTACCATTTTTTTATAGAGCCTGACCAGGTACACGGACAGGAGATTGAGATACTGGGCGGAGATGTGAATCATATGAAGAATGTCCTTCGCATGCGGACCGGGGAAGAGATCACGGTCAGCGACGGCTTTGGACATGAATATCTCTGCCGGATATCCGGGTTTACGGAAGATTCCGTACTGGCAGGGATTCTGGAGAAGCGCGAGGTCTCGGTGGAACTGCCGTCCCGGCTGGTGCTGTTTCAGTGTCTTCCCAAGGGAGATAAGATGGAGCTGATCATTCAGAAAGCAGTGGAGCTGGGGGCGGCAGAGATTGTGCCGGTGGCATCCAGACGCTGTGTGGTGAAGCTGGACGCGAAGAAAGAGGAGAGTAAGCGGAAGCGCTGGCAGGCAATTGCGGAGAGCGCGGCAAAGCAGTCGGGGCGTGCGATCGTGCCAAAGGTGCAGCCGGTCATGAGCTTTTCTGAGGCGCTTGTCCGGGCAGGAGAGCTGGATGTACGTCTGATTCCCTATGAGTGCGCAGATGAGCTGCTTTTGGGCGGCGGGAAAAGTGCCATGGAGAAGACCAGAGAGCTTCTGGAGGAGATTAAGAGAGGGCAGTCTGTGGGTGTCTTCATCGGTCCGGAAGGCGGGCTGGAGAAGGCGGAGGTGGAGTCTGCCATGAAAGCAGGGGCAAAGCCCGTTACATTAGGAAAGAGAATTTTGAGAACAGAGACGGCAGGCTTGTGTATCCTGTCTGTGCTCATGTTCCGTTTGGAGGAATAGAGAAGATGCAGGTATATCTGGATAATTCTGCCACGACCCGCTGTACGGATCAGGTGACAGAGACGGTGGTACGGGTTATGCGGGAGGATTACGGCAATCCGTCCGCACTCCATACCGTAGGTGTGGAAGCAGAGAAATACGTAAGAGAGGCAAAGAAGTTCTTTGCACGGAACCTGAAGGTCAATGAGAAGGAGATCTATTTTACATCAGGCGGGACGGAGTCCAATAATCTTGCCGTCATCGGGACGGCAATGGCGAATCAGAGAGCGGGAAAGCATCTGATCACTTCCTCCGTAGAACATGCATCGGTTCTGAATACGATGAATTATCTGGAGGAGCAGGGCTTCCGCGTGACATATCTGCCGGTGGACAAGGATGGTATCATTTCTTTGGAGGCGCTTTCGGAAGCACTCTGTCAGGAGACGATCCTGGTATCCGTCATGTATGTGAACAATGAGGTGGGAGCAGTTCAGCCGATCCCTGAGATCGCCCGGATCATCCGGGAGAAGAATCCGGGGACACTGTTCCATGTGGACGCGATCCAGGCATACGGCAAGTATACGATCCATCCAGGGAAGGAAGGGATTGACCTTCTGTCGGTCAGCGGGCACAAGATCCACGGTCCCAAGGGCAGCGGTATCCTCTATGTGAATGAAAAGGTGAAGATCCGTCCGATCCTGTTTGGGGGAGGACAGCAGAAGGGGCTTCGCTCCGGCACGGAAAATGTACCGGGCATCGCAGGGATTGCGGAAGCGGCAAGAGAGTGCTATGACCGTCTGGACAAGAAGACAGACAGGCTGTACGGGCTGAAAAACCGATTCCTGGAGGGAATACAGAAGCTGGACGGCACGGTGGTAAACGGCAGGACCGGACGGGACAGCGCGCCCCATATTGTAAGCGTCAGCTTCCGGGATGTGAGAAGCGAGGTACTGCTCCATGCGCTGGAGGACAGAGGAATCTATGTATCGGCAGGAAGTGCCTGTTCCTCCAATAAGCCGTCGGTCAGTCACACGCTTAAAAGTATGGGAGTGGAGAAGGAGCTTCTGGGAAGTACCCTTCGCTTCAGTTTCAGCTTTGAGACTACAGAAGAAGAGATTGATTACTGCCTGCAGGAGCTTGCAAAGCTTTTGCCGGTACTGCGCCGGTATGTGCGCCGGTAGAGGAATATAAAGGAGAAAAAAATGTTTCAGGCTTTTTTGATTAAATACGGAGAGATCGGCGTAAAGGGTAAGAACCGTTATGTATTCGAGGATGCGCTGGTCGTCCGGATGAAACAGGTGCTGAGTGAGGTAGAGGGTGAGTTTAAGGTCACCAGGGAGCAGGGCCGTATCTATGTGGAGGCGGAAGGCGCCTTTGATTATGATGAGGCGGTAAGCGCTCTTAAAAGGGTGTTCGGCATTGTAGGAATCTGTCCGGTCGTGATTATAGAGAACGAAGGCTTTGAGCCCCTTTCAGAGAGGGTGCTGTCCTATATGGAAAGCATGTATGGGGACCGCAGAGCAACCTTTAAGATCCATACCCGCCGTGCGAACAAGAGCTTCCCCATGGAATCCATGGAGGTCAACGCAGAGCTGGGCGGCAGGATCCTGGACCGGTTTCCGGAGCTTTCCGTAGATGTGCATCATCCGGATATCATGCTTCATATTGAGCTGAGAAAAAATATCTATATTTATTCGGAGGTGATTCCGGGACCGGGCGGTATGCCCCTTGGAACCAACGGACGCTCCATGCTTCTTTTGTCCGGCGGTATTGACAGTCCGGTGGCAGGCTATATGGTGGCAAAGAGAGGCGTATATATTGATGCGACCTATTTCCACGCACCGCCCTACACCAGTGAGCGTGCGAAGCAGAAGGTGGTGGATCTGGCAAAGAAGGTGGCAGAATACACCGGACCGATCCGTCTGCACGTGATCAATTTTACGGACATCCAGATGTATATCTATGACCAGTGTCCTCACGATGAGCTGACGATCATCATGCGCCGTTATATGATGCGGATCGCTCAGAAGATCGCAGAGGATACAGGATGTCTGGCACTGATCACCGGAGAGAGCATCGGACAGGTGGCAAGCCAGACCGTAGCCAGTCTTGCGGCAACCAATGACGTCTGTACACTTCCTGTATTCCGTCCGTTGATCGCATTTGACAAAGAGGATATTGTGACGATCGCCAAGAAGATCGATACCTATGAGACATCGATCCTGCCTTACGAGGACTGCTGTACGACCTTTGTGGCAAAGCATCCGGTAACCAAGCCGAGAGTGGATCTGATCCGCAGGTCCGAGCTGGCACTGGAGGAGAAGATCGAGGAGATGGTAGAGGAAGCGATCGCTTCGGATGAAGTGATAGAGATTCGGGCGTAGATATAATAAAAAAGGCTGCCATCAGGCAGCCTTACCCATCGGGTGATTATTCCACAATATAGGGTGTGAGAACTTCGAGAATCTCATCCGCATTGCTCTCGGAATGGATATTCAGTTCGATCGGCTTGGAAAGATCCAGGCTGAAGATACCCATGATGGACTTGGCATCGATAACATAACGGCCGGATACCAGATCGAAGTCGTTGTCAAATCTGGTGATATCGTTAACAAATGCCTTTACTTTATCGATAGAATTTAAAGAAATATGAACGGTTTTCATTGAACATTCCTCCTCAAATGTGATTGTTTGATTCCAAATAACATATTAAAGACTTGCGGGGAGAAAGTCAATGATAAAATAAAATCAAGTTCAGAACAGCTCATAAAGATCAGGAGGAAGAACATGAAGAAAGCGGCACTGCACAATCTTGGCTGCAAGGTGAATTCATATGAGACAGAGGCGATGCAGGAGATACTGGAGAAAAACGGTTATGAGATCGTGCCCTTTGAGGAAAAGGCAGATATCTATATTATCAATACCTGCAGCGTGACCAATATGGCAGACCGCAAGTCCCGGCAGATGCTTCATCGTGCCAGAAAGCAGAACCCGGACGCGGTGGTGGTTGCGGCAGGCTGCTATGTCCAGGCTGCGGGAGAGGAATTATTGCAGGATGCATCTGTGGATATCCTGATCGGGAACAATGAGAAGGTCAATCTTCCTGATATTCTGAAGACATGGGAGGAAGAGCATGTGCCTTCCCATATCCGGGATCTGACCCATGAAAGGACCTATGAGGAGCTGTCTCTTGACCGGACGGCAGAGCATACGCGCGCCTATGTGAAGATCCAGGACGGCTGTAATCAGTTCTGCAGCTACTGCATCATTCCCTATACCAGAGGGAGAGTCAGGAGCAGAAGACTTCCGGATATCCTTGCAGAGGTGAACCGGCTGGCGGAGAATGGCTATCAGGAGGTGGTGCTGACGGGCATTCATCTGGATTCCTACGGAGTGGATCTGGAGGAAGAGACTCTTATGACGGTTATCCGGGGAATTGCCGGGATTGAAGGGATAAAGAGGATCCGTCTTGGTTCTCTGGAACCGCGGATCATGACGGAGGAGTTTGTCCGGGAGCTGTCAGAGGTGGAGAAGCTGTGTCCGCATTTTCATCTGTCTTTGCAGAGCGGTTGTGACGAGACGCTCAGGCGCATGAACCGGAAGTATGATACGGAGGAATTCCGTGCCTGCTGTGAGCGCCTGAGAAGATTTTTTGATCATCCGGCGCTGACAACGGATGTGATTGCAGGCTTCCCCGGAGAAACAGAAGAGGAATTTGCAGCCACCGTTGATTTTCTGCAGGAGATTGGCTTCTATGAGATGCATGTATTCAAATATTCCCGCAGGAAGGGGACCCGGGCGGACCGTATGCCGGATCAGATCCCGGAGTCGGAGAAGACAAGAAGAAGCGATATTCTTCTGAAGATGACAGAAGAGAACAGCCGGGTCTTCAGAGAGCGACTGATCGGAACCGTAGTTCAGGTGCTGATGGAGGAGTCTGTGACCATAGGAGGACAGGTGTATCAGGTGGGTCATACCAGGGAATATGTGCGTGTGGCGGTTCCGGAAAACACATCACTTACCAACCGTCTGGTGCAGGTAAAGGTGGATAAATTTCTTGAAGCGGACATTCTTGGTGGATTACTTTTGTAGATTCATGTCGAGGCATGGCGGAAAATAGGCATTGAATTTACCAACAGATTATAGTAAACTAATGCTATACTACAGTTGAGGGCGTGGAACTATGAAGAAATTGGAGAATACACAGTATTTTAAAATCCAGTCCGATCAGGAGCTGAAGGTCGGAGAGGTTCTGCAGCTGGTTTATCAGGCGATGACAGAGAAGGGATATGACCCTGTGAACCAGATCGTGGGCTATATCATGTCAGGAGATCCAACATATATTACCAGTCATAAGGGGGCAAGAAGCCTGATTATGAAGGTGGAGCGGGACGAGCTGGTTGAAGAGCTTTTGAGAGTGTATGTTGAGAAGACAGTAAAGGAATAAGTGACAGATGAGGATTATGGGACTTGATTACGGCTCCAGGACAGTTGGAGTCGCGATTAGTGATGCTCTTCTTTTAACTGCCCAGGGGATAGAGACGATCTGCCGGACGCAGGAGAATAAGCTTCGGCAGACCCTTGCAAGGATCAGGGCGCTGTGTGAGGAATATGAAGTAGAGGAAATTGTACTGGGTTTTCCCAAGAATATGAATAATACCATCGGAGACAGGGCTGAGAGATCGCTGGAATTTGCAGAAATGCTGAAAAAGCGGACAGGTCTGCCTGTTTTCATGTGGGACGAGCGGCTGACGACTGTAGAAGCCAACCGTACACTGATGGAGAGCGGTGTGCGAAGAGAGCACAGAAAAGAATACGTAGATAAGATTGCGGCAGTATTTATACTGCAGGGATATCTGGATGCGAGAAGAAGCAGGGAGACTATATAAATGGAAAAACTTACCTTTCAGGAAGAAAACGGCGGCACGGCGGAGTTCTATGTGCTGGAGCAGACCCGTGTCAATGGAATAAATTATCTTCTGGTAGCAGATTCTGAGGAGGAGGACGGTGAGTGCCTGATCCTGAAGGATATGTCAGGAGATGAGGATAAGGACAGCCTCTATGAGATCGTGGAGGATGAGCAGGAGCTTGATGCTCTGCTGACTATTTTCGAACAGCTTCTGGACGAGGTGGAGATCGAAAAGTAGGGGGATTTTATATGCAGTTAGACAGGGAACAATTTGCAGATCTGCTTCGGGAGAAGGGACTGAAAGTGACAACACAGCGGCTCGCAGTGCTGACAGCGCTTTCTCAGAAGCCGGACAGCCATCTGACTGCGGAAGAAATTTATGAACTGGTGAAAGTGAGCAATCCCGAGATCGGGCTTGCTACGGTATACAGGACGATCCAGCTTCTGCTGGAGTTAAAGATCATTGATCGGATTCATCTGGATGATGGTTATGTGCGTTATGAACTGGGGAACGTCTATGAACAGGAGGACGGTCATCACCACCACCATCTGATATGTGTCAAGTGCGGTCGCGTCATGTCTTTTCAGGGAGATCTGCTGGAAGCCTTTGAGAAGAAGATGGAGGAGAAGACCGGGTTTCGGATTCAGGATCATGATGTGAAACTCTACGGATACTGCGGGGATTGCCTGAAAATGTAAACGTGAAATAAACAGGAGGTTATTTTTTTGAAAAATGTAAACAATTCAAAACTGCGTATCATTCCGTTGGGCGGACTGGAACAGATTGGAATGAACATTACTGCCTTTGAATTTGAAGACAGTATTATTGTTGTGGACTGCGGGCTTGCATTTCCGGAGGATGACATGCTGGGCATTGACCTGGTTATTCCGGATGTTTCATACTTGAAGCAGAATCTGAGCAAGGTGAAAGGCTTTGTCATCACTCACGGACATGAGGATCATATCGGAGCGCTTCCGTATATTCTGAAGGATGTGAATGTCCCGGTTTATGCGACGAAGCTGACCATTGCGCTGATCGAAGGAAAGTTAAAGGAGCACAATATGCTCAAATCCACCAAGCGCAAGGTGGTACGTCACGGACAGTCCATCAATCTGGGGCAGTTCCGTATTGAATTTATCAAGACAAATCACAGTATTGCAGATGCGTCTGCACTGGCGATCTATTCTCCGGCGGGTACGGTGGTACACACAGGAGACTTCAAGGTGGATTACACCCCGGTCTACGGTGACAGTATCGATCTGCAGAGATTCGGAGAGATCGGAAAGAAGGGTGTGCTGGCGCTGATGTGCGACAGTACCAATGCGGAGCGTCCGGGGATCACCCAGTCGGAAAAGACGGTAGGAAGAACGATGGATTCCCTGTTTGCCGAGCACTGTAATTCCCGTATCATCGTAGCGACCTTTGCGTCCAATGTGGACCGTGTACAGCAGATCATCAATTCTGCATATAAGCACAACAAGAAGGTCGTGGTGGAAGGGCGCAGCATGGTCAATGTCATTACGACGGCGGCAGAGCTGGGGTATATCAGAATTCCGGACAATACCCTGATCGATATAGAGAAGCTGAATAATTATCCGCCGGAGGCTACGGTGCTGATCACCACCGGAAGTCAGGGAGAGTCGATGGCGGCTCTGTCCCGTATGGCGCAGAACCTGCATCGTAAGGTGCATATTATGCCGGGTGACACGGTCATCTTCAGCTCGAACCCCATTCCGGGCAACGAAAAGGCGGTATCCAAGGTCATCAATGAGCTTTCGGCAAAGGGTGCGAATGTGATTTTCCAGGATGCGCATGTATCCGGACATGCATGCCAGGAGGAGATCAAGCTGATCTATTCTCTGGTACGCCCGAAATATGCGATCCCGGTGCACGGTGAATACCGTCATCTGAAGGCGCAGGCAGCAATTGCCCAGCAGCTTGGCATCGAGAAGGAGCATATCTTTGTTATGAGATCCGGAGACGTGATCGAGATGGATGCAGACAATGCAAAGGTTGTGGACAAGGTACACACCGGAGCGATCTTTGTGGATGGACTGGGTGTCGGAGATGTGGGTAATATCGTTATGCGCGACCGTCAGCATCTGGCTGAAGACGGCATTATGATCATTGTTCTCACGCTGGAAAAGGGCAGCAATCAGCTGCTGTCCGGTCCGGATATTGTGTCCCGCGGCTTTGTTTATGTGAGAGAATCCGAGGATCTGATGGAGCAGGCGAGAGCCGTGGTCTATGACGCGGTAGAGAGATGTCTGGACCGTAATATTACGGACTGGGGCAAGATGAAGAATGTGATGAAGGACGCCCTCGGGGATTATATCCGTAAGAAAACGAAGAGAAACCCGATGATTTTACCGATTATCATGGAAGTATAGGATATGGATACGATAAAAGATAAAGTGGATGAATTAGTAGCAGCCATCCGGGAAAGTACCGAATATCAGAGTTTTCAGGAGGCCGAGCGGCAGGTGAGCAGCGTACCGGGGCTTGCAGATAAGATCAGAGAATTTTGCTGGAAGAACTACGAGCTCCAGAACAGCGGAGCAGAGGATCTGTATGAGCGCATGGAAGAATTTGAGCGCCAGTATAAGGAGTTCAGAACGAATCCACTGGTGGCGCAGTATCTTGAACGGGAATTGCGGATATGCCGCATGCTTCAGGAGATCAGCGCCCGGATCACCAGATCGGTGGACCTGGTGATATAGCGCCGGCAGGAGGTACTGCGGATTAAAAGGAGACACACGAAAATGAATGGACAGAAAGCGATGCTGTCAGCAGGGCTGTTTATCCTGCGTCTGGCAATTCTTATTTTAGTCATTGTCGGCATATATAAGGTGGGAGAGACAGCGTATATGTACTGCTACAGCATTGTCTCAGATTCGGCTGTAGATGCGGAGCCGGGCAGGGACGTGAGTGTGACGCTGACCAGAGATATGAAGGCAAAGGAAGTAGCGGTGCTTCTGGAACGTAAGGGACTGGTGGCAGATGCGGATATTTTTCGTCTGCAGATGAAGGTCAATCAGTATGAAGACATCCTGAAGGAAGGAAATTATATACTGAACACTTCCATGACCCCCAGGGAAATGATGCAGGTGATGGCAGGAAAGACAGAAGAGGAAGAAGAATGATTGTCAATGAAAGAATGACAGCTTATATCAACTCTCTGAATCCCGGTAATACGGAGATACTGGATCAGATCGAGCGGGAAGCGCTGGCGGCATATGTGCCGATCATCCGCCGGGAGATGCAGAGCTTTCTGAAGTTTCTTCTGAAGTCCCACGGCCCGAAGAGGATTCTGGAGGTGGGGACTGCAGTAGGCTTTTCGGCGATCCTGATGAGCGAGTATGCACCGGAGGACTGCAGGGTTACTACCATAGAGAAGTATGAAAAACGGATCCCGATTGCAAGAGAGAATTTTGTCCGTGCAGGGAAGGAAGAGAAGATCACCCTTCTGGAGGGGGATGCCATGGAGGTGCTTAAGGGGCTGGAAGGACCTTATGACTTTATCTTCATGGATGCGGCAAAGGGGCAGTATATTTATTATCTGCCGGAGCTGCTTCGGCTTCTTGAAAGCGGAGGGATCCTGGTCTCTGATAATGTGCTTCAGGACGGAGATCTGATCGAATCCCGTTTTGCGGTGGAACGCAGGAACCGTACCATTCATGCAAGAATGAGGGAATATCTATATACACTGACCCACTGCGAGGAGCTGACCACATCGGTCCTGCCGCTGGGCGATGGCGTGACGGTCAGCGTCCGCAGATAAAAGGGTCTGGAAAAGAGGAGAATCATGAAAAGACATCCGGAGCTTTTAATTCCGGCAAGCAGCCTGGAGGTGCTGAAGATCGCAGTTATCTTCGGGGCGGATGCAGTATATATCGGCGGAGAGGCATTTGGTCTCCGCGCAAAAGCAAAGAATTTTTCCATGGATGAGATGGCGGAGGGTATTCGTTTTGCTCATGCCCATCAGGTAAAGGTCTATGTAACTGCCAATATTCTTGCCCACAATGAGGATCTTGATGGAGCAAGGCAGTATTTTCAGGAATTAAAGGAGATAAAGCCGGATGCGCTGATCATCTCGGATCCGGGAATGTTCATGATCGCCCGGGAGGTCTGCCCGGAGATCGAGATCCATATTTCCACACAGGCAAACAATGTAAATTATATGACATTCCGGTTCTGGCAGCAGCAGGGAGCAGCCCGGGTGGTGACCGGAAGAGAGCTGTCCTTAAAGGAGATCCGTCAGATTCGGGAACATATCCCCCCAGAGCTGGAGATCGAGACCTTTGTACACGGAGCGATGTGTATTTCTTATTCGGGAAGATGCCTGCTCAGTAATTTTTTCACGGGAAGGGATGCCAATCAGGGTGCCTGTACGCATCCGTGCCGCTGGAAATACGCGGTGGTGGAGGAGACCCGCCCCGGGGAGTACATGCCGGTCTATGAGAATGAGAGAGGAACCTATATCTTCAACTCCAAGGATCTGTGCATGATCGAGCATCTGCCGGATCTGATCGATGCAGGAGTGGACAGTCTGAAGATCGAGGGACGTATGAAGACAGCCCTCTATGTGGCAACGGTGGCGCGTACCTACCGCAGGGCGCTGGACGATTATGCGAAGGATCCTGCCCTGTATGAGCAGAATATGCCCTGGTATCTGGATCAGATATCCAACTGCACCTATCGTCAGTTTACCACAGGCTTTTTCTACGGAAAGCCGGATGAAGCGGCGCAGATCTATGACAGCAATACCTATGTAAAGGAATATACTTATCTGGGCATTGCCTGGGAGACGGACGAGGAAGGACGCTGCCGGATCGAGCAGAGGAATAAGTTTTCTGTGGGAGAAAAGATCGAGATCATGAAGCCGGACGGACAGAATGCGGAGGTTACCGTGGAAGGCATCTGGGACGAGGAAGGGAACGCACAGGAGAGCGCACCCCATCCGAAGCAGGTCCTTTGGGTGAAGTTAAGCAAGTGTCCGGAGAAAATGGATATTCTGCGGAGGCAGGAAGAATAAGATAAAGTGGAAAGGCACTTTCAGGCGATTGGATACATAAGATGTATTAAATCTGCGCTGAGGTGTCTTTTTTTGAAAGCTTTTCCGAAACCTCTTACGGCGGAAGAAGAGAAATACTATCTGGTAAGGTATAAGGACGGGGATGAAAAGGCACGTCAGATTCTCATAGAATATAATCTGCGTCTGGTAGCCCACATTGTGAAAAAATATCAGTCTCCGGAGGACGATATGGAGGAGCTGATCTCCATCGGGACCATCGGGCTGATCAAAGCAGTGGATACCTTTGACCATGAGAAGGCGAGCAAACTGGCGACCTATGCGGCGAGATGTGTGGAGAATGAGATTCTCATGTACATGAGAGTGAAGAAAAAGCTGCAGAGGGAATCCTCCTATTACGAACCCATCGGCACGGACAAAGAGGGAAACGAGATCCAGCTTCTGGATATTATCGAGAGTAAGGAACCCACAGCATTGGAACAGATCGGACTGAAGGACGATACGAAAAAGGTCTATGAGCTTCTGGAGAAGATACTGCCAAAGAGAGAGCGTCAGGTCATCATTATGCGCTATGGGCTGTACCGGGGCAGGGAATATACCCAGAGGGAGATCGCCCAGGAGCTTGGGATCTCCCGGTCTTATATCAGCCGTATAGAAAAAAATGCTTTAAACCGTCTGAGAGAATACTTCCGGGATTGAGACTCTGGAAGAAGTGTGTTATACTATATAGCGTCTAAAATCTGAAATGCATATCGCAGAGCTTTCCAAATACAAATCCACAGAGAGGAATTATGTTCAGTACCATATTATCAGCAGCCGTGCTGGGGATCGAGGCGTATCCGGTGCAGGTGGAAGCCGATATCTGCGACGGGCTTCCGCAGTTTAGCATGGTCGGGGATCTGGCTCCGGAAGTCAGAGAAGCGGCGGATCGGGTCCGCACGGCGCTGCGCAACACCCGGGTGTCATTCCCGCCCAAACGGGTGACGGTCAATCTGTCTCCGGCAAATCTCCGCAAGGAGGGGACCAGATTTGACCTGCCTGTGGCAGCGGCGCTTTTGACTGCGCTGGGAGTCGTAAAGGGAATTCATACAGAAAATATTATGATCGTCGGGGAGGTCGGTCTGAACGGCAGGGTGCGTCCGGTCAGCGGCGTTCTCCAGACCGTGATGCTGGCGCGGGATTTAAAGTGCAGACTGTGCCTGGTCCCCCGGGAGAATGCCCGGGAAGGAGCTTCCATCCGGGAGGTTCCGGTCATAGGTATAGGCAGCATCCAGGAACTGCTGGAATGTCTGGCGGATCCGAAGGGCTGTGTAAAAAGGGCAGAGTGCTCCGGAGTCTTCCGCGGAGTGATTTCGGAGTACAGGGAGGATTTCCGGGAGATCCGGGGGCAGGAGGGAACGCGCCGGGCGGCAGAGATCGCTGCAGCGGGCATGCACAATTTTCTGATGGTGGGAAGTCCGGGTTCAGGCAAGACGATGATCGCCCGACGGATGCCCTCTATACTGCCTGCGCTGACACAGGAGGAGAGTCTGGAGATCTCCATGGTCTACAGTGCCTGTGGGATGCTGTCCGGAGGGGACGGGCTGGTGAGAGAGCGTCCCTTCCGGGCGCCTCATCATACGGTCTCCGCCAATGCACTGGCAGGAGGGGGAAGACGGGTTCTGCCCGGAGAGATCAGTCTTGCCACCAGAGGCGTGCTTTTTCTGGATGAGCTTCCGGAGTTTTCCAGAAATGCGCTGGAGATTCTGCGTCAGCCCATGGAAGAGGGGCAGATCACCATCAGCCGGACTAATGGAAGATATGTATTCCCGGCACATTTTCAATTAGTCGCCGCCATGAACCCTTGCCGGTGCGGCCATTACCCCGACCGGGAGCGGTGCAGTTGTACGCCCGGAGAGGTCAGTCAGTACCTGCACCGGATCTCCCGTCCCCTTCTGGATCGGATCGACATCTGTTCGGAAGTGTCCAGAACGGAGTACAGAGATCTGACGGCAGTGGAGGAGAGCGAAAGCTCCGCACAGATCCGCAGTCGGGTGGAGGCGGCACGGAGAATCCAGAAGGCGCGTTATGCAGCCTTCGACTGGCAGTTTAATTCCGGGCTTCCTGCATCTGCCATCCGGCAGTTCTGTCCACTTGGAAGTGAAGAGACGAAGATTATGGAGAGGGCTTTTGAACGGATGAATCTGAGCGCACGGGTCTATTACCGGATCATCAGGGTTGCCCGGACCATTGCAGATCTGGCGGGAGAAGACCGCATAAGGGAGCTTCATCTTCTGGAATCCATTGGATACCGGGCGGCGGATCAGAATCTCTGGAGCAGGTGATCCCATGGAAAATATATATAATAGAAGAAACACGGTTAACGGGAAGACAGGCTGCATACAATATATCCGGCGGGATGAGGAAGCTTATCCGGAACAGATGAAAAATTATAAAGGAATGCCGAAGGGAATTTATTTTACGGGGCGTATGCCGGACTCCGGGAAGCCGACGGTTGCGATCGTAGGAGCACGGCGTGCCACTGCTTATGGAAATGAGGTGGCGAGAAGCTTTGCAGGAGCGCTTGCACATGCGGGAGTGCAGGTCATCAGCGGTATGGCATGGGGCATTGACGGCATGGCGCATGAAGGGGCATTGGAAGCAGGAGGTGATACCTTTGCTGTTCTGGGCTGCGGAGTGGATATCTGCTATCCGTCCGGGCACAGAAGCCTCTATGAGAAATTGATCCGGCAGGGAGGAATACTGTCTGAACAGCCTCCCGGAATGCCACCTAAGCCGGGAAATTTTCCGGCAAGGAACAGGATCATCAGTGCGCTTTCCGATCTGGTGCTGGTGGTGGAGGCAAAGGAGAAAAGCGGCGCGCTGATTACAGCGGACTTTGCCCTGGAGCAGGGGAAGGACGTGTATGCGGTGCCCGGAAGGATCGGAGATCCCATGAGCCGGGGCTGTCTGAATCTGATCCGTCAGGGAGCCGGACTGGCGGACAGTCCGGGTGCAATACTGGATGCGCTGGGGATTTCAGAAAATCTTCACAAAGATATGAAGAAAATTTTACTTGCCAAGGATGAGAATATCGTGTATAGTTGGATACGTTTACAACCGATATCTCTGGATGAGCTGGTTCACCGAACCAGATTTCCTGTTCAGCAGACCCTTTCCATTCTGGTGGGGCTTGAACTGAAGGGCTGCATCCAGGAGGTGCGGAAGAATGAATATGTGAGAACAGATTTGAGGATTACCAATGGCGAAATATCTGGTTATCGTGGAGTCACCTGCGAAGGTGAAGACCATTAAGAAGTTTTTAGGTGCGAATTATGAAGTTATGGCCTCCAACGGGCATGTAAGAGATATGCCCAAGAGCCAGCTGGGCTTTGATGTGGAGAATGACTATGAGCCAAAGTATATTACAATTCGGGGAAAAGGAGATATTCTGGCGAAGCTTCGCAAGGAAGCGAAGAAAGCAGATAAGGTTTATCTGGCAACTGACCCGGACCGTGAGGGAGAAGCGATCTCCTGGCATCTGTCCAAGGCGCTGAATCTGGATTCCAAAAAGATGTACCGGATCACCTTCAATGAAATTACGAAAAGTGCGGTGAAGGAATCCATCAAGCACGCAAGAGAGATCGATCAGGATCTGGTGGATGCGCAGCAGGCAAGACGAATGCTGGACCGTATGGTGGGCTACCGGATCAGCCCGATCCTGTGGGCAAAGGTGAAGAGAGGACTGAGCGCAGGCCGCGTGCAGTCCGTGGCGCTTCGGCTGATCGCAGACCGGGAGGATGAGATCAATGCATTTGTTCCGGAAGAATACTGGAGTCTTGATGCACAGTTCGCGGTAAAGGGCGAGAAGAAGCTTCTGACCGCAAAGTTTTACGGAACGGAGAAGGAAAAGCTGGAGATCCATTCCAGAGAAGAGATGGATCAGGTGCTGAAGGCAGTGGAACATGCAGCTTTTTCCGTCGCTGATGTGAAAAACGGAGAGCGGATGAAGAAAGCGCCCCTTCCTTTTACCACCAGTACCCTCCAGCAGGAGGCATCCAAGGTGCTGAATTTCTCCACCTCCAAGACCATGCGTCTGGCGCAGCAGCTCTATGAGGGTATTGATATTGAAGGACAGGGAACCGTAGGTATCATCACCTACCTGCGTACGGATTCTACCCGTATTTCCGATGAGGCGGCCCAGACGGCATCCTCTTACATTACGGAAGCATACGGAGCAGAGTATCTTCGTCAGGGAGAGGGCAAGAAGAACTCGGGCAAAAAGATCCAGGATGCTCATGAAGCGATCCGTCCTACGGATATTCACAGACTTCCGGCAAAGATCAAGGAATCTCTTTCCAGAGATCAGTTCCGTCTGTATCAGCTGATCTGGAAACGGTTTACGGCGAGCTGCATGGCTGACGCCAGATATCATACCACCTCTGTAAAGATCGACGGCGGCGGATATCGGTTTACAGTTTCTGCATCCGCAATTGCCTTTGACGGTTTTATGTCTGTCTATGTACAGGACGAGGATGAGAAGAGCAGCAATACCACTCTTGTAAAGGCGATTGATAAGGATTCTGTACTGGATCTGAAGGAGCTGGAGGATAAGCAGCACTTCACTCAGCCGCCGGCTCATTTTACGGAAGCTGCTCTGGTCAAGACACTGGAGGAGCTTGGAATCGGAAGACCCAGTACCTATGCGCCGACCATCAGCACGATCATTGCCCGCCGCTATGTGGCGAAGGAGGGCAGGAACCTGTACCTGACCGAGATCGGAGAAGTGGTCAACAATATGATGAAGCAGGCATTCCCAAGCATCGTGGAGACGGATTTTACGGCAAATGTGGAATCTCTTCTGGATATGGTGGAAGAGGGACTGGTCAACTGGAAGACCGTGGTCAGCAACTTCTATCCGGATCTGGATGAGGCGGTGCGGACAGCGGAAGCGGAGCTGGAAAAGGTGCAGATCGCGGATGAAGTAAGTGATGTGGTCTGTGAGCAGTGCGGACGGAACATGGTGGTAAAATACGGACCCCATGGAAAGTTTCTTGCGTGTCCGGGATTCCCGGAGTGCAGGAATACCAAGCCGTATCTGGAGAAGATCGGCGTAAAATGTCCGAAGTGCGGAAAAGAGGTCGTTCTGAGGCGTTCCTCCAAGGGAAGGAAGTTCTACAGCTGCGAAGGCTATCCGGAGTGCGATTATGTATCCTGGAAGAAGCCGGAGGAGCCGAAGGAATAGCCATGCAGGCTTGTACGGTTTCTCTTCCTGTTCGCATGCATGGCTGAATAGTGAGAAAATTTGCGAAAAAGATTGAAAATTTACAAATAGTGTGCTAACATCCAAAGTGCGGTTACCTGTGTAGCCGCACTTTGTTTGTGTTCATAGGAGAGGGAAGTATGAGTGTACAATTATTAGACAAAACAAGAAAAATTAACAGACTTCTGCACAATAACAATTCCAGCAAGGTAGTCTTCAATGATATCTGCCGCGTACTGTCGGAGATTCTTTCGTCCAATGTACTGGTGATCAGCAGAAAAGGGAAGGTACTGGGCATCAGCCGGTATGACGGAGTAAAGGAGATCCATGAGCTGATCGTGGATAAGGTGGGCAGCCGGATCGATCCGCTGCTTAATGAACGTCTTCTCGGCATTCTGTCCACCAAGGAGAATGTGAATCTGCAGACGCTTGGCTTTGTGGTGGAGGATATCCGGAAGTATCAGGCGCTGATCACGCCGATCAATATTGCGGGAGAGCGTCTGGGAACACTGTTCCTGTATAAATATGAAGATGATTACGAGATCGACGATATTATACTGAGCGAGTACGGAACCACGGTGGTAGGGCTGGAGATGACCAGATCCGTTCATGAAGAGAATGCAGAGGAGATCCGCAGACAGCAGATCGTACAGTCTGCGATCAGCACACTTTCCGTGACGGAGCAGGAGGCGATCCTTCTGATCTTCCAGGAGATGAAGGGGGACGAGTGTACGCTGGTGGCAAGCAAGATCGCAGACCGTGCGGGAATCACCCGTTCAGTGATTGTCAATGCCCTGCGCAAATTTGAGAGTGCGGGAGTGATCGAGTCCCGTTCTTCCGGTATGAAGGGGACAAATATCAAAGTGCTGAATGACAGTGTTTTTGAAGAGCTGGAGAAATTGAGAGAAAATAAAGTTTGAAAATTTAGAATTTTCCCATTGACATTTTCCTGTAATCATACTAATATAATGACTAAAGGTTAGCACTCAATCATGTCGAGTGCTAATAAATGCAAAAGCTGGACTTTTGAAGGAGGAATCATCATGAAATTAGTACCTTTAGGCGACAGAGTCGTATTAAAACAGTGTGAAAAAGAAGAGACAACCAAATCCGGCATCATTCTTACTGCAAAAGCACAGGAAAAACCGGTAACAGCAGAAGTAGTTGCAGTTGGTCCTGGCGGAATGGTAGACGGCAAGGAAGTGACCATGCAGGTAAAGGTGGGCGATCAGGTCATCTATTCCAAATATGCAGGCAATGAAGTGAAACTGGGCGAGGACGAATACGTAATCGTAAGACAGAATGATATTCTTGCAGTGGTTGAATAAGATTAAGGAAGAGACAGGAGGACATAAATCATGGCGAAAGAATTAAAACATGGCGTAGACGCCAGAGTTGCACTGGAAGCTGGTGTGAATAAACTTGCGGACACCGTTCGCGTAACTCTCGGACCGAAAGGAAGAAACGTAGTGCTTGACAAGCAGTTCGGCGCTCCGCTGATCACCAATGACGGTGTGACGATCGCAAAGGAGATCGAGCTCGAGGATGCATTTGAGAATATGGGCGCACAGCTGGTAAAAGAAGTTGCTACCAAGACCAACGATGTGGCTGGTGACGGTACCACTACAGCAACTGTTCTTGCACAGGCAATGATCAATGAAGGTATGAAGAACCTGGCAGCAGGCGCAAACCCGATCGTTCTGAGAAAGGGTATGAAGAAAGCAACAGAGAAGGCAGTAGAAGCCATTGCAGCCATGAGCAGCAAGGTAAACGGCAAGCATCAGATGGCAAGAGTTGCCGCAATCTCTGCAGGAGATGACGAAGTGGGCAACATGGTAGCAGATGCTATGGAGAAGGTTGCAAACGACGGCGTCATCACCATCGAGGAATCCAAGACCATGCAGACCGAGCTGGATGTAGTAGAGGGTATGCAGTTTGACCGCGGATATATCTCCGCTTACATGGCAACTGATACCGAGAAGATGGAAGCGGTTCTGGATGATCCGTTTATCCTGATCACAGATAAGAAGATCAGCAACATTCAGGAGATCCTTCCGGTTCTGGAGCAGCTGGTACAGTCCGGCAAGAAGCTTCTGATCATTGCCGAGGATATTGAGGGCGAGGCTCTGACCACTCTCGTTCTGAACAAACTGCGCGGTACCTTCACTGCAGTGGGGGTAAAAGCGCCTGGCTACGGTGACAGAAGAAAAGCAATGCTGCAGGATATCGCGGTGCTGACCGGTGGTACTGTAATTTCTGAGGAGGTAGGTCTGGAGCTGAAGGATGCAACTCTTGAGATGCTCGGCCGTGCAAAATCCGTAAAGGTTCAGAAAGAAAATACCGTGATCGTTGACGGACTTGGAAACAAGGAAGAGATTGCAAACCGGATCAGAACCATCAAGGCTGAGATGGATGTGACCAAATCTGAGTTTGATAAAGAAAAATTACAGGAGCGTTATGCGAAGCTGGCAGGCGGCGTAGCAGTGATCCGTGTGGGTGCAGCTACCGAGACCGAGATGAAGGAAGCAAAGCTCCGTATGGAGGATGCGCTGGCAGCAACCAGAGCAGCTGTTGAGGAAGGTATCGTATGCGGCGGTGGTTCTGCATATGTTCATGCATCCAAAGAGGTTGCAAAACTGGTAGAGACGCTGGACGGCGATGAGAAGACCGGTGCAAAGGTGATCCTGAAAGCCCTGGAGGCTCCGCTGTATCACATTGCAGCCAATGCAGGTCTGGAAGGCGCTGTTATTATCAACAACGTACATGAGTCCGAGGTTGGCATGGGATTTGATGCTTACAAAGAAGAATATGTGAATATGGTGGAAGCAGGCATTCTGGATCCGGCAAAGGTAACCAGAAGTGCACTGCAGAATGCGACCAGCGTTGCTTCTACTTTCCTGACCACCGAGGCATGTGTTGCCAACATCAAAGAGGATGTTCCGGCAATGCCGGCAGGCGGCGGAATGGGAATGATGTAAAAAAAGCAGGGAAGCATTTCCAAAAAGAATATAAAAGAGCGTTGCAATTTGCGGCGCTCTTTTTGTATAATGAGAATAGAAAAAGCCATTGACATAATGGAAGCTATCTGATAGACTGATTAAAATATTGAAGTAGATATTATTTTTTTTACTAAATAAAAAGATATTTATTAGTGAAACTAATGAAAACTATGAAGAAGAAAGAGAGGAAGAGAGAAATGGGCAAAATTATCGGTGAAGGCATCACATTTGATGACGTGCTGCTGGTTCCATCTTATTCTGAGGTGATTCCGAATCAGGTCAGCCTGGAGACTTATCTGACCAGGACAGTCAAGCTGAACATTCCGTTGATGAGTGCAGGAATGGATACGGTAACGGAGCATCGGATGGCAATCGCCATGGCAAGACAGGGCGGTATCGGTATTATCCATAAAAATATGTCAATTGAGGCACAGGCAGAGGAAGTGGACAAGGTAAAGCGTTCCGAGAACGGTGTCATCACAGACCCATTTTCCTTATCCCCGGAACATACACTCAGAGATGCTGATGAACTGATGGCAAAATACCGCATTTCCGGTGTCCCGATCACGGAGGGCAAGAAGCTGGTTGGTATCATTACCAACCGTGACCTGAAGTTCGAGACAGATTTTACCAAGAAGATCAAGGAATCCATGACCTCTGAAAATCTGGTGACCGCGCAGGAGGGGATTACGCTGGATGAGGCGAAGACCATCCTTGGAAAGGCAAGAAAAGAGAAACTTCCGATCGTTGATAAGGATTTCAATCTGAAGGGTCTGATCACGATCAAAGATATAGAGAAGCAGATCAAGTATCCGCTGGCAGCAAAGGATTCTCAGGGAAGACTTCTGTGCGGAGCGGCAATCGGTATCACGGCAAACGTGCTGGAGCGTGCGGAAGCGCTGGTGAAGGCACATGTGGATGTGGTTGTACTGGATTCTGCACATGGTCATTCTGCAAACGTGATCCGCTGTGTGAAGATGGTGAAGGAGAAATATCCGGATCTTCCTGTGATTGCAGGCAATGTGGCAACAGGAGAAGCGGCAAGAGCTCTGATCGAAGCAGGCGTGGATGCAGTTAAGGTTGGTATCGGACCTGGTTCTATTTGTACGACCCGTGTGGTATCCGGTGTGGGTGTACCGCAGATCAGCGCAGTTATGGACTGCTATGAAGTGGCTAAGGAATATCATATTCCGATCATTGCTGACGGAGGAATCAAGTATTCCGGAGATGTTACGAAGGCGATCGCAGCCGGAGCCAATGTCTGCATGCTTGGAAGCATCTTTGCAGGATGTGATGAGAGTCCGGGATCCTTTGAGCTGTATCAGGGAAGAAAATACAAGGTATACCGCGGTATGGGTTCCATTGCGGCTATGGAGAACGGTTCCAAGGACCGCTATTTCCAGAGCGATGCAAAGAAGCTGGTTCCGGAAGGCGTAGAGGGACGTGTGGCATACAAGGGTTATGTGGAGGATACCATCTTCCAGCTCCTTGGAGGTCTCCGTTCCGGTATGGGTTATTGCGGAGCGCCTGATGTTGAGACGCTCAAGACAACGGCACGCTTTGTGAAGATTACCGCTGCATCCTTAAAGGAGAGCCATCCTCATGATATCCATATCACCAAGGAAGCTCCGAACTATAGTGTAAACGAATAGTTATGTAAAAGAAATGTTCAGAAAGGCCGCTGCCGTATGAGTTTCTGATGTAGATCCATGCTTTTTGATTGCAAAGAGAATGGACAGATGTTACATTAGAAAGGTACGATGGCGGCTTTTGTGCCTCCGCATATAAGAAGGAAAGGAATGAGGAAATATATGAGAAGAACAAAGATTGTATGTACACTTGGACCGGCAACAGAGGATGAGCAGGTGCTCTGTCAGCTGATGAAGGAAGGTATGGCAGTAGCCCGTATGAATTTTTCTCATGGAAGTCATGAGGAACAGAAAGGCAGGCTGGATAAGATAAAGAAGCTGAGAAAGGAACTGGACCTTCCGGTTGCGGCACTTCTGGATACAAAGGGACCGGAGATCCGCATTGGAGATGTGGAAGGAGGAAAGGTTGAGCTGAAAGCAGGGCAGACCTTTATCCTGACGCCGGAGGAGATGCTGGGGAATGCACAGAAGGTGACGATCACCTACAAGGAGCTGTATCTGGACATCCGCCCGGGGGATTCGATCCTGATCGATGACGGACTGATCGGTATGGAGGTACAGAGGATCGAGGATCAGGATATCATCTGCCTGGTAAAAAACGGCGGATTTATTTCCAACCACAAGGGCGTCAATGTGCCGGGAGTGGGACTGAATATGCCTTTTGTAAGTGCGAAGGATTATGAGGATGTCGTATTTGCGGCGGAGCAGGGCTTTGATTTTATTGCGGCGTCCTTTACGAGAACTGCGGAGGACGTGCTGGAAATCCGCAAGATCCTCCATGAAAAGGGCGGAGACGGCATCAATATTATCGCAAAGATTGAGAATATGCAGGGTGTGGAGAACTGTGAATCCATTCTGCGCGTGGCAGACGGTATCATGATCGCCCGCGGAGATATGGGCGTGGAGATTCCTCTGGAGGATGTTCCGGTCATCCAGAAGAAGCTGATCCGTCTGGCGACCAGAATGGGCAAGCCGGTCATTACAGCTACCCAGATGCTGGATTCCATGATGAAGAATCCCCGTCCGACCCGTGCAGAGACCTCTGACGTAGCAAATGCCATCTATCAGGGTACCAGCGCGATCATGCTGTCCGGAGAGACGGCAGCAGGCGCATATCCGGTGGAAGCAGTGAAGACGATGGCGCGTATTGCAGAGCGCACGGAACGGGATATCGATTATACAAGAGAATTCAAACCCCGCAGACTGGCAGAGCGTCCGGATGTGACAAGCGCCATCTCTCATGCCACCTGTACAACGGCAGTGGACCTGAAGGCGGCGGCGATCGTGGCAGTTACCAAGTCCGGAAAGACAGTGGGAATGATCTCCAAATACCGTCCGGCATGTCAGATCATCGGCTGTGCCACCAGCCGCAGGGTATGCCGTCAGCTGAATCTGCTCTGGGGTGTGGTTCCGGTACAGATGGAAGAAGAGGATACGGCAGAGAAGCTGTTTGATCATGCAGTGGATGTAGCGGAGCAAAAAGGGCTCATCGTCCGCGGAGAGCTGGCGGTCATCACGGCAGGAGTGCCTCTGGGAATATCCGGAACGACCAATATGATCAAGGTTCAGGTGGCAGGACATACACTGCTCAGCGGTAAAGGCACCAATAAGCTGAAGGGCGCCGGAAGTGTCTGCGTGTGCCGGAATCTGGAAGAGCTGGAACGGGACTTTAGACCGGGAGATATTCTGGTTGTGGATCAGACCACCAATGAGATGATGGGAAAACTGAAGGATGCGGCAGGAATCATCACAGAGACCGGAGACCGTTATTCTCATGCGGCGATCGTAGGCATGGCGCTGGATATTCCGGTCATCACCGCAGCCAGAAACGCAACGAGCATCTTGAAATCCGGTGCATTTGTAACCGTAGATGCAGAACAGGGAATGGTATACAGCGGCAGATAGGGAAGGGGACCTATGGAAAGCAGAGTCATACACCAAAGAAAACGAATGGCATTAAAGGCTTTTAAGATTGCAGTCGGCAGCTGCATGGCAATTGCGATTGCTGAATTTTTTAATCTGGAGTATGCGGCTTCAGCAGGGATCATTGCCCTTTTGACGGTTCAGGATACCAGAAAGGACACGATCCAGCTTACGCTGGACCGTCTGCTTTCCTTTCTGCTGTCGGTGCTGCTGATCTTCGTCTGTTTTCATTTTCCCATCAGACCGGACTGGATCAACTTCGGAATCTATATTCTGCTGATGGTGGTGAGCTGCTATTATTTTGACTGGCCCAATACCATCTCCGTCAATGCAGTCATGGGAACTCATTATCTGAGCTCTCCGGATTACAGTCTGGATTTTGCCCTGAATGAGCTGGCTCTGATCCTGATCGGTACGAGCCTTGCGCTTTCCATGAACTGGAAGATGCCCAGCAACCTGAAGGTGATCCGGGAGGATATCCGGAAGATTGAGGATGATATGCAGCAGGTGCTGCGGGAGCTTGCTCATTATATGGAGGGCTACCGGAACGGAGAACATATATGGTTTGATCTGGATACGCTGGAGACGCACCTTCATATGGGGCTGGAACGGGCGCACGAGCAGGCGCGCAATACCATGTCCGAGGCGGATTTTTATTATATTGAGTATATGGAGATGCGGATGCAGCAGTGCGCCATGCTGCAGGGACTTCGATACCGGGTCTGGAAGATCAGGGAGATGCCCAGACAGGCGGGGATCATCAGCGCATATCTGGAATACCTGGCTCATTATGTTCATGAGGAGAATATTCCGGATGCACAGATCGAGAAGCTTCAGCAGGTGATGGAAAAGATGAAGGCAGATACACTTCCAAGGACCAGAGAGGAATTTGAGAACCGGGCGATCCTTTATCATGTGCTGATGGACCTGGAAGAGTTTTTATTTGTCAAGCGGCGCTTTCTGGAGCAGAGTGTTCCGCGTCCTGAGGAGCTGTAGGATAAAAAGAGCATTTGATAAAGCCGGAAAAGTGTGCTATACTAACCACATCTGTGAAAAAAATGGAGAATTATGAAGGGACTTTTTTAATATGGAACTGATTACGATTCGGGAATTATATAAGAACAGAGAAGCCTATCTGGATCAGGAGATCACAGTAGGCGGATGGGTGCGCAGCGTACGTGATTCCAAGAGCTTTGGATTTATTGTGCTGCATGACGGAAGCTTTTTTGAGACACTGCAGATCGTTTATCATGATACGATGGATAACTTTGCTCAGGTCAGCAAGCTGAATGTAGGTGCCGCAGTCATCGTCCGCGGTACGCTGGTTGCGACTCCTCAGGCAAAGCAGCCGTTCGAGATCCAGGCAGTGGAGGTGACTCTGGAGGGAGCGTCCGCACCGGATTATCCGCTTCAGAAGAAGCGCCATACGCTGGAGTATCTGCGGACCATGACGCATCTGCGTCCGAGGACCAATACCTTCCAGGCAGTATTTCGTGTGCGTTCTCTGACCGCTTTTGCGATCCATCAGTTTTTCCAGGAGAGAGGCTTTGTCTATGTGCATACGCCGCTGATCACCGGAAGCGACTGTGAGGGCGCAGGAGAGATGTTCCAGGTAACTACGCTGGATCTGCAGAACGTACCGAAGACAGAGGACGGGCAGATTGATTTCTCACAGGATTTCTTCTGCAAGCCTACAAATCTGACCGTCAGCGGTCAGCTCAACGGAGAATCCTATGCCATGGCATTCCGCAATATCTATACATTTGGACCGACCTTCCGTGCGGAGAATTCCAATACGACCCGTCATGCGGCTGAGTTCTGGATGATCGAGCCGGAGATGGCATTTGCAGATCTGAACGACAACATGCGTGTTGCAGAGGAGATGCTGAAGTATGTGATCCGTTATGTACTGGAGCATGCTCCGGAGGAGATGAATTTCTTCAATTCCTTTGTGGACAAGGGACTTCTGGACCGCCTGAACCATGTGCTGAGCTCCGAGTTCGGTCATGTGACCTATACAGAGGCTGTTGAGATACTGGAAAAGAACAACGATAAGTTTGATTATAAGGCGTTCTGGGGCTGCGACCTGCAGACCGAGCATGAACGTTATCTGACCGAGCAGGTATTCAAACGCCCGGTATTTGTGACGGATTATCCCAAGGAGATCAAGGCATTCTATATGAAGATGAACGAGGATCAGAAGACGGTGGCTGCTATGGACTGTCTGGTTCCGGGCATCGGTGAGATCATCGGAGGAAGTCAGAGAGAGGACGATTATGAGAAGCTTTCTGCCCGTATGGACGAGCTGGGCATGAGCAAGGAGGAATACGGCTTCTATCTGGATCTGAGAAAATACGGATCTGCCCGTCATGCGGGATTTGGTCTGGGCTTTGAGCGCTGCGTGATGTATCTGACCGGCATGGGCAATATCCGCGACGTGCTTCCGTTCCCGAGAACCGTGAAGAACTGCGATTTATAGGAACGCTCAGAATCATACAAAAAGGAGAGAGACTGGTGGCTGGTGAAGAAAAACACGTGCATACCGCCCCGGACGGGACGGTATACGAGCATAGCCATGGGCATGACCACTCCCATGAGGGAGGGCACAGCCATGAAGACGGGCATTCCCATGAGGGAGGGCACAGTCATGGACATGGTCATACCCATACGCATGAAAATACAAAGGCAGTTTTGAACCGTCTGTCCCGTGCCATCGGGCATCTGGAATCCATCCGCCGTATGGTGGAGGAGGGACGGGACTGCAGTGAGGTCCTGATTCAGTTATCTGCCGTGAAATCCGCCATCAACAATACAGGAAAGGTGATCCTGAAGGATCATATTGAACACTGTCTGGTGGATGCCGTAGAGTGCGGCGATATGGAGGCAATTGCAGATCTGACGGAAGCGATCGACCGTTTTATGAAGTAGAGAGAAAGAGAGGGTGTTTTGCAGCGCCTCTCTTTTTTTAACTTTGTATAATTTGTCTATTGCGGAAGTGTTCTGTTTCGTATATACTTAAAAACAACATTTGGAAAAATCAAAGGTTGAAGACACAATATATAGTGGGGTGAAGGAATGTTGTATGTAATAAAGAAAGACGGTACGCGGGAGAATTTTAATGTGGAAAAGATCGTCAATGCGGTGAATAAATCGGCTGCCCGTATTCTGTACAGATTCTCAGGAGATGAGATTACCTACATCTGTGATTTTGCGCAGGAGCAGGCGGAGTCTCTTGGAAAAGAAGGAATCGATATCCAGGAGATGCACAATATTGTGGAAGGGGCGCTGGAGAGAGTAAATCCGGCGGTTGCCAAGAGTTATCGGGATTATCGGAATTATAAGAAGGATTTCGTCCATATGATGGATGATGTGTATACCAAAAGCCAGTCCATCCGCTATATTGGAGACAAGAGCAATGCCAATACGGACAGTGCGCTGGTAGCAACCAAGAGAAGCCTGATCTTTAATGAGCTGAACAAGGAGCTTTACCGGAAGTTCTTCATGAACCGGAATGAGCTGCAGGCATGCAGAGACGGATATATCTACATTCATGACCAGTCTGCCCGCCTGGATACCATGAACTGCTGTCTGTTTGATATCGGCAGTGTCTTAAAGGACGGCTTTGAGATGGGCAATGTCTGGTACAATGAGCCGAAGACACTGGATACGGCATTTGATGTGATGGGAGACATTATATTAAGTACGGCAGCTCAGCAGTACGGCGGATTTACGGTTCCGGAAGTGGATAAGGTGCTGGCGCCCTATGCGGAGAAGAGCTACACCAAATATAAAACGGAGTTTTTGTCCTATGCAGATCCTTCCTGGACAGGAGCGGAGGAAAAGGCAGAGACTTATGCCATGAACAAGGTCCGCAGAGATTTTGATCAGGGCTGGCAGGGGATTGAGTACAAGCTGAACACAGTCGGTTCTTCCAGAGGAGATTATCCCTTTGTGACCGTGACCATTGGTCTTGGGCAGGAACGTTTTGCTCAGATGTGCAATATTTCCCTTCTTCAGGTTCATCAGGAAGGACAGGGCAAGCCGGGCAACAAGAAGCCGGTGCTGTTTCCCAAGATCGTATTTCTGTATGACGAAGCGATCCATGGAGAGGGAGGTATCTGTGAGGCAGTATTTGAGGCGGGTATCGAGTGTTCTTCCAGAACCATGTATCCGGACTGGCTGTCCATGAGCGGAGAAGGATATATATCTGAGATGTATAAAAAATACAGAAGAGTCATCAGTCCCATGGGATGCCGTGCATTTTTAAGTCCCTGGTATGAGCGGGGCGGCATGACGCCTGCGGATCCGGAGGATAAGCCTGTATTTGTGGGCCGCTTTAATGTAGGAGCAGTCAGTCTTCATCTGCCCATGATCCTGGCACAGTCCCGTTCGGAGAACAGGGATTTCTATGAGGTGCTGGATTATTATCTGGAGATGATCCGGAATCTGCACATCCGCACCTATGATTATCTGGGTGAGATGCGCGCTTCCACCAACCCGCTTGCCTATTGTGAAGGCGGCTTCTATGGCGGCCACCTGGAGCCTCATGACAAGATCAAGCCTTTGCTGAAGCCCATGACTGCTTCCTTCGGCATCACGGCGTTGAACGAGCTGCAGGAGCTGTATAACGGAAAGTCCATCCGTGAGGACGGGGAATTTGCACTGGAGGTTATGCAGTATATTAACAAGAAGATCACCCAGTTCAAGGAAGAGGACGGCAATCTGTATGCCATCTACGGAACTCCGGCAGAGAGCCTCTGCGGGCTTCAGATCGAGCAGTTCCGCAAGAAGTACGGAATTGTGGAAAATGTATCGGACCGTCCCTATGTGAGCAACAGCTTCCACTGTCATGTGACGGAGGATATGACTCCTATCGAAAAGCAGGACTGCGAGGGACGCTTCTGGGAGCTGTGCAACGGCGGTAAGATCCAGTATGTGCGTTACCCGGTAGGCTATAATAAGGAGGCAGTCCGTACGCTGGTGCGCCGTGCCATGAAGAAAGGCTTTTATGAGGGCGTGAACCTGTCGCTGGCTTACTGCGATGACTGCGGACACCAGGAGCTGGATATGGATGTGTGTCCAAAGTGCGGCAGTAAGAATCTGACCAAGATCGACCGGATGAACGGTTATCTGTCCTACTCCCGTGTGAAGGGGGATACGAGGCTGAATGCAGCGAAGATGGCAGAGATTGCGGAAAGGGTGTCCATGTAATGTATATCACAGCCCTGATGGAAAATACAAGCGGAAATGAATGCTGTGCCACGGAGCACGGGCTCAGTCTGTATGTGGAGACAAAACGGCACCGGATCCTCTTTGATACCGGGCAGAGCGGTCTGTTCGCAGAGAACGCAAAGGCTCTGGGGATTGATCTGGAAGCGGTGGACCTGGCGGTTCTGTCTCACGGGCATTATGACCATTCCGGCGGTCTGGAGGAATTCCTGCGGATCAACAGAAAGGCGAAGGTCTATCTGAACAGGGGCGCATTTGTGCCTCACTATAATAAAGTTGGTAAATATATCGGCGTAGCTCCCGACCTGAAAGGAAACCCGCGTATTGTGGAAACAGGCGACAGCCTTGATCTGGGCGATGGAATTCGTCTGGTTACCTATAATCAGCGTCCATGCTTCTGCCCGGTAGAGAGTTATGGCATGACAGAGGAGACGGAAGGAGTGCGAAAGCCGGATGCCTTCCGGCATGAGCAGTATCTGATCGTTACGGAAGGAGACCAAAAGGTGCTGTTAAGCGGCTGCTCACACAAGGGTATCTACAATGTGGTGCAGTGGGCGGCGGAGGAGAAGGTGGATGTGGTGATCGGAGGATTTCATTTTATGACGCTTCAGCCGGAGGAATACGGAAGGATGGACCGGACGGCGGAAAAACTGCTGGAATATCCGGCAGTCTATTATACCTGTCACTGCACCGGAGTTCCTCAGTATGAATACCTGAAAGGGAAGATGGGGGATGCGCTCCACTATCTGGCGGCGGGGCAGACCCTTGATTTATAAGAGAATCGTGCAACATATGATATGACAGGCTGTCCTGAAGTTCAACACCTTCAGGACGGTCTCTCTTTATTGTGGGGTTTTACTCTTTTTTTGTTTTTGTTGTTGCGATGAGCTGGCAAAAGTGCTAAAATAGAAAATGAAATGTTAATATTTTTCACACAATTGCATAACGAGTATATATGAATGAAAGAGAGGACCTTACTATGAAACAAAATAGTATGTTGGCAATGATACTGGCAGGCGGTCGAGGTTCCCGACTGCATGATCTTACCAATAAAGTAGCGAAGCCGGCTGTTTCATATGGCGGCAAATACCGGATCATCGATTTCCCGTTGAGTAACTGTGCAAACAGTGGAATCGATGTGGTAGGTGTGCTGACGCAGTATGAATCCGTACTTCTGAACAGCTATGTGGCAGGAGGCGGACGCTGGGGTCTGGATGCCCGCGACAGTGGCGTATATGTACTTCCTCCGAGGGAGAAGGCAGATGCGAATCTGGACGTGTACAGAGGAACTGCAGATGCGATTTCCCAGAATATTGATTTTGTGGACAACTATGATCCGGAGTATATCCTGATCCTGTCCGGTGACCATATCTATAAGATGAATTATGCGAAGATGCTGGAGAGCCATAAGGAGAACAATGCGGACGCTACCATCGCAGTTATTGAGGTTCCGATCAAGGAAGCAAGCCGTTTTGGTATCATGAATACAGAACCGGAGACGGGACGTATTGTGGAATTTGAGGAGAAGCCTGCAGAGCCCAAGAGCAATCTTGCGTCCATGGGTATCTATATTTTCAACTGGAAGCTTCTGAGAAAGCTTCTGGTGGCAGATATGAAGAACGAGAACTCCAGTCATGACTTTGGTAAGGATATTATCCCGACCCTGCTGAATGACGACAAGAGACTTTTCGCATATAAGTTCAAGGGCTACTGGAAGGATGTAGGAACCATCGATTCCCTTTGGGAGGCAAATATGGACCTTCTGGATAAGAAGAGCGGTCTGGACCTGGACGACCATACCTGGAAGATCTATACAGAGGATATCCCTGCGCTTCCGCAGTACATATCCAGTGAGGCACAGGTGAAGAATTCCTACATTACACAGGGCTGTGTGATCGAGGGAGAGGTTCAGAATTCCGTACTGTTTACAGGTGCAAAGGTCGGCGCAGGTGCAAAGGTCATAGACAGTGTACTGATGCCGGGTGCAGTTGTGGAAGAGGGTGCTGTAGTACAGCGTGTGCTGGTTGCTGATAGAGTGAAGATCGCAGCGCAGGCATCTGTCGGAGAAGCAGGAAGCGAACATATTGAATTAATAGCGAAGAATGTAAAGGGGTAGAAGAATATGGCAAAAGCATTAGGAATTATAAGTTTTTCAGAGAACCATATCTGGGTGGACGGATTGGAAAAACACCGTTCGATCGCTGCATTTACCTTCCTTGGCAGATACCGTGTGATCGACTTCCCGATCTCCAATATGTCTAACAGTGACATTGGAAGGATTCAGGTATATGTCAGAAGAAAGCCCCGTTCACTGGTAGCGCATGTGGGAACCGGACGTCATTACAATATCAATTCCAAGAGCGGAAGTCTGGATATTATTTTCACCGGCTCCATGGAAGAGAACGATTACTACAACACAGATATCAAGGCATATGCGGAGAATCTGGATCACATTGAGAGAGACAAAGCCAAATATGTAGTAATTGCACCGGGATATATGGTGTATACACAGGATTACAGTGCACTTCTGCAGGCTCATGAGGAGTCCGGCGCAGACGTGACTCTGCTCTATCATGCAGTGGATAATGCAAAGGATGCATATCAGAACTGCCACTGCTTGAATCTGAATAAGCAGAAGGGCGTAGAGTCCATGGAGAAGAACAGCGGAACCGCGAAGAACCGCAATATTTTCATGGATACCTATGTAATGAAGAAGGAAGTGTTCATAGACCTTGTAAAAGAAGCTCAGAAGCTTTCTTCCATGTACAATCTGAAGAATATTGTCAATGAGAAATGTGGAGAGCTGGATATCCGCGGTGTGGCACATAAGGGATATTTTGCACCGATCATGGACTTCAAGAGCTACTATGATGCCAATATGGGTCTGCTGGATCTGAAGACTGCCAGAGGTCTGCTCAACGAAGAGTGGCCGATCTACACACGCACCAACGATTCCTGCCCGACACAGTATTTTGAGACCGCAGAGGTGAAATCATCCTTTGTATCCAATGGATGTAAGGTTGAGGGAACGGTTGAGAATTCGATCATCGGAAGAGGCTGTGTGGTGAAACCGGGTGCGGTTGTACGCAACTGTGTGGTACTGACAGGAGCAGTTATCGGAGCGGATGTACATATTGAGAATCAGGTCGTGGATAAATTTGCAAAGATCACACGCATGAAGGAGATCATTTCTGATCCGGAGAGACCGGGCTATATTGAGAGAGATGATATTTTATAGGTGAAGCTGAAAACGGGAGCCGTGTCCCTGGAGGGGATGCGGTTCCCTTTTTTCTTTCCCTTGTTATTTCCGGGAATATTCGGTATACTGTAAGGTAGTTTTGAAATTAAAGGAGTAAGACATATGGCAAAAAACAACACCTATGATGCGGACAGTATCTCTGTCCTGGAGGGTCTGGAGGCAGTCCGGAAAAGACCCGGTATGTACATCGGCAGTGTTTCAACGAAGGGTCTGAATCATCTGATCTACGAGATCGTGGATAATTCCGTGGACGAGCATCTGGCCGGATACTGCAGTCAGATCGAGGTGTATCTGGAGAAGGACGGTTCCTGTACGGTCTGTGACAATGGCCGCGGTATCCCGGTGGGAATGCATGCGAAGGGAATGTCTGCAGAGCGTCTGGTATTTACCACTCTGCATGCGGGAGGAAAGTTTGATGATTCTGTCTATAAGACCAGCGGAGGACTTCACGGAGTCGGTTCATCGGTGGTGAATGCCCTGTCTACTTATCTGGATATAGAGGTGTCGAGGGATGGATTCATCCATCATGATCATTATGAGCAGGGTAATCCGACCATCGAGCTGATAGACGGTCTTCTTCCGACCATCGGGAAAACCAGGAAGACCGGAACGAAGATCAATTTTCTGCCGGATCCGGAGATCTTTGAGAAGACCAGATTTAAGGCAGAGGAGGTCAAAAGCAGGATGCATGAGACCGCTTATCTGAATCCGGAGCTGACGATCCTCTTTGAGGACCGCAGAGGAGCTCAGGTGGAACAGATCGTTTATCATGAGCCTGACGGACTGGCAGGCTTTGTGAAGGATCTGAACCGCTCTCAGGATACGGTTCATGATATTGTGTGCTTTAAGGGAGAGAGCGAAGGTATTACCGTGGAGTGTGCCTTCCAGTATATCAATGAATTTCATGAAAATGTGCTTGGCTTCTGCAACAATATTTACAATGCAGAAGGCGGCACACATATTACCGGATTTAAGACCATATTTACCACGGTCGTCAATGCCTATGCCAGGGAGCTGGGGATCCTGAAGGAAAAGGATCCGAACTTTACCGGAGCGGATGTGCGCAACGGCATGACGGCAGTGGTTTCCATCAAGCATCCGGCACCCCGTTTTGAAGGGCAGACCAAGACAAAGCTGGATAATCAGGATGCGTCGAAAGCCACGTCAAAGGTGACCGGTGAGGAGATCCAGCGGTATTTTGACCGGAATCTGGAGACCTTGAAGGCGGTGATCGGCTGTGCGGAAAAGGCAGCCAAGATCCGTAAGACCGAGGAGCGGGCGAAGACCAATCTTCTGACAAAGCAGAAGTTTTCCTTTGACTCCAACGGGAAGCTGGCGAACTGCGAGAGCAGAGACGCATCCAAATGTGAGATCTTCATCGTGGAGGGAGACTCTGCGGGCGGTTCGGCAAAGACAGCCCGGAACCGGGCGTATCAGGCAATCCTCCCGATCCGCGGCAAGATCCTGAATGTGGAGAAGGCAAGCATCGACAAGGTGCTGGCAAATGCAGAGATCAAGACCATGATCAATGCCTTTGGCTGCGGGTTTTCCGAGGGCTATGGAAATGATTTCGATATTACGAAGCTGCGTTATGACAAGATCATCATCATGGCGGATGCGGATGTGGACGGGGCTCATATCAGTACGCTGCTTCTGACCCTGTTCTACCGTTTTATGCCGGAGCTGATCTTCGAGGGACATGTGTATATTGCCATGCCGCCTCTTTATAAAGCCATGCCGTCCAGAGGGAAGGAAGAATACCTGTATGACGACAAGGCGCTGGAAAAGTACCGGAAGAAGCACACCGGTGCATTTACGCTGCAGCGCTACAAGGGTCTGGGAGAGATGGACGCACAGCAGCTTTGGGAGACAACCATGAATCCGGAGAGCCGCAGGCTGAAGCTGGTGGAGATCGAAGACGCCCGCCTGGCATCCTCCGTGACAGAGATGCTGATGGGGACCGAGGTTCCGCCCAGAAGACAGTTTATCTATGAAAATGCAGTAGACGCAGAGCTGGATATATAGGAGGCACGGCATGAGTGAAGAGATGATTATCAAAACAGAATATTCCGACATCATGCAGAAGTCCTATATTGACTATGCCATGAGCGTCATTGTGGCAAGGGCACTGCCGGATGTACGGGACGGCCTAAAGCCGGTACAGAGAAGGACGCTTTATGATATGCATGAGCTGGGCATCCGCAGTGACCGCCCTTATCGAAAGTGTGCCCGTATCGTGGGAGATACCATGGGTAAATACCACCCCCATGGAGACAGCTCCATCTATGATGCCCTGGTGGTTATGAGTCAGGATTTTAAAAAGGGGCTTCCGCTGGTGGACGGACACGGCAACTTCGGTTCCATCGAGGGAGACGGAGCGGCAGCCATGCGTTATACGGAGGCGAGACTTCAGAAGGTCAGTGAGGAAGCGCTTCTGGCGGATCTGGACAAGGATATCGTGGATTTTGTGCCGAACTTTGATGAGACGGAGAAGGAGCCGGGCGTTCTTCCGGCGAGGATCCCTCATCTTTTGATCAACGGCGCGGAGGGAATCGCGGTGGGCATGTCCACCAGTATTCCGCCCCACAATCTTGCGGAGACCATCGACGCCATGAAGGCATATATGATCAATCCCAGGCTTACGGTGGAGGAGCTTCTCCAGATCATGCCGGGGCCGGATTTTCCCACGGGAGGAATCGTGGTCAACAAGGATGATCTGACGGAGATCTATAAGACCGGAACCGGGAAGATCAGGATCCGCGGAAAGGTGGAAGTGGAGAAGGTAAAGGGAGGCAGGGAGCAGCTTGTCATTACGGAGATCCC
Organism: Clostridiales bacterium; assembly: GCA_018376135.1. GTDB lineage: Bacteria > Bacillota > Clostridia > Lachnospirales > Lachnospiraceae > Hominiventricola. Next base: position 13,191 of record JAHABX010000013.1, on the reverse strand, counting down.
TTATACTATGATCGGGGCAAATATCGGCAAATTTCTGAACGATATCGGAACACTGGTGGAGACAAAGAAGACTACGGATATTGTGGATATTACGAACCAGTCCTCCAAGGAGGGGATCCGTATCGTCCTGGAGCTGAAAAAGGGCGCGGATACAGAGCAGCTTACCAACATGCTGTATAAGAAGACCCGTCTGGAGGATACCTTCGGTGTCAATATGCTGGCAGTGGCGGACGGCAGACCGGAGACGCTGGGACTGACCCGGATCTTCGATCAGGTGATCGACTTTCAGTTCGAGATCAATACAAGAAAATACCGTACGCTCCTGAACAAGGAGCTGGACCGGAAGGAGATTCAGGAGGGTCTGATCAAGGCGTGTGACGTGATTGACCTGATCATTGAGATGCTGCGGGGCAGCCGGGATATGAAGATGGCAAAGGCATGCCTGATGAGCGGAAAGACTGAAGGGATTCGCTTTAAATCCGAGAAATCCAGACTTCAGGCGGAGAAGTTTCGTTTTACAGAGCGGCAGGCGGCAGCAATCCTGGAGATGCGTCTCTATAAGCTGATCGGATTGGAGATCGAGGCGCTGATGAAGGAACATGATGCCACTATGAAAAATATTGCCAGATATTCAGAGATCCTGAACAATTATGACGAAATGGCGAAGGTTATCATTCAGGAGCTGGACGGATTCAAAAAGTCCTATGGGGTGCCGCGGAAGACCATCATAGAGAATGGGGCAGAGACCGTATTTGTGGAAAAAAAGGTGGAGGAGATGCCGGTCGTCTTCCTTATGGACCGGTTTGGGTACTGTCGTACGGTGGATGTACCTACCTATGAGCGGAACAAAGAGGCGGCGGATACAGAGAGCCGTCATGTGCTGACCTGCCGTAATACGGACCGGATCTGTATTTTTACGGACACGGGCAAGATGCACACGGCAAAGGTTCTGGAGCTTCCCTTTGGAAAATTCAGAGATAAGGCGTTCCCGATTGATAACTTCAGCAATTTTGACAGTTCTCAGGAAAAGATCCTGCTGATCTGCAGTATGGAGGAGCTTTTATTCGGCAGGGTTCTTTTTGTCACCCGTTATGGAATGACCAAGGTGGTCGGCGGTCTGGAGTATGATGTGCGCACAAAGACCAGTGTGGCTACCAAATTAAACGAAGGGGATCAGGTGCTCTTTGCAGGACTGCTGAGTGATAATATGCAGGTGGTGCTGCAGTCAGAGGAAGGATATTTCCTGCGGTTTTCTGCAGATGAGATACCGGAGAAGAAAAAGGCGGCAATCGGCGTGCGTGCCATGAAGCTGGGCGTGAAGGACAGTCTGGAAGAAGTATATCTTTTTGGCAGCCGGGAGGAGCAGAGCATGATCTACAAAGAAAAAGAGGTGGCTCTGCATAAGCTGAAGTCCGGAAGCCGTGATCAGAAGGGAACAAAGATAAGGGTATAGGAGAGACAGATGGAATTTAAATATGCAATATTTGATATGGACGGAACCGTTCTGGACTCCATTCCCTACTGGGAAAATCTGGGACTGGATTTTCTGGCGGAAAAGGGAATTGTGGGACCAGAGGATCTGAATGACCGGATGGCATCCATGTCTCTTTCGGAGGCGGCAGTCTTTCTGAAGGAGGAGTTTGGTCTGAAGGAGGATGCAGAGACGATCCATCAGGGTGCGTGTGAACGGATTGAGCGCTGCTATGCAGAGCTGGTCGGGCTGAAGCCGGGAGCGGAGGCATATATCCGGTTCCTGAAGGGAAAGGGAGTATCCCTCTGTGTGGCGACGGCATCCGCACTGTCGCTGGTTCAGCCGGCACTGGAGCATAACGGGATTCTGTCCTGCTTTGATTTCCTGCTGGATTGCGCCATGGCAGGAGCAGGTAAGACAAAGCCCCATATCTATCAGATGGCAGCCCGGCAGTTCGGGGCAGAACCATCAGAGTGTGTGGTCATAGAGGATTCGGCATACGCGCTCAGAACGGCGAAGGAGGCGGGATTTTGGACCATAGGAGTCTATGAGCCTTCGGAAAAAGAAGAAGAGCTGGCAAGGAAATACAGCGACCGCTATGTGATGGAGCTGGGGGAGCTGCTTGCCGAAGACCAGTAAGGGGAAGTAACAAGAGAGTCTAGTCAGATAAAGGATTGAGTGGTTAATATGGGTTTAACAGCGATTAAGAAAGAGAGCATCGGCGAACAGGTCCTTGCCCAGATGAAAGAGCAGATTTTGAACGGAGACTGGAAGGAAGGGGAGAAGATCCCTTCAGAGAATCAGTTGTGCGACACCTTCGGGGTCAGCCGGGTAACGGTGCGTCAGGCGATCCAGAAGCTGGTGGCGCTTGGGCTTCTGGAGACGAAGCTGGGAGAGGGCTCTTATGTAAAGGGCTTCGATCTGCAGAGCTTCATCAAGGGAGTGATCCCGGCGGAATACCTGACTGCCAATGATCTGATGGATGTGATGCGCTTCCGGATCCATTTTGAGCCTATGGTAGCGGCATGGGCGGCTGCCAGTGTGACGGATGAACAGATTGCGGAGATGGAAGAGACGCTTCAGAATATGATCGAGAGCCAGAATGATTATGAGAGATATGTCATTTATGACAATGAGTTCCACAGACTTCTGACTCACAGCACTGGCAACCAGATCGCAATCTTTATCAGTGATGTGATCAAGGATGTGATGACCCAGACCATGAAGATCATGACAGAAGGCTTTGGACCGGGGCATGGCATTACCTGCCACCAGCAGATCATCGATGCACTGAGGGAGCGGGATGTGGAGAGAGCACGGCAGACCATGTTCTTCCATGTGGACTATAATATGAAGTATTATGAGGAGACCGTCCTGAAGAGAGAGGACTGAGAACAGACAGATGGAAAAGGGATTTACACATTTTGATGAAGACGGCAATGCAGTCATGGTGGATGTGACCGGAAAGCAGGTGACCGTCCGGACAGCGATCGCTCAAGGGTTTATACGGGTCAGTTCGGAGATCATGGATGCGGTAAAGAATCATCAGGTAAAAAAGGGAGATGTGCTCGGCGTGGCAAGAGTGGCAGGCATCATGGGAGTGAAGCAGACGGCGGCCCTGATCCCCATGTGCCATACGCTGCAGATACAGAAGTGTTCGGTAGATTTTGAACTGGATGAAGAGAACAGCCGTATCAAAGCAGTCTGCCTGGTAAAGACAGAGGGGAAGACAGGCGTAGAGATGGAAGCACTGACCGGTGTGACCACTGCGCTTCTGACCATTTATGATATGTGCAAGGCGATTGACAAACGGATGGAGCTTCAGGAGATCCATCTGATGGAGAAGACCGGAGGAAAGAGCGGGGATTTCAGATATGATTGACGGAAAAGGCAGAGAGATCGATTACATACGGATCTCCGTGACAGACCGTTGTAATTTAAGATGCTGTTACTGTATGCCGGAGGACGGGATCCCTGCGTGCAGTCATGAGGAGATTCTCAGATATGATGAGATCCTGCGGCTTACAGAGGCTTTTGCAGGACTGGGTTTCCGCAAGGTGAAGCTGACAGGAGGGGAACCGCTGGTCCGCAGGAATCTGGCAGGGCTTGTGGGAGAGCTGAAAGCGATTCCGGGTATTGAGCAGGTAACTCTGACGACGAATGGAGTGCTTTTGCAGGAGCAGATGAAGGAGCTGGCAGAAGCCGGGATCGACAGTATCAACCTGAGCCTGGACAGCCTGGATCCCGGAACCTATCAGCAGATCACCAGAAGAGACTGTCTTGATCAGGTACTGGAGGGGATGCGGGAGGCTTTGAGATATCCCGGTATTCCGCTGAAGATCAACTGTGTTCCCATGGGGCAGAGTGAAGAGGAGCTGTGTGAGCTGGCAGAGCTTGCCCGCACCTGTCTGGTACATGTGCGTTTTATAGAGATGATGCCCATCGGTCTGGGAAAGGGTTTTCAGGGAAGAAGCGAGCAGGAGATACTTGAGATACTGGAGGACCGGTTTGGACCGGCAGGACCGGTGTCGGAGATCCTCGGAAACGGACCTGGACACTATTATGAATTTGCCGGGTTCCATGGAAGGATTGGATTTATCAGTGCTGTCAGTCATAAGTTTTGCCATACCTGTAATCGGGTAAGGCTGACCTCGCAGGGATATCTGAAGACCTGTCTGCAGTACGACCGGGGAAAAGATATGCGGGAGCCGTTAAGAGCAGGTGCTTCCCTGGAGGAGCTGCAGGAACTGATCAGAGAAGCGCTGCTGGAAAAACCGGAAGGACATGCCTTTTTTCAGAACAGCGGAGAAAATAAAGAGCAAAGGATCATGTCTCAGATCGGCGGATGAGGAGCAGGCTGTAAATAATAGCAGGTAAAACGAAGATGAAAAAATTTTTGAACAGGATAATTCCAGTGACATGTGTTTTTGCAGTATGCTTTTTTGTATATTTTTTATGCTGTATGAAGGATTTCAGCCTGCGCCAAAATGAGAATGCACATAAATTCGGTGCCTCCTATATGACGATGAATAATCCTTTTTTCGGGGTGGTAGATGACACGATTAAAGCGATCGTAGAGTCCAGAGGGGATATTCTGATTACCAGAGATCCGGCTTTGGATGCACAAAGACAGGTAGAGCAGATGTATGATTTAATGGAAGAAGGAGTTGAAGCTATTTTTTTGGCGCCTGTTGATTTTGATGTGGTATTGCCGATCATCCGTGCAGCGCGGGAAAAGGGAATCAAAGTTATTATGGTAGATACTGAAATTTATGAGGAGGATCTGGCTGACTGCATGATTGTTTCTGACAATTACCAGGCAGGAGTTCTGTGTGCAGAGTATCTTATGGAACAGAAGGAAAGTGCGGAAATCGTTATTTTGGAGCACAGCAGGGCAAAATCAGCAAATGATCGGGTTGCCGGATTTGTGGATACTATAGCAGGGAATGAAGACTATCGGGTAGTGGAAGTCTATGATGCGTTAGGGCAGCTTGAGCTTGCGATGCCGATCATGCAAAAGGCCATAGAAGAGGATGTGAAGTTTGACACCGTATTTGCAATTAACGACGTAAGTGCAATGGGAGCGATGGCGGCGCTGGAAGAGTACGGAAAATTGAAGGATACCTGTGTACTTGGAGTTGATGGAGCTCCGGAGACAAAAGCGATGATTCAGGAAGGATTAATGACGGCAACTGCCGCCCAGTACCCGACAAAGATAGGAACAATTGCTGCAGAGCAGTTATATGCTATTTTAAACGGGGAAGAACATGAGCACCGTATATTGATTCCGGTTGAATTGATTAACAGACAGAATGTATCTGAATATGGTACAAATGGATGGCAGTAGGAGTGTCGGATGCAGACAGGGAATTTTAGAAACATTATTTTTGATACGATGAAAATACTTAATTTGTGTATTGTCATTTTTTTGTCCAGTATAATGAGAATTACCATCAAAAAAATCGCGGAATCGGCACATGCAAGAGATTACCTGGAAACGGTAAATCAACTGCCGCCGCTGACATGGGGCACTGCAATTTTCAGCGTTATCATTTTGCTGCTGCTTATCAGCTGCCATGATAAGCTGTTACAGTATTTTTCACATTGGGTTTTGGTTTGTGCGGAAATATTGTCAGGTTTGACTGTGATTGTATCGCTGGATATGAATTATAATGGTGTGATCTTGCTTATAGCGGTGCATGTTCTGCGATATTTCAAACAGCAGAAAGAAAAGATTTTTTTCTTTGTGCTGATCAGTATGTCTCTGTTAATATTTGATTTCGGAATATATGAAAATTTTTTGGATATTACGTCGTTTGGTGTTTATGCAGAATATTATACGGGCGGGATTAAGTCACTGCTCATATTTATCAAAAATTTCGGTATATCGGTTAATATGGCTTTATTTATTATATATACGATTCTTTTGTTAAATGAGCAGGTACATGAAAATGAAGAGATCAACCTGCTGAATGCAAAGCTGAATAAGACAAACGAAGAGCTGCAGAAGGCATATGTAGAATTGGAAGCGTATGCGAAAGAGTCGGAAAAAATGGCTGAGACAAAGGAAAGAAACCGTCTGGCGAGAGAAATTCACGATACTCTGGGACATACCTTGACCGGAATTATCGCCGGGGTAGACGCGGCGATCACCATACTGCCTCTTTCGAAAGAACAGACTTATGAACAGCTTCAGGCGGTGAGCAATGTCGCAAGGCAGGGAATGACCGATATCAGGAGGTCCGTAAACGCTTTGCGCCCGGATATGCTGGAAAATGATAATCTGATGAATGCTATCCATAAGATGATTCACAATATGAAGATGACCGGAGGTGTGGACATTTATCTGGACAACCGTATCGAAAAGATGAAGTTCAGCGAGGATGAGGAGGAAATTATTTACAGAATCATTCAGGAAGGGATTACGAATGCGATTCGGCATGGAAAAGCAACCATAATAAAAATCTATATACAGAAAGTGTATTCGGTTGTGCAGGTTCAGGTAAAGGATAACGGCAGAGGAGCAGAGGGTGTTAAGCCCGGATTTGGTTTGCAGCATATGAAAGAGCGATTAGCCATGCTGGGCGGACATTTGACGTATGAGAGTAAAAATGGATTTGTACTGACTGCAAATATTCCGATCAGGTGGGGAGAAGAAAATGATTAAGGTTTTAATAGCGGATGATCAGGAGCTGATCCGTCAGAGCTTAAAAATTGTGCTGGGAGCAGCTGAAGGAATTGAGGTGACCGATGCGGCAGCAAGCGGTGTGGAGGTGATCCGCTGCGTCAGAAGCAATAAACCGGATGTAATATTAATGGATATCCGAATGCCGGAGATGGACGGTGTCCAGTGTACGCAGATTATCAAAGAGAATTATCCGGATATAAAGATAATTATTCTGACTACATTTGATGACGACGAATACATATTCAGCGCGTTAAAGCACGGGGCCAGCGGATACCTGCTGAAAGGTATTTCCATGAGCAAATTAGAGGAAGCGATACATAAGGTTTACAACGGAAACGCAATGATCAATGAGGATATTGCGACTAAGGTATTGGGAATGTTTTCGCAGATGGCAAAGCGGGATATGAGGATTCAGATAGATGAAAATGTACTGGGTGAGATCACAGACTCCGAATGGAAGGTCATCGAGCTGGTTGCGGCAGGCTTATCGAATAAGGAGATCGCATCAAAATTATTTCTGTCGGAAGGTTCTGTCAGAAATTATTTAAGCTCGATTCTGCATAAACTTAATCTGAGAGACCGCACGCAGCTGGCAATTTGGGCAGTACAAAAAGGCGCTGTCACCAAAGAAGGGTAATGCGGTATGAACGGACAAAAACATAAAATACGAATAACGGTTATCATTGTTCTTTTGTTTGCCGTAGCTATGACTGTGACCGTATGGGGTCAAAGAAAGAAAACGATAACACTTGGCGTTTTTACAGGAAGCCCGTGGGATGTGCCGGATGCTTACCCATATGAATTAATTGAACATGCCATTGCCGTATTTGAAGAGAAGCATCCGGGTGTTAAGGTGGAATATGTCAGCGGTATTCAGAAAGAGGATTATTCGGAGTGGCTGTCGGGCAGTCTGCTGGAAGGAACTGCACCCGACGTCTTCTTCGTACTTGCGGAGGATTTCGGTACGTTTGTCAATGTGGGGGCACTGTCAGATCTGGATTCCTTTATCAAGAGAGAAGGCGGACTTCAGGATGAGTATTATGAGGTTCCATATGAAAGCGGAAGGATAAATTCGGTACAATACGCACTGCCGGTGGAAAGCGTTCCTTATATGATGTTTGTCAACAAAACATTGCTGGAAAAGGAAAATATTCAGCTTCCCGATTCCAGGTGGAACTGGAATGATTTTTATAATATATGTAAAAAGGTAACAAAGGACACAGACGGAAACGGGATCATAGATCAGTTTGGTGTATATGATTACGATTGGAAATTTGCCTTTGTGACAAATGATGTGGACATTCTTTCGGAAGGCGGAGATACCTGCAGCTTATATAGTGAGAATGCGTGTGAAGCGGTCGACTTTTTAAAAAGACTCAATGCGCTTGATGAGGGAAACATAGTGAAAAGCGATGACTTTGCACAGGGAAAAGTAGCGTTTATGCCGGTGCTGCTGTCGGACTACAGAACCTATAAGCCGTACCCGTGGAGCATTAAGAAATATTCTAATTTTGATTGGGATTGTATCACATTGCCGCACGGACCAGGTGGGGATAACACTTCGTTTATGGATACGTTGTTGATGGGGATAAATGCCAGAACGACACAGGAGGAACTGGCATGGGATTTATTATTAACCTTTTGCAATACGGATGAAGTGCAGATGGACATTTATAAATACAGTGAGGGTGCTTCTGTATTGAAAAGTGTGACAAAGGCTCAGACCTCCATGCTGCTCATTAATCAGGACTCGCCGGAGAACAGTGGGATTAATGTAAATTTGGTGGATCAGCTCATGGAGAATGCGGATTCGGGATATAGCTTCCTCTATTCAGATGATATAGAATATATGATAACACAGGAGATGGAAGATATTCTGATTAATGAAAAGAATACAACGATTTCGCTTCAGATGTTGGAGCGCAGGATAAATCAATACCTGAACAAATAAAAACAAGTCGGTATGACATTTGTCATACCGACTTGTTTTTTTATGACAAATGACTGGAAAAATGAGTGACGTATGGCAATGGCAGAAGAAAAAGCAATGGGGTATAGTACAGATAGAAAAGCAATAATGAATGAAAAATACTTCATTTATACAGGAAAGGAGTGTTGTGTTATGGAGAGCCCTTATATTCTTCAGATGAAAGGTATAACGAAAACTTTTCCGGGTGTAAAGGCTTTGGATGACGTCACATTGGAAGTAAAACGAGGATCTATCCATGCGATCTGCGGAGAAAACGGAGCAGGAAAATCTACGTTAATGAAAATTCTTTCCGGTGTGTATCCGCATGGTACATATGAAGGAAAGATTATCTATCTTGACAAAGAAGTTGCGTTTAAAGGTATTAAGGAATCTGAAAATGCGGGAATTGCCATTATTCATCAGGAGTTGTCCATGATTCCGGAATTGTCCATCGCGGAAAACATTTTCATGGGAAATGAAATTGTGCGGCACGGAATGATCGACTGGACGGAAACACGCAGGAGAACAAGCGAGATTATCAAAAAGGTAGGTTTGGATCTGGATCCCGATACGCAGATCAAGCATTTGGGAGTCGGTCAGCAGCAGATGGTTGAAATAGCAAAGGCATTGTCTAAAAATGTAAAGCTTTTGATTTTGGATGAGCCCACATCAGCGCTGAATGAAACGGATTCGGAAAATTTATTAAATCTGATGAAGGATTTGGCAGAAAAAGATATTACCTGCATTATGATTTCACACAAATTAAATGAAATTGCGGCGGTTTCGGATGCGGTTACGGTAATAAGGGACGGGCATTCGATTGAAAGCTACAGTGTGGAGGATGGGAAGGTAGATGAAAATGCGATTATCCGTTCTATGGTAGGCCGCTCCATTGAGAACAGGTATCCCGAACATGAATCACATCCGGGAGAAGTTATCTTTGAGGTGAAGGACTGGTGTGTGGAGGATGAAAGAATACCGGGCAGGATGCTGTGCAAAAATTCTTCTTTTCATGTAAAAGCCGGTGAGATTGTTGGATTTGCAGGTCTTATGGGTTCGGGGCGTACAGAGCTTATGAAATCCATTTTCGGAAGAAGCCACGGTATCTATAGATCGGGACAGATCTATATCAAAGGGAAAGAGGTGCAGATTAAAACAGTGCAGGAGGCAATCGAACACGGTATTGCCTATGTACCGGAGGATAGGAAAACAGGCGGTTTGAATTTGTTGGATTCTATCAAAAAAACGATTGTTTCCGCCAATCTGCCGGCGATCAAAAAGCACGGATTAATCGACTTTGACAGAGAAAAGGTAGTTGCCGAGTCTTACAGGGCTTCCTTAAAAATAAAGACAAAGGATGTAGAAGCCGGAGTGACAACGCTGTCAGGAGGAAACCAGCAAAAGGTAGTGCTGGCAAAATGGATGTTTACTGAGCCGGATATATTGATTTTGGACGAACCGACCAGAGGAATCGACGTGGGAGCAAAGTATGAGATATACAGGCTGATTCATGAGATGGCGGATCAGAGGAAGGCGGTCATTATTGTTTCTTCCGAGCTGCCTGAGATATTGGGCATGGCGGATCGTATTTATACCATTTTCGAAGGAAGCATTACTGGTGAAATAGACAAAGCATCGGCAAATCAAGTCACATTAATGCAGAGAATGACAGTTACTACACAGGAAGCAGGTTAGAAGGGGTGAGCGGTATTATGAAAAATATCAGGAAATTGATAGGTGGAGATATAAGGCAGTACACGATGGTTATTGCATTAGTTTTATTAATTGTTTTCTTTCAGATAGCGTCGGGAGGAAGGATGGTTACCTCTTCCAATTTTCAGAATCTGCTGTCTGGAAACGCATATGTATTGATCCTTGCACTGGGAATGCTGATGGTAATTGTAATAGGACAAATTGATCTGTCGGTAGGTTCGGTTGCAGGATTTTGTGGAATGGTACTGGCGATTGCGGCAAGAGATTTTCACATGCCCTGGTGGGCGGCGGTTTTGATCGCGCTGGCAATCGGGTTGGCGATCGGAGCGTGGAACGGCTTCTTTGTTGCAAGATTGGGCATCCCGGGTTTTATAACCACGTTGGGCAGCATGATGATTTTCAGAGGTGCGGTAATCTGGATTTCACAGTCCATTTCAATCGCAGTTCCCGCAGAATTAAAGTGGTTTGGAGCAGGATATCTGCCGGAATGGGGACCGACCTTTACCGGTATGAACAATTCCACATTGCTCTTAGGCGTGATTGCGATCGCCCTGTTTGCAGTATTGACAATCCGTAAAGCAAACAGTGAGGAAAAGACGATCGGTATGAAAACACCGGTATGGGTGCTTTGGGTTAAAATTGTTTTGGTGGGTACTGTGATCGGATATTTTACCTGGCTGTATGGAAGCGGGCGTGTTGGAACATCGTTCCCGGTACCGGGTCTGATCCTGCTGATCTTAGTAATTGTTTATCACATAATTACAACCAGAACTTCTTTTGGACGGCATGTCTATGCAGTAGGAGGCAATCAAAATGCAGCAGCCCTGTCCGGTGTTAACGTAAAAAGAACTTACTTTTTAACGATGATGAATATGTCGTTACTGGCAGCGGTAGCGGGAATCCTGTTTGTAGGGCGGTCTACGGCAGCAGGACCATCAGACGGTAACGCATGGGAAATGGATGCCATTGCATCGGTATTTATTGGCGGCGCATCTGTATCGGGCGGTGTCGGAACTATTATGGGAACCATGGTCGGAGGCCTGGTTATGGCAGTGTTAAACAATGGGCTGATGCTTATGGGGGTCGGTGCAGATAAGACGCAGGTTATCAAGGGATTTGTTTTACTGTTAGCGGTTGCATTTGACGTATATAACAAAAAGAACGGACGAAATTCTATTATCGGTCGTTTCATGAAGTCATTTAAAGCGTAAATAAATCTTTCTCAGGAGAGACGGGGTTTATTATAAAAAACTATATTTAATAATTTTAAGGAGGATATTCCGGATGAAAAAGAGAAAAGTGGCATCATTATTACTGGCATCCATGCTGGCTGTTTCAGCAGTTCTTACAGGATGCGGCAGCAGTGACAGAGGAGCCGACACCGCTGTAAAAGAGGAGGCTCCGGCAGCGTCGGAAGCAGCAGAGGCATCTGCGGAGGCGGCGACAGAAGAGGCAGCCGGAGAAACGCAGGAAGCAGCGGCTGGTTTTGAAGAGGGAGCTACTATTGGTGTTTCCTTACCGTGGCTTGGAACACAGAACTGGAAAGAGGCAGAAACAATGTTCACGGAACAGCTGGAAGAGGCCGGTTATAATGTGATTGTACAGGCAGCGGACCAGAAAGTGACACAGCAGCAGCAACAGATTGAATCCATGATTGAAAATGGTGCAAAGGTGATCGTAGTGGGACCGGTAGACGGTTCACAGCTTGGTACTGTTTTGGAGCAGGCTAAGGCTGCAGGCATCTATGTGATCGGTTACGACAGATTGCTGGAGAATACGACAGGTGTAGACGGGGTTGTTCAGTTTGGCAGCATTAAAACAGGTGAATTACAGGCGCAGGCATTGCTGGACGGTTTGGCAGCACAGAAAGGTGAAGGCCCTTATAACATTGAGTTATTCGGCGGCGGACCGGCAGATCCAAATGCTCCGAATTTCTTTAAAGGCGCAATGTCCGTGCTTCAGCCATACATTGACGACGGCACATTAAACGTTGTTTCCGGTCAGATGGATTTTGCCCAGTGTGCAACCGTAGATTGGGATAATTCCAAAGCGCAGACACGTATGGATTCTCTGATTTCCGGATTCTATTCAGACACTCCGATTCACGGTGTTCTCTCACCGAATGATGGTATCGCGCGTGCAATCATTACATCCTGTGAAAATGCAGGTCAGGATATTCCGGTTGTATCCGGTTTGGATGCCGAAAACGAAAGTGTTGAGTGGATCTGGGCAGGCAAACAGTATTCTACCGTTGCAAAACCGACGGATGCCCTGGTAGAAAAGACCATTGAAATTATCAATTCTCTTCAGACCGGCGAAGGTATGCCAGAGACATCCGTAACGGCAAATAACGGCAAGATGGATGTTCTGGTATATGAGCTGCCTCCGGTAGTTGTTACAAAAGAAAATGCAAAAGAAGCATTTGCAAACGATCCGGCTCGTTTAGAGTTATTAAAATAATATGAGTGGGGCAGCGAGATATCTCGCTGCCCTTCATAGGTGATTACTCACCTGTTTTGCAGCGCCCCCTCCTCTTTATGCCTGTCAGATGAGTCCGTATTCCTTCAATAAATCCTGCCGAAACTCCGGGTCAGAGGCAGCTTTTGGGATCAGCTCATGCCGTCCGTCCTCCGTAAGCCGGAGGATCAGTTTTCCAAGGCGAGCTTCTCCGGTTTCGATGCCCTCCAATCTGCCAGCCGCAATACCCTCCAGTCTGCCAGTCTCGATACCTTCCAGTCTGCCAGCCTCCAGACCTTCCTGCTTCATACAGTACATCATCCAATCATGATCCAGCTGCGCTTTTCGTCTTAAATAGTACAGCCGTTGAACCTCTTCGTCCTCACTCAGACG
>JAHABX010000051.1 GCA_018376135.1 Clostridiales bacterium | reverse complement strand
TAGATGCCGACCATGCGGATGGTGCGTTTCGCCTCGCGTCTGAAGTAGACCACGAGCACGTCGTCGTCGAAGGTGTGGAACTCGAAGTGGTTTCCGTCCCCGAACGGGCTGCGCTCGAGCGGGTGGTCGTGCCATCCGCTCTCCTCCACGCGCCCCTTGGCCGCCAGTTCGCAGATCGCCTCCCTTATGGATCGGATGATGGACGCGAACTGTTCGTGGGTGTATTTCTCCTTGAGGGGCAGCGCGGTCCGCCAGAAGTGGGGCGAGGCCTTGACGTTCCAGTTCACTGGCCTACCTCCTGTGCGGTGAGGCCTAGTTCCCCGAGCACGTCGTCGGGGATGGTTCGCGCGTCGGTGGCGTCGTCGGCGATCAGCCCGTATTCCTGGGCCTCGGCGAGCAGCATGTCGCGGCGTACGTCCTCGCCGAGTTCGCGTGCGGACGGGGAGGAGAAGACGCCGTCGAACGGCGTGCGGTTCTCGTTGGCGACCTGGGTGACCATCATCTTCATGGCGGCGGGCGTGGTGATGCCGTTGCGCGCGAAGGCGGCGTCGGCACGCGCTTTGACGTCGTCGGGGACGTTGATCTGGATCAATGCCATGGTAAGCCTCCTTCTCCTTATGTGTTTTCCATATAATATCATAATCTGCTTGGTGTTGATTCGGGAATGATACCGATACCGTTCGTCCATGTCTCGGCCCATGCCGTTTATTTGAATCGTTCCTGGATGGGCCGCAGCGCCCCGGTGGCGGCGAGCAGGAGCGCGGCCTGCGCCTGCCGTCCCGTGCGGATGCCGTCGAGCCGGTATCGGCTTGTCGCCTTCCATATCTCGTTTTCGCGTTTCACGTCGATCAGGAGCATGTCCCGTCGGATCACGGTGCCGTCGATGCTGCGGACGCTCCATGTGCACAGCCAGGCGTGGATGGCGCCGGCCTCGATGGGGCAGCCGGCCCGCTGGCATGCGTCCAGGGTCGTCCTGCTGGGGGTGATCTGGCGTGGCTGCGCGCCGATGGGCGGGCGGATCCGTTCGTCCATCGCATCGAACGCCTTCGCCGCTCCTTCCTCGTCGCCGGTGTCGATCCATTCGTCCATGGCATGTCGCCGCATGTTGGCCTCTTCTCCGGGTGAGGGCCGGCCCGGCGTATGTGTGGGCCGGCCTTGGTCGTGTGTGGTCGTCGTCAGATCGCCGGCTGCTGGGATGCCGCGGGCGCGAACCCGTCGGTGAAGGCGGGCTGCCTGGTTTGGGCTCCCGTGGCGTTCCACGGGTCGCTGGCGGGCGTCGTCGGCTGCTGGGGCTGCGGCTGGGCCATGGGCTGGCTCGGCTGTGGAGTGCGTCCCGCGAACCCGTTGTCGCGCGGCGCCTTGTTGTAGGCGACGGTGCCGGCGCGCAGGCTGACGGCGAGGTCGGTGGCGCGCAGTTCGAGGATGCTTCGTTTCGCTCCCTGCTGGTTCGTGTATTCCCTTTGCACGTAGCTGCCGGTGACGATGACGGGCACGCCTTTCTGCTTGCCGTCGGGTCCGGTCGGCAGCATGCTGTGCTGCAGGTGTTCGGCCAGGTATCCGCTGGCGGTGCAACGGATCCATGTGGTGGCGCCGTCCTCCCATTGGCCGGTCTGCGGGTTCTGGGTGCGGCTGGTCTGGGCGACGTCGAACGTGGCCCATATGCCGCCGTCCTGTCGGGTGTGGAATTCGATGCTGCCGGTGTTTCCGCTGATGGTCAGCGTGACCTGGTTGATGGTCGCCATGATGGTGTTCCTTTCCTTGCGGGTCTTGGCTGTTCTGTTTTCGGGAGGCGGCCCGTGCCGTCTTCCGTGTGGGTCACCTGTTGCCGGCGCGATAGCGTCGGTCTGCCTGGCTCATTGGTTGGTGGACAGGTTGATGGTGATGACGGGGTTGGTGATGTCGGGCATGGAGTCGGCTGGCGGCCAGTCGTCGATGCCGGCGGCCTGCATGATGGCGGCGAGGCAGCCGCTGTGGGCGGCGGCGATCTCCCATTGCCAGCATTGCCTGTTGGACAGGGCGATGAGGTGGTCCCACATGGGGTAGCCGTTCTCGTCGAGCGCGGGCCGG